>JAYFNV010000094.1:0-53524 GCA_034933225.1 Anaerolineaceae bacterium | reverse complement strand
GCGGTCGGATCGTATCCGGTTTCAAGAAATACCTTGCGGCTGATTGCTTCGCATTCTTCCCAGGTCATCAATTCATCGCGTCGTATACCAGGGTATCCAGGTGCGGGAGGTATGAGCCAGGGGCTTTCTGCAAGGTTCTTTTTTATCCTTTCAGCTTTTGCATCCAGGAAATGACGCAGGCCGCCTTTTGTGCAGCGCCACCCCAATTCCTTGGTGTACTTGCCATCCCAATTTCGATCGCGGAAAGTTTTGCTGCCACAAATTGGACAAGGTGGCATCCCTTCTGGATCAGGCGCTCGTTCACCACCAGCTTGAAGGTAAAAACGAACAGCATCAATTGCTTCGCAATATGCTGCACCACAAGAACACTCCTTGTTTTTATTGACCCTGTGAAAACGATGTTCACTGCCCGAACCAAAATCAACCAGGTATTGATATCCCTGGACGGAAACCGACGGCGTGAACACAGTAAAGTCTTCCCGGATCATTGCACTGCCATGCGGTTTTGGGATCCCCTGACTGCTTCTAACCGTACCTGCGGTTCTACTCGGAGCAAGTTCGGTCTTCATATGCACTCTCCAGAAACCAATCCGCTGGAAGCAAGTGATCCTGCGGAGAGACTTGGACTTCTAGTTCTTCTGGTTTGATCGCTTCACAGATTGGTGCTTCTTCAGGATCATTCTCAACACGGACATCCCTCAAGTGAGGGATATGAACCACCGTAGTGCTGTCCTGATAAGGGCCACCGTGGCTGTTCTTGGTAAATGGTTCCAGTCCATTGAGCGCGCGTACCCATACTGTTCCAGGTCTCGGGCCTTTTCCCACTACCTCAACGGGTATGACCGCATCTCCATAACATGTACCGATTGTGATTTCAGCTTTTACCATGTGTTCCTCCTGTGTTCTTTCGATAGGAATGAGAAAGGACATGCCCTGAATGGCATGTCCTTCGTTGTGATTCACCGGTGCGTTTTGACTCTGGCTAGAATGGAATTTCGCTTGGGTCTAAATTTGGCGGGACCTGGGTATTTACTGCAGGTTCTGCTTCCTCCTGGTCTTCACATCCAGAAAGAAAACGTACGGTCGAGGCGGTTACTTCGAATGAAGCGCCAACCTTTCCATTGTTTTCCCAGATATGTGGCCCACCAGTTTCAGAATCGGGGTTTAGGCGTCCTTCCACTAACACCTTGCTTCCTTTGTGTAGGAATTCATTGCAGGATTCTGCTTGTTTTCCCCACACAGTGACACGAAACCAGGTTGTTTCTTTAACTGGCTGTCCATTCTGACCGTTGTAACGACGATTTGTTGCCACCGATAAGGTGGTCACTGGTTGTCCGCCAGGGGTCAAGCGCATTTCAGGATCTTTTCCCAAATTTCCGATGAGGATAATCGTTTGGTACATTGTGTTTTTCCTTTCTCTTTGGTATGTGGTTTTCTTAGGCTGCAACGGATGCAGGCGTCGGTGTGGCGCGTTGACCGGCTAGCCAATTACGCAATTCATCCTTGGAAGCAGGAACTCTCCCGGTTTTCTCTTTGAATTGGTCGAATGCCTCCTGTTCGGAGACATTACCATTCACGGAGACTCCATCCCCATACTTGCGTACGATAGAGGTGGTGGGAGGCGTTGAATTTGCTTTCGAAGATGGATTTGCCGTAGATGAGGTGCCATTGGATCGGTTTTGATCAAGGCCTGCGTTCTGAGCAATTTCCTTGTCATACAGCAGATTGCCGAACTGCTCACCCAGTTGACGAAAGCAACGCTTCAGACAGTCTGTGGCTGAACCTGCCAAGGCCATATCAAGAGCTTCGGGTGTATCACCGGTGAAGACACAACGACCAAGATCGGCATGACTGTATGTTTTCCCGTCCAGATCGACAGAAACTTTGCCGGTGATATACACTAAACCGACTTCCTCGGTCTGAACATTCCCATTGGCATCCAGGGCTGGAATCTTGCGTTTTTCCTGCTGATTCCAAATCAGCACCTTTTTTTGCCAACGCACGATGACCGGATCACCAATTAAGTCAAATGACCAGGTAAATCCGAAGATGCTGTTGGCTCGATCAATAACGTCGTATCCTTCCAGATATGGAACAGATCCCATACCTGGCGCTTGGCGGCGTTTGACGCGAGACATATCCAATGGCTGGCGAAGTTCCCAGAGGATGCGGCTCAGCCGGTCGCTCAGGTTCCCATCATTTGAAGGGATGGTTTCATTCATGTGACTCTCCTTTTCTTGATCTATGTGAATTTGTGGTTGCGCCGCTTCTAAAAGACGGACACCTTCAATGTGTTTGCAGAGAATCTGTGGTCCACGCTGCTGATAGTCCATACAGGTACACGCCCAGTTGACCTCTTCAGAATCACCTTGAGATGGTCTCAGTGAGACAACATATGGTAGCTTGTCGCCATTTTTGACCGTCCATTGGTGGGGATTGGTTCGGGTGACCTGGAACTTGCCAGCAAGAATCGCAGATTGTGCACGTTCAGTGCGTTCAACTTGTGCTTGGATAAGGTCTTGTGTTTTTTGCATAATCCTCCTTGTGGAAATATCCGACGTTGATTAACAAAAGGTCGATTCGAAAGATCAACTCATGGCTAAGCACCAGGAGTGTTCCGACGTTATTTGCTACCCGTGAATAAACACAGGGCAGAAAACGACAATGGTGAAGACTTTTTCTTCATCGCTGACATTTGCAGCCCTATGGATGTGAGAATATATGGGTGGGATGAATGACTCATCCCACCCACACAGTATTGTTTTCTCCTTGTGATATGAATCTTTCTGCTTCTCAGCACGCCAAGACGCCTCCTGGGAGGAAAAGGTTTTTTGTTAAAGTGCAAGCCCACTATCCGGGGACTCCCGGAAATAAAAAGGAGGATCACTCACTCCCAATACCAATGGGAGCTTAGGATGACAGTTCTCGAAATCCACTTGCTTTATGCAAGGGATTCGGACGTCATCTTGTGATCCTCCACGTACCCTGAAGTATTAAGAATTCACTTCAGGTCTGAACTCATCCATCTCTCAATTTTTTTACACGCTTAGGCCTTTTGCAGGTAATCCAAAAAGATAATTACCCATGCTCACCTTCGGTATGTTGATAGGATGAGTTATTCAGCAGTTGTGTCAATTTCTCCAGAAGCAGGCACCATCTCACTTGAATCATTTTCCGCTTCAGCATGCTTGCCAGTCGTAACTCTCTCAATTGATCTGGCTTTTTTCTCGTTCGGTGCAGCAGCATCCAACACAATAATGCGCCTGGCGACTACCTCTACCACGTTTCTGTCAATGAATACCTGGTTTTGTTTCAAATCGCATGCTTTGATATCCACAGCCAGGTCAGTACAGTTTTTGGATTTCCGTGCTTTGTTGATAAATTCTTCCAAGCTTTCGCGAAAATCCCGAGACTGAAGGAAGCCGTGAACTCGCAATCGCATGCCGCGTCGGATATGGATCAGCCCATTAGCTCCACCATTTACCCGGACGTTGATGTAATCACCTGCATCACGTTCCAGATCCAATTTCTTGGCAGGCAGATCACTATCTCGATAGATCACCAACCGGAAGAATAGGTCATCCATAAATTTCCATGGATCACGTACTACGATTCCTTCTAGAACTACATCATTTATCATCCGACCTCCTTGTTTATGAAACCCTCGTCGTCCAGGGTTAAAAATAAAATGCCGGACAGATCCCAGTGGGTTATGTCCGGCCAACGATAGATTAAGAAGTTTTGAGTTGTCAATCCGAGTATAACAATTACAAAGGGCTTATCCTAGATGGTCAAATGAGTTGCAAGTATATTTTGAAAAAATGGAGGTTCTTTCATGTATATAATTATTAAAGAGAGATATTTATAGAATCAAAAACCTTTTTTTCTAACTGCATTGCTGGGGAGTGCTTGAAATGCCTTTTATCGCAATTAACAAAGTAACCAGAGAACGAATTGATATAACGACTATTGAAAATCCACGATTGGCATTGGAAAATGGCGTCTTTTTGTGTCAATTATGTGGACAGCCAATGTTCATCAGAGGTGGTGGTTATTATATTCATCATTTTTGTCATAAAGTATCTTGCCATAGTGATGAATATGGAACACGTGAAAGAGAGACCCCTGAGCATTTATTTGGTAAACGGGAAATTGCTAAATTGCTACATGAACAATTCAATGGGCAAAATGTCAAAATTGAATATGAAGTCCCGTTGCCGGAAATAAAAAGGGTGGCTGATATTTTGGTTACTTATCCAATGGGTTGGAGATTAGCTCATGAAATTCAACTATCAGATATTACAAAGGACGAAATAGATATAAGGACTAGTGATTATGAATCAATTGGGATCGATGTCGTCTGGTGGCTCGGAGAAAGAATTAGAAATGAAGTTAGAAATTGGAGTATCGAACGATTTGGACGAGTTTTTACTGTTAAAGTCAGTAGAACTACACAAGATCAGTCTATTTCACTGCCAAAATTTAGTTGATGTAATTGTTGAAGCTCAATCTCGATATGATAGAAACCCAGTTGAACAATATTCATCCGAAAAATCTAGGTCTGGAGGATATCACAATATCAAGCAGCCTGACCAATGTATACAAAATTGTGAGCGTTGTTATGTCGATGACAATGTATGTGAATGGGTCGATTACAAATTAAGTTCTTGGCTTTGGGATTACATAAAAAACATAACCATTATTCGTTTTTTTGAGGTCTGGGGAGATCATCCTAGATCAAATTTGAAGATTTATAATGGTTTAGGGATTAATAAAAATAGAGAACCATCAGTATCTGGAATGTTAAGTATTCTTTATCAAGCAGGAATTATCGAGAAAGTTAGGGATGAAGGTTGGATTTATAAAGGTATTCAGCAAGGAAAGAAGAAAAACTTGAGGTTTGTGCCACTTCAGAAATCTGCCATTATGAAATGTAGAGAAGTCGCAAAACAGTTCCGGAATGATTTAAATGAAGTGCAACCAACTAATAATTGACATTATATTAGCAAAGTAAATGCCTCGCTCTTGAGGGCTGAATGAGAATCAAATGGAAAACCAACGTGATCAATTAAAAGAATTTCTGCACTTTACAAAAGCATTGCTAGAGTCAATGAATATGTGTATTCAAAATGACCATGAAAATGGAAACATTTGGAAATATTCAGGGTATTGGCAATACGCTCGTAAATACAATCAATTAGTGAGAGGAATTTCACAAGTAATACCACTCGATACTATCGTAGATGTTTTTGATTTAGAAAAATTACCCACTGAAGGAGATACTGTTCCTTTTCAGCAAAAGGCTTTTTTTGAATCGGTTCATTTGAATTTATCTATATTAAAAACTTATTTAGAAACCAAGCTAGATATTAGAACAGATGAAATAACGAGCCTAAAATATTTTTTACAAGTAAATTTGAGAAAAGTAATCTTCAGCGAACCCGAGAAGGAATCTGATATTCAAGATGCTATAGAACAACTCTTGATTGGTCATGGATTATCTAAGGGAATTGACTATGATCGTGAGCGTGGTCGAGTAAAAGTATCAATAAAGGAAGTCGTACCAGATTTTATTTTGCCAAGATTAGGGCTAGCCATAGAAGTTAAGTTATCCAAAGACAAAAATAAAAGCCGATCCATTGTAGATGAAATAAACGCAGATATTACAGCATACAGTAAAAAATATTCATCACTTTTATTTGTAGTGTATGATCTGAGCACAATTAGGGATGAGATTGAATTTAAGCAAAATTTGGAAAATGGAAATCAGGTATCCTTAATTATCATAAAACATTGAAGGAAGGAGTATTGCTTAACCCTTCCTGTCTTTATAGCTACATAATTTATGCAAACCAAAGCATTTATTTCATTTCCAAGAATTATTTTTAATTTCAATATGGATCAATGTGTGAAAACACGAAGTTTGGCCACGCCAGTTTGAGTGACAAGTACCTTGGGAACTACTGATGGAAACAGGATAGATAAATCAGCAGATACTGAAACCCGTACAGTGTTGTCTCCCCCACTGACCTGAATGTCTGTAACAAATGCATGGACCCCTTTAGCAGATAAACTGGCTGTATTTGAAGTCACATAAGCCTGAGCGTTCCCCCAGGTTCTTGATGTGGGAACAAGACTTCCGGTATCTTGAAATACTTGCTGGTTGATCTCAGCGGAAGCTGCAACTGCTGCAGCGTCCGCTGCCTTGGCCACTTCTGAAATGGCATAAAAATAACGCCCGAGTTCAATGGCCAATGCCAGGGCGGGAACCATCACCAACCCGATGAATACCGCCCAGAAGGTCATTGAATAACCCCGCCGATCTCGCCACAGCATATTACCAGCCTTCTTGCCGAAATGTAGAATCAGCACGGACAGTAAACGTTTGCCCTGGCAATCCAGGGAATAGGCTGGTTAGAGGAGCCATAAAGTTGGGTACACTGCCGCTGACTTGTATTTTTAAAATGCTGCCGGCACTTCCTCCAGGAGCCAAGACACTGACTGATGTATTTTCCAGAATCCCAGCCTGGGCAATTGCGTCTCTAGCTCCACTCATGGCATAACAGGCTGGGCATTGTTGTGCTACACTGCCCATGCGTGCGCCATGCCTGGCTGCGGCTTGCACTGCCTGTTGGGCATAGACTAACATCCCCAGGTTAACAATCGCCAACATCACCATAATCGCTATTGGGGTGGTAATGGCCGCTTCAAGTAATTCCATCCCACGGTTATCTTTGAGAAATTTCATTGTCCTCCTTGAGGAAAATCGTTCTGCCAGTTTATGGAACATCCCCGAAGGGGACCTATTACTGGCAGAACATTCAAATGGTTAAATCCTTCCAGCAACATCAGTTACGATGGCAGCGATATTCTGTCCCAGCAACCGGTAAGCACCATAGCTGACCAGGACAACCACTGCAATGATCAAAGCGACCTCAGTCGACTCGATTCCCCGGTTATCTTTTAGGAAACGCAATGCCAATCACCTCCTTCCTTGTTTAGAAATATGGGTAGAGAACGAACAAGAGTGTTCCACAAAAAATTGATATGACAAAAGGAATTTCCCTCTTTTTCTGGAGGCTCGCGATTACGCCCTGCACTCCACCGATAATTGATATCGGGATTAGAAAAATTGGATTTCCAAGAACCAGGGCAGCAGCAATTATCAGTTTGACATCTGCACCTCCTAAAACGCCAAATTCCCAAAGCACCCATACCACAAGGATGAGGAGACAAATCAACCCCGCCGCGGGCTGAAAAATTGATGAGAATGAGGACAACGTAAGGGCGAATGCCAGACGTTTTTCTCGTGCGTTGATATCTGATACGTGAGTCAGTGCAATCATCAACAATACTGGAGCCCATAAGCCATTGAAAAGGGCATAGATACCTGCGCCAACCATTACTCCAAAGGTTAATGGCATAGGAACTTGGTGATTGCGGAGATCGTAGACCATACAGGCAAATAACAGGGCTAAGATGGCGAATTTAGCGATCAGAAGGTTCTCCTATCCATTCTGCATCTAGGCAAGGTGCTTAAAAAAATTAAAGCTGGACACACTTCTACGCCCAGAAGGTTATGTCCAGCCAACGATTAATCAAAGATTGTCTATTAATAATTATAATGACGGAATGGAGTTATCCAAGGTGGCCATTTCCTAGAGAGCAGTAACAGCCTACAAAACTTTACAAAGAGTTAACATCGGATTTGGTACTATGAATATAGTTCAATAAGTCAATAAATTAGGATAGGATCTCAAGAAAGTAGTAGACATGAAAAGACGATCACTTTTGGTGGGACTAATCGTCATAGTTCTCTCCGTGACGTTGGTCGGAAAGGCAATTGCTGCTGGAAGTTTCAGTACATACAATATGACGATTCCTAAACTTGGTGGATCAAACACAACCAGCAACGTTACAAAAGTAAGTTCTTCTGATAAAGCTGTGGTTTGTAGTGACCAAATTGGGGGAGGTTACACACTCAACGCAAGGATCGAGCTCCTTAACGGCAGTGTCGCTGCGGGTTATCAATCTATCAGTAACGACCAGCGAAGGGAATATACACTTAACCCTTCAACAGCAGGGTCTTCGTACCACGCTCGCATCGCCACGACAATATTTATACCTGTTGACGTTCAATCTACCGGGTGGTGGAGCCCAGATAATCCCGGAAGTTGCGGTTTCTAGCAGACCAAGTAATTAAGAGCAAATATGGGAATGTTATATTACCCCCCATACTTGCTCTTCTTTTTTTTTTGAAACCTAGGGAATTAATATATGTTTCGAGAAGAGTTTAAGCGTGCATTCATAAATTATGGATTCTTAACAGCTGTTGTTGTCGGTCTACTGGCGCTCAGCCAAGGTTTGTCCGATTATTTATCTGGCCCACCAATGACCTCTGAGTATTTGTCAAAATTACCACTCTTTTATAATAACTCTTATGATGCATTTATATGGTCACAACGAGGAATAATTGGATTGCTCGGGCCATTACTGGCAGTTCTACCTTTCTCCGATTCTTATCTAAATGATAGAACGTCAGGATTCTTAAGAAATATATTGAGCCGATCATCATATAAGGAATATCTTTTTGCAAAATATTGTTCCACGGGCTTATCTGGTGGGTTTGCAATAGCAATTCCCATGACTATTTTTTTCCTGGTTATGAACATTGTGTTTCCACGGGGTATAAATACAAATCCTTATGAACTACGAATTATATCCACGCCAGAGGCTTTAGGGCCATTTGGATTTTTTTATCAAAATAACCCTGACTTATATGTTTTTTTGTTAATCGGGTTGGGATTTATATTTGGTATGGTTTATGCTATTCTGGGATTGTCCCTTTCAATGTTTATAGAGAACAGGTATGTTGTGCTTGCCACCCCCTTTGTGCTTTTTATGATAACGCATTACATATTAGCGCTTTTCAGGCAGCCCGCATGGTCACCGTTATCAGCTCTAGTTCCACATTGGTTAATCGGAATAACATGGATTCACATTGGCATTAGCTTGGGAGGGATCTTCCTGGCTAGCTCAATGGGCTTTTTCCTGGGTTCTCACGGAAAAGAAGTGAGAGCCTGAGATTATGCATTTCTTTTCCTTTCCCACAGATTATTTATTTTCGGAAATAGAGAAGGGACAATGACGGACGGATATTCTGAGATTAGTAGAACGGCTCGCTTCATTTGGCTCCAAATAACTGGAAAAATCATCCGAAAGAGGTGGCTCATCCCTGTTCTGATCGCGTTAGTAATTGGATCAAATGAAACTAATCGATTTGTATTGCAAAGAACCGTTTATGGTAATTCATACAACGTTTGGGATATTTTATTTTCAGTTTTTTCGAATGGTAACTATCTTCTATTCGTTTTAAATAACATATTTCTGTTTTTAATCTTTGATATCACAACCGAATCAGAATTTGGTCAAACCCTCATATTAAAGTTAGGTTCAAGAGAAAAGTGGTGGGTAAGCAAAGTCGTATTACTTGGAATTTCTGTAATCTGCTTTGCCACAATCAATATTGCCATTGTTTTTGGAATTACTAGTTTTAGTTTTTCTATTCAGGAAAAGTGGAGCTTAGGGGCACAACTTGTTCCTGAAAACTCATATTTATCGGCAGGAATGTTGGCTACTCTCCCACTTCCACTTTTTATAAGATTATTGAATTTATTGAATCTTGGTTGGTTTGGTTTGGGTCTTTTTACATTGGTAATATCAACATTTTCACGCCGCCCTATAGTTGGCTTTCTGGCAGGGGTTGCACTGAATTTTGTGGGATTAATTATCTACAAAGGTTCGTTTTCACCTGCTATCACAAGTCTCTCTTTTCCACAACACATGATTCTGAACCTCCAATATGCAAAAATGCAGGAATTACTTCCATTCAGTTCCTTTCTCTTCTCCCTACTGTACTGGTCATTTTGGATACTGCTATTGTTACTTTCTGGAATGCAATTAGCCAAAAGGAAAGACTTCTTCGGAGGTGTCCATTAGCGATGAAGAAACTATCGATAATAAGGGCCATTTCCTTCAATTTACAAACATTTACTCGCTGGCGTTCCGCTTTTTTATTTGGTTTGTTCTTTGTTCTTGAAGCTTGGAAAATCGCAACAGACTATACTTCTTCCATCAAGAGTGTTGGCGATTTCTATTTTCTTTTCTTTAGTGGGCCAGGAAATGGAAGCTTATCTCTGATTGAAATTCTTGTATGGTTTATCCCTCAGATGCTTTTTTATTTTTTAATTGGCGATGTAGCTTATGACGAGTTGTCACAAAGAGGTTCTGTTCTATTGCCGATCCTTGGTTCTAGATGGGGATGGTGGTCAGGTAAAGTTCTTACCCTCTTCGTTTTTTCATTAATTTATGTGACAGGGTTGATACTAACAATTACTTTAGGATTGAGTTTTGTTAATCCAATTTATCTAAATAGTTACAACAGTTCGGTGACACTAACCAGTCTATGGCCAAACAGTCAGGATTTTTCTGGTGGGCAACTTATTTTGCGCATCTCTCTACTATATGTTTCGTCTATGTTTGCATTAGGCTGCCTTCAAATGACATTTTCGTTATTTTGCAGAAGATCGATTTATAGTTTTTTGTTAATAATTGGCATTTTGTTGGTTTCATGCTTTATAAGTGTTAATCCCCCCTGGTTGGTTCGGTGGCTTCCTGGGACACAAACCATGCTAGTCCGACATACATTCATTGATGTCACGATACCTGACTTTTCTTTCCTATGGTCTATTTTATATAATACGACTCTTTTAGCAGTCTCGGTAATTATCGGTTTCTGGGTAGTAAAAAGGCTGGATATCACTGGCTTCCATTCAAAAAGTTGAATTAGGCCAACCTAATTTTGCACAACAAGGGAGTAATAAATGGCTTCGCAAAAATCAACAGTAGATAAAGATGCAATTTCTGTAACAAATCTATCTAAACAGATAAGTGGGAGGGTAATTCTAGAGGATATTAATTTCAGAATCCCTGTCGGGTCAATCGCTGGAATTATTGGTCATAATGGTGCTGGAAAAAGTATGCTATTGCGAGTGATAAGTGGATTAGTCTTTCCAACCTCGGGCGAAGTTAAGATTTTTGATGAGCTATTGGGAAAGGATATTGAATTTCCAAGAAACATAGGAGCATTAATCGAAGAACCTGGTTTGCTACCTCAGTATAGTGGTTTTGATAATTTACTTTTGCTCTCAAAGATACGCAATATTGTTAATAAAGATAGTATTAAGGATACGATTAAGTCAGTTGGATTGGATCCGGATGATAAGAGACCAACAAAGAGTTATTCAACTGGCATGAGGCAACGATTAGGAATTGCGATTGCGATAATGGAAAACCCTGACCTTGTTTTACTTGATGAACCAAGCTCTGGTTTGGATCCAGAAGGAATAGAGAACATTCATCAGTTGTTACAGAAACTAAATGAAAAGGGAGTGACCATTCTTTTTACTAGCCACAGCTTAGAAGAGATCGACCTATTGACTAACATTGCTTTTGAAATGAAATCAGGAAAATTATTTCCATTACACAAATGATTTCATGTTTCATGGAATTTTGGGAATTTTGGGTATTTTGTCAATGCCGGACTGGTCTCAATAATCACTATCAAGTTAATTTACGGTGGTTTCTGTAAATCAAGCAGGCAAAAATTATTTTGCAAGTTTAAGATAAATCTGAAAAATACTGCCATTACCCAATTCGCTTTTGATTTCAATCCGGCCATTATGAAGAGCAATAATATGAGCCGTAATTGCAAGACCTAATCCTTTGCCATTGTGATTCGTAGTCCCTGCTTTTGCACGATAGAAGCGTTCAAATATATGAGATTGCTGGTTTTCTGAGATTCCTATGCCATTGTCTTTTATCTCAATAATGACTTGATTGTCGGCTTTGCAGGCGGATATCTCGACAAAACCGCCAGGATGATTGTAATGGATTCCATTCTCGATCAAATTTGCCACGGCGCGATTAAATAATACAGGATCGCCATTTACCTCAAGTTCAAGGTCTCCGCTCATTTTGAGTTCTACATTTTCTCTTTCGGCAATTGGGGTTAGTTCCTCGAGAATATCTTCGAATAGTACTCCCAGGATGAATGGACGGCAATCAATTTCTTTTTCGGCTTTTGCCAGTAAAAGTAAATCTTCCACTAAGCGTTCGAGCCGTGTGATCGAGCGTTCGGCAGTAGCAGAAAACGCTTGATAATCTTCAAGTTTTGCCTGAGGGCTGGAATTCAATACTTCCAGGTTCATTCTTAAGGAGGTCAAAGGAGTGCGAAGTTCATGAGCGAGGTTGGATATAAATTCGCCTTGATCCTCAAAGTTTGTCTGCAGACGCTGGAGCATACGGTCAAAAGAATCCGCGAGTGTCTTGATTTCATCGCTTTCTCCCTGATAATTCAACCTTTGATCCAGGTTCTGAACGCTGATTTGTCGAGCAGTATTACTTATCTGAGTCACCGGCTTCAGGGATTCTTTTGCGACTAGTCTTGAAGCAAAAATGCCAACGCCTGTGATACTGATTAGCCCAATCACTGATAATATTCGAACAACAAGTAGAGGATCAGCTCTCGAAAAACCAGGGTCATGCCAGAGCGTATACCCAGCGGGCCCTGGAGTTTCAGCCAGGACAGTAATAGGATTGCCATTGGCGTCTACTGTATTTATAAGTATTTGGGTGTCTGGAGAGCCGACTTCGCGAGTGATGAAAATTGGGGCAATCAAATTGGCAAAAATGACCAAAAGCAGACCAATAATAAATACGGCTCCACTGGTTAACCAAATAATTCGCTGACGCAAACTCAAAGTTTCTAATTTCTGTTTATTCATTTGCGCTTTCTTTATTGGTTTTACTTTCTATTGATTCATGTTCCGGTTGGACAAATCGGTAGCCGGTACCAATGACTGTCTCGATATACTTTGGCGTTGTACTGTCATCCTCGAACTTTTCACGCAGTGATTGTATATGAACACGCACTGTATTTGAGAAAACGTTCCTCATTGTGCCCCAAACATGTTCAAGAAGTTCTTCCTGACTGATTACCTCATTTGGATGCCGCATCAAATATTCCAGAATGCCGAATTCTTTTCGGGTCAACTGAATCCTGTGATCTGATTTCCATACCACTTTCTCCACTGGATCAAGAGAAATTTCCTGAATCCTAAGAATTGGCTCTCTTGTGCGCAGATCACGGCGTAATAAAGCTCGTATTCGTGCAAGTAATTCTTGTAAATGAAATGGTTTGATTAAATAGTCATCTGCACCGTTATTTAAACCGGTGACGATATCTTTCTGTTTCCCCCGTGCGGTTAGAATGAGAATTAATAGTGGTGGATGTTTTTCTCGTGCCAAGCGGCATATATCAAGCCCATCCATATCAGGCAAATTTAAATCTAACACTAACAGATCATAATCATTGACTGCTAATGCCTCAAGTGCTTTGCCCCCATTTTCAACAATATCTACAGCATACCCATCCCGCGATAATCCAATGTGAAGGGCACTGGCTACATCTTTTTCATCTTCAACCACTAATAGTCTCATATATCTATCTAACTAAGGAGTATAAGTCCATTTCTCTGAAGAAGTCGCATTATCAAGAGAACCCATTGAAGAACATTCGGTATTGCATACCGCTGATGATCCTCCATAATTTGTATTCTGGTAATGATTGAAGTAATTGCAGTTTGAATACCCTCTTGCTGAGGAGACTCGATTGTCCCAACCAGATGGCATTGAAGAAACACTATATTGGGTTGAGCTAGAGCATCCACTTCCGCTCACTACCCATGTATATGAACTACCCCCAAAATTGGTAATATCCCAATCAATACCGATCACCACCTGACTGCTTGGCAAACCTACTCCATTGCTGGAATTCAAGGCTTCATTAGTGACTGTTTCTGGTTGAGTGGAGCTATTGAGTTGAACCCGACCATTCGTGGCTGCGTAAATCGAATCTGCAAAATTATCAAAACATTCCGACTTAATTATTCTTGAAGATCCGTCGTTACCTTCTGCAATTGGGGCAATTAAGGCGTAACAATGTTGTCCATTATTGTTTATTCCTGATGAGTTAGCCGCAGTGAGAAACAAAGCGAGGAATAATCCCAAAAACAAATACAGTAAATTACTCTTCTTGTTCATTTATTATCCTCCCAGTGGTTGTTATGTGCTTTAAATCATACCAGTTGAAGTGTTAAATCTTTATAAAGTTTTAACATTCGAGTCCTAGTAAACAATATTCAAAAATTTGTATAACTTTACAAAGACTTAACACCCGAGTTGTTATATTTATATTTAGATGGTATGGGAACCGACTTAGTTTAGGAGGTAAATCAAGCTCAACAATCACGAAAGACTGGTATGAATGATTGCCATAGTATTTCTGGATAATAGCCAAAGCTAATGTTTCTCTTGTGAATAGAACGGAGGTAAATGATGAGAAAGAATAAAAGCTGGGTTCCAGCACTGCTGGCGCTTATATTGATTGTGTCCGGTTTTTTGATCTACACAGAAGCTTCTGCACAAGCGCCAAAGTGGTTAGGTTGGCTAATTCCTTCCGGGCAAGATCCTGCCGCGCCTGTTCAGGTCCAAGAAGCTCTTGTTCCTAACCCAATCAGCGCGCCATTTTACCCCAATACGAGCGACCCTATTTCAGCAAGCAATCTGGAAATTCAACAGGTTATAGAGAAAAACAATACAGAGGCAATAACGCTCCTGGCACCTGGCCTTTTGCATATTTCTAAGGAAAGGCAGATTTTCTCCAGCAATTCCGCTACTTTTACAAACGGCGAGCTCATTCCAACCTTCGAAAAAATTGATGAGTGGTATCAACTGGGAAAAGGTGGTCAGGTGATTGCATATGTAAGCATCACAGACACTGGTGACCCTGCAACTACCCAAACGGTTGTTTATAAGGATAAGAAGTTTACGAACCTTACCTTCCCCAATCTAGCCAGTACCGAACCCGAGGATTTCTTCCTAAAAACACTCGATTTTGGTTTTGCGGATATCTTTTCGGGAGAGAAAACAGCTGATCTTGTCGTGAGTCAAGAAGGAAATGAAACCAAATTTTCCATAACGACTCTAATAAACAACCCAGAAGCAAATTCTAAAGGAGTTAATTATAGAGGGATCAGGGAGTACTATAGCATTTCAAATGATACTGGGCTGATCAGGCAGATCGGGCGCGATTATATCGATCTTGAGGGAAAGGAAGTCCAGGCTTTCACCGTACAAATTCTCGGCATTGAGCGTGTTAAGGCTTTTCCTGAAGACATAAGCGCATTTTTTGAGTGAAGGAGACAAAATGAAAACGAGAATTCTACTCATTTTCCTTACATTTGTTCTTTGTTTGGCAACAGTTACAGCAGTACAAGCCGCCTCATCAAATTACCACAACTTCACCACGATTACCTACAACAACAGAATCACCGATCAAGGGAATTATCGTTGGAACGGCGGCTACTCTATGAGCACATCCCCGGTGACATATATGGATCAATTAGGGCTAACGTACTGGCAAACCTATTGCAGTTGCAACTACACTATCGATTACACATCAATCATAGCATACGATAGCAGTTACAGTTGGATGATGGGATATAACATTTCATCAAGAGCGGATGGCATGGCCCAACTAAAGTCCAATTGTTCCGGTCAGACCCTCAGGGGGCATGATTACGTCCAATACTACTGGCAGGATTCCGGCTATGCCGGAGATGGCTGTACGCTCAATACTGCGTCAATCATGACTTATCCATAGATTTGGTATTTGCTAGATAGACTGCACAGCTCTTAGAGAAGACTTGCATTTTTACTAAATACTTAACACCCAATCAGGTAATTTGGAAAGGAAAAAAACTTTACAAAGACTTAACACATATTCTGTTATTGCTAATTAAGAAAGAAAAGGAGAAATTAATGAAAACACCTAATAAGCGCATCGCCCTAATAATTTTATCACTTGTAATTGTGATTACACTTTTTTTTGCGGGAAGATTTATACCTACTCTGGCAAAAGCAATTTACCCTGATATGTACGGATTAGTTGAAAAGAACGAACCAAAGCTGATAAATGATTTGTCTACCCAAGAGGAGGTAAAAACTGAATCAACAGACGAATCATTCCCATCCATAAATGATGAAGTAATTACTCCTGTCACACCTGATGCTAAAAGCCAATTATCTACTATGTTAAGCGAATTAGGAAATATAACTTTTTCCAAATCAGGGTGGATACATTTCGTTTATTCCAATGAATCAGATATTAGCAATGGAGTCATCCTTCCTGATGGTAACTTAATGCCTCAGAACTACATTAATGATGGTTGGTATTTTGTCAACGACCAAGGCTTTGTAATTAAACATCTAATTTCTTTAGTCGATGACGCAGGAAATGTACTTCAACGCGAAATATTTGTAAACGATACTTTAGTTAACTTGACAACAAATGAAAAAATGGAAAATATTCAACCCTACAGATTAAAACTAGATTTAGGATTTTCGCAGGAGATGTTAGCGATGCAAGATGGCGGAGCAATTTTAGGGGAAGAGACCGATGAAATTGAAGGGAAACCAGTGATAAAGTTTTCGATTCAAGGGACATTTGATAAGCCAACAGTTTTAAGTAACGGATCGCAACCAGTTAAGAGCATTAAGTTGTTGATGATATTTGATCAACAAAATGGTGCAATAAATGAAGCAGAAAAAATATGGCAACTAACAGATGATACGGAAGTACTTTTTGAGAAAAATCAAGTTCTGACTTTACAAAGCGATGAGCTGCCCAATGAAATCGCTCAGATTTTGGAGTGTGGAAAATGAAAAAGATGATTTTGCCAAGCATAGTGATTTCGCTTTTGCTTTTAATTCTGACTGCTACATTGGTTTCGGCAACTGCCGGCACATGGACATACCGTCTTTATGCTTTAAATATTTCAGGAACTAGTGACGGCTATTCCGGGAAAATGGTGAATTATTTAGCAAATGGCACTACATGGGGAGCAAATATCCTTACCTACATAGATAATCCTCCTATTAAGTTGGCGATAGGGTGGAATTATTTTTCTGGCACTGAAAAATGCGGAACTATTACAATGCAAAATGTTCAAGGAGGATCACGTTATATTAATGCCCAACAAACAGCAAATACGATATATTTGACAAAAATTGGATGTGGGGGAATACGATATGGATTATCAAATGGGAAACACATTGTATCTTCACCGGGGGGAACTAATTATTATGATGAATGGACTTTAACAGAACAAATTCCTTAATTGATGAAATAATACTTTTCAGTATCGGAACATGCAGTTGCCAGTCTTTTGGGCAACTGTGTGTTCTTACTTAGTTCTTTTACAGATTATGTAAAAAATGGGAATTACTTTACAAGGACTTAACACCCATTTTGGTATTCTTATTTTTGACGAATAAGTTTTAACAAACCAGGTAATCAATTAAGTGGGAATCTATAAAATATTCCTTATCATTTAATTAATTATCAACAAATTACAACAAGAGAAAAGCAAAATGAAGAAATATGGAATTTGGATATTCTTTGGATTTATAGTTTGGGGTTTATTAGCCGGATGTTCAATATCGCAAAATTCCCAAATTCCCCAAACTCAACAGACTGAACCACCCTCGTCAACTTTACCTGTCACAAGTCGCACTCAAGATCTTCCTGTTGCAAGTACCCTAGAAACAGGCAATTCAACGCATCCATTTTCTGGGTTTATTTTGATCATTTCAAGTCAACCGGGAAAATTATTTTTGTATAACGGGGTAAGTTTATCTTCAATACAAATAAGTACAGATGACATACATCAACCAGCGCCAAAGCTATCACGAGATGGAAAAAATATCAGCTATCGTGATCTTGTTGGTTACCTGAATGTGTACACTATTTCAACTCAGGATACAAAGCAATATACCTCCGAATTGACTAACGGCGGTGAACCAATGGGATGGTCTCCCAATAAAGGAAAAATTGCCTTTGGGTGCCCCATAATGCCCGCGAATATTTGCGTTCTCACTTTGAAAACGGGCACGGTCGAGAACTATACAAAGGGATTACCCAATAATGCAAGCGATAGTTATGCTGGTTATAACTTTGCTGGTTGGAGTGAAGATGACACTAAGATGGGGCTGTTATTTGAATATGAACCACCGTCCTCAGGAGGGCAAACTTTCTACACTGGAACAATTGAAGTAATGGATACCAAAACGAAGGCAATCACAAAAGTATTATCCGAAAACGACCTCACAGGAATCGAACATATTCAGGATGCCATGATTTCGCCAGATGGAACAGCATTCCTTTTTTCGGCGAAATCTGGTGGGTATTACGCGGTTTATCGGGTTAACGCGGACGGGACTGGTCTGACAAGAGTTACATCAGAATCCTTAAATTTCAACATTACCCATCCTATCTGGAGACCAGATGGAAATGGATTTGTAGCTTCAGCTCCTGAAAACGAAAAGGAATCAAGCTCTGCAATCATCTTGCCAACGATCTTTGATCTCTCTGGGAGAATCATTGGACAGATAAATATTGCCGGAGGGGGAGAGGCTGTTTCCTGGATCGATGAAAATAATTGACTCATAAATTAGAAAAAAGGCGTTAATTTCTGGAGGATAAAATAACAAAAAAGGGTTGGATCTTTAGCATCACCATTGGAATCGTTTTGGGGGTGATAGGCGGATTTCTAGGAATTCCGCGTCTATTACAAGCAAAAACCGTAAGTGCTGCTTCAACCGCCGACGATGTTCTCAATACTACCCTAAACAGTTCTTCAAAATGGAACACCGTTCAAGGTACGGCGGACATTGTCTGGTATGGGGAAAATGGCGAAAATCAAGAATATCTCAATACATTTGCCATTCAGCAGCCCAACCTAGCCAATATCTCAGTTAAGAATGCTGACGGTAGTGTGACTGCCAGTGAATGGATCAGTGATGGAAGCAAAGCTTACAGCATTGATCCCCAGGCGAAGGCCTACGCCGGAGGAACTTTGCCTGCTTTCAGCAAAGATTTCTCGTTGCTACCCACAACATTGGAAGACGCCAAGAATACCGACGCGATCTATCGCCACCCATTTGGCATGCTCATCCCGTCCCCGGTGGGCGATTACCTATACCCACAGTGGTTGGCACAAGGGAAAGACATTGCATTCAACCTTACCAGTGAGGACACATTTCTGAACCGGAAAGTGTGGATTATCACGTATTCAAAATATAACGCCGATGTAACCGCCTGGATTGACGAGGAAACCGGGATTATCTTAAAGTACACCCAAACCATGGATGGTAAACCATTTGAAGAAATGACATTTACGCAATTTAAAGTAAATTCACCTATCAACCAGACACTCTTTACGCTACCATCTGATGTAATTTCGCAGTAAAGGCATAGCTGAATAATTGGAGGACAAATGAAAAGAATATTGTCGGCGATGACTTCGATCGTTATGGCACTTATTACCGCTTCACTTGTAACAACATTGGTCTTTGCTGTAACTCGCATATCAGAATCCGGGAACCTATCCTATGTTTCCGGACCATCGGGATATCCTAGTACAAAAACAAGCACATCCTGCCTAGGAGGTTCTTGCCTTTACTTAAATCAGAGCGATAATCCAGCTGTTTGGCGATGGCCATATCTTTCCGTTGGTATCTGGAACTGGTATGCGTATTGCCCAAATATTGGCCAGGCTGCAGCCAAATACGGGGTAATGTATGAATCCTGGTCTACAGTAATGAATCAAGCCAACCCGAGTAATTGGGGAACCGATGTTTATCTTGGCTATTCGGATAAAAATACCTCTGAAGCTCTGTTCACAAGTAATACTTGTATATCAGGGTGGGGGTGTTATAGCTTGCCTGTGTACTGGGATAGCATGGGTTACACTGCTCATTAATTGAAGTGAGCAGGCGCCACACAAGCAATTCTTTCGTGAATTGCTTGTGTGGCTTTATTCAGAGGATCAAGAATGTATATCTACACTGACAATCTAGGTATTCCAGTATTCCCTTTAGTATCATTGGTGTTCATTGTAATTCTATTTACCCAATGGAGACGAAAGCATAATTTGCCTTACGTTTTTTTCTTATCTCTGTTTGGTGTGTACTTGATGTACGGAATTGATAAGGTATTTTTTCCCTTAGAAATAAGCGGATCATTCTCAGATGCGATGAGGCATTTACAGATATTATCTTCTGTAAATTTTGTGCCATTCTATTTTGGTCAATTTGGGTTGACTGCGGGTGGATCAAGATTCTTAGTTTATAACATACTTCTAACTTTACCCTTTGGATTTGGCGTAAATTTCTTAACAAGAATGAATGTCAAAAAAATAGTTAGTGTTTCTATTTTCCTTGGATTAGGACTTGAGATAACACAACTTCTACTGTCACTTGCATTGAGATACCCTTACCGTGTAGTTGATATTAACGATGCAATATTTAACGCATTTGGAGTTTTATTGGGTTATGGCTTATTCAAGTTATTTGCACGCCTATATTTGTTGATAATAGGACAGGACACGAATAACAAAGACACGTTGTCATTATATTTATGTGAAGTAGTCCATCAAAAAATAAGAGAAGAAGACATTGATAATTTTGTACTTAATTCCAAAGTATAACCCAACCTCTCACAAGATTTGGTTCAGGAAGATATAGCTAATTTTCAAGAAGATTACAGATACCAACAAAATGGGGATTCCTGGCAGTCGGTGCAAACTAATTTTCTTTTCCCGAATCGCTGATACCAAACTTAAGCCTAAAACCACAATAAGATGAGTTGTTAGAAATGCAAAGATAAAGACTTCACTGGGCCATATCAAAGAAACGGTAATGGCACTGACTGCATCCGCACCACCCCACCACTTCAATTCCCAGGCAACCCAAAAACCAACGATTGCCAGAGCTGAAAGAGGCGAAGATTGAATAGAGAGGATTACTCCCAAAAATAGCAATGGAAGCCAGGTGATTATCCGGCTTAACTCTTCCCAGCCAAATGCTTGAGATATCCTATTCCGTTCACTAACAGCTGCAACTACAACAGCAAGTAGAACCAAAGTCCAATCTCCCTGCAAGATCCGAAAAACAGCCGCACCAATGAGAGGAATAACCACCCAGGCGCTATGGGGTATTTCATTTTTTCGAATATCGAACCAAGATACGATTCCCAACCAGGTTACAACAAGGCCAAAAATTATCCAATCCATAACACCTCATTTTCTACGGCTTGATCTGCCCTTCGATACGTCGAATATATTCAGCACCACTTGCACAACCGCTTGAAAAATTGGCTGCAATGCTATTCCAACTATTCGGATTTCCGGTTTTTCGGAGAGCCTGATAAACACACCCGGCGCCGGCATGGTAATTTGCTAGAACCAGACGCCAGTAATCGTCATAACTTAAAAACGCAGCTGGTTGTTTGCCGGTTGCAAGATTGAAAATCCTGGTCGATTGCAAACAACTTGCATTGAGGGTTTCAGTCAGAACTCGTATCGCTTGGTTTCCTTTTTCAATATCAACACCCCCTGGACAATTCGGGCAGGTGGCCTCGATATCTCGTAAAACCATTCCCCGTAATAAGTATTGCGTTGAAGAATCCAGGAATTGATATTGGGTAGTACATCCTACTTCACCATATGTTTGCCGGCAGATGGTTTGGAAATAAGCCGGCCGCCACATCAAAACAAGGTCTGCACCATATGTGGTCATCTGACCCAATCCAATCTCACCCAGAGTCCAATTTGCCGCTGGCCAGAATTGCGATTCAACGGCAATGACAGCTTTAACTACCTTTGGGGGTAACTCTGCGGCCTGAGAAGAAGAGAGAATCACCGAGTCAAATTGGTTCTGCCAGGTGAGCACTTGTTCATGAGTAAGCTCGATTCCACAACCATTTGCGGAGCCATCAGGATTCAACCCTTGTGCTGGACAGGTAGAACCATCGACCAATCCGGATGATAATAACTCGGCAGCTAAAACATCATAACGGTTGGCAGTAGCTAGGTTCGTGTTCTCGCTTACTGGCATTAACCAATCTGGAATAGATGTTGGGGTCAAGCCATATGCCATTTGGCAGGTTCCATCGCTATCAGCCTTCACAGATGTTGTCTCCCAAGTGGCAGTGGTCAACACTGTAAGAGCGGCGAGTAGAATACGGATTACGGGCGACCATGCACGGGATGCCATGCCACCTCCCAAACTACGCTGGGTGTTCGATATGTCTGGCCAAAATCATCCGTTAAATCAGCCCATGCGGTCCAAATACCCTCTTCTGTGGTGCCAAAATTGAGATCTCCTGAATTCTCAGGAGTCACCGACCAGGTTGAGCCGTTGCGGTTCAAAGAAAATTGAACTCCCGATGGTGCCCGAACTCGTACCAAAATAGAATACGGTGGAACACCACCTGTTACCTCGCCAGTTAGGGTCTGTGCGGGTTGATCCAGGTTAGGAGCAAACAACAATAAACGCGCATAAGTGACCGCTATTGTCCCGCGAAGTGGTGCAATCACAATCACCGTGACTGAATCGCTAGCAGTTTCATACTGATTAGAACAGGTGATTGTATAGGTGTGCGTGCCAGTTGGGACTCCACTCATAGGCTGATTTCCAGCTACGACCACATTCCCAACCCAGCTGCCATTTGAACTGGCTGCTGAACAATTGGTCGCATCGCGACTGATCCAACTCAGGGTAAAGCTTGCGGGAGAAATTAATGTCAGAGGACCATCGGTGTTATTAACCTTCAAATCCACTCCGGGTGGATTGTAGACAATGACAGTGACACTATCTGATGCGGAGCCAATGGGATTGGTACAGGTCAACGTATAGGTGTAACTTCCGGTGGTGATGCCAGTGTAATTCGTCGAGCCAGCCTGACCTTTGTTTCCAGTCCAGCTTCCTGAAGCGGTACAGGTGTCTGCATTACTGGATGTCCAACTCAATAAATATTGAGCTGGAGAAATCAGGCGGATTGTCCCATCCTGGTTATTCACTTTCAAATCCACACTGGGAGGGAGAGAGCACCGAATGGTTTTGTTCGTTCCTGACAGATCAAACCAGGAGGAATTGTAAGGATTTTGACCCTGAACGCGTACGGTGTGTTGAACATTGGGCGAGATCAATCCCCATAAATCCTGGCTAAAGCCACACGTGCCACCTGTACAGGTTCCAGTCAGATCCGCCCTGTACTGGTTAGCGACTCCATTCGCTACCAAATTACCATCTACCAGGATGCGGTAATTGATATCCAACCCTGGAGCGGCATCTTGCATCACCCAGCCGTAAGCACGACATTGGGATTGAGGTACTGTTCCAGAGGCTCCATCATGGTAGCCAGTAAAGGTATCTCGATAAGCCCAGATTAAGACGAAATCTTCAAAGTCGTGGTCATAACCGCCATTACTATTATCTTCATCCCAATCCCCCCAACATTGTGGAGTGCCGATAATGGTATCCCCGGAAGCGAGGAAAGCTGTCATTAAACTGGTAAAGTCTCTACCACCGGCGCTTGGATCGTAGTTTTGCGAATAGAAGTAATTTGGACAAAAGTAATCGTGGTGAGGCGTTTTCCAACCCACGTGCGGGTTAGCACACCCCCCTGAACCGCAGTTACCTCCATAACAATCACAACCTCTGATCTGGATCGTCTCACCCGCTGCAACCGTGATCGGGGTCAGCACTGTTTGATTGTTAATCACATCCATATAGGTGCAATTCTGCCCTACCCTGCAGCCATTACGGATGAAGTAATAGCGCGAAAAATACCCCGGTGAGCTTGAGGTGATGACATTCCATAAAACAATTCTTCCAGCTCTGGGGAACGTGATCGAAACGGGATTTCGATTATAAGAAACGATAGGATGGCCATAATCCGCCAGTGCAGAGATCGTGACCACCAACCCAAACACAATGGCCAGGATAATTCCCAGTAATGTTTTCTTACGTCTTATCAGATTAGAGAAAAATTTTTTCATTGCACAACTCCAGCGGACGCAAATGCCCGAACGGTTTTCATTTCGATTCCAAAAATGTTCAGAACCGTCCATTGGATTGGAACCTCCAAATAAACCCCAACAGCAGGCTCATTACTAGACCAATCACTCAACCCATCTCCCAAGCGGACTGGGCGAGGTGGAAATCCAGATATCGTTCCTCCAAATGGATCAGGTAAAACCCGAATTGACGAGCTATAGCCAGTAATTCCGCGCGTTTGCATAGCAGAATTAACTACTTTCTGAGCTGCAATGCTGGCCACGTCTTTATCAAGTTGGATAAAGCCAGTATTGAGAACAGCAACCCAGTCCCTTCCTCGGGATGCACCAGCAAGCGCAGCTTCTTGCGCCACAGAATAAGCCCAATTACGCGCCGCATATAGCCTGTAAATATCCACGAGCCCACCTGCAATCACTACAAGCACGAGGATGGATAATAATCCCCATACTGCGGATTGTGCTTTTCTTTCAATAATCATCCCATTTCCAGTAAAAGCTTTTAAAGGTAATGGGATCATGGATACCGCTCCACGATTCCCCAGTGCTGAACTCGTATTGTCATGATGGGTTCAGAGAGGAAGGGAATATCTGCCTGAAATGGGGCTGAAGCCTCCAGGATAAAAGTAGTTCCAAATGGGCTGCCTGAAAGCCAGGCAGAACTCCGTGGAGTGCCGGCAGCATCAAAAACTTGAATGGTCGTAGCTTCAACCGTACCCATCACATTTTGGTTCGTCCCTTCTTGAATCAAGTTCTTTGCATAACTCCATTGGGTAGGATCTAGGGATAAAGCGCGAACAGCTGCGCCGGCACTGCTGTCCAATGCCTGCCTCATGGCCACTCCACGGCTGAGTTCAATACCACCAAAAATGACCAGTGCAAGCACCATCAGAACTAACAAGGCTTCAACTGCTGCCTGTCCCTTAGAATCTGATTTAAGACCCAATTTCGGCGTTGACATCATTGAACTTGACCTTTAAAGTGGAAAAGACTTCCCAGAGCGCGCTGCCAACCAGAGCGATGAAGATCGCCAGGACAACGATATACTCAACAACGCTTTGTCCATTTCGATCATGTAACATAATTCCTCCTCTCCTTGGAACGCTCCTCTGCACTTTTACAGAGGAAGCGGAGTGTTAATGTGTGGTAGCTGGTCTTCTATCCTGAAGACCAGCTACCAGGTTTGCTAAAAAATTATGGGTGTGCAGCCGGCACAGCGATGCTGTTAATCCAGTCTGCAATGCTGCCACCTTGGGTACCGATATTGCTCAGGATGGCCCAGATAGCCACTGCTCCCAAGACAACGGCGATCGCCAGAACAACAACAAACTGTGGAATTTCGGATGCTTTCTTATCGAACAACATAAACAGGCTCCTTTCCCTCGCGCTTTTGGCGGGGGTTTTGAAAAATGGGTTAGAAACCGCTGCCAATCGACACCCCGGAGAGGGTTTTCAGGATGCGGTCAACAAGCGGGTAAAACAACAAGATAACAATTGGACCAAGGAGAAACGGCATAGCCAGCAAGGTGATGCGCAGGGGCAAACGCTGCATCTGTTCCTCGGATTGGTAACCGATCTCTTCGTTCAATTCTTCGATGACACTGGCAATCGCTTGATCAACATCGGAGACTCCTCCGGATTGTTGAGCAGCCTGGACACGTTGTACAACGCGAAGCAACTGGGGAGATTTCAAATCGTCAGCTAACTGGTTAAGCAAATCCAACCCACTGCGAGCAGAACTACCCTGCAGCCTTTTTTGTAGACGTTGGTATACAACTGAAGTTTCGACGGTCGTCTTTGCCAAGCTCTCTAATCCAAGCAAGAGCGAACCTTGTAAGCTCATATGCAGACGTACATCGATCAGAAACTGTCGAATTTGTCCGACCATGAACCGTTTTCGCTGCTGGATCAAATAGCGTTTGGCTAACCACACCAGACCTGGCAATGCCAGGAAACCCAACCGGATGCTGGGAAGCTGCGGTCCTAAGACTGCCAATAGGATCAGTCCAATCAGGGCTGTACCCGCATAAAGAGCTCCCCATGGAATGTCGCCGAACCCCAAAATTGCTTCTTCTGTTCTTTTCTCGTCGCTTTGATATTTGGTTCCGAGTCCGAGAGCGTGTAAACGGCCACGCTGTATCGGACGGCTAAGCCTCCTTCCTGTTTCAAATAAAATGGATATTACGGTATTGGCAATCATGCCCACTCCGATTGCCAGACTAAAGCCCACCACAAGGGAAAAGGTATCCATTCTTAGACCTCCCCAAAACTCAATTGGTAGACTTCGTACTCAAAATACAGGCTGGCCAGCACGACTCCACAAACCATTACTGCCAGTAACACCCGATGAGGTGCATCTTGCAGGAAAAAATCACGCCAGGCAGGGGACAGCACAACAAAGGAAACGGAAGCGGCAACTACACCTTGTAGCAGTCGGATTGTTCCACGAACAAGCGAAAGGGTCTGACGAGTCTTAGAGCGTAGCAATTTTTGTCGGTGAGCTTCCTGTTCCAGTGAGACAAGCAACTCGTCCTGAATTTCTTCTGTCAGCTGAGCATTATTGGCAATCAAAGCCGACAGCCTTGATGTGACATTTCCGGGTAATCCTTTTAATGCCTGGGCAGCCTGGGCAGGGGGTTGATGCATTCGTAAGCGGCTTGCGACCTGCTCGATGGCGTGGTTCATCACTCCCACAGGCAATTTGACCTTCATCAAAGCATTCAAAAGAGAGTGATCTACACTCATCAATGATCGAATTTGCAAGGCAACCGCTTCCGCATCCTCGTTGATTTGTGCGCGCTCGACCTGTTTTTGCTGAAAGTTGATCCAAATCAGGATGATCAAACCGATCACCAGCACAAGCGGTGAGAGCATAAAATCTTGGACTGCTATTGCTAACCCTGGCGTGGCAATCAATAAAATTAATCGCTTCCAATCCAACTCATTGTGTGCCTGGTAAGGCTTTTCTTGAATGACGCCCATCGCCCGTAGCCGGCGACCTGCCCAGGATACAAATGTCCTACGCCAGGTTTTCACTATGATTTCTACGCCAGATAACAGCGTATTGTATAAAACCAGAAAGATACCGCCCGCCAGGAACACTGCTCCTGCATCAATTAAGAATCGAAACGGACTCATGCCTCTTCCTCCGGAGAACCTTTTATACGACCCAGTCTGGTCCAGTACCCGCGCGGAGGCTTTGGAATACCTAACGCCCTGCAGCGCTTTTCAACGGCTTTATCAGAAACTCCGTATAAGGCAGCAATCTGAGTAGTTGGAATTTTCCATACCAACTGCCGTAATTCTTCTGGATCAATGATAAATTTCCGATCAGCCAACCTTCGGCAGGAATCGTTATGGTAGATCCGCCGGTTTTTATGAGAAAGGGTGACTTTGAAAGGTTCTCCGCAATATGGGCAAATCAAAATTACCGCCTTATGATCCGGGTCATGTGAAAGTTTGCCAAGGGTTGTCAGAACTAGATTCTCAACCGACAAATTTTGCGGATTTCCATCCTTATAAATAACAATCTCAAATGAACGAAGCCACCGTCCTAAACTGACTGACATCAGATGCCGGCTCAAGATCACCTTTCCATCTTTTCTGGCCAAGGGGTGATGACAATCCTGGAATTCCTGCTGTCCGGTTTCAGGATTGACGACTGGATGTATATCTTTGTGATAATCACAAGGTTCCATAAGTCACTCCTGACCAATTAATAACGACTCATCCGGGTCATCATTTGTGGAAATGATTTGCCAGCATAAAAAACCATACATTGGATAAGTTGGCGGTTCCCAACCATATCGAATAAACCCGTTTGTGAGTCCAGTTCCCGCATCATCCAGCACAATCATGGTGTCAATCATTTGCGCCAGGTGGCAATAATCAGACTCACAATCCTCCCAATAAACGCCATTTTGTGTGACATAATCACCTTTCAGTTGAACTCCAATCAACTGTCCTTCCTGGATAGGATGGGAAATCAATGAATAGGCCGATTTTCCAGAAAATTGAATTTCAGTAGCCGCCCAGGTGAAGCTTAGGTCACCGTCTGCTTCGAGATAGTAGACTTTCACCAAGCTCATCGGTTGAATGAAATCGATCTGTTTAGTTTCACCAGCTACCCCATAAAAACGCCACGTTCGTTCTTGCCGGATAAAACGCAATCCTTGCCAGGGGGCATTCCGCAATTTGCTCTCGATTTCCTCGTTCTTATGATTAACATCTTCGAAATAATCTACACTTGATGGTGCTGGGTCCACCTTCATTAGGGCATTCAGGTTCCCGAAAACAAAAACCAGGCATCCTACGACAGCAAGTAGAAATGCAACGACAAGGATCCACTTTAAGAAGCGGTTCATTTTATTCCCTCCAACTGGTGATAGGCTTGTTCAAAGACAGGGAGGCTCTCATCACCTTCTGCCCGGTAAAGGTAGTTCAAACAATAATCACCTTTCGCATTAATTCCCTTAATCGTGGCGATGGCCTGTAAGGTGCGTTGAACTCTTCCTGATCGGTTGACCCTTCCCATCAAAGCAATAACATCCAATCCCATCGCTACCATCGAGCGAACAGCAGCCAATCCCAATTCCGGTGCTGCAGCCAGGGCAAGTTGTTCAAGGCGCATCAGGGACTCTTCTATCGTCCCACCGTGAATGGTTGTCAATGCTTTGCGCCCCAAGCAGGTGGCTTTTAAGAATTGCAGTGCCTCATTTCCTACCACCTCGCCCACCAGGATGGCTGCCGGGTTCATACGGGTATAAATGACGTTTAGGACCCAATCCAGGGTCACGCCAGGTGTGCCAGGCGATAATTCAGCTGGAGCAACAGTACGCAATAAAAAAGGGTGCTGGATTTCCAATTCCCGGAAGGTTTCCAGCGCAGCAATCGGTGCAGATACGGGCAAGAAACCCGAGAGAGCGTTGAGTAACGTCGTCTTGCCAGAACCCATTTCACCGGCAATCATCAGGCTGCCAGCCAGGTTGGCTACCATCCAGGCTAGAAATCGATCTGGTGTGTCTTTCAGGGATTGGATCCGATAGGTTAGTTCGGACCTGGTATCTTTTTCTGCAGGGCTGGTTAATGTCTGCAGCAGTCCGATTGATGTCGGATCACATTTGGCAAAAGTGCCAGTCTGCTCCATTTCTTCCAATGTGCGAACACGCCGTCCGAAAGTACGGATATTGATTGCAGTCCCCTCGGTTGACAGGCGCGGAACGATGGCGGTAAACCGTTCTCCACCTGGCAGATCAATTAACACAGCTGGTCGATCTCCGCGTAAAGTAGCGCCGCCTTGATCAGCAACATGCACAGCGAGGTTTTCGAAATAGCTGTCATCAGCCAGTTTCCCCAGATGATAAAAACTCCCATCATATTCCACAGCTACCACCCCATTACGCACAAAGATTTCCTCCACGTATGGGTCACGCAGCAACTGATCGAGTAATCCCACCCCGGACAATGCATCCGTGATAATTTGTGCATTGCGATTGACAGAACTACGATTCTCACCCTGATCAATCAAGATAGAGCGCACCTCATCATAGAAACGACGACGTTTTTCTGAGTCTGCTTCTCGCCAGCTGGGTGGGTTGATTCCGCGCTGTACCAATTCCTCACGGACCCGTTCAATCAGGAGTAGATCGGATTGGTTTAAGGGCTGAAGGGTTGGTGGAACGGTTGGATGGATCAAGGAAGTGCCAGAGTTGACCATAACAATCCACCTTGTTTTTTACTTGCTGCAACCGCAGTGAGAATAACGTCCACATCTTTCGGCTCTACCTCTAGGGTAAGGATTTGGACTTGTTCGTTCTGTGGGCTGCCACCAAACGTTGAGTTGTCCTCACTCTTCTGATTGGATTCTGCAGCGACACCTTGTGCATTGCGGACATCTACTACCAAAACGCTCCTGGCGATGAGCTCGACCTTGAAGGTAGATTGATCGTTGGCTGAAATCGCTGTGTTCTCAGGGTCAATTTCCTCGGGAAGCACTTGATACAAATTGACGTGTTCTCCGATTCGAATTTGTCCACCTACTGCAGAAACAGGTTCAACCGGGATTGAGAGAACTTCATATGCTGCATCGGCCAGTCGAAACTGCGTGACTGGCACCGCATTTGCCTGAGCAACCGGCAGTTCTGCCGGCAACGAAACCGTGCTGATCATTCCTTCCAGATCCTGGGTGGATTGGTAATAGGGTAAAGATGCCATCGTGCGAGGCATCTCGCGCATTTGAAACATGTCTGCATCTAGAATTGCATAAGCAGGGATTGCATTGATGGGTACTGGTACCTGATAAGTGGAAACTTCCTTCAAATACAGATTGCGTCCATAGAAACCTGCTCCCAGAGCAACCACAACTGCAATTACCCCGATAATAAATTGAACAGTTCGATTCATTATTTCCTCCGTTTCCAGCCGGTATATGCTTGTTCTAAAATGGGATCAGCCAATCGTGGGTCGAGCGACTGAGCCCATGTTTCGTTGTAAGGCAACACAATCGACACGCCGCTTTCTGCACGATCAGAGACCGATTTGGCCATGTTCAAGACTAAATGGTGTGGTTCTGAAACTTCGCTCATCAATCGTCTGGCTTGTAATATGGCATCATCGCGAGGAGAGGTAACGACCAGATTGATCAATCCAGGCTTAGGTTTCGACAATTCCGAGAAAAGGGGATGACCGGGAAAACAGTCCACGACAAAAAGTGTGTGTTTCCGTTGGATCTCTACCAGTAGATTTCGAACGCCTTGCGGGTCTTCGCTCCAGAGGACATCGATCGTTCGGCCATCCATCGGGTATAAGCTGACCCCATTCCAAAGAGCAGGCTCTGCTTTATGAGTGGCAATGGTAAAGAATTCGGGAAGGTCGGGTGAAATTCGAGCGTGCAGTGCGCTTCCGCCCATACTAAGTTCAAGCAATGCCGCTGGCAGTCCCGTATTCCTGACGAAGCGTTTACAAACAGCCATCGCAAGGGTTGTTTTTCCCACTCCTCCAGACCAATTCACCAAATTAATCTGACGGGCTGGTAGGAACGAGACTTGTTTGGCACTGGTCAACCGGGCTCGCCCTAGCCATTCAGCCGGGTCTATTACAAAACTTTCTTGAGTAACCACCGGGATCCCACTCTTATCCAGCGCACTATGAAGTATCTCTTCAGATACGTCTGATATTGGGAGCAGGTCACCGAGAATAACCAGGTGTACTCCAGACAGGTTCTGTAAAACACCACGAGTAGAGAATGCTTCTCGTACTGAGAGATTGTCAGTCTGGGAGAGTGCTTCCAATACTTTTTGATCAGGTTGATGAGCCCCAAGCAAAATATCAAGAGCCGAATTCCGTTTCAAATTAAAAGAATTTCCAAAACTAAATTTCATGTTATTTTTCATCTCCTTGGATGTTTTTTGATGGGTAGGACAAATCTGCATAAATTGCCAGTAGCACCGCAGTAACCAAAAGCAAAGTGGTTAAGACCGTCAAAATGGTTCCTGGTAGTGAACCGCTACCCAACTTGATATACACGATGGATAAACCACTAATTCCGGCAATTCCCATGGATCGAATCCACATCAAATTGGTCAGAATGGCAGAAACAAATACACTCAACACCGCCAACCAGACCAATTCGTCTTGGACAGCAAATGATTTCATGAGTAGGGCGATACTCAAAGCCAACGCAAAGCACATGTTTGAAAAGTTCCGCGCCATATTTTTCACCAGAGTCCAGGAATCAATCGCCAAGGTACAATCCGCATGTAGCAGGCATATCCGTCAATCGTTTTTTCTTCTCGAAGGATTCGCCAACATTGAATGAACGTCAGAGCAACAGATAAAAGAATGGCAGTGAACCAATCTGGAGAACTAAAGACCATCATTGCCCTGAACACCAGTTCTCCCAGATACATCGGGTGACGTAAAAACCGATAGGGACCACGACTGGTCAGGCCACGATCCGCAGGAGCAACCCCAAAACGTGATCCTAAAGTGATGAGAGACCACAAGATCAATGAGTAGCCAGCCAGGGCAGGTATGAGCAAATACCACTCGCTATGGCTGGAAGTTGTGAATGTGGGCAAGAATGCGGCGATCATTCCGAGCCATAATCCGGTGCGATCATATTGTTTCGCCGGTGTTCGCCGGGCGTAGAAGAAAGCTAATAATCCGTTATGAATCGCAAACAGCCAGGCTAGGATAGAAGGATGCTGCCAGGCTGCCAACCCGGAAATAAGCGTGGCAAAAAGGAAGAAGCCAAAACCAACCAGGTCACGTATGCGATCGGAATGTTTCCGAATGAAATGAAGGGGATTGGTGACCATCACATCGCGCCTAGATTCTGGACAATTGGCCATCCGATTACAGCCAGCAAGGTCACCAGGAATGGCAGGAAATAAAAAACCACCATCGGGATCACCAGCTCTGATCCCACTTTTTCTGCTCGCTGCTCAGCGGAGCCAATATAGTCAGCTGCAATACTGGTTGCCAGCTGTCCCATCAATTCTTGTTGGGCAGTACCGCGTCGGATGAATTCCAATTGCACAGACATGCCGATCAATTCAGGGAGATGAGATTCCTGGGCTTCACGTTGCATTTGCTTGATCAGATCACGACCTTTCGCCATTTGAAGAACCCACCGCATCCATCTGCCTACCAGGCTTTGCGCTTGAGCTGTGCGACGCAAGGCTTCTTCCATCGAAACGTTTGCAGACATCTGGGCTGAAACTAGCTGAACAAATTCTGGAAGTTGAGCAATGAATTGACGGCGATAACGACGGGCAACCCCGCCCATAGACATGGCAGGGTATTGAAATCCAACCAATCCGCCTACCAAAGCAAATACTGGTTCCGCAGTGGCTACCATCCCCAATCCAAACCCTGCTACAGCTAAAGCCACCCGCAGAGAGGTAAATTGCACTTCATTCCAATCGTTCCAGCGATCTCCGATGTGAGCCCAATACAGATTTGCCCGTGTTTTCCGTAGAAAACCAGTTGGTGTCCATCTAGATACTGGTTTGTCTAGGGGAGAAAGGGATTCACGCCATCTGGTCAGGATGACGCCATCTGCTGGCGTAAGAATCTCAGATAACCGTCCCGTGGGTGCTGCAGGAGCAAGTTCAAGTGTCAGGTAGATGACCAATGCAAAAACAGCGATGCCGGTGAGGTAAATGAGAGCTGTCATCTACACAGCCTCCATAATCATCGAACGGATGATAAAGTACCCGCCTACCATGGCTGCCATCGTGCCACCAATCACGATTTGAACAGGGATGGCGGTTAACGAAGACCGCACCATTGGGTCCTGGCTGAGATAAACCAGAATGAGAATCAAGACAGCTGGCAGGACTTTTGCAGAAACCAGCGAATCGCCGGCTTTCGCCTGGGCACGATTCCGTGCAATCAGGATTTGCTGAACCCGGCTTGAGATATCCATGAGGACTGTGGTGTAGGCTCGTCCGCCTGCTTCGGTATATCCTTCCAACAGTTGAGCTAGATTGGCCAGGGACACCGAAGGGCTGCGCGATGCCAGACTTCGCAATGCTTCCACCCTATCTTTGATTCGCATTTCTGAAGCAGTGAGAATAAACTCTGGGGTGAGTGGATTGGTTTTTTCTATCTCCAAGGACTCACCGACTTGTTGTAAAACATCGGGCACGGATCCACCAGCGAGTAGGCCAGCAGCAGTCCGACCAATAGCAATTGGGAGCAGCTGGTCAATATTCCGACCACGACTTTTCACTCGATCATCCAACCATGCGCCAGGAATGTAAATTACGATTCCGCCAATTACGATTGCCGGTAGACCGGGGAGGAACAACCAGGCAATGACCATGCCGCAAACACCAGCAGCGATACGCAGTAAGCGGAAGGTAACGGGTTTGATATTCAGGCCGGAGGCTAATAGTTTATATTCCAGCGATTTTTGATCGAGGCTGGATAGAGTTCGGGCTGAATCAACAGTATATAAAGCGGATAATCTACCCGTTTTGATTTGCTTTGGATACCATAGTAAGAGCACCAAAGTAGTGGATAAGATCCCAACCACTGGAATTAATATCGTCATAGATCCTCCAGGTAAGTTTAAAAACAAAAGCCAGACACTCGTGCTTATGCACATTTGACGTGCGCATCCAGCAGGTAGAGTCCGGCTAACGATTGAAAGAATAGGTTATTTAGTTGTCAGATTAGATTGAGTATAGCAAGCGAAAAGGGCTTATCCTAGGGGGACAACCAGAATGAGAAGTATCTACCATATAGATACTATCTTTTTATCCTGATTTCGAGCGAGCAATGATTATTAAAACAATAGATAAAATGATCAGATAAACAATTAATGCTATCAGAACTACAAAGATCATGCGACCTGGCCTAGTCTCTTGTTAAGATCGTTATTCCAATTGTTCCAAGACCTGTATGGAGTGATAATCCAGGTGTAAATTCGGACAACAAAAAAGGCTTTTGATCAGGAAAAGAAATATTTATTTTATCCTGTAGGTTTTGGACTTTTTCTGGGCAGTCCGCATGAATGATAGCGCCTCTTTCAATCGCTTTCCCATCGCAAGCATTTATCAGCAGGTCAAACATCTTTTCAATAGCTTTGCTAACGGTTCGCTGACGACTGATGACTTCCAGCTTTCCTTCTTGAACGGTCAGTATTGGTTTAATATCTAATAGATCTGCGAAGTTAGCTGAATGTTTATTTAACCGACCACTCAGAGCGATATATTTCAGGGAGGGTAAAACTGCAAAAGTGTGAATTCGTTTTCTGATAAGGGTTAAATTTTCCAAAACCTCATCTCTTGTTGCCCCATTTAAAACAGCTTCAGCAGCTGTCAGAGCCATAAAACCTTGCCCCATTGAGAGATTTTGGGAATCAATGACAACAATATCATGCTGGAACATTTGAGATGCAAGGATTGCAGAGTCATAAGAGGAGCTTACTTTACCAGATACGCAAATACAAATAATGGATTGGACACCTTCAAGAATAGCTGCTCTAAATGCTTTGGCAAAGGCTTCTGGAGAAGGAGCCGATGTTGTTGGATATTTTCTAACCTGTTTCAGCATTTCAAATAAGAGGTGATCGTCAAGGTCCACACTAGTTTGATAGGTCTCACCCTCTATAATCACGTTAATGGGAACCTGGCGGATTCCGCCTTGCACAGTTAGATGAACAGGCAGGCTGCTATCTGTGTCAGTAATAATGGCAATGTTCTTCATACTTTCTCCTTCGAGTTTCAAGTTTTGTCATTCTTTATAAATACAATAATTTGTTGATGCTAATCCGTTTTGAGACGTTGCTGATGAAATGAGTACCATCTCTTTTGATCCAATAGGATAGATTTGAGCTGCCTGCGTAACTCGGATGTGTCAGTGATGGTAGCAGGCATGTCATGATGGATGGGAATTACATAGGGCGCCTGAAATTGCCTGGCTGTGCGCACTAATACTTTTTTATAGTAAGACGTAAAGAGAGGCGCTTTCCGCCAGGGTAAGCATAAGATATCCGGCTTCACGTTCAGGGGAGCTTCATGCGCGTCACCAATATGCAACAAACTTGCTTCATCCAAAATAAGAAATGAGAGAGGCGTTGTAGCGGGTTCTGGTTTCCTTCTATACAGAAGAAAATACAAAAAACGATAGAAAAAACCTCTGGTCTGGCTATACCCGGGCAAAACCCGGATATTTGCAATCTGTTCACCTGGCTGCACGGGCCTCATACGATGGTGTGATACTCCCATCTGCATAGCCATTTGGCAAACATCAGGTGAGGCGATCACCACCCCAGTAGAAATCTCTGCCAATCGCCCTATATGATCTTGGTGACCGTGGGTGACACAAATATACTCTACACCGGATTCGGGCTCCGTGGTAAAGTCTGGATCGATTACAATATGGCGATAGCCAATAATTTCAATACAGGAATGACCAAGAAAGCGAATTTTCATTGAGAGAAAGTTGGCCTCCTTGTCTTTCTTCGACGATTTGGGGGAAATAATTGCAGATGTTTTATCATTAATAAGACTTCTCCAGAAAAATAATCATTTATTTTTGGGGCGAAAAAGCAAAATGAACAGCCATATTCCCAAACTGATGATTAAAACCAATCCACCGATGATCATCCATTGTCCCCAATCGCTTTGGGAAGGATTTGAGACCAAGAAAGTTAGTCCAATGATTAAAGCACCCACAAGAATGCTAAGCGATAAAAGGGTGAATAGCCGATCTAGCCTGCTGATGATTTGATCTGTGTCATCGATCTGGATCCTAAAAGGCTCATCCCGCTCAATACGCTCCAACATTCGGTTACCAGCTCGAGGTATGCGGTTGAGCATCTCGCCCCAATTAGCCCCGCCGAGCAAGGCTGCTCGAACCCATCCCGCGTTGGGTATCGCCATGTTCCACAACAATCGCCGCACAAACGGTTGAGCCACTGCAAACACATCGAATTCAGGATCTAATTGCAAGCCAACCCCCTCCATCATGGCTAACGTCTTCCCTAAAAGCCAAAGATCGCTGGGCAGGTGTAGGTGATGTTGAAAGGCAATCGGCATTATTTCTTCCACGACTTCCCTGGCACGAATGTCATTAAGAGGGAGGGCATAATATTTATTGAGAAGGCGACCAATATCGCGGGCCAACCCGGTTCGATCCACTTCAGCACCTGCAGCGCCCATCCGGATGAGTTGGTCCACGATTCCATCAGCGTCCAACGCAACAGCGACAAGATAGAGTCGAATGAGATCGAGGCGATCCCGATCCTTCAAGTAGCCAACCATCCCGAAATCCATAGCGCCAATCACCTCCCCAGGCAGCACATTGTAATTACCAGGATGAGCATCAGCGTGAAAAAAACCATCTTCCAACACTTCCTTGATAATGACACGTGCGCTATGCAGGGCTATACGATGTCGGTCATAACCAGCTTCATCTAATGCAGGGAGATTGTCAATTTTGATGCCATGGATGCGTTCCAAAACTAACACGCATTGACTGCTATACTCCCAATAAATGTGTGGGATGAATAAATGAGATTCATTAACAAAATTCTCCCGAAATCGGTCAGCATTTCGACCTTCACGGCGATAATCCAATTCGTTCCTTAAAGTGAAAGCGAAATCATTTGCCATGTTGACAAAATCGTAGACCTTTCCCAACCGGGCGGTCTGTGCTCTCTTCGCTAGTGAAGATAGTATTTCAAGATCGGTTTCGATCACAGCAGAGATGCCAGGCCGCTGAACTTTAACAACCACTTCCTGACCATCCGGCAGTATCGCAGCGTGAACCTGGGCCAGCGAGGCTGCCGCCAGCGGCTGCGGATCAATTGTCAAAAAAACCTGTTCCGGTTCGCGGCCAAGTTCACGGGTCAACACTTCCCGGATCAAGCTCCAGGGCGTTGGGGGAACATTATCTTGCAGTTTGCTCAATTCGGTAATGTAGGATGGTGGAAGCAGGTCAGGGCGAGTAGAGAGTATCTGTCCAAATTTGATAAAAGTCGGTCCCAGTTCCTCTAACGCCAAACGGAAGTGCATTGCCAGTTCCTCAGGAGGTGTTGAAGGTTCCTTCCGCGAAGGTAGCCTCAAGAAATTGCGGAAGGAATTCCAGTCTGGTTCCAGTTGGCTAAAGGCAAAGCCAAAGCCATGCCGTAAAAAGATGCCAACAATTTCGCGGTATCTCTGCCAATGACGTACTGAACGTGATTTTACGAACATGATGATTGTTTCTATACTCTCCTGGCTTCTTTTCAATTCGTGGGAAGCACTCTCACTTGAAATACACCCTTACAGATACCATTCAGCGGCCCAGTTGCTCCTGTAAATTGCGGAGAATTCTTTGCATTGGAGATTCTAATTTGCTCCATTGATGGTGCAATTTTCTTATTTGAAAAAAATTTAAACGATTCGACACATTGGCTGGACCGAATGTTCCGAATTCATACCCGAAAGGCGCATTGCGTACCGGTTTTCCCATTAGCGCATAAATCTCACACCAGGCATACTTCAGGCCAAGTCCCACAAGTCCTTCTTTCCCCACTCGCCGCATGGAGACTGGAATCCGGGCGCTGGATAAAATTCCGAACTTTCCATTTTTTTTTGCGCGCCGGGCATAGTCAATGTCCTCACTAAGTGTAAGCGATTCATCGAATCCACCCATTTTTTCGTGGGCGGTACGCTTCGAAAGGATGCAAAAACCGGGAGCATGAGGGGAAAACGGTTGGATAATCTGGAAATACAGGTTTGTACCCACACAGATCATTCCATCCAAAGGGTTTCCATCGAGTGGCGCGATAAAGCATGTCGCCACGTCCTGTTTTTTTTGTTCAAATTCCTCTAAAACACGGGCAATAAAGTCAGGCGGTGGCAGTACATCCGCATCGAGAAATAAGAGGAGATCCCCTTTAGCTGCTCGAGCTCCTGCATTGCGTCCTACTGCCGGCATTCCACCGTGCACAAAGCGTACGCCTCTTGATTGCGCCAGTTCTGCAGTACCATCCTTTGAACCAGCATCCGCTACAATAATCTCATCTGGTAAACGGGTTTGCTTGGCCAGAGCGTCGAGCAATTGAGGGAGATATGCAATTTCATTGAGTGTCGGAATGATGACAGATAAATGTGTCTTGTTTTGACCTTTATTCGAAGCTGTATACAAATATTCTTTATTTCTCATTTTCCGGTATCCTTTGGATTATTCCCTCCATCACACCAAGTTGATCCGCGATAGCATGAGCGATCAGATGCGAAGCATCCGGCCTGGCAAGGCGGCGGCTGTTGGCAGCTATCTTTTCACGCTCATCGGGATGATCGAGCCAGTCGCGCAATATCTCTATGATACGATTGGGCTCTGGTGCCCAAACGCCTGCGCCCTGGTTTACCACATAAGAAACGTTACCATCTTCCTGCCCCGGCATGCGGCTGTAAAGGATCATCGGCAGGCCGGAGATAAAACCTTCACTGATCGTGCCAGGTCCAGCTTTGGTTAACAGAATATCCGCGCTGCACATAAAATTGGGCATCTCGTGTGTGAATCCGTAAATGAAGGTGGGGAGCGACCAATCCTCAGCCTCAAGTTGTGCCTTAACCTTATGATTACGTCCCGTTACGATTACCAGAGCTGCGTTGAGATGGGCATCCGAGATGGCTCGCGCAGTCTTGGCAAGAGGCCCCATCCCATCTCCACCCCCACTCAGTAAGATCACTGGCAGCTCTTGCGGCCAGCCCATTCTGCCTCGGAAGGATTGGCTACTTTCCAATGGCTGGCAAAAGCGCTGGGCAACCGGCAACCCCACCACGCGAATTTGATCAGGTTTGAGCCCATAAACTAAACCTCTCTGTCTCGCGATTTCAGTAGGTACAAAGATTAGATCAGAACGTTGGTTAAACCACCAGGTATGAGTCGAAACCATATCGGTAACGACCGTGAAAAATGGTGGAACCCCTGACTTCATTGCCCGGCTGACTGGAAACACTGGGACGGGATGCACCGTGACCAGTAGATTGTGTGGATGATCGTTGAGCAACCTGTAGGTAGCCCGCCGAATATAAGGCCACATTACATTGTAAAAAATGCGTGTACGCTGAGGATCATCACTCAACTTGTATCCGAATTTCCAAACATCAGGTACCCTGGCCATTGGAGGATACAGATCAGATGCAAGATCGAATGGCGGCGGCGCATATGCTTTGAAAAAATCAACCATCTCCGTTGAAATACGATTTCGAAAGTCCAAATTAATCGCTTCGATGATCGCTTCTGCTGCACTGCGATGGCCTCCCCCTGTATCAGAAAACAGGAAAAGAACGTGCGGCGGCTTGATTTCTGAGTGAGTCATTAATCCCTTTCGTAGCAAAAATCCAATAAAGATGAGTAAATAAAACCTGCAATAATGCGCATATGCTTCCTAGCCTTTGTACTAGTCAAAGTATCTATGAAGGGAAGCTTTTTATTGTCTTTTTCATTAACAATTTCCATCGGTTGTAAAAGCTGTTATCAGCATAGCAACCAATTAATGGAAAGACTTTTTCTTTTATTTGAGTATTGAATGCTCTCATGACTGCCTTAGAGAATTTTAGAAAACTACCTGTTGAAGTACTCCCTTTATGGATAATGAAAACGGTATATTCATCATCAATGATGAGCGGACGATAGTCTTTTAACATGTTTAGCCATAGACTGTATTCCACAACCTCATTCTTGCCCTCATTAAAACCTCCATACTTCTGAACAAAATCTCGCTTCACAAAAGTATTTTCGTGAGAGATGAAATTCATAACGGAGAGAGCTATTTCTGGATTCATGCGCAGTAAATGTGTTTGTGGAATGACCAATTTTCTTCCTGCGAATTCAATCAGGAAATTACCAGTGAGCCACACAAGATCCGGTCTATTTTTAAAGATTTCCGCTACTTTTTCCAAAGAATCCTGGTTCAAGTAATAATCATCTGAATGTAAATAATGGATAATTTCACCTGTCGCTTCTTTTGTGGCGACATTCAAAGCATTACCCACTCCTTTAGGTTCTGATTGAATGAATTTAATGCTGTATCGGTTTTTATTCCGTTCAATATATTCCTGGATGATTTCCAAAGTTGAGTCTGTCGAATAGGCATCATTAATGATGTGTTCGATTGGCTGGTAAGTTTGGCTTTCAACACTTTTTAAAGCGTTTTTCAAATATTTTTCGCTATTGAAAGTACAGGTAACAATGCTCATCGTGATACTTTTCATAAAATCATTAACCTTCCAAAGTTCTTGAAACGAATATTTGTTTATTTTTCTTTTTTATCTCAATGGCCTTGTGCGAAAATGGCCAATACCAGTGCGGTTGCAAGAGTGTTTTAATTTCAGCGATGTGATCTTCCGCGGCCTGCTCACCCATGGTGATCAATTCTTTCACTCGTCCATAGCCTACGATTGCATTGACATTTGCGGGGAGTTCAGGACAAATCAGCACATCAGGTGTAAATTGATGTAATCTGTTCCTCTGTCCTGCAATTCTCAGGGCATAAAAGGTATCATCAAGAACTTCCAGCGTATTGGCAATCCCCTCTGGAACCCAGCGATGATTCCCAATCCATTGACCGATTCCATCCTCCTGAGATAAACCGATGTCCACTGCGATGATCACTTCAGCGCCCATTTGGCTGACTACATCGACGGGTAAATTGTTGAGCACCCCACCGTCCACCAGCCGCATACCGTTTATTTCTACCGGTTTGAACAATCCAGGGAGAGATGTGGTAGCGCGTAGCGCCAATGCCACCGGCCCTTCACGCAACACGACTTCCTGGTGCGAATTCAAATCTACCGCCACCACAGCCAATGGCAGGTTCAATTCTGCGAAAGTTTTATCTCCAAATTCTTTTTTAAAGAAAGCGAGTACCCTTTCACCTTGGATCAAACCGCCATTTGGCAGACCTGGGTCAGCCAGATGCACCATATGTCGTTTCTGTGTAATGGCTAATGTTTCTCGTTCCAGATCAGCAGAACTCATCCCGGCAGCATAGCCCGCTGCGATGACACCGCCCATGCTTGTGCCTGCAAGATAATCCACCGGGATCCCTTCACGCTCCAAAGCGCGCAATACACCAATATGAGCCAGCCCACGCGCACCACCGCCACTTAATGCCAGTCCAACAGATGGCCTGTTATGCGTTATCATTGCCACCTCTCATTTGCTTAGTATAGATACCAATCGCTTCTTGGAGATGCTCTTTGCGAAAATCAGGCCAGAGAACGGGCATACTCCAGAAAACTGCGTTCGCTGCACGCCAGAGAAGGAAGTTGCTCAGGCGCCTTTCACCGCCCGTACGCACGATCAGATCAACATCCGGCAGATCCGGGAGGTACAGATAGTGTGAAAAAGTGGCTTCGTCGATTTGAGAGACCTCCAGATTACCTTGTTGATGATCCGAAATGATTGCTTTCATGGCATCCATGATTTCTGCCCGTCCTCCGTAATTGAGGGCTAGATTCAAGTTCAAACAAGAGTTCGCTTTTGTTTGCAGGGCCGCTTTATCCAAAATGTCCAACAGCGAGACGGGGAGCCCTTCCCGGCTCCCCATGAGTTGCAGACAGACCCCATTACGCTGTAAGCCTGGCAATTCTTGCATTGTGTATTCTTCCGCCAAGCGCATCAAGAAATCGACTTCCGACTTTGGACGGCACCAGTTTTCGGTGGAGAAAGTATATAAAGTTAAAATCTTAACCCCAATTTCAGCGCAATCTTCAACAGTCCTTTTGACCGCTTGCACGCCTTGCTGATGTCCGGCGATTCGGGGAAGTCCTCGTTGCTGCGCCCAGCGGCCATTTCCATCCATGATAATCCCCAGATGCTGGGGAATATCCATTTGACTAAGATTCATGGACATCTATGGATACACCCTTAAGATCGATCTTGCAGGTATTGTTCGTGCCAGATTGATTCGGATAAGTTCTCGTATTGCTCGCCGTAGTGTTCCAACCCTTTCGCGTAATCCGGGTCAAGCAATGCTGCATGAGCGCTTTCATCGATCGGCTCCGGCTCATGCCTGGCGATTAACTGACTTAAGACAGTATGGTGATCTCGATTCAAACACGGCGCCAGCCAGTTACCTTTGCTTTGCATGTAACTTTCCTGCCAACCGCGGATGGCTGCAAAGAAAGGATTTGCCCAGACATCGTTCAAAGTGCCACCCTGTGCATAAATCTCCTTGACATTAACTGGAGAGTAAGGCACAAAAACACAGGGTGAAACATGACCGTTCCAATCGATATACAGGTATCCTCCGCCACGCGCACGGCCGCCAGCGATACATCCATTGGAGAGTGTGCCGTGATTCCAGAAATCAGCCAGGAAAATTTTACGTTTTTTGACGATCTCCCATGAGCGCTTCCACATCCAAAGCCGTTGCTCCGGAGTCGGCATCAGATCCAGGGTAAATGAACGACCGATAGGCATGTATTGGAAGATCCATCCATAAAAGGCTCCCTGCTGTTCGAAAAAGTAATCGATGAATTCTTCTGATAATATTTCTTCGACATTGTGCCTGGTGGCTGTCAAGGAAATCCCAAAAAATACGCCTGCTTTGCGTAACTGTTCCATGGCCGCCAGAATCTTATCAAATACGCCCACACCTCGCCGCTCATCGGTTCGCTCATGCCAACCTTCAACTGAAATAGCCGGGGTCACATTTCCTAAAGCAGCTATTCGCTGAGCAGTTTTTTCATCAATCAAGGTTCCATTGGTGTAGAACATGAATAATACGTCCGGATGTTTTTCTGCTGCATCTAGCAAGCCCTTTCCTTCAGATCGGTAAGCCAGCGGTTCTCCGCCGCTGATGACCAAGAATCTTACGCCCCACAGTGTTTTTGCCTCAGTGATAATGCTGTCAAAAGTGGACCAATCCAACTTTTCTGCGGTGGGTCCGGCACTTGCATAACAACCTGTACATTGCAAATTGCAAGTCTTCCCGGGACTAATCGTCAACGTACTTGGAGGATTCATTCCAAATTCCTGGGTGAAGCGAGCGATTGCTGATTGTTCCCCTCCCTGGACCAGGGCTCCATGAATCAGGTTGTGAGCAATAGAACGCAATGTTGCCTCAGATAATCTGCGGGCAAGTATCCGATCGAAGGTTTTTATGAAAGCATCTCCGAACAATGTCAGATCAGTCAATGTGCCAGGTGGGAGAGAAGATAATAATGGGTTGGCAGGACGAATGCGGGAAGAAACAAATTTTCCTGTCTGTAATACGCCGTACCGCAAGGGTGCTGATTTTGAAAGGAGGGGGGATATTCCCACAGCAACATCCAGCCCCGCGTTGAAAGCCTTATTTTTTAAAAACCCATTTGTAAGTGAATTTGCAACCATTTTCTACCTCCATGTAGATCGTTTGAGTGTGCGCATCTTCTGCTGGCTTATTTGATGCTCTTTACGAAATTAAACCCGGCCCAGGATCATTTATTTCTCTTCCGCCAATCCAGATACCACGCCAGGATAAGCGCCAAGCCGAAGAGAAGTAACAGGTATCCATATACGAAGGGATTGGTGACTGTTAGGTTTATGACATAACTCCAATGGTTTCGATTGTTTTCTTTCCAATCGTTTACTCTTTTTCTTGCCTGCCTAGAGTTTCTATCTTTGATGCCAAATCCTGTAGGTCTTGCTTCGTAACCGGGCCTAGTTCATCCAAGGTGCTCTTCACCTCGTCATGAATCAGTTTACGCAAGCTCTGGCGTTCTTCCTCGCCACGCTGAACCAGCCCTTCGACCCACTCTTTCGCTTCATCCCTATGAACCTCACCTCGATGGGTCAGGTCTTCCACGATCTTTTGGGCTTTCTCATGGGTCATTGAGAGAATGCCGATTCCTGCCAAAAGACTTTGTTCAAACAAGGTACGCATATCAACCTCCTTTTCGGGTTATTGATCTTCTGCATACAAGGCAATGCCGATCATTCCCGGCCCCACGTGGACGCCGATGGCCGGGCTGAGTTCCAAAGTAAATACTTCTTTGCATTGGAGATGGCGAGTAATTTGATCGCGAAAATCTTGAGCGATCTGTGGCGCATTCGCGTGGATGACACCGAGATGGAGAGGATGCCCATTGGCTTTCTCTTCCGCCAGAGCCGTTAATCGTTGTAAAGCCTTACCTTTAGTTCGTGCACGTTCCAAGGCATCGAGCTTCCCATCCAAATCGAAGTACAAGATGGGCTTGATGTTGAGCACCGTGCCCAGATAGCGGGAAGCCCCGCCTATCCGCCCGCCGCGATGTAAATATTCCAAAGTATCCACTGCAAAAAACAAATGCATGTGTTGAACAACAGCATCTGCTGCCTGACGTACTTCCTGAAGCGATTTCCCTTGTGCCGCTGTTCGAGCCGCTGCCAGCACAACTAACGCCTGTCCGGCCGATGTGACGCGGGTATCTACAATCTCTACCGGTACGCGGGAAAACTGGTGCGCGGCAGCCTGAGCCGATGCCACCGTACCGCTTATTCCGGAGGAAATCAGCGGAACGACAATGCCATCCGCTTGATCGGCCAGGCTTTCGAAAGCCTGGAGAAAATCCTGGATAGACGGCTGCGAGGTAGTGGGAAGGGATTTGCTATGAGCCAACCGCGTATAGAACTCGTTAGGCGCGATATCTACGCCATCGAGTGTGGTCACGTTTAACCAATGAATCTTAAGAGGAATCACCCGAATGTTATATTGCTCAATCCACTCCACTGGAAGATTTGCTGTACTGTCTGTCAAAATTGCAATCTTGGTCATTGAATCTCAAATCCGAAAATAACGAAAATATTAGTTAAAAAAATTAACTTGATAAAATGTGAACGACCTCGCGCGTGAACTCACCCAACTTTTGTCGGCTCTCTTCATCCAATTGCGCGATTGCATCTTCGTATCGGCTGAAATGAGAAAGCAGAATGGACGAATAACGGCGATTGGCGTGTTCCATTACAGAGACCAACATAGCGATCCCACTCATCACACTTAGACCAATTTTCTGAGGTAACCCAATCTGTTGTAGGCGTTTCAACAATGCATGAATTTCAGGAGCATCCTGGATCGTCGTTAGCATTAAGATCACGGCAGTAATTAGTTCTGTAACAAAAATTAACAGGGAACGCCTCTCCGGGATACGTAGTAGAAGATTTGAAAGCAGATCTTCGTAACCTCCAGCTTTTCCTTCTCGTAGCTGTTGTAAGATTTGTTCTTTGACAACCTGCCAATTCTCTAAATCGGCAGGATTGCCAGCCAATACGTTGACCAAATTATTGGCTTCCTGGGTCGGAAAAAAGTGGACAACTGAACGACCTGGACCGTGTTGATCCGGATTCGTCTGGTACTCGGCGCGCACAAGCCCCTTTTCTTCCAGCAAGCGCAACATCTCATACGTCGTAACTTTTCCGATGCCCAGACGTTCGGCAACGGCCACGTAATGCACAGAATGTTCCATTTCCCGGTAGATATCCAGGAATTGGCTCAAAAATTGTTGTTGGCGGTGAGTAAGTTTCTTTTTCATTTATTTTCCGAAAATAACTAATTAATTGTATCTTACTTATTTGAATCTTGTCAAGAGCACGAATAGTAATGGTTAAATGAGTAAGCGAAATGCGGCCAGCCATGGAAGAACGTGCTGTGTAGCCCATGGCCAGGAAAAATGGCTACCCAACGCAATAGCTGCAGCATATTCTAGCGGTTTTTGAAAGGACTCCTGCATGGCGATTCCATTCTGGTTCCGACGAATTCGGATGACCGCAGGGAGGATAAAGATAAGCGAAAGTGCAAAAACAAGCCATAAGACCCAAAAGGTAAACAAACGGATGACAAAGGCTGTCATAATCACTGAAATTACTGCCAAAACCATCATTGCACCCATTAACCTGGTGGTAACCTTGGGCCCCAACACTGCAGCAGTATGTTTGAGGCCCGCTTTTAAATCCCCGTCCAGGTCACGCATTTCATTAAACATCTCCCCATAACAGCTGATGCAGAAAATAAAAAGAAAGGGAAATATCCAGTGCACGAAAGGGGCTGGGTCAAAAGCAAAATACCCAGTGAGGAACTGTAATCCGGAAAGCATAAAGCCATGTGTGAAAAAGTCAACAAAAGCGATATTCTTCAGGCGAACCGGTTTCCAAGAATACAAGAAACTGATCAAAAGAGTGATCATACCCAACAAGAAGGTTGTTTTCCCCAGAGTGGAATATACGAGTGCGGATCCAGCTGCCACACCAAAACTCATCAACCGGGCAGTAAAAGGGGATAAATCGCGCGCGGCGACTGGGTTCCGTCGGCATTTATGAGGAGTTAATGCGTCATCTTCAGCATCTTCAACATCATTAATCATGAAAGCAAAGGCTACAGCCAGCCAATTTGCTAATAGAACTCCAATCAGTTTCCATCCAAACGAACCATTGCTTGCAGCAGTAGCACCCAACAGGGTGGTTACAGTGACAAAAGCCAGGTACTCCTTGAACCTTGTTAATCGGATGCTGCCGTTTATCGTACGTCTGATTTGCATGATGCCTCTTGTATGTGGAGAGCTTTTTCGAGTTCAATATTGCTTCGATTAAATCTTACTATAATTACATACTATGTCGCATTTCCGATATTTAGGTTTTCAATTCGTCATGTAATAAACAGTATGATTTAATTCTGGCAAAAATGGCCAAAAATTGTAGTTTGCGGTGAGTATGTTTCCTTTACGTTAAATTCCGAAAATAACGAATTTATTATAACTCATTGGTTTGTTTCTTGTCAATGAAACGAATAGCCATGCTGCGAATTAACTCAACGGCAAGTTAATTATTGTCCATAAATGATTCTATCGTAAACAATCGGATGCCATCGCTCTTGGCTCTATCTTCCAGGTCAGGGGTAAAGCCGTTGCGAGCAAAGATGGCGAATTGAACTTTGTTGATTTCATGGTCTTTCGTTAAGACCTCAACTTTTTTCTTGAGATCATCCAAAACACTCGTACCAACCGGATGAACTGTCCATTTACACTCTCCCACTAAGGCGATCTTCTCGGAAAGGTTGACCGCGAGAACATCAATCTCCGCGTCCCGATTCCACCATCCCCCGATCCGCTCAGGGAAAAAGTCCAATTGGCCTGTTTGCGCTAGACGCCCGGTGAATGTTATCGCTGCTTCCTCAAATGCAGTGGCGACAAAATGATCCAAATCTGGCTCGATCCGCTGCTGAAGGATCGCATCCGCTAATCCAAGATCAAGACTGCTTTGATTGGGATGAACATAGCGAAACCAGAAACGCAGGAAATGGTCGTCAATATTGTAAATTCCCTTTTTACTCTTTTCTGGTTGCGTTTCGGTTGCCGGCACACGCCGGGTAATTAACCTCATTTGCTGCAGAATGTCCAGATAGCGAGCAACAGTAGTTACATCCCCTATACTTGCGCCTTGTGCAATCTCGTTTAAACGCGTTCGGCCTTGCGCGATTGCCCTCAACAAAGAAAAATAATTACGCGGTTCTCTCAATTCTTCCATAAGGAGTAAACGTGGTTCGTTGAACAACGTGCCGCTTTGCGCATCTAAAATATGTTGCCGGATATTGGCAAAAACATCCTGGCTGTCCTGGAACGTGCGCAAATAATAGGGCATTCCCCCGACAACTGCCCAGGTGATGAATTTTTCTTCGGCAGAATAGCTTGGAAAAAACAACGCAGACGAAGTCAGATCCATGGGCCGCAAAAGAGTGCTTGCTGTCCTGCGGCCATACAGAGGAGCCTGATAACCGAGCACTTCTGTTTCCATCATGCCAATGTATGAACCACACAACACTATCATTATCTGTGTATTTTTGAGTGTTTCGTCCCATACCTTTTGCATGATGGATGGAATGGCTTTGTTTCCGCTGATCAAATAAGTAAATTCATCCAAAACAATGATCGGTTTGGGTTGCCCAGGGAGTTCGCCTAGCGCCCGTAATGCTGCTTCCCAGGAAGGGAATGTAAATCCTGAGGGAACATCTGCATGGGTGAAACCGTACACCTGTTGAGAGAATGTGGCTAATTGCTCTGAATCACTGCTCAAGGTGGCTATAAAAAAGATGTGCGGTTTATCTGCGCAAAATGCATGTAGCAGTTCCGTTTTTCCGACTCGCCGACGACCGTAGAGGACGAATAGTTCTGCCTGATTGGATCGGTAACGTTGGCCTAATAATTCAAGCTCGGTCTTTCGGTCGATGAACATGGTTTCCTCCGCTAGAAGGGCGTTGTTATAATACTAATCGCAATTATTATAATCGTAATTAGTATAATTTACTACCGCTATTTTCAATCCGTTTACCTACTTAGGCTATTTCACAATAAACAATTTCTACAAAATCTGTTTTCGTAAGATTTCCAAGCCATATTTGTCAGTAACCAAAATCCCATTTTCAATTGCGTAATGGAGCGCGTCTGCGGAGAATCCCGATCTGGAAACGAACCAGGCTCGTGAATTTTGCTCTTGGGCGTGCTTATGAAGCTTTTCCAGCTCCTTACTCCCTGTTCGTTTGTTACGCCATTTGACTTCCACGACTCAACGTTCATGACCTTCGCCAATAGCGTCCAGTTCGATTTGACCATCCGGTGAAATATCGTCTTTTACTTCCTGGAAAACCGGCAGCATCACCTCGCTTTGCGCGTGAAAAACCTCTCCGTGGACAGCTTGACCATTAAAATGGCGCATCAGCTCACGTACCAAACTTTCCTGTGCATCTCCCAATTCCTCTGCAACACGTTGAAATTGCTGATCCAGCCGGTGTATTAGTCCTTTAAGGTCCATGGGTTCGGCAGTGAGGCTGATCTCGATACCTTTGATAACGTATCCCACCCAAAAACGCAAAACCTGATCACGGAAGTAATACGCTTTTTCTTTTTCTACCACCAGGTCAACTTCACACAACCAGCGCAGGTAATCACTGGCGCTGCCAGAAGTGACATGTAACCGGCGGGCAACCTCTGAAGCAGAAAGGCCTTCCTCTTGAGCCAGAATTTGCAACACCGACTTAAGCGCTCCGTAGCCTTTGGCCTTCTGTAAAGAAAGATCATAAACATACTGGCAGAAATCATATATCCTTCCTCCGGGCGAGAGTGTCTCAACCAGAAAGGCTTGTTTGACCAAATCGGTGGATGGAGGTCGCTGTACCACATCCAGTAAATAACCCATGCGTCGGACAACTGCTGTAATATAGAAAGGATGTCCCCAGGTGAGGGAGTGCAACAAGGGGTACAAATCGGCTTCTAATGGCTCAGACAAGAGTTTGTTGGCTAATTCCTGAGTACTCTCACGATCAAATGGTTCAACAGAAATGCGGGTAAACTGGGCAAACAAAGGACTATCAGGATTGGATAACAATCCCGCCAGCACGCTGATAGCGGAACCGGCCAGAATATACTGCACTATATTTTGGGATTGCAGTTCTGCACGCAGCAGGGCAATTACATTTTGGCTGTTTGGATAATTCTCCAGGGTGCGGATTTCTTGGAATTCATCGCAAATCAAAACAAGTTTTTTATCCAAAATCGTTGCGGCTTGACGCGGAAATCGAAAAGCCTGGCGTAACAATGCCTGGCGATCGGGTCGGGCCCGCTGTAATTCTTGAAGGATAGGCTGAATCTCATCATAGAGTTTATCGCCCCCCACTCGTAGAACAGCAGCTCCCAAAGTAGCTGGATTAAGAAAAGGCTCCGGGTCGCTATTGCCCTCCTCAAGCAACCAGTAACAGATTGAACCTATAAAACCTAATGAAAAATTTTCGGGTGAACTGCAAATGATAGAAAAATCCAGAAATGCGGATTGCTCTGCAGAATTCGTCTCCCTCAATCGGCGCATGTACTCTTTTAATAAAAGCGTTTTTCCTATTCTGCGCAGACCAAATAAAGCAATATGTTCTACAGGTCCGTCGATCAGGCTATGATGGTAGTGATCCAAAATCGCCAATTCCTGGCGACGATTGGTGAAAAGAGCTTGTTGGTCAGAAGGATAAAAAAAGTTCATTTTAGGTTAACTGCCCTTCAGGTTGATTGACCTAATTATTGCTCAAAAAATGCTAAAAGTCAACGGTAATCTTTTTTTATGAGAAAACAACCTAATATCGCTGCCCTCCTTTAGACAACATAATAAATGGCTCAATGATTTCACGCAACCTCCAAGGTCGGTATTCTCTGACCTCGATGCTCATATTGATATGATTAGGTCCAAGATTGGAACCTTCGGGAGGTGGTGGAACATTGTGAATATGACCATGGAGGTTGATCCAACCATCTTCAAGGGGAACTATCGGGCGATGCGAAAAGATCAGGTTTATTTTGGGATCTAATATTATCTGAAATGAATTCTTGATCAGAGTCACGCCATGTGCTTCACAATAGATTTGACTGAGGCGATCATGATTGCCGTGGATTAAGAACAATTTTCCATTCAAAATCCCCGTTAGCAATTCGAAATGAGTTTTCTTCCCTAATGCAAAATCGCCTAAATGAAGGACGGTGTCCCCTGGGGCAACCTGATCATTCCAGTTCTTGATGATCAATTCTTGCCAGTTCTCTGGACGGCTGCAATACCTTCCAATGTTTTCATGGTAGAAATGGGTATCTGAAATGATCCATGTATCTGGGGTAACTGCGTATGGATTGTCTGCGGCTAGCATCCTTTTTTGTTCATTTTATCGATTAATAACGATTGCCTAATTGAATTTTACCCTATCAACTTATCATCAGTTGTGATATGCAGTTCGTAATTCGCACTAAATGCCAATTTGTGACGAATTACGAAAACTCATCATTCGGTAAATTTGAAAACCATGGTTTCATTTCAATTCCCCTAATTTTTCCCAATAAGGTTCTTCCGCTGAGGATTCCTCTTTATATCGATAGATTGGTTCAAAATATACGTCACCGTTCTTCAAATCCTTGGACACATTGGATATGGCAATCACCCGGCGAACTTCGTGACGGATACCGATCTGTACCAGCAAATCAACCGCATCACAAATCATCTGATTGGCTTCGTGTGGCTTTACTCCAGCATCCGCACCCATGACTGTCGCTAAACGGCGAGCTGCTTCACGGGGACTGTCCGCGTGGAAGGTACAGGCTCCACTGTGGCCTGTCATCAAGGCCCGGAACAAACTCATGGCAGCCACGCCATCACGCACCTCTCCAATGACCAGGTAATCAGGTGACATTCGCATGGCATCATCGACTCCGTCTGCCAGGGTATACGGCCGGACATCCGTGCCAATTGCCTGCGGGCGGGCTTCCACCGTCTGGACGGTTGGACGGTCTACCCAGATTTCCTCTGGGTCTTCGATCTTCACGATGCGCCAGATCGTAGGCAAGTAATTGCACAAGGCACTCAGCAGAGTGGTCTTTCCGGTTCGGGTTCCTCCGGAAATCAGGATGCGAGCTCCTTTCTCCATGGCCTGACGAAGAACCTCCATCATTTCCGAGCTCATCATTCCGCGCTCCAATAACCATTCTGGTTTGACAGGCTTTTGTTCATAAAGGCGAATATTGATAGAAGGATTACGGCCTGGCGGTGCAATGACCGGATGAAGCGCCTTGATACGTCCACCACCTGGATTATGTGGTGTTGCCGGCAATTTTGCATTGATGCTTGGGTTGGTCTCATTCAGAGTTTTGTTTTGCGGACCAATCAAGCGATCCAACACACGCCAGATTTCACCTGGTTCAGGCCGCAGCTCGATGGTCTCCCAACGAACCGATCCTTTACGCATGATTTGCAGAAGTCCGCTGGAGTAAATGGTGATTTCAGAGATGTCTGTGCGAGCCGGCGGTAAGAGTAAATCTAAGAATCCCAATCCCAATATCCGCCGAGTGAGTTCCTCAGCGATGGTAGCTTCCTGAAGGGCACCAGGGCGACAGTTGCGTTTTCTTAGCGCCGCAGCAATCTGTGCCTCGACCCGCTCTCGAATACGCTGCCGGTCGGTTTCATTCGGACTCTGAAGAACAGAAGTTGGGAAATCATGGTTGATCTGATCGATCACCTCGTTGAAAACTTCAGACCGGATGGATTCGTCCAGGTTATTCCCATTAGTGGCAGTGTCGTACAAACCTAATATTCCCGGCATAGGTAACCTCCAATATTAGAAACTTTTCCAACTCAAGAGACAAAAATGTTATTCTACGTAAATCGAATTTTGGGTAGGCGCAAAATACCCTTTTTCCCATCGGCACGAGCAAGATTGTTTTCCACCAAGGGGAATAAAGTGTTGATGATGGCGCGGATCCCTTTGGCAAACTCATCCCCTCGCGTTACCGGCATCAAGCCATCATCTTGTGCCTGAGGAACCCCTGGATCAAAAGGTACAATGGCTGCGATGGGTGGAGCCCACCCCAAGGATTTGGAAAGCTCTTCCTGGAATAATCGGGGGGTAAAGCTGCTACGGTCAGAAGTTTGGTTTAGAACCAGGTAAATCGAATCTCGAGCCAGGCGTTTCTCACTTTTTAAGCCGGTCAACAATAAGGTGAGGGTATGTCGAATCGCAGTTAAGTCAGACAGAGTAGGTCGGGCAACGATCAAGGCATAATTGGCAAAGATGATTGAATGCATCATCCACAAATCTTCTGTGGTTGGCACATCCATGACAATAGCGGCATAGCGACCATCTTCAGAGTCAATCAGCATCCCATTAATGCTGCCTTCTCCGGTTCCTTTACTTGAGCTTTCAAGAATGTGCATGTATTCCAGGGAGGATTCTGGCGCAAGCAAGATCTCTAAATTTTCCTTGCGTTGGATTGCAGCCTGAAAAGCTGCCTTGCCTGGACGATCAAAGTATTCGGTTAAATTAGGGACATATCGTAATCCTAAATGTGGCGCAGCAGCTGGTGGCAACCCCATGGACACCAGCAACGTTTTCACGCTAAGTCGGACAGACAATTCATAAGCCAGGTTTTCAGCAATGGTTGAACAACCAGATCCACCCGCGTGCGATAGGACAGCGATCCTTTTCGTGCCGGTGATGTACGCAGATGTTC
>JAYFNV010000093.1:0-9128 GCA_034933225.1 Anaerolineaceae bacterium | reverse complement strand
CCATTTTGTCTTTAGCGTACCCGGGGTGGACGTTCTTGCCCTTGATGGTGACGGTGGCTCTGGCGGCGTTAAAAGACTCGTACTCAAGTTCTCCCAATTCGCCGCCATCAACTGTGTATGCAAAATCAGCGCCAAATTTGCCCACATTAAAGAAATCGGCGCCGCGACCTACTTCTTCATCGGGGGTGAAGCCGATTTTAATGGCGCCGTGTTTGATGGAGGGGTTCTTCATCAGCGTTTCTGCAAGTGCCATGATGGCAGCCACGCCAGCTTTATCATCTGCACCCAGCAGGGTGGTGCCGTCGGTGACGATGATCTCTTGCCCGGCATACTTGCTGATCTCGGGGAATGTGGCGATATCCATTACAATGCCCAACTCCTGGTTGAGCACTATGTCTTTGCCATCATAATCGGCGATGATGCGCGGTTTTACATTGGCGCCGCTGGCATCAGGGCTGGTATCTACATGCGAAATAAAGCCAATGGTGGGAACTTTCTTATCAATATTGGCGGGGATGGTGGCCATCAGGTAACATTTATCGTCCACCTCCACATCCTTCACGCCCATTTCTTTGAGCTGCTTTGCCAGTAAATTGGCCAGGTCAAATTGTTTTTTTGAACTGGGAACAGGCCCTTTATCATATTCAGAACGAGTATCTACCTTGATGTATTCTAAGAACCGATCTTTAACAGAAGTCATGTTGCCTCCGGTGATTGTTGAATGGTTCTATTATATGCGTTTGAGGGAAATAGTTCAAACCTTATACAAGCTGGAATAAACGGAGTAAAATGGTTATACAAACCTTAAAAATCGGTGGGAAAATGGCTTCGATCCTGGATTATTCTGACGAACCTCGTTTTAACATCAATTCTGTGGCAAAACTGACCTCCATGCAGCCGGTTACCATCCGTGCCTGGGAGCGGCGTTATCAACTGGTGGTCCCCAAACGGGCGGAAAATGGCTACCGGCTCTACAGCGAACGCGATATTGCTGTTTTGCGATGGGCCAAGCGCGGAGTGGAGCAGGGCTACCCCATCAGCACGGTTAATTCTCAGCTCAAAGATGCCATCAAAAAGAATGATTGGCCAGAAGCCGTCCTCAATGATAAATCCGCGGTGGCCGTCCATCCGGCCCGCACCATCAACCGCTCTGAGCTGGTTCAGAACTTTTCCAAAGCATTGATCCGCCATGATGAGCGCATGTCTTCTGATCTGTTCGCAGATGCGCTGGGTTCTTTAAAGTTGGCTGACCTGTTTGAGTCCATCCTCATTCCGGCGCTGGTAGATATTGGCGACCGCTGGGAGCGGGGCGAGATCGGGGTGGCTACAGAGCATTTTGCCAGCCAGTTCATCCAGACTAAGATCATGGCCATCTACCAATCTCTGCCGCTCCATCCCTCATGCCCCAAGCTGATCATTGGCTGCGCGCCAGACGAGCTGCATGAGATCGGCCCCATGATGCTGGCCACCCTGCTGCGCGATGCCGGTTACAAGGTGGAATACCTGGGGCCAGATCTGCCCCTCGACGATCTGCTCATCTACGTGCGCGAGGAGATGCCCAAAATGCTCATCCTCTCCGCCACCATGAAGGCGTCTGCTGAAGATATGATCCGTTTCTCTGAAAAGCTGAGCGGTCTCAAACCCCCGGTAGCCTTTGGTTTTGGCGGGGCGGCTTTTATTCTTTTCCCGGACCTGCAAACAAAGATCGACGGCCAATATCTGGGTCCGTCGATCTCAATATCGATCAAAAAGATCAATGATCTTTTCCCCCTCAAAAGTAAATAACCTAATCCTCTTTTTGCCCTGCCTGTTCCTGTAGTTTTTGGCGGATGGTGCGGTATTCGATGATGGGCTTGTCCGCAGGGATGAGCTTTTCGCCGATCTTCAAACCGCTCTTCAGCGGGCGCTGGGTGATGACCACGCGCTTGTCCTGGTTGAGGATGACAATGCTGGATAAATTGATCATCTCCGCCACAAATTGGCGTAACAAAGGCAATTTTACAAAACGTTGAAAATAACGCAGGTACAGAATGCAGTTCTCTTCGTCAATGGGGGTGAAGAAAACAGTAATGCGCATATCCTCAGAAATGCGGTTCATCCACAGATGGGGAAACTTGAATTTCAAAAAGGGGGGACGGGTGGGGGCGGGCAACTCACTGGCGCGTCTGGCGGTTGTTTGACCGTCATCCAGGCGGTTATACACCCAGATCTCCAGGTTTTTTTCGTCAAAATGGATGATGGGACCATCTGCGATTCGTCTATCTCCCCGACCAATGGTGGTGGCATGTACAAACGCCAGGTGAAACACATCCAACTGATTTTCAATGGCACGGGAATAATGTACCGGCCATGTATCCTGAAAATCGCTTGTGGTAAAGCTTTCGTCCAGGTCGTCAAACCAGGGAAGATCGGGATACTCAGTACGAGGCTCGCCCCACCAAATGTAGATGTAGCCGTGCGCTTCGCGGGTCTCGTAGGTCTTCACCTGCAGGGCTTTGGGTACATCTGCGGCGCGGCCATTGGCGGGTACATAGGTGCAGGCGCCGCTTTGATTGAATTCAAAGCCGTGGAAGGGGCACTGAAGGGTGTCACCCATCAGGCAGCCGATGCTGAGCGCTACGCCGCGGTGCGGACACAAGTCAGCCTGGCAGGTCGGCTTGCCAGTCGAATCGCGCCACAACACCATCTTTTCGCCCATGCGCAAAACGCCCACAACCTTGCCTGGCTTTAGTTCTTTGGAGCGCAGGATCACATACCATTGATCGCGTATCATCGTCCCTCCCGGAGAGTTTAAGCCCGAAAGCCGTCTGATGACGGCTCTCGGAGTTGTGGCGCTGCGACTTTCCTACTTTGTCGAGAGGAGGAAGGCCGCAGCGCTGTGTTTAAAATTCTTACACATCGTAGACACCACCTCCTCATCGTTAGAATAGCGAAACGAATTGAGTTTTTAATCGTATATAGATTAAGTAAAACACAGATGAAAAAGGAAGTCAAGTCAGTGTACAGTCTTTTCAAACAGAACATCTCTGTTGCCCACATAATCAATTCCCCGTATAATTTTTGTTCATGAATGAAACCCCTTCCAGTTCTCGCAACAAACGTTTCATTTTTCCATTGCTTGGGCTGATCGCAGTTCTGCTGGCGGTGTGGTTCAGCCTTACCCCTGCGGGGCTGGAGGGCAAATTAAGCGCACTTGGTTTTGCTTTTTGCCACCAGATCGAGGAGCATTCCCTGCAGATCGGCGGCCGTTTTCTGCCCTTGTGCGCTCGCTGCACAGGTATGTACCTGGGCACTCTGGTGGGGCTGATGCTGCTCGGCCGTTCCAAACGGGCCGGTGGAGCGCCAGATAAAGCCAAACTTCTCTTTCTGGGGCTGTTGGCTTTGATTTTCGTCATCGACGGGGTCAATTCCACGCTGGTCACCTTGTTTCACATCTCTGGGCTGTACACCCCCTCCAATCTCCTGCGTTTGTTCAGCGGGCTGGGCCTGGGCATGGTCATCGCCAACGTTTTAGTGCCTATCTGGAACAATGTGTTGTGGCAAGATTATCGTACTGCTCCGGTCCTGGATTCGTGGGGTAAACTGGCTATTTTGACGGCTGCGGAAGGTGCAGTGGGGCTGCTTGTGCTCACGGGTTGGAGCTGGTTGTACCTGCCGGTGGCACTGCTTTCTACCCTGACCATTCCGGTTTTACTGACCATGATCTACACATTATTATGGGTAATGATCAAAAAAAAGGAGAATTCGTTCCTAAATTGGCAAGAATGTGTTATCTATATAGAAGTGGGGTTCATCACCACCCTGGTCCAAATTGGACTGTTCGATCTGCTCAGGTGGAGCTTAACCGGAAGTTGGGCAGGATTTCAGATATAAAAGATAGGATAGACAAATGGGAATAATTAACATACTATCGGCTTTAGGGCTTTCTGCAAGCGCCGGGTTGAACGCCTACATCCCCCTGTTGACGGTGGCGCTGCTGGCCAAATTCACCAATTTGGTGCAACTCAGCAGCCCCTGGGACACGCTCACCTCCTGGTGGGTGATCGGAGTGCTCCTCTTTTTGAGCGTGATCGAATTCCTGGCCGATAAGATCCCGGCGGTCAACCACGTCAATGATGTCATTCAGACTTTCGTTCGTCCTGCGGCTGGCGCCATTGTATTTGCTGCCACTTCTTCCAACATCGCCCATGTAGATCCAGCGCTTGGACTCATTGCTGGTTTGTTGGTTTCCGGTGGGGTACATGCTGTCAAATCTGCGGTCATTCGTCCCGCTGTGACGGCTACTACTGGTGGCGCAGGCAACGTGCCCGTCAGTATTGCAGAAGACGCCACCTCAACCGTGGTCTCTGTCCTGTCTATTTTGGTACCGGTCATCGCTGCCTGTTTGATGGTGCTCATCACCACCGTCATTGTTACCCGGCTCATCTTTAAACCTCGAAAAGACGACGGTATGGTCAGCTAAATGACCCCCATTGATGAAGACGAACGCCCGCAAGAAAGCACGCCCATCGCACCGGATCGCTTACGCAAGGTCTGGCTGACGGTGCTGCTCATGCTGGCAGGCGGGTGTGTGAGCGCAGTGCTCATCACTCTGCTCATCAGTTGGGTATTCGGTCTGGGGGTACACCTGCCCTGATTCAAGAACGCAGGCAAACCACGTTCGTACGTGGAAAAGTAAGATCTAATTTTGTACCGATCGCAGCGCCGGTAGGAGTGAAGAAAACTAGCTCCTCACCGGCGTTTGTTTTCCCTTTTAGCTGATAGTGCTCACCGCGAAAGGTGGATTCTGTCACCTTGATGGGCAGCAGGTTCTCCCCGGTTTTGTCTTCAGCAATGGTCACGCCTGTGGGCAGAAGCACGATCTGAACATCATCACCCGTGTGCAGCTTCATGTCAGCCGGGGCGCTGGCGGCCAGCTCTGCAAAGTCGGTCGTCACCCGCAGGGGTTGGCTGGCACTGACGCGTGCCGGCAGGATGTTTTCCATGCCCAAAAATTCTGCCACCCAGCGGTTGCGCGGCTGGCGGTACACCTGTTCAGGAGCGCCCATCTGCACGATCTGACCCTCATGCAGCAGTGCCAGGCGGTCCCCAAGAGCCAATGCTTCTTCCTGGTCGTGGGTCACGTAGATGGCAGGAATGTGGGTTTGATGCAGCAGGCTACGCAGTTCTTCCTGTAATTGCTGGCGCAGGGCGCGGTCAAGGGCGGCCAGGGGTTCATCCAGCATCAGCAGGCGTGGTGAGGGAGCCAGGGCTCTCGCCAGGGCAACCCGTTGTTTTTCACCGCCAGAAAGCTCACTGACGTTGCGCTTTTCAAAGCCAGCCAGATTCACCTGTTCCAGGGCGTCCTGTATGCGCTTGCGGATCTCTGTGGGGTCAGCGTTCTGCATGCGCAGGCCGAAGGCAATGTTATCGGCCACATTCAGGTGTGGGAAGAGGGCGTAATCCTGAAACATCAGTCCAAAGTGGCGCAGATGGGTAGGCACAGCGGTGATGTCTTCGTCGTTCCACAATATCTGCCCCCGGTCGGCCGTCTCAATGCCGGCGATGATGCGCAGCAGCGTGCTCTTGCCGCTGCCGGAGCTTCCCAGCAGGCACAGGGTCTCATCGGCGGCCAGATCAAAGGAGATGCCGCGTAAAAGCGGCTGCCCTTCATATTCTTTTTCAATGCCTTGCACTCGCAGATTTTGGTCCATGGTCAGATCTCTTTCATTCCGTTGGATTGGAATTTTTCCAGCAGATAAATGGCAATTGCACACATCGCTAATAATACGGTAGACATGGCCAGCCCCTGCCCGTAGTTCAGATCGCCGGGCATGGAAAGGTAGCGGTAGATGGCCACCGGCAGGGTGGGCAGATCGGGGCGGGCTAGAAATGAGGTGGCGCCAAACTCACCCAGCGAGATGGTAAAGGCGAATACCGCCGCCACCAGAGCCTCACGGCGCAGAATGGGCAGTTCCACCCGGGTCCAGACCTTCCAGCGGTTGGCGCCCAAAACGGCTGCCGCTTCCTGTACCGATGCCGGGATGGAGGCCAGCGCCGGCTGCAGTGTACGGATGACGAAGGGCAGGGCCACCAGGGTATGGGCCAGTGGAATGAGCAGCGGGAAGTTCATCACATTGAAGGGGGCTTTGTTGAAGGTGACAATGAAGCCAAGCCCCAGCGTGACTGCAGAAGCGCCCAACGGCAGGGTGATGGCAATATCCAGCAGGCGTTTCAATTTTTGGCTGCGTGCCATGGCGTAAGCGGCCATGGAACCCAGCAGCACGGCAAAGAGCACCGTCAGCGCGGCGAATAGCAAAGAGTTCAGCACCGCCTCAGAAGGCGCCACGTAAAAAATGGACTGGTTGGAATTGACGAACAATTGCTTGTAGTATTGCAGGGTAAAACCGGTCTGCACCACGCCGCGGTCACCCCGGTCAGCGCCAAGACGCAAGAAGGAGCGGATAACCATGGCCAGCAGGGGGGAGACCAGCAGCGCCAACAGCAGAAAGCTCATCAGCCCCACTTGCAGCTTCTCGCTCCAGGTTTTGGGCGTGCGGATGTTGGATCCGCTCAGGTGCGGCATGAGGGGGGTCTTGCGGCTGCCATTGACCGAGCTGTATACCCAGGTGACCACAAAGGTACACGCAAGCTGAACCAAAGAAAGCAGCCCTGCCAGCGGCAGATTGAGCAGGCTGAGCGCCTGCTGGTAAATGGCTACTTCAAGCGTTGAAAAGCCGGGGCCTCCCACCATGAGGATGACGCCAAAGCTGGTGAAATCGAACAGAAAGACCAGCAGCGTGGCCGCCAGAATGGAAGGCCGCAGCAGCGGCAGCGTCACCTGGCGTAAGGTCTGCCCGCGTGAGGCTCCCAGCACCCGTGCGCTTTCTTCCCAGCGCGGATCCAGTGAAGTCCAGGCGCTGCCTACCACACGGATGATGATGGTGGTGTTGTAGAAGACGTGCACCAGCAAGATGCCCCACAATGTGTTCATGAACTGAATGGGAGCACTGCTCAGGTGGAAGGCCTGTTTCAGCCAGACATAGAGCAGCCCGCTGGGTCCGAGCAGGGCGGTGAAACCGGCCACTGCCACTACCGTGGGTAAGATGAAGGGCAGGGTGGTCACCACCTGTAAAAAGCGTTTGCCTTTGAACTGGTAATGTGAGAACAAATAAGCTGCGGGCAAGCCCAGGAGCAGCGTCAGCAGGGTGGAAAGCCCGGCCTGCCAGGTAGTGAACCACAACGGATCGGTGATCTGTGAAAGCGAGCGCAGGCTGAAACCACCCGCAATGGCTTCACGCCCGGCCAGCCAGAGGATTTTGCCCAGCGGGAGGAAGAAGAACACTGCCAGGAATAGCAGCGGGATCAGCCACAGCAGTGTTCTTCCTAAACTTACTTTTTGAGCGGAGGTGCTTCTCACTTAAGGATCGCTGCAGTCCAATCGGCCAGCCATTGATCTCGGTTAGCGGCGATATCTTCGGGGCTCAAAGTGGCTGGTTGCTCAGGGATTTGGGAGTATTTTGTAAAGACTTCCGGCAGAGCGGCATCCTGGTTCACCGGGTAAACGAACATCTGCAGGGGAATATCTTCCTGGAACTGTTGGCTCAGCATAAAATCTACAAATTTCTGAGCCAGAGCGGTCTGTTGGGTGCCTTTGAGGATGCCCACAAACTCGATCTGGCGGAAGCACATGTTCTGGCCTACCAGTGAAGCGGTAGGAGCATCGTCCAATGGGGTGGAGGCGTAGACAACTTCAACAGCCGGGCTGCTGGCGTAAGAGAGGGCCATGGGCTGAGGACCCTTGCCGGTGGAGGCGCTGAAGTTGGTGTAATAGGCGGTTTCCCAGTCGTTCACAATGACAAGCCCGTTGTCTTTGAGGCGCTGCCAGTAATCCAGGTAGCCGTCACTGCCATATTGGGCGATGGTGGCCAGCAGGAAAGCCAGACCGGTGGACGAGGTGGAGGGGTTTTCCACGACCAGCAGCCCTTTATAGGCGGGTTGGGTCAGGTCTTCCAAACTTTGCGGCACGGCCAGATTGTTCTGGGTAAAGTAAGCTTTGTCGTAATTGATGCAAACGTCGCCGTAATCGACCGGGGAGACCTCATCGTTGGGGGCCAGTTTGAACTCGGCGCTGATCTTTTCGAGCAGCGGAGATTGGTAAGGCTCAAAAATGCCGGATTCGATACCGCGCGAGAGGAAAGTGTTGTCAATGCCATAGAAGACGTCTGCTTGTGGGCTGTCTTTGGTGAGGATGGCGCGGTTGAGGGCAGCGCCGGCATCACCACTTTTGACAAAGACCAGCTTGACGTTGTTTTCCTGCTCAAAGGCAGCGATGACGCTGTCGCTGGCGGTAAAGGAATCGTGGGTCATCACCGTCAGAGTAGCAGGGCCGCTGGGTTTGGCCTGGCAGGCACTGAGGACCATGGCAATTACCGATAAAAAGACTATTAAAGAAATCAACTTGCGTTTCATGATTTTCTCCTGTTACTTTTGTGTATGTTCGTGAATGCACAGCAGAGTACCGGAGCTAAGGCTCACTCCGGCCTGGTTGCCTTGCATCACGTTGCTGATGCCGCGTGAACGCTCCGGGAAGAGCGTTTCATTGCGCAGCGGGTAGGCCAAGCCTTCGGTTAGTACGCCCGTGGCTGCACCCCATAAGGGGATCAGCGAGACGATGTCACCAGGCTGGCCGTTCAAGATTGTAGAAGCTCGGATAACGAACACCTCCTGGCTGCCGTCTTCCAACCGCACTGAGAGCTCTTTCAGTTCGGGGAGCAGCAGCAAAGAAATGTTGCCCAATGTCTGATCCAGACGCCCGCCAAGTGCGCCGATGACCACCAGCTCTTGAATGCCCATTTTGGCTGCAGCCAGCAGGGCCAGTTCGAGATCGGTCTCATCTTTGTGCACCGGATACTGGCGGATCTCAACGCCCTGTGCCTTCAATTGTTCCACCTGGGCGGGTTCCACCGAATCGAGGTCGCCAATGAGCAGGTGCGGGATCCTGCCCAGTGGCAACAGGTGACGCAGCCCGCCATCGACAGCGATGAGGAAATCCTCCACTGCGATGAACTGTGCCAGCCACGAGTGGGTGGTCAACTCGCCGTTCGCGAACAAAAGTGCACGTTTAAACATCAAACACCCTCCGCCTG
>JAYFNV010000092.1:0-24122 GCA_034933225.1 Anaerolineaceae bacterium | reverse complement strand
TGAGAAAAGAAAGACCCCGATTTTTCATCGGGGTCTTGAAATTCTTAATCAAGAGCTTTGTGGAAAATTCGATGGTTCTTGTATGGCTGCCCACCGAGATTGATCAGATCTTTGCGCATCTGTACTGCTGTTTCAGCCACCTGAGTAAATTCAGCGTGTTCAAAACCAAACTCACGGATGGTCTTTTCCATTTCGTCATAAAGTAAGGCATTTCCGCCGCGACCATGGAACTCAGGGAGGACCCCTGCTCCGTTAAGGGATACCCACTTGGTCTTCTTCAACTCAAGCATCATATCGATCATTCCCCAGGGTGTGATCTTCCCGCCATGACGTTGCAGGGCAGCGGTGATATCGGGGAATGCCAACAAAAAGCCAACAATCTTCCCTTCATGCTCGATCAACTTGATGAGTTTAGGATCAGCCACCACCAACAAATTATCCAACAGTAATTTCACTTCGCCTTTGGTCAGCGGGTAATATTCCCAGTTATTCACAAAAGTATCATTGTAAGCAAGGCCCAGATCCCAGGCGCGCTTCATCATGTCCTTCCGATTCTTGAAGGTCAATACTTTGAAAGTGCCGCGCTTTTGAACGATCTTGGAGATCTCTTTGGCTTTCTCAGGGATCTTGAAGTTCTCACTGGCCATGTAACAAGATACAAAATCCACTTCCTTGCTGAAGCCTTCAGTTTCCAGCAACTTGCCGTAATACGGGAAGTTGTAATTCATCATGGTCATCATCTGGTGATGTTCAAAACCTTCCACCAAAATGCCATAGCCATCAAAAGCTGAAAAACCTTTGGGTCCGACGATCTCATTCAGGCCTCGGGCTTTGGCCCATTCAGTTGCTTTATCCAAAAGGGCTTTGGCAACTTCCTGGTCATCCACACATTCAAAGAGGTAAAACTGTACTTTTTTTACTTTATGGTACTCATTGAAGGGTTTGTTTTCCATGACTGCGATGCGACCCAACATTTTACCCGTTTCATCTCTGGCGACGAAAAAATCTGCTTCTGAGTGCTCATAAAATGGGTGTTTTTTGCGGTTCAGCATCAACTTGATGTCGTTAAAGAAAGGTGGACAGAACTGCGGAACCCCTTTGTACAGATCGTACTGAAATTGCACAAATTCATTCACCTGCCTGGCATTGCTGGTATCTACTAGCTCGATCTTGACCATGAAATAATCCTTTCGTGAAGCGAGAATGAAAATAAATTTTGGAACAGTTATTAGCAGATAAAACGGAATAAAAATAAATTAAACACTTCGGCGTGGTCAACGCTGACAGCGTGCCCACCTCCACTAATTATTATATGCTCACTATGAGGGATTCCATGCGCCAATCGGATCTGGTTTTTCAATGTTACTGTCGTATCGGCTTCCCCACTGATCACAAGCACAGGAATGGAACATTTCCGCATCCATAGACGACTGTTAAAAAGACCAAGAGACACCATACATTGTCTGTATACCTTGGGGTTGGCGGTTGCAACCTGCTCTAAAAGGTAATCATGCAGGAACTTCTGATCCTCACCCGGGAATAAGCGGTCCGCAACTGTTTGTGCCTGCTTGCTGATGTTTCCCGTCGAAACCTGGGCTAACCTTCTGAGCAGATAGGGCAGATTCTCCCCTGCCGAAGGTCGTAACCGAGAGAAAGTACTGACCAGGACCATTTTTTTGAACTTTCCCGGTCGCTGCCGGTAAAGGGTTTGGGCAACGGTTCCCCCCATGGAAAGGCCGACCAGGATCATCGGCTCAGGTATCTTATCCACCAGTTCTCGTAAAATGATGCGGCTGGCTTTCCGAATGGTCCATGGATAGGCATGATATTCAGATTTACCAAACCCTGGCACATCCACCGCAATCGGTCGAAACCCTGCTTTGACCAGCTCAGGGATCTGAAATTGCCAGGAACTTGAATCAGAGCCCAGCCCATGGATCAACAAGATGGGATTCTTATTCTGAGGTGCCGGATCAAGGTAATAAAGAGCGCTCATAGTTGCCCACAAGTCTTCCATGATTGACACATTTTCGGATAAACTTTATCATTCACTTAAGCAGAACCTATCCGATTTTACTCGACAATTGACCGGAGGACAAAATGGAAAAATTTATTATTGACGGGGGCGTTCCACTATCAGGAACGATGATCCCATCAGGTAATAAGAACGCTGCCCTTCCTCTACTTGCAGCCTGCCTGCTCACAGATGAACCCATCATTTTGCACAACTTACCCGACATTCAAGATGTCATCAATATGCGCAAGCTCATTATGAGCCTGGGCGTTGATGCAGTGGAACTTTCCCCCAACACCTGGAAGATCCAGGCGAAATCCGTCAGACCAACAGATCTGGATCCTGACCTGTGCCGCAAGATCCGCGCATCTATTCTTTTGGCGGGTCCCATGGTGGCGCGCGCCGGTGAGCTCACCTTGCCGCCTCCTGGTGGAGATGTCATCGGTCGCCGCCGTGTAGATACCCACATGCTCGCCCTCAAAAAACTCGGCGCTGATATTCAATACGACCGGGCCTTCCAATTCAAGGCGCATGGCTTGCATGGCGCAGATATTCTTTTGGATGAAGCCAGCGTAACTGCTACTGAAAATGCCATCATGGCCTGCGTGCTCGCCAAAGGTGAATCGGTCATACGTAATGCAGCCTCAGAGCCGCATATTCAAGAGCTATGCCAATTCCTCAATGTGCTGGGCGCCAAAATTCGTCACATCGGTTCCAACACCCTCAAGATCGAAGGCGTAGATAAACTTCACGGCGGCGAGTTCACCATTGGTCCTGATTATTTGGAAGTGGTCAGTTTCATCGGTGCAGCAGTTGTCACCCATGGGTCCATCACCATCAAAGATGCCGGCGTGCAATACCTGGATATGGTTCGCCTCGTTCTGGGTCGTTTAGGCGTTCGCTGGGATGTCGTTGGCAATGATATTGTGGTTCCCGCGGACCAGGAACTTTGTGTCGAAATGGATCTTGGCGGCGCCATTCCAACCGTCAACGTCAATACCTGGCCAGCCTTTCCCACTGATCTGATGAGCATCGCTATTGTTTTGGCCACCCAATCCAAAGGCACCGTTCTCTTCCATGATTGGATGTATCCCTCACGCATGTTCTTCACCGACAAGTTAGTGGGCATGGGAGCGCAGATCGTCCTGTGCGACCCGCATCGCTGCATCGTTCAAGGCCCGACAAAGCTTTATAACGAAAAAATGGAGAGTCCGGATATCCGCGCCGGTATGGCGTTGGTATTGGCTTCTCTTTCTGCTCAAGGTCGATCAGTCATCCGCAATGTAGGTCAGGTTGACCGCGGCTATGAACGTGTGGATGAAAAACTACGCGCCCTTGGCGCCAAGATCGAACGGTTAAACGAAGACTAATAACTGCCTTTACGAAATAATCGCCAGAACAATCTGGCGATTATTTTTTCCCCTAGTGTAAAATAAGAAAAACCATTCAGGCTGGGAAAATGCTAAAGCATAATTTACAAATCTCAAAAAAGATCGATCCGGCACTACCGTTTCTATTGATCGCTATTTTAATTGGCGGATACATTCGTATCTCATCGGTGCTTGACTCTGATTTTCCTTTGAATGATGGCGGCATGTTCTATGTAATGATCAAAGACCTCATCGCCAATCATTTTCAAATCCCTCTTTTTACCAGCTATAACAGCCTGAACATTCCCTATGCCTACCCCCCGCTTGGCTTTTATTTTGCGGGGTTTCTTAATTCGTTTCTTAAGATCGAAATCCTTGATATTTTAAGAATTGTCCCTGCTGTCTTTGCCACCCTGTCTATATTGGCGTTCTATTTGCTCGCCAAAGAAATTGTCACTGACCATTTCCAATTGATCCTGGCAGTTTTGATTTTTTCCTTCATGCCGGCCAGCTTTGATTGGATCATCATGGGTGGTGGCATTAGCCGTGCAATGGCCTTTTTCTTTTCACTGATCGATCTCTATTTCATTCTCCGGCTATTTCGATCAGACAAGAAGATCAACATTCTCTGGGTGGCAATTTTTTCTTCACTGGTCATTCTCTCTCACCCTGAATCTGCTTTGCATACCGCAGCCGGCGCACTGGCCTTTTTCCTGGTATTGGGTCGGGACAAAAAAGGATTTTTGAAATCAACGCTCGTGGTTGGCTTGATCTTGTTGTTTACTTTACCCTGGTGGGGAACAGTCCTCTCCAGGTTTGGTTTCGAACCCTTTTTAACCGCTGGCAAAACCGGTTTTCATCGCCTTGGTCAGCTTTCTCGTTTGTTCCATTTTGATTTCACAGGCGAATACGGCGTGAAGATCAGCGGCGCTCTCAGTTTGATCGGTCTATTCAGGTATTTACAAAAAAAACAGTTTTTCATTCCTGCCTGGGTGTTGATCAATTTCCTGGCCGAACCCCGTAGTGCCACCCTGTACCTCACCCCCGCAATAGCCTTGCTGGCCTCTTTTGCATTGGTCAACATCTTTACCTGGATGGGTGAATCTGGCATTTCTGAAAGTGACCCTAAAAAAGACACACCCATCAAAGGGGCTGCCATGGCAATTTTTTTTGTGGTGCTTTTTGGGCAATGGATTTATTCTGCCTTCACCACAACACTAATGCTTTCCAGCAACACGCTGCTTAGCCAGGAAGACCGGACCGCATACCAGTGGATTGCTCAAAACACACCTATAGACTCCCGCTTTTTGGTGATCAGCGGAAAATCTCCACTAACAGATCAGATCTCAGAGTGGTTCCCTGCCCTTTCAGGTCGTCAAAGTGTGGCCACAGTTCAGGGCTACGAATGGCTCTCTGACTACGACTTTGACTCAGTTCTGGAACAAGCCCAATCTGTGCAAAACTGTTACTTTCAAGATTATTCTTGTATCACCAATTGGCTCAAAGATAACAACAGGTCCGCAGAATACATTTACCTGCATAATCCCTCCTTTACAGAGGATGCATCAGGTCAGATCAAATACCAATATTCAACGATGAACTTTTACAATAAAAAAAATTCCCTGGCGGAGATTTACCACCAGGGAAGTGTCGTTATTTACAGAATACCCGAAAGTTCAAATTAGGCTGGGATTCCCACTTCTATATAACCATCCACCACTCTCACCGGAAATTGAGCGATCGCTTCAACAGCCGGGAAACGAGTGGCTTTGCCAGTACGTATATCAAAGCGGGCGCCGTGCCGCGGGCAGATGATCTCAAACCCTTCGATCTTTCCATCACCGATGGGGCCGCCATCGTGGCTACATTCATCGCTGGTGGCAAAATACTGCCCATTTAATGCAAATATAACAATCGGTTTGGTGCCAATCTCAACAAAAAGACGTTCGCCATCTGGCAATTCGTCTTTGGTTGTGATCCGAAAGTAATCGTACTGGGTATTCATTTCATCAGACATTGCCCCTCCACTTATTCAACCAGATCATCACTGGATTCGCCCAAACCGTAAACACCTGCTTTTAATATTTTAAGCGGTAAAAGCGCGCATTTCAAGCGTACAGGACCTAATTCAATGCCCAGTAGTTCAAGCACATCGTTTTTGTTGAGCTTCTTCAGGTCTTCTATATTTTTTCCGATGATCGATTCCAGCAAGAGGTCGGCAGAGGCCTGAGATATAGCACAGCCATGACCATCGAAGGCGGCTTCTTTGACTATCCCATTCTCATCCACACGTAGATCAATGCGGATGTGATCTCCGCAAAGGGGATTCTCATCCTCAAAACTGATGTCATGGGGGTCCAGGCTGCCGCGGTAGCCTGGATTTTTGTAATGCTCCACAATTACTTCACGATAAAGGTCATCCATTTTTCATCTCGATCAAGCAAAGACTTTCTTCACTTTGTCAATTCCATCAATAAAGATGTCGATTTCTTTTTTTGTTGTATAAACATAGAAGCTGGCTCGAGTGGTTGCCGGCAATTTGTACCGGTCATGCAATGGCATGGCACAATGATGCCCTGCCCGAACAGCCACACCCACGCTATCTAAAATTTGAGCCACGTCGTGCGGATGAATACCGTCAATTTCAAAGGCCACCACGCCGCCGCGTTTACTGGCATCAGGACCAATGACCCGCAAACCGCTGACTTCACTTAGCCTGTCCAGGGTATAGGAGGTGATCTCTTTTTCGTGTTCGATCACTGCCGGCATTCCCAAAGTTGAGAGGTAATCGACTGCAGCGCCGAAACCAATGGCCTCAGCGATAGCGGGAGTGCCCGCTTCAAACTTGTGTGGAATTTCGTTGGCAGTGAAAGAGCGCAAGTAAACGCGTTTGATCATGTCGCCACCGCCCAGGAAGGGAGGCATGGCATTCAGTAATGATGCCCGTGCCCACAAAGCACCAATTCCGGTAGGCCCAGCCATTTTATGGGCTGAGAAAGCGTAGAAATCTACGTCCAAATCTTTTACCGAAACCGGTAGATGCGGAACGGATTGAGCGCCATCCACCAACACCAATGCCCCCGCTTGATGTGCAGAAGTGACCATCTCCTTGACCGGGTTGATGGTGCCCAACACGTTTGAGACATGTGTAAATGCCACCAACTTGGGCGCTTGCGCCAACAATTTAGCGTATTCATCCAGATCAAACAAGCCTTCATCAGTTACAGGGATGAATTCCAGGCGGAGCTGCTTTTCGGCAGCTAACATCTGCCAGGGCACAAGATTTGAATGGTGTTCCATTTCAGATAAGATCACCAAGTCGCCAGCTTTTAAATTGGCCTTTCCCCAGGTCTGCGCCACCAAATTGATAGACTCAGTTGTATTGCGGGTATAGACCAATTCATTGGCAGCATTTGCGCCAATGAACCTGGCAATCCGTACTCTGGCATCTTCATATTCCGCAGTAGCTTCTTCAGCCAGTGTATGAACACCCCGGTGAATATTGGCATTGGTATTTTTGTAATACCTGTCCATTGCATCGATCACCAGATTGGGCTTTTGAGAAGTAGCAGCAGAATCAAGATAGACCAGTTTGGTTCCCGGCTTTGTTTCTCTATCAAGAATTGGAAAATCAGCTCGCACTTTCTCGATATCTAAACTTGTAGTAATTGAAGTCATTTAAACCTTTAAAGTTCACCGATTTTGGTTGCATCCGGCTTGGAAGATTTTTTCAGCGGTTCACGAATGTGCGGTGAATTTTGCGGATACCAGAGAATATGATCCGGCACCATCCAGCCGTCCGTTAAGAAAACGTTGGTTCTAAATTGGACAGCCACCATTTTGGGGTCCACCTGAACAACGATTCCCTTCAGCCAGCCGCGTACACGTTCTCCACCTTTTTCGTGATCACAAAAAACTTCGGCGATATCGCCGACTTCAAACGAAAATTCATGATCAGGGGGTCGCATAAATGGAACTTGTGCCATATTTTTTCTCCGTAAAATTTAATCTATAAATTTTAGCATACTTCTCACAAGTTCGCCGCTTCTGAGTGGTAATCTTTCATCTTATCCAGGATCGCATTCTGGAAACGCTGCCGAACGCCTTCAAATGGGATGCGCTGCATGATCGGGTCAAAGAAACCCTCAACGATCAAACGTTCTGCATCAGATCGTGGCATTCCACGGCTTTCCAGGTAAAAGATCTCTTCTGGATTGATCTTGCCAACAGTGGCGCCATGAGTACAGCGCACATCGTCTGTGAGGATCTCCAACCCCGGCAGTGAATCTGCCCGGGCACGGCGATCCAGGATCAGGTTGCGATTTGCCTGGTATCCATCCGTTTTGCTAGCGTTGCCGGCCACATAGATCATGCCCTGCCAGACTGAATGGCTCTGCCCCACCAGCGCGCCTTTGAACAATAGATCGCTTGTGGTGTGAGGTGCCAGGTGATTTTGCTGGGTGTCATGGTCTAAGTGCTGATCTCCATCTGTGAAGTAGAAACCAGACATTTTCCCGGTACTGCCTTCCCCATTCAGGGTCAGGTCAGAGAAGTTTTTGGTCAAATGGCTGCCAAGGGCACCAAAGATCCATTCAACATTCCCTTCACGCGCTACTTGAACGCGTTCATGGGTAAAATTCCAAATGTTATCGCCCCAGGATTGCAGCTCCACAAAGCGCAAAGAAGCGCCTTCGCCCACGTAGATTTCCATGAGCCCTGAATGCAGGGACTGGCCACCTTCGCCATTGGCAGAGGCTGATTCATGGACGTAGGTCACTTCAGCGCCTGGTTCTAGATATACCAGGATGTGTGAGAAACTGGCGATCTGACTTCCTGACGTCCATAAGAGACTGTGTAAAGGAGCCTCAACTTTGACGTTCTTTGGAACATACAGCAAAACACCTGTTTCAGCCATAGCGCAGGCCAGGGCTGCAAATTTATCTTCAGAAGGGCGTACTAATTTACCTGCGGCTTTTTCCAGAAGGTCAGTATTTTTCTGCCAGGCGGTTTTGAAATCGGTAAAAATCACGCCTTTATCAACCAATCCTTTTTCCAAAGACGCTTTAACGCCATCCGGAGACAAGATCAGTTCTCCTCCGTGCACTGCATCAGTAACAGGCAGCAGCAAAGATTGCGGGATAGGAGCTACTTTATCTGTACCTCTTTCAAACAACCGCAATTTTGCAACGTCAAGTGGACGAAGATCCGTTCTCCGCCAGGCTTCATCCGTGTGGCTGGGAAAAGATAGTTTTTTAAATTCTTCCCAGGCAAGCTTTTTAAAAGCCAATTCAGGCCCGGTTGCCTTTGAAAATCCAGGTTCAAATCCGAATTTCTTTTCAATGGGATTGATGTCGCGTTTGGATCGTGTGACGATCACCGGATTTGCAGTCATGTTCACAGTCTCTTTCATGTTTATCCGACCGATCCTTCCATCTGTAATTGGATCAACCGATTCATTTCAACCGCATATTCCATCGGCAGCTCTTTTACGAACGGTTCGATGAAACCTGAGACTACCATGGTCGTTGCTTCTTCTTCAGAAAGCCCACGGCTCATCAGATAGAACAACTGCTCTTCTCCAACTTTGGAGACAGACGCTTCGTGACCGATTGTGACATCTTCTTCATTGATCTCAATGGTCGGGTAGGTATCAGACCGTGAAATGGGATCGAGGATCAAAGCATCACAAACCACATTGGATTTAACTCCTGTGGCGCCTTTGAACACCTTGATCATGCCACGGTAAGAAGATTGCCCGCCGTTTTTGCTGATCGATTTGGAGGTCACTTTAGAACTGGTGTTGGGAGCAAAATGGAAGATCTTGCTGCCTGCGTCCTGCTGTTGACCTTTGCTTGCGAACGCCACGGAAAGCACTTCACCATGTGCACCAGCACCCATCAAATAGCAGGAGGGATACTTCATGGTCACTTTGGAACCGAGATTGCAGTCAACCCATTCCATGGTACCGTTTTCTTCCACAACAGCACGCTGTGTGACCAGGTTAAAAACGTTCGTCGACCAGTTTTGAATGGTGGTGTAGCGCATTCGTGCACCTTTTTTGACCACGATCTCGATCACCCCAGAGTGGAAAGAGTTGGTTGTGTACTGGGGGGCAGTACAACCTTCAACATAATGCACCTGAGCACCTTCGTCCACAATGATCAGAGAACGTTCAAATTGGCCTATGTTAGCTACGTTCAAGCGGAAATAAGCCTGCAAGGGCAACTCTACTTTTACGCCTTTAGGCACATATACAAATGAGCCGCCCGACCAAACTGCCGAGTTTAGGGCCGCAAATTTGTTATCTTCAATGGGGACTACTGTTCCAAAGTATTCTTTGAACAGATCCGGATGTTGGCGCAAACCTTCTTCAATGCTTAAGAAAATGACGCCTTGTTTGGCCAGATGCTCCTGAATGGAGTGATACACCATTTCAGATTCATACTGGGCACCCACACCTGCCAGGAATTTACGCTCAGCTTCAGGAATACCTAACCGGTCAAATGTGTTTTTGATCGTATCAGGCACATCTTCCCAGGTCTTGCCAGCTTCATCAGTGGGACGGACATAATAGAAAATGTCCTCCAGATCCAATCCGCTGATGTCTGCTCCCCAATTAGGCATTGGCCGCTCAACAAAATGCGTTAATGCCTTGAGTCGGAACTCCAACATCCAGTCAGGTTCCCCTTTTTTAGCTGAGATCTGACGAACTACTTCTTCGCTCAGACCCCTTTTTGATTTGAAAACAAAGGTTTCAGGATCTTTGAAACCGTATTTATACTCGTCCATTTCGTTCAAAAAGCTTTGATTCTGCTCTGCACTCATGCTCACCTCTAAAAAATTCAGAAAGAATCAATTATTGGCAGATTCTTCAACCTGTTCGCGAACCCAGTCATAACCAAGTTCTTCCAACCGCAGGGCCAATTCAGGTCCACCAGATTGCACGATCTTGCCACCCATCATTACATGCACAACATCTGGTTTGATGTAATTCAACATGCGCTGATAATGTGTGATCAGCAAAACACCAATGTTCAAAGTATCGCGGAGGACGTTGATTCCCTCAGATACGATACGCAAAGCATCAATATCCAGACCGGAATCGGTCTCGTCCATAATGGCAATCTCAGGTTTCAAAACAGCCATTTGCAGCACTTCGGCGCGTTTCTTTTCACCGCCAGAAAAACCCTCGTTCAGGTAACGACCAGCGAAGGAAGAATCTATCTTGAGGATTTCCATTTTTTCTTTGAGGATCTTGCGGAAATCCGGAATAGAAATTCCCTTGTCTTCAGGGTCAGCAGCACGACGGCGGGCATTCAATGCAGTCCGTAAAAAGTTGGCCACAGTTACCCCGGGGATGGCTACTGGATATTGAAAGGCAAGGAAAAGCCCAAGCCGGGAACGTTCATCAGTGGCCATATCTACGATGTTCTGGCCTTTGAACCAGATCTCGCCACCTGTCACGGTGTAGGACGGATGCCCCATCAGTGTATTGGCCAGGGTAGATTTACCCGTACCGTTGGGGCCCATAATGGCATGCACTTCGCCTTGCGGCACTACCAGATCAACACCATTAAGGATTTGTTTATCTTCGATTGATACATGCAGATCTTGGATTTTCAATTCTGACATGGAAAGCTACTCCCATAATTAGTATTATATTTTTAATATATTTCTATATTATTCGAACAACAGTGGTATTATATCACAGCGATAATTCAGGGTCAATAATTACCATATTTATCTATATTATTCTAATAAATATGGATATTTAGGATAAGTATATAATTATTGACAAATATTGTCCGGTTATGGTAATATGCAAATGTTTATCGGTTTATTAGAAGAGGTGATATGAAAAGTACTCGCGACAAGATTCTTCAAACCCTTCTCACCCACCCGCAATCCACTATTAATGATCTGGCGGAAGCGGTAAGTATTAATTCCATTTCAGTAAGGCACCACCTTACCAATTTACAGGTAGATGGCTTTGTTAAGGCAGAAGAAGAGCGTCATGGTGTTGGTAGACCTCGCCTGGTTTACTCTCTTACCGATGAAGGTCTGGAAAAGTTTCCTACCCGTTATTTGCAGCTTACAAATCGCTTGCTTTCGCAACTCAAACAGATCCTGCCAGAAAACCAGATACAATCCATTTTCACTCAGATCGGCAAAAGTATTGTGGAAGATCAGGCCGATGCCATCAAGAATATGACATTCGAGAAAAAACTCGATTTCATCAAAGAGATCCTGGATGAACAAGGCTTTGCTATTGAATGGGAAAAGATCGGCAACGATTACCGTATCAACGAAGTCGCCTGTCCCTTTTACCACGTTGGCCAGCTTCACCCTGAAGTCTGCACAATGGACCAGGCCCTGATCTCTTCCATCCTTTCCATTCCTACTGAGAAGATTGAATGTGTTCTGGATGGCGATACCCATTGCTCCTACATCATAAAACAAAGGGCTGCCGCCGAGGAGAAGTAATGCAAAATGGTACACCCGGGACGAACCGTCCCACCTGGGAAGCAGAAGAAACCGACCCAGAACTTGCCAGTAAACTTAAGAAAGGTTTCTGTGAAATTTCAGATCCTGAACTCGGGCTTAACATCATTCAACTTGGTCTCATTCGGAATGTTAAAATCGATTCAGAAGGTGCTATTGTCAAAGTCATTCTGACGACCCCTTTCTGCCCATACGGACCTGCAATGCTTGAACAAATACGCCAGAAAGCCGAGCAGGTTCTTGAACGAACCGTCGGCATTGATCTGGGCATGGAGACCTGGGATTTTTCAATGATGGAAGAAGGTCTTGGAGAAGACTGGGGATTGTTCTGAGATAAAAAAAAGAGCCTTTCGGCTCTTTTTTTCTTACAATAAACAAGTATCAACAAAAGGTTGATCAGAGTTCAACAACTTTTTATTGGGGATGACGCAGAGAAAACCCAGCGGATCATCGCCCTCTACGACAAAGTGGTGCACATCATTGGGCGACACGTAAACCACATCCATAGGCCCGGCATCAAATTCTTTTTCATTGATTGTTACCTTGCAATGCCCGTGTAAGATCATCACACCATGGTCATGAATGTGTTTGTCAAACATGGTAGAACTTCCACCAGGCAGGATACGGAAATAACGAAAGACAAAATGCTCGGCCCCATCGCGTGCCTCATTGATCAATTCGCGTTTCGACGCGGCATTTGGACCTTCTCCTGCGCCATAAGTGGTCACTTCTACATCTTCCCAACTAAAGTCATTCTTTTCGCCAATAAAACGGTGAATGGTGCTCATAACTCCTCCATGAAACTTGAATGAATGGTCTTTTATACAATCTTTCAGAATTCTAAATTCTGAGTAGAAAACAGACTGGGAATTTTCGTCAAAAAACCTCTGTCTCCGTGAACCTGCACTTTGCCAGAAAAGAAAGCCATCATGGGGTCCAATTGTCCAGTCAGCAGCTTGACCAGATTCTTGCTTGAAACGTTCACAGTAACCCTTGGGCTTTCGTAAACACCCGGGTGGATCTTGCAGGTGGAATCGCGAATTTCCATTAACCAATATTCAACCGATTCCCCATCAATTTCCAACTGAACGACTGCGTCAATTCCCCGTGCAGCTTCTGGGAGGAAATTAGTTTCCAGTTTTTTTGCCAATTCTTCAAAGTTCATCTTCGTCGTCCTCTCTACTCATAATCAATTCTACCGGAAATATTGGGTATTGCAAGAAAGGTCAATATTTTAGAATTGGGTTTAAAATGGTCGAATGATTCGCTGCTTACAATTTTCAATTTCCTCAAAAAGTTTTGCTGAGATCAAAATAACTGATATTGATCTTTCGCTGCCAGACCCAGATAAACTCCTCTGGGTCAGTCTTGAATCGACCACCGATACTGAGATCTATGAAGTGTTGGATCAAAAATTTCACTTCCATCCCCTGGCAATTGAGGACTGTTTAAGCAACGACTATCAGATTGCCAAAGTTGACGATTACAAAGACTACATCTTCATGATCATCAACGCTCTCAAGCCAGACAGAGAGTTTCACGAGTTGGAAACCCAGGAAGTGGATATTTTCCTGGGTCAGAATTTTGTGGTTTCGTGCTTCTCCGCCAAAAACTTGCCCCCCGTAGAGAAAGTTATCTACAAATTTCAGCGCGATTCTCGCGTCTATACGCACGGCCCTGATTTTATCTGTCATGCTTTAGTAGACAGCATTGTAGACGAATACTTACCTGTCATTGATAAGATGGAAATGGAAATTGAGTGGCTGGAGGACAGTGTTTTAGAAAAACCCAACCCAGAAACGCTTGCTCAATTATTGCGGCTTAAGCACAGCATCATGTCCCTGCGTCGGGTCATCACCCCACTGCGCGAAGTGATTAACAAGCTGGCCCGCGATGAATACCCCCAGATTCAGGCACAAATGCGCCTTTACTTCCGTGATATTTACGACCATGTGATCTGGGTATTGGATATTTCTGACACCATTCGGGATATCGTCTCAGGCGCACTGGATATTTACCTGAATTCAACATCCCTCAGATTGAACGAAGTGATGAAAGCGCTTACCATCGTTTCTACTATTTTCCTGCCTCTTTCTTTTGTGGCCAGTGTGTTTGGTATGAATTTCCGCTTTATGCCCTGGATCGATTCGGCATCAGGTTTTCTCCTCGTCAACCTGGTCTTTTTCGCAATTTCTGTGGGTATGTTGATCTTTTTCAAATTTCGTAAGTGGTTTTAATTTTTTTATTTTTATCCCGCACCAAAAATTCATATTTATTGCAAGACGAGGAAAAGAATGGAAATCTTCACCGATAGTTGTTGTGATCTGAGTCCAGATCAGATCAAGAGTTTTAATATTCATGTTGTGCCGTTGGGGGTTTTTATTGACGGCGAATCGTATCTGGATGGCGTCAATATTTCGGCGCCAGAATTGTTTGCCCTGGTAAAAAAGACAGGGGGGTTACCCAAGACGTCAGCTCCGGCGCAAGGTATTTTCATGGATGCCTTTAGCCCTTACGATGACATCATCTACATCAGCATCAGTTCCAGGCTTTCGGCCAGCTACCAGAATGGACTAATCGCGGCCAAAGCACTGAAGGCGAAGAAGATCCAGGTGGTCGATTCAAACAATCTTTCCACCGGTATCGGCCTTTTGGTCTTAAAAGCTGCAGAAATGCGTGATGAGGGGAAAACCTCTGACGAAATCGTGTCAGCGCTCAATAGTACGATCGATAAAGTGAATACATCCTTTGTGATCGATACGCTTGACTACCTGCATATGGGCGGTCGGTGCACCGCCATGGAGTTGATCATTGGCAGCATGCTCAAGATCCGACCTGTTATCGAAGTCAAGAAAGACGGCAGTCTGGGGGTTAAAGAGAAGATCAGTGGAACCCGCAAGAAAGCCCTCGATTCGATGCTGCTTGATTTCAAATCTAAATTGCCCGGCATCGACCTGCATCGTGTGTTTGTTACCCACGCGTATTGCCAAAAGGACGCTGAGTATTTAAAAGATGAATTGCTAAAGCTGGCACCCATTGAAGAAGTTTGCTTCACAACAGCCGGAGCGACAATCTCCAGTCATTGCGGCCCAGATTGCATCGGAATCCTGTTCATTCAAAAGTAATACTAGAGCTTAAATAAATACAGCGCAGAGATGATTCTGCGCTGTATCAGTTCTATTAAATAATGCCGATCTCTTTGCCCACTCTTGCGAAGACGGAGAGAACTTCGTCCATCTGTGCATCGGTGTGTGTGGCCATATAACTGGTCCGCAGCAACTGGTGACCCTGGCTGACAGCCGGGCTGACCACCGGGTTGACGAAGACGCCATTATCGAACAACATCTTCCAGAATTTGAAGGTCAGTTCATCATCACCAATGATGATGGGCACTACCGGGGTTTCAGACTTTCCAATATCAAAACCAAGTGATTTGTAACCCTTACGCATGTATTCGGCAATATCCAAAACTCGCTGGCAGCGTTCTGGTTCATCCCGCATCACGTGCAAAGCCGCCAAAAGCTGCGGCAGTATTGGCAGGCGGGATACTGGCGCTGAAGATCAAGGAACGGGCATTATGTTTGATGTAATCCACGGTGAGGGCATCGCCGGCGATAAATCCGCCCAGGGACGCAAAAGATTTGCTGAAGGTCGACATAATAAGGTCTACATCTTCTGTGGCGTTGAAGTGAGCAACAGTACCATGACCTTTACCTAGAACACCCATGCCATGAGCATCATCCACCATAAATCGTACGCCATACTTCTTGGCCAGCTTGGCCAGTTCCGGCACCGGGGCAAGATCACCCTCCATGCTGTACAGCCCATCTCCGATCAACAATGCGCCAGCCGTCTCTGGGATAGATTTGAACACCTTTTCCAGATGCTCCAGGTCATTATGCCGATAGCGCTCGATCTTGCCATACCCCAGTCGGGCACCATCTACAATACTGGCATGATCTTCCTTGTCCAGGATCACCACATCGTCGCGGCCTACCAAAGCACTGACCGTGCCCAGATTGGTCTGCATTCCCGTGGAGAATACCAGGGTGGCATCTTTGCCCACCCAGGCAGCCAATTCACCCTCAAGCTGTTCATGCATTGCCAGGGTACCATTTAAGAATCGGGAACCTGTGCAACTGGTTCCGTATCGTTTGGTAGCCTCAATTGCCGCTTCGCGAACCTTGGGGTGGGTTGTCAGGCCCAGATAGTTGTTTGAACCGCACATGATCAAGCGCTGGCCCTGGAAGACAACTTCTGTGCCTTCGTTCTCGTTTAGCGGTATGAAATAGGGATAAACCCCTCTTTCAATCGCGTCGCGAGCTGCAGTGTAATTCCTGCACTTTTCAAAAAGATCCATTGTTACCTCGAATGAAAATAAAATCGGCAGGCAAATTGTTCACGGAAATAAAAAATGAAAGCCGCGAAAAACTCACCCCCCGTTGATAACATAAGATTATTCAGAATTCAACTCACCGGTAAATTATAACTTGTTCCCCCCCGATTTTCTCAAAAATTATTGCTTGTGCTATTATTAACCCAATATCTCAAAAAAAGACATGGTGAAATAATATGAAATGGTATGGTGGTGTTGAAGCAGGTGGTACAAAGTTCAATTGCATTGTCGCCAGTGACCCAGATAATATCTTAGAAGAAGCTCGAATCCTAACTACAACCCCAGCAGAAACATTGCCCCAGGTGGTGGATTTTTTTGAGTGGACTCAACATAAACATCGCATTCCATTAGAAGCAATAGGGCTTGGATTTTTTGGGCCAATTAGTCTTGATCCTGCTGCAAATGACTTTGGGTATATAACATCCACGCCTAAACTCCCCTGGCGCAATACCCCAATTGTCTCCTATTTCAAGGAGAAAATGGATTTGCCGATTGCCTTTGATACTGATGTGGCGGCTGCCGCAGTTGGTGAAGGATTATGGGGAGCCGCTCGCGGCTGCAAACACTTTATCTACATAACCGTAGGAACTGGCGTTGGTGGAGGTGTAATTAATGACGGCAAACCATTGCATGGCCAGATCCACCCTGAGATCGGCCACATGTTTCTACCTCACGATCTGAATAAAGATCCTTTTGAAGGGTTTTGCCCCTCTCATAAAGACTGTCTGGAAGGGTTGGTAAGCGGGCCAGCCATCAAGGCCCGCTGGGGACAACCCGCAGAAACCTTGCCGGCTGATCACCCGGCCTGGGATCTTGAATCTGATTACATGTCCTATGCCCTGGCTAATTTGATCGTCTCTTTCTCCCCGGAACGCATCATTTTGGGTGGGGGCGTCATGAAGATTCCTGGTTTAATTGAGCAGATCCGCGTCAAGACGGTTTCAAAATTAAACGGATATGTCCAAAATGAGAACCTGATTCACAATACAAAAGAATTTATTCAATTGCCCGGTCTTGCAGATCGTGCCGGTACGCTGGGTTCGATTGCTTTAGCCCAAACCGTAGCCTGATTATTTCATCTTTCAGAGGAGCCGCTATGCTCAATAAACGCACCTGGACCGCGATTATCATCCTGGGTTTTCTCGGGCAGCTCGCCTGGGGGGTGGAGAATCAATATTTCAACACATTCCTCTACAACAACGTCACCCCTGATCCCCGTCCCATTTCCTGGATGGTGGCAGCCAGTGCAATTACTGCCACTCTCGCCTCTATTTTCATGGGCGCTCTCTCAGATCGGGTGCGTCACCGCTGGGGTCGTAAACCATTTCTACTCATCGGCTACGTCCTTTGGGGCATTACCACCGCCCTCTTTCCAACGGCTGCTTTCTTCCATCCCATTGGTTTGGCCATCTTCATGGCCATCCTTTTTGATTGTGTGATGACCTTTCTGGGTTCAACCGCAAATGATTCTGTGTTCCACGCCTATGTGGCAGATATCACCACGGTTGATAACCGCGGCAAGGTGATGGGCGTGCTGGAAATCTTGACCTGGGTCGCTTTGCTGTTCGTCTACGGCGGCGCCGGCATCATCATCGATAAATTTGGCTACTTTTCCTTTTTCTACATCGTTGGCGGCATGGTTTTGATTCTGGGCATGATCTCTGGCTTGTTGCTGAAAGAGGATAAAACCGAAGCGCCTGTTATCAAAGAAAGCTATTGGAAACAGGTTTTCGGTACGTTCCGCTTCTCAGAACTGAAAATGCACAAGAATTTCATTTTCCTTTTGGTTTCCATTACACTCTGGGGTGTAGCGCAGAACATCTTCTTTCCCTATCTTTTGATCTATATCAATCATTTCTTAAAGATCTCCAACACAGATTCCTCCCTTATCATCTTTTTTGCCATTCTCATTGGCGGTATCGGTGCTGCCTATCCGCTTGGGATGCTGGTAGATAAATGGGGGCGCAAGAAAGTGGCTTATCTGGCCATTGTTGCAGAGGCCATCGGACTCTTTGCTTTCTCGCTGGCCCGTTCCACTCCGATTTTGATCGCAACCGGCGTGCTCTGGTTGGCCCCAATCAGCGCCTGGACCATCGCCACCTCGGCCTGGACCAAGGACCTCTTTCCGGAAGATAAGCGCGGGCAATTCGGCGGGTACGTCATCATGTTCTCTGTTGCATTTGCCATGGTACCAGGCCCGCTAATCGGCAGTTGGCTGACCACAGCCTACGGCGTTCACAGTGTTTTGGATGGCAAAGAAGCATTTATTCCTTCTTCACTGATCTTTCAAGTGGCCGCAATTGCCACTTTACTGGCAGCCATCCCCATTTACTTTGTGAACCGTAAACGAACGCAACAATCCTCACAATTACCCTCGGAGAATTAGCAAATATGGCCCTTCCAGAATTCATCTTACGCAAACTCATCGTACCCGGTAGCCTCAAATCAAGCGGGGATGGTTTTCAATTTATCTTGCTCAATACCTTCGCTCCCGCAACCATCACCCGCTTTTCCATAAAGGTGGCAGGTGTTTCCATCCCACCAGAGAAGATACAGATCAGTTCAGAAGCATTTGAGAAGACCACACCTGCTTCCATCAGCGAGATCAACCCCATGCTTACTCCCATCGGGGTTGGCATCCACTTTGAGATCACCGGCCACCCACTGAATGGTCCCGTCAAGCTATTCGTGAATACCCGAGAAATCGGCGAATTTGAATTCGTTCTGGCTGGTTCCCAGAAAAAGGAAAAATACAAAAAGATCAAATCCGCCTGGTCCGCTTTTTTACGTCCAGCTCTCAAAGCCAGTTTGACCGTCTACCCCGACAAATCGCTCGGCAAAGCCTCGCCGTTCATTCTGGGTCAGTTTGTCGAACATCTGGAACGATGTGTTTATGATGGAATTTGGAGCAAAGAGGGTAATTCCTACCGTCAGGACACTCTGAAACTGCTTGAACCCCTCAAAATCCCCATGATCCGCTACCCTGGCGGCAATTTTGCCAGCGGTTATCACTGGGAAGACGGTATTGGTCCGCGAGCGCTTCGCCCCGCCCGCCATGATGCCGCCTGGCAGGCTGAAGAATCCAACCAGGTGGGAACGGATGAATTTCTCACCTACTGTGAAGAATTCAATATTGAGCCTTTTATGGTGGTCAATGATGGTTCTGGTACCGCAGAAGAAGCTGCCCGCTGGGTGGAATACTGCAACGGATCCGTTGAAACTGAACAGGGAAAACGCCGAGCCACCAATGGCCACGCCAAACCTTACGAAGTGAAATACTGGGGAGTCGGCAATGAGGTCTGGGGTCCTTGGCAAATTGGTACGACCAGTGCCAAAGAGTATTCTCGCCGCCTCAGCCGTTTTATCCGCGCTATGAAAGAGGTAGACCCCAGCATTAAAATAATCGCCGTGGGAAACAACCCGCTGAGCGATGACCCCGGCGACCCGGCTGCCGCCTGGAACCGTGTGGTGCTGGAAGAAAATGGCAAAGAAATCGATTTTCTTTCCTGGCATATTTACCAGCCGGATCAGGCAGATTGGAAGGAAACCTACGACCCCGCTTTGCTGCACAACGCCATCTGCGCTGCTCCACTGGATTATGAAGCCATCATCCACCGCGTTGCCGCAGAGATCAGCTCTGCTGGCCATGCCGGCACGATCACCCAATCCATTGATGAGTGGAATGTCTGGCTGCCGCCCCGCCCGGATGCCACCTCAATGCACCAGGTTACCTATACATTGAGAGATGCTCTTTATGTTGCCGGGATCATCAACGTGATGTGGCGCAACTGTCAGCAAGTCGGGATTGCCACGCTGGCACAATTGGTAAACGTCTTGCCTCTGGTTAAAACCAACGAGACTACCGCCATTGCTACCGCTATTTATTATCCTTTCGTTTTGGCCGCAAAAATGGGCACCGATTTTCTGGAAACCAAACAAGATTCGCCAGTGTTCGCATCTCAGGAGATCAGTAAGAATATCAAAGCCCACTCAGATGTTCCCTATCTGGATGTAACTGCTACACGCAAAAATGACCACACCCTCTCAGTACTTGCCATCAATCGCCATCCAGAAAACAGAATGGAACTGGTGCTTGAAGTTGCAGAAAAATCGATCCACCGCATTTCACAGATTGAATCCGTGCAAGGGGCATCACCATTGTCTTTTAACGATTTTACGAACCCCAATCAGGTAGGTATTAAGCATCACTCGGTTTCCAATCCAGAGAAATTGATTTTTCCACCCAGTTCGGTGAACTATTTTGAAATTGAAATATAGGGGATTTGTTTTATGAATGAAATACCCAGTTTGACTTTTTTTTGTGAGTTGGATTCCAAAGAGTTGCAAACGCTTTTTACCGACTCAGCCGTGCTCAAGAAACTGCGCACATTGAACGCTAACGTCAGTATGGGGTTGCAAGATTTCTCTGCTCAACGTGCCGAAGTAGTACAGAAACTCACCAAAGCCGGCATTCCCGTCACTGCCTGGTTGTTGCTGCCCAAGGACAAAGGCTATTGGACCAATCTGGATACTGTTGCGGCCACAGCGAAAACGTACGGGCAATTCAAAGAATGGGTTGCCAAATACAAACTATCCATCGCTGTGGTTGGTCTGGATATTGAGCCCCACTATGCCCGTATGGTACTTTTCCCCAAGCAGTGGCAGAAACTCGTTCCAGACCTGTTCTGGCGCCTTTTTGAAGGCAAGAAATACACCCGTCTTGAAGGCGATCTGCGTGCTTTGGTCAATCTGATCCGTACAGATGGTTTCGCAGTCGAAACCTACAACTTTCCTTTTGTAGTAGAGGAACGCCTCGGCCACAGCCGTTTCTTGACCCGTTTGTTGGGAACACCCCCGCTCAATGCCGACCGCGAAGTGCTGATGCTCTATTCCAGTTTCTTTTCCAAACAAGGAGAGGCCATTCTCTGGAGCTATGCACAAGGGGCTTCAAGCGTTGGTCTTGGCAGCACCGGTGGTGGTGTGGAAGTGGACGGCGAAAACGAATTACGCAGCCTGCGCTGGTTGGACCTGCGCCGCGACCTGCTCATTGCCCGCCAATTTTGCCGGCATATCTACATCTTCAGCCTGGAGGGCAGCGTCCGCAACGGCTATCTAGATCGACTGATCGATTTCGATTGGAATGCCAGAATTGATCTACCTGTTTCCGATGGCAAAAAGGTAATGATTGCTCGTAAAGGGCTGCAAGCGCTTCTCTGGTTGCTTTCGCACCCATGGCAAATACTGGGCAGTTTTGCATTGTTATTTTTTCTGCAGAAGAAAAAGAAGTGACATCTAAAACCGGTCTCAAACTTGAGACCGGTTTTTTGTTTATTTCGCTCTTGCTAGATCCAGTGATTCCACTGCATGGCGCAAATGTGGAATGACTATGCTTCCCCCCACCACCAGCGCCACGTTGAAAGCATCGTAAAGCTCAGCATCGCTCCAGCCCGCCTGTACGCATTGCAATATATGGTAATCGATACAATCATTGCAGCGCAGCACCATGGAAGCAACCAATCCAAGAAGTTCCTTCGTTTTTCCATCCAAAGCTGCGTCTTTATAGGCATTTGTATCCAGGTTGTAAAACCGTTTGATTCCTAAATGATCGATCTCACCAATACGATCATTCATTTTTGATCTATATTGTTCAAACTCATCCAATCGAGACATGATTTCTCCACTCTGTTCTGAAAAATATATCTTTGTGTCCCTGCCCAAACAGGTAAAAATTCCTTGCCATTTCTATTCGTAAGAATTTGTTCTATGCTAAACTAATTTTATACGCCAAACAACATTGAGCTACCATTTTACCTTAACGATTTGGCATAAACATATTTCCGAGGAGACATGCAATGAAGAGATTTGGCACAGCTTACGGTATCGCAAAGTTCTATGAGATTCTGGGTTGGATCGTTATGATCGGCGGGGTACTTACTTCAATAATTCTGTTGTCGATGGATGAAATTGATGGCTATGTCGCAATTGGTGCAATCCTATCCTCAATCATTTTTGGACTAATGATCATCTACAATGCGCAATTAGTCCTTGTGGTTATCTCCACCGAGGCGAATACATTCGCCCAACTTCAGGAAGTACAAAAAACCAATGCGATGCTTCAGGAAACCCTCGGTAAAATGACCGTCAGCCTGCAAAAAATGGCAAATCAGGAGAACCAGTAATGTATTGTCCTGACTGTGGTTTCTTACTCTCCCCAGATCAACAATTTTGCCCTAATTGTGGCAAATATATTCCCAGGGTTGAGTCTACGCCATCTGTTATTAATTCCAATTCTTCCGGTTCATATAAAACGACACCCTCAGAAACGATAATAAATAATTGGCGAGGATTACTCATATTTTTCTCGGTGGGTTGGCTGCTCACAGTAGTAGATTTTTTACCACGGGTTTGGGTATGGTATTTTGATTTTAATATCAATACTCTCCTCATTCGATTGGGTTTTATTTGCTTTTGGTCAATATCAACAGTGCTTGCCATTGTTCTTTCGAAATTCTCAAGCAACAAAATAAAAATGTTAGTTGGATATGTATTAATCCTAATCGGTCTGGCAGCTGAATTTTTCAGCCCATCTATACTGATAGCCCTTCTGGGTCTTCTTCCAACTTTTGCTGGCGTCATTTGCTTACTTTCATCGCTCCCAAAAACTGGTCACATCCATCCCTGGATCTATCCAGTTGGAGGCATTGTAGGCGCATTGACCATAAATTTTCTGATCAACCCACTGTATGAGCGACTCGGATTCAGAATGGTTCCCCTGTTAACCTTTGGGTTTCTTCTGATCATTATGATCGTTTTGATATTTATTTCTTCCAAAGAGGCACAAACGGGGAATATTTTTCCAAAAAGCCAATCGTTATTTATTATCGGAGCAATTGGGGGGATCTTTGTTCTCCTGATTTTGCTGGATATACTTTTCAGTTTGATTCACGGTATACCATTATTCTAAAATAAGCGGCTCTCAGAATTGAGAGCCGCTCGGTTTTACTTTATCAAATGGATATGGTCTGGTTTAGGCAGATGGATTCGGATCACCCGCCGACCACGCGCCTCAAGTGCCTCAAAATCACCAATGGATTGGGCACGTACCAGCGTGCCAAAGCTGATGCCCTCTGTGGGGATTTCAATATCTTCCAGAGGATCTGCAGTGATCTGAATGAACACGCCGTTGTCAGCGCCGCCTTTGTGCAATTGACCGGTTGAGTGCAGGAAACGCGGTCCAAAGCCCAAAGTAGTTGCCTTTTTGAACTCAGCGACTATCTTGCCTCTAAATGTGGTCAAGAGTTCTTCATTGGCCTCATTGCGGGGCACATAGGCATTGATAGCTACATAATCACCGGTTTTCAACACTGAATTCAGATAATTTTCGACTGTTGCATACACTGAAGAACCCGGTTTGATCTTTATACCCTCTCCGAGGAAAATCTTGACAGGTCCGACCAAAAACGCAGGCTCTTTTTCTACCAATTTGCCGCTTTCACGGAATGCGTTGATCTTGTTGACGGTGCGGGTCTTGTTATCCTGTACATCTGGCTGGTCAAATGAATTGACACCCAGTGTAATGCATGCCAAAGCAGTAGCAACTTCCCACAAATAGAACTGGGCGCCCAGATCATAAGCAGATTTGACTTCAAATACCAGGGCTGGCAGTTTATTTGCGATGAGATCTGCTACAAGTCCATCTTGTGAGCCGTCTGAGCGCAGGTATACAAAGATCCTGTCTTTGCTGTAATCTTCCACACTTTGGACCGGTTCTTTGGCCAAAGGCACGATCCCCTTGCCCACTTTTCCGCTGCTTTCTGCGATGAGTTGTTCCATCCACGCG
>JAYFNV010000091.1:0-24575 GCA_034933225.1 Anaerolineaceae bacterium | reverse complement strand
CCGCATCACCTCCATCCAGTCTCTTGTAGACGATCCCACCCTCAAGCTCGGCACCCAGGTAAGCACCACCAACTACGAAACCGCCACTACCTTCCTGCCCGCCGACCGCATTCAGGCCTTTGAGCAGTTTCCCTTCGCCATTCAAGCTTTGATCTCCGGTGATGTTGATGCCGTGATCATTGATGAGATCGTTGGCCAGGGTTACATCAGCCAGAATACCGGCAAGATCGAATTTGTTGGCGACCCCATCCAGTCCGATCAACTCGGTTTCGTTTACCCCAAGGGCAGTGCCCTGGTTGCTCCTGTTGACGCCGCTCTGGAAGCCATGAAAGCTGATGGCACCCTGGACGCTTTGAACACCAAATTCTTTGGTCCCGATTTCTCCATCACTGATACTGACATCAAGTAAAGCATCCTAAAATAAAACACTCCGGGCTGGATCAATCCAGCCCGGAGAAGAAAGTTCGTCATAATGATAGTTAAAGAGTCACAAAAAATGAATGTGAACCCGATCCGCCTTACCCTGGTAAGGCCTTCTGTCAAAGAACGACTGAGAAATGTCCCCTGGTGGTTAGTGGGCATTATCTTACTCGCCGTTTCGGTCTTCGTATTGATAACAACCAACCCTGCATATAATGACGCTTTCAATTTCATTAAAGCCGGGTTGGTTGTTACTTTATCGACAACCTTTTTTGCCTTTGTAGTCGCCCTCGTACTTGGGCTGTTGGCAGGTCTGGGCAGGATCTCTGAGAACACCTTCCTGATCAACCTGTCCACATTCTATGTTGAAGTAATACGCGGCATCCCCATGCTCGTGCTCATTTTCTTCATCGCCCTGGTAGGCGTGCCGGCTGTGGTTGACCTATTCAAATCAATTGGCGCATGGTTGGCTACGTCTGGAGTTCTGGGAGCCACCAACTTCCTCACCAACGCCAAGGGCAGTTCTGTGCCGATGAACATTCGTGCCATCATTGCGCTGTCCATCACTTACGGCGCCTTTCTGGCTGAGATCTTCCGCGCTGGCATTCAATCCATTGATAAAGGCCAGATGGAAGCCGCTCGCAGCCAGGGCATGACCCGTTGGCAGGCAATGCGCTACATTATTTTGCCCCAGGCTATTCGCAACGTTATGCCAGCCCTGGGCAACGATTTCATCTCCATGCTCAAAGACAGCTCCCTGGTCTCAATTTTGGCAGTCCGTGATATTACCCAGATCGCCCGCATTTATGCTGGCAACACCTTCCAGTACCAGACCACTTACATCACTCTGGCAATTTTGTACCTCACCATGACCCTGTTGCTCTCCTTCTTGCTCAAATTCCTGGAAAAAAGGACTCGTCAAAATGAGCGCAGATAATTCCCCCATGGTAATGGCGTGCAATATTAAAAAATCATTCAACGGCTTTGAAGCCTTGAACGGTGTAGACCTGCGCGTGGAAAAAGGTCAGGTGATCGTCATCATCGGTCCCAGCGGATCTGGAAAATCCACCCTGCTGCGCTGCATCAACCAACTGGAAACGCAGACCAGCGGTGAGATCTGGATCGACGGCGAGAAAGTGACCCAGGATCAGGATAAACTGGACAAGATGCGCTCAGAAGTGGGCATGGTCTTCCAGCATTTCAACCTGTATCCACATCTCACTGTCCTGGAAAACATCACCCTGGCCCAGCGCATTGTTAAACATGTACCCACCAAGGAAGCCGAAGAAAACGCCCGCATGCAATTACAGCGCGTAGGAATTTTGGAGAAAGCCAACGCCTACCCCACCCAGCTTTCTGGTGGACAGCAGCAGCGTGTGGCAATTGCCCGTGCTCTGGCCATGAACCCAAAATTAATGCTCTTTGATGAACCCACCAGCGCGCTTGACCCTGAAATGATCAAAGAGGTGTTGGAAGTCATGCTCGACCTTGCCAAAGCCGGCATCACCATGATCGTAGTGACTCACGAGATGGGTTTTGCCCGTGCCGCTGCAGATGAGGTCGTGTTTATGGACAAAGGTGCCATCATCGAAAAAGCCTCGCCAGAGGTCTTCTTCACCCATCCCGTCCAAGACCGCACCCAGGCCTTTTTGGCCCAAATCCTCAACAAATAAACATCCCCCATCAAGATCAAGGAGTTGTTGAAGAATTTCGTTTGAGGGTCACCCGGTTTCTCCTAAGATTTGCCAACTCGGACTATAATTTTTGCAGGAGAACTTCTTATGACCGACAAACGCCTTCAACTGCTCTTTGATCTGCTTGAAAAGCACAATTTAGATGCAGTGGCCATCAATCCCGGCCCTGCATTGACGTATTTAACCGGCTTGCGATTTCATTTAATGGAACGCCCCACCATATTATTGGTCAGTAAGAATGGCCAGATCGGGCTGATCCTGCCTGAATTGGAAGCCGGCAAGATCTCTGAATCTCGCATTCCGCTCACCCCCTTCACTTTTGGAGATAACCCCGCGCTTTGGCCGGGGGTGATCAATGACGCGGTCAAGAAACTGGGACTGGAATCCGGCCGGATCGGTGTTGAGCCCATCCGTCTGCGCTTCCTGGAGATGAACTACCTGCAGCAAGCCGCCCCCAATGCCAAATTCGTCGGCGCCGAGGGACTCTTCAGTGAATTACGTCTGTGCAAGGATGAAGTTGAGATCGAGAAGATGCTGGAAGCCATCCGGATCGCACAGGACGGCCTCAGCGCCACCCTGCCCATGATCAAGGTTGGCGTCAGCGAGCAGGCAATTGCCTCTGAGCTGGTCATCAACATGTTCCGGCTTGGCAGTGAACCTGAACTTCCCTTTGCCCCTATCGTTGCCGGCGGCCCCAACAGCGCCAACCCCCATGCCACCCCCACCGATCGCAAGGTGCAAAACGGCGATCTGCTGGTCATCGATTGGGGCGCCACCTTTGAAGGCTATTGTTCCGACCTCACCCGTACCTTTGCAATCGGCAAAGTGGACGATGAGCTCCACAGCATCTACGAGACGGTCAAAGCCGCCAACGAAGCAGGCAGGGCTGCCGGAGCTCCCGAACAGGTGGCGGGCGTAGTAGACCATGCCGCCCGCGCTGTCATCGAAAAAGCCGGTTATGGCAAGTACTTCACTCACCGCACCGGTCACGGCCTGGGCATGGATGCTCATGAGGAACCGTATATGTTTGGCGAAAACCAGCAGGTACTGAAACCCGGTATGGTGTACACCGTAGAACCCGGCATTTACCTGCCAGGGCATGGCGGTGTTCGCATTGAGGATAACATTGTGGTTACCTCTGAAGGCGCCAGAACGCTGACAACCTTCCCGCGCGACTTTACAGTATTGGGCTAATTTCTTCACTTTCAAATTCGAGGCGGTTTATGGATAAGATTCCCGAGACCCTGGCCAAAGCCGAGCCTTACCTCATCAAAGGCAGCCCCATTGGTTGTCTGCTCCTGCATGGCTATACCGGCACTCCCTTTGAGACCCGCATGCTGGCAGATTCGCTCTCCGCATCCGGTTACACCGTGTTGGCGCCGCGTCTGTTTGGCCACGCAACCGACCCTGAAGACATGGTGCGAGCACGCTGGTGGGACTGGGTGGGCTCTGCCGAAGACGGCCTGAACCTGCTGCGTGGCTGTACCGAGCGCCAGGTGGTGATGGGGCTTTCCATGGGCGCCGCGCTCAGCTTGATCATCGGAGCACGCCACAAAGTGGATGCGGTCTGCTCCTTTTCTGCGCCATACGATCTCCCCCCAGATCCGCGCATAAAATTGCTCAAATACATCTACTGGCTCATGCCACGTCAGCCCAAAGGCAAACCCGATTGGCACAACCAGGCCGCCATGAACGACCATGTAGATTATCCGTACTTCCCCACGCGCTCCATCCTGGAACTGAAGTATCTTCTGGATACCATGCGCGCTGAGTTGAGTAACCTCACTACCCCCACACTTTTCGTGCAGTCTTACGGGGATCAGACCATCCCACCTGAGAGCATGGACTATTTGCACGAGCATGTAGGCGCACCGATCAAAGAAAAACTCTGGCTTACAAATAGCGGTCACGTCATCATCCGCGAGCCGGAACGCGAAAAAGTGTTTGCTGCTGCCAAAGACTTTATTGCACGCAATGTAAAGGGAGCATGAATCGCAATCTGTTCCTCGTCGCTGCCAGCCTGTTTACCTGGGGTTTGGGTGAAGGGTTCTTTATTTATTTCCAACCCCTCTATTTGCAGGAATGGGGAGCCGACCCGGTCATGATCGGTACCATTTTAGGCGGCGTGGGTATTGCCCTGGCGCTGGCACAGACCCCCACTGGCCTGCTCTCAGACAAGTTCAGCCCTAAAACGTTGATGTTAGTGTCCTGGTTCATCGGGCTGATCTTTGCCTGGGTGATGACCCTGGCCAGATCGCTGCCGGTGTTCGTCATCGGCATGCTCTGCTACAACCTGTCTGGCTTTGGCATTATCCCTATGAATGTGTACTGCACCAACGTGCGCGGCAAGCTTTCAGTACAGCGGGCATTGACCTTCAGCTCAGGATTGTACAATCTGGGGTCCGTCATTGGGCCGATCATTGGTGGCAAGATCGCAGATAGTTTTGGGCTGCGCAGCGTTTATCTCATCGCATCCATCATCTTCTTTCTCTCCGTGGGCATCCTTTTCTTCATAGAAGATATCAAACAGGCACCGCATGCAGATATGACCGTCCATCCGCACCAGGTGAGCATCTTTAAGAATCCGCGCCTGCTGGGCTTTTTTGGTGTGCTTTTTATCACCCTGTTTCTGATGTATCTGCCTCAACCGTTGACGCCCAGCTTCTTGCAGAATCAGCAGCATTTCAGCCGCGCTACAATTGGGCTACTGGGCGCCTGCGGTAGTTTTGGCAATGCCCTGGTGCAGATCGCCCTGGGCAGTGTGAGCCCATATTTGGGTCTGCTGATTGGTCAATTCATGGTCGCCCTGTTCGCAGGTGCCTTTCTTATGGGCGGGTCTGCTGCCTGGTTTGGGTTGAGCTACGCATTCGTAGGTGGCTACCGTCTCTTCCGTTCCATGATCCTGGCATTCACCCGTCCGCTGGTACATGTAGGCGAGACCGGGCTGATCTATGGGCTGCTGGAGACAATCGCCATGGTCTCGATTGTGCTGGCGCCAATGGTTTCAGGGCTGCTGTACGATCAATCACCCACCCTGGTATATAAGGTATCCTTCCTCAGCATCCTGGTGATGCTAGCGCTTAACGTTTTCATTTTGAAAAAGATCGAGACCGTCCCTGCGGCGGTCCCTGAGGAATAATTCATGTTGGAATACAAGAACTTTATTATTGGTCCGCTGGATAATAACTGTGTCGTGCTTTTTGACAACGAAACCAAAGAAGGTGTGATCGTCGATCCTTCTTTTGACGCCGATCCGGTGGCAGAATTCATCCAGCAAAAAGGGTTGAAGGTTTCAACCGTCTTCTTGACCCACGGCCACTTTGACCATTATTACGGTCTGCCATTTCTGCAATCGCAGTTGCCGGAGCTTACGCATGTGCTGCTGCATTCTGCCGACCTTGAGCTGTGGAATCAGGGTGGCAGCGCTCAAGTATTTTTGCCTACGGTACTACATTTGCCCGAGCCGGATAGACCTATGCAGGACGAAGAAAAACTCTATTTGGGGAATTATGTGATCCGCGTTTTGCACACTCCCGGGCACACCCCTGGCTCGGTGGTCTTCTATATCCCCGAGATTGCCACTGCCTTCTGCGGCGATCTGATCTTCTACCACGGCATCGGCCGTACCGATATGCCTGGCGGTAATTACCGTCAGCTCAAAGAGAGCATAAAGAACAAGATCTTTACGCTGCCCCCTCAAACAACGCTGATCTCAGGTCACGGCCCAGCCACCACTGTAGCCGAAGAAGTAGAGAACAATCCCTTTTTTCATTAGCATTCTCTTCTCTAGCGTAGAACTGCATGGAAACTGCAAGATTTCTGCACACAACAAAGTTATTCTTTAAACTGATTTTTCGATTGGATAAAGGATATGAATACAAAATACCTAGCTGTTCTCCTCGTGATCCCATTTTTGCTGACTGCCTGTGGAAATAAACAGGATGACTCGTCTATTGAACCTTCGATCTATACTGCCGTGGCATTGACCTTGACTGCCAACCCAACCAATACAACTGAGGTCGAAGAACCCACAGCTACGCCTACTCCCACCCAGGAGAGCGTTGCCACAGCCACCCAGGCAATGATTCCCAGCCAGGCTTACCCCACCACCATTGTGGACAGTTGTAACCTTGCCACATATCTTTCTGATGTGACAATCCCCGATAACACTGTCCTTTCTCCAAGTGAAGAATTCACCAAAACATGGAAGGTAAAGAACACCGGTTCATGTGCCTGGAGCACTTCTTATTCCATCAAATTCGTCAGTGGTTCCCAGATGAGCGGCTCCAGAACTTACCTGACCTCGGCTGTAGCTTCCGGGACCAGCACGGATGTTTCGGTAGAATTGGTTGCCCCCAGCACCACAGGCACATACACCGGCTACTGGCAAATGTCAGATGAATCTGGCAACCTCTTCGGTTCTAGTCTGTACCTGACCATTATCATTTCATCCACTCCGACAGGCACCATCACCACCACGGGGACCATCACCTACACACCGACCATTACGCCTACGCGGACGCAGACCCCCATTTACATCGTCATCACCGCAACCCCCGCGCCGACGAGCACCGCCGCCCCAACGGCCACTTCTGCACCTACAGCAACCACAGCTCCCACTACGGTTCCAGCAACCAGCACCCCTGCACCCACCACAGCCCCCACCACTGCCCCCACCGCTGAACCCACCGCTACAACCGGAGCATAACTTAAAACGCAAAAACAGAGCTCGTCCTTTTTGGACGAGCTCTTCTTATTTTCTAGATCATTCAATTTCTTTACAAAAAACAGGTTGCTGTGCAGGAGGTTCAGTTTCTGTATTGGCAAAGACCGTACAATCTACCCAAACCCCGCCAAAGTTGACGGATACATTGGTCATGATCATGTAGGAATCATACCGTGACAACATCAGGTGGCGTGGAGCGGTGATCAGATCGTCCAAACCGTTCAAGGCGGCCAGCCGAGATTTGCGAAAATCTTCCTTGTCCAATGGGTTGGTTAAAGTGTCGATCTTCTTCTCCACCAGATTGTTGATGGCAACTACCGGTTCACGTAAGGGCATTTGCAGCATATAGTCAATGGGAGAGGCCAGACTAACAAAAACGATGATCCAGATGACTAATGGGAAAATGGTCCCAGCTTTGGCTGCTGCACTATGCGCGTTCTCGACCAACATTTTAAAGAAAACGCCGCCGATGGCGCTGATGGCCACACAGATGATCAGGACAACGTCAAAACGCGAAGAAACACCGGAATTGAAAGGAAATGCCGTACGCCAGGCCAGCTCAGGGTTGAACCATTTGAAGAACCTATCCATCCCTTCAAATGGGATGTGGCTGGCCAGGAAACACAACAAAGTTCCGGTAGCCAACCAGACCAACATGCTGTACAGTGCATTTTCCAGCTTGCTGCTCGCCCAACCGGCAAAAGTACATAGTATCAGTGTGGGAAGAACTCCCAGGGCTAATTTTGCCCACGGGAAAACAGCATGCGCAGACGCCAATCGAATCCCATCCACCACCCACAATGTGAACACGAACGCCAATCCGGCCGCAAAACCGAACCACATGCCCAGGCGTACTTTCTCGCGCTCAAATTGCTTGCTGTGGTCTTCACTTTGAGTAAACATAGATCCTCTTTTGATTGATTGATTGAACAAAACGATTATAACAAATTCCCTATAACGGCTTCAAGCCGACTGTCCTATATCCAACACGATCGCAAAGTGCTATAATCACGGGCTTATGGGTCGTGGCAATCCTTGTGTTCAATGCGGCGCTTGTTGCGCATTTTTCAGAGTTTCTTTCTTTTGGGAAGAAACGAACCCTGACGACCCCTCTTGCGTTCCCCAGGAATTGACCGAATCTGTTGATGGCTTTTTACAATGTATGAAAGGCACTAATCAGCCCAGGCCACGCTGTATTGCTTTGAGTGGAGAGATTGGGGAAAAAGTGGGCTGTACCATCTATAAACGCCGCTCATCAGTCTGCCGCGAATTTGGGTTGCATGAGTCAGCGCAGGGAGTCACCGTAAACGGCTTTGATCTGATCCGCTGCAATCAGGCGCGTGCGGCCTGGAATTTGCCGCCGCTTTCAAGGGCAGAATTACGCGAGCTGAATATTGGACCGTCTGTACGGATGACGCGGCCGGATCACACCACACAGATGCACAAAAAGCGACGCAGCCGGTTCTGAGCTTATTTACTTCGACATACAGATCAAATCATTGGGGTGCTTCGCCAACGCACCGATGATCACCTTATCATACCCCCCCGCCAACAGCGCGGGGATCTGTTGTTTAAGGGGGTCAACGTCCGGGAGCACATCGGCCTGATTGAACAAAACCACCCGCGTAGCCGAGGGAGGAATCCCTTTTAGTCCGCCCAATGGATGGATGAGCATACGCATAATGGCCGCCGGATCAATGGGCTCATTCATTTCGAGATTTGTAAGGGAAGAAAATATTTGTGCCCGGTGCACAGTCTCGTCATTGAGCGGTTTACCAAGAACCGAGCACCCCACCAGCACAATGACCATCTCCGCCCAGGCAGGGATGACGGGTTCATGCGCCTCAGGGGCTTTCAGGGCGCGAGAACGGGCGCCATCTGCCTCAACGATCAGCGAGACCTTTTCCTGGTCTGCCAATTCCACCAGGCGCTGTAATACCGCAGCCTCAGGTCCGTGTACGCGCTCATCCGGGGTAAATGGCCCTGTGATGAGAGAGTGTTTCTGGGCTTTCAGTTCCTGTACATCCAATTGACCCACAGATTCGATCAAGAAATGCCGGTCTGCATAGCCCAGTTGGTCCGTTCCCAAATGGGTCGTGGTGGTCGTCCAGGCCAGCCCCTGAACCTGCTGACCGATCTGGAACAGGGTGGTGGTCTTCCCTCCCCCGCCCACAATGGCAATGCGTGCCGGCAACTTTGGCGTTAACGCTTCGATCAAATTCATTTATCAGCCTCATATTTAGAGGAAAGGATCGCTTCCAAGACGCCTCCGCCTATAGCCAGGGCTTTATCTGAGGCCAGGGCACAAATGCTGACGTTGCAGCGCGGGTCCAGATCTCCTATCTTCAATCCCTTTTTGACCTGCAAACCAGATTGGATAAGCCCGCGTAAGACGCCTTTAAATTTTGCTGTCACAGGTATACCGTCCACTTCAGCAATGGTTTGACCGGGTTCGAGGACCTCGCCGATATTTGCGTGAGCGGTCAGTACCCCGGCACAAGGCGCGTAAAGCACGCGCTCCACATTGAACCCTTTTACAGATTCAGGCACACCGCTATCCGGCTCGGCCTGACCCTGCCAGTAGACCCTCCCCAGGTAGGGGCCGCGGTTTGTTTCTACCACGGCATGGCAATCGAGCCCGGCACTAAAACCAGGACCCAACCCGATCACTCGTGCTGCTGCGTCTTTAGAGAGTTCCGACGCTGATTTGAGCATACGTCCGTCCACCAAAGCAAACAATGGCAGTTGATGGCGTATCTCCGCTTTGGGGTCAACCATCACCGCCACCTTGCCAGCTTCCAGGGCAGTCAGCGCTGAAGCGGCATCTTTGACCAATTGCCCTTCCACATCTTCCAGCCGATAATGGCCGTCAAAGACCACCTGGGCAAAAGAAGCCAGTCGCCTTACCACCAACGGTTCAGGCAGTTCAGCGATCACGATGCTGAATCCGGCATGGTGCAAACGCAACGCCACACCGCTGGCCAGGTCTCCCCCGCCGCGGATCAAAACGATCGGTGCCTCGTTTCCTTGAAAAAGCATAGGAAAAATTATACTTCCATGTTCAAGACTGGATAGCAAAAGGAGCGGAAGAATCCGCTCCTTTTGTAAAATTTACTTGATGGCTACGTACTCATCCACCTGTTTGCCAATGATGGCCAGGCTGTCTTGCCAGAATTTCTTCTTGCGGATGTCGATACCAAAGCGGGCAGCCAGTTCTGCGGCAGGTGCTTCGCCTGTGCTGGCCAGAAGCTGTACATAATCTTCCACAAAAGCCTCTCCACGCTGTTGATAAATGGCATAAAGGCCGGTACCAAAGAGCAGACCAAAAGCATACGGGAAGTTATAGAAGGAGATCTGGGCAGAGTAATAATGCGGTTTCCAGGTCCACATCCATTTCTGCAAATACCGTTCGTCCAGACCATCGCCAAAAGTGGCTTTCTGGGCTTTTTCCATGATCTCACATAATTCTTCAGCGCTCAGCTCGGCTTTTTCACGGCGCTCAAAGACCTCTTTTTCGAACAGGTAGCGAGAGTAAATATCTACGATCACCTGAGAATCGCCCATCAATTTGGCTTCCAAAATGGCCAGGCGTTCCTGATCATCTTTGGCCTGTTTGAGTGAAGCATGGCTGACAATGGTTTCGCACATGATGGAAGCCGTCTCGGCCAGGGTCATGGGGGTGAACTTCTGGATCTCGGTCTTGCCGGCTTTTACGGCGCAATCGTTATGGAAACCGTGTCCAAGCTCATGGGCAAGGGTGGAAACCTGATCCAGGCTACCATCAAAGTTGCTCATAATGCGCGATTCGCCTACCTTGGGTACTTCCATACAGAATGCCCCGCCGCGTTTGCCTTCACGCTGTTCGGCGTCGATCCAGGCGTTGTCAAAGGCATGCTGGGCAAAGGCGCGCAGACGCGGTGAAAATTCACCAAAATGCTGTAACACAAAATTCTTGGCTTCTTCAAAGGTGAAGCTGGTGGTGGAGTTGCCCACAGGCGCATAAAGATCGTACCAGGCCAGGGCTTCCTTGCCCAAACGTTTGGCTTTTGATTTAAAGTATTTTCGGAACATAGGGAAGGAATCCCGCATAGCCTCGAGCATGGCATCCAGCGTCTCGCGGTCAATGTGTGATTGGTCGATGGCACTTTCCACGCAATCTTTGCGGCCGCGTCGCGCATTGAGGGTGTTCACTTCGCCTTTAATGCCGTTCATGGCTGCGGCCAGGGGTTCCTTGAGGATGTTCCAGGCCTGATTTTCGGCTTCATAGGCCTTACGGCGCACTTCGCCATCTGGATGAGAACGCAGATTGATGAGAGCGGGCATGGGCAGCTTGCGGATCTGGCCGTCCAGCTCAAAAGGAACGCTATGCTGCGAAACCACCGTTCCCTGCAGTTTGGTCCAGGCGGTAGACCCACTGAGGGTCAATTCGGCTGCCAACATTTCTTCTTTTTCAGACATCAAGAATTTGCTTGCGCGGGCAGCTTCACGTAAATAGTAGGGATGAGCCTTCGTGACCGGGTTGAGTTCAATGAATGATTCCAGCTTGCTAGCCACAGAGCCTACCCAACCACGAACTTTAACATCCAACTTATCAATGCCAACAGCCACCTGGTCAAATTCTGACTGTTTGGCCATGGCCTCTTTATTGTAAGAGTCGGTGGAGACAAAAGATTCGATATAGGCACGCATCGTTCCTGCAATGAGCAGCATGGCATTGGTTCGCTCAATGATGCCAGCAGCGGCCTTGGCCAGTTCTTCGTTTGAAGAATTGACGGTGACTTTGCTAACGGGGCCGGTCAGGTAGGCATCCAGGTCAGCGATGAGATCTGTCAGTTTCTTCAGATCAGCAGCATACTCTTTTGATGATAAGCTGGGGTAGACATTGGTCAAGTCCCAGCGCGGGGGTGTTTGTTCAGACATGATTTCTCCTTAATAGAAGGTTGAGTCCATTATAAAACAGAAGGGCAAAATAACAAAAATGCCCGATGTTTTTCGGGCATTTAGTAAAGGAGGAGAAACGCAAGATGATAGCTGAATTAGCTAGAACGGGCGTTGAGCCTTTGTTTACGTTCAGAAGCAGCGGCCACTTCTGCAAAAATGCGGTAGACCGTCAGGAAAAGCAAGATGGCGCCAGTGATCCAGTAGAACAGGCTGGAGGCCAGTGCTCCTGTATCCGTCCCGCTGAGCAGCCCGTGGATCAGCGCGCCCAGAAGAGTCAGGTAAGATAAATAGTGGATCAAACGCCATACTTTTGACCCGATCCGTTTACGCAAATAGAAGCTGAACAGAACGATGGCCCATACATAAAAAGCGACCTGCCCGATGCCCACTTCTAGGGGCCGATAAACTGAAATGGAGAATGGCAGGAAGATCTGAAATACTTTCAGACTCATGTACTGGTCGCCCAACAAAATGAGGCCGTGGAATAATCCAAAAGCCAGCCCCAACAAACTAACATACTGATGCAGATCGTTGGTCTTGGCCAAACCCGGCCATTTGGCAGCCAGTTTGTTGGTTACACCCACGCCAAGCACCATGGAAAACCACAACAAAAAGTAGGCAATAAAAGCGCTGGCACGGGTAAGGTACCAGAACACTTTGGGTTGAGCGCTGGCCACCGATTGATAGTAGCCTGGCATCAAGGTGCGCAGAATAAACAGTCCGCCAATCGCACCGGCAATGACCGCCAGCAGGATGAGGAAGACACTGGCAATGCTGAATTGCTCTTCAACATCGTCTATGCTGAAATTTGCTTTTGTTGATTGATCCATCTTTCATTCCATACCATTTCATTAAAAGAATAATTGCTTATCTGCGTGCCATCTTCGAGTACAAGGAAGTATGCCAAACCCTCCACAGTGTCCAATTCTGACCTGGCAGATTCACTGCCCAGGATCAAGCCCATTTTGGCATAGGCTTCAGCCGTGACCAGGTCTTTGGCAAACACGGTGGCACTCAGTACATCCGTCTCGGCTGGTTTGTCGATGCGCGGATCGATGATGTGATGCTGCCAGCGACCTTCTTTCTGCCATTTGCGGTAATCCCGGCCTGAGGTAGCCAACCCTCCGCCACTGACCATGAGTAAACTCAAATTCTGGCTGGCATCGTGTGGGTTGGTTACGCCTACGGGCCAGGGCTGGTTCCCGTTCATGAAGCCACTGATGGCAATATCCCCACCAGCATCAACGAGCACAGGTGCGGATTTTTGCAGGCGCAACATGGTCTGCCATGCTGCCCATCCCTTCACCACTCCGCCCAGGTCAATGCGGCGGCCTTGCGGAAGCCTAATAGATCGGCTTTCATCGTCCAGTTCGATCTCTCCGCCTTCGCTTTGAAGTATCGGCTGGCGCAGGAGAGACTCCATGTGATTCGCCATCTCTTCAAATGAGACTGAATAGCCGGCCCTTTCCAACGCATTCAGCGCTTCAGGCGTAACAAGCCCGTGGGTCATTTCTTTATTCTTTAAGCTGATGTTTAAAACAGCCCAAAAGGTCTCGCTGACCTGCGTCCACTTGCCGCTGGTCCGGTTCACCTCATTCAGTTCTGAGGTCAAACGAAAGCGGCTGAAGATCTGTTCCCATTCTTCAAACCAGGCGGTTGCCTGACCGGTCATGGATACGAAATCTGTTGATTCCGTATCCATGGCGATCAATATTCTGGAACCCATTGCCTGAAAAGAGTAAGTTTTCATTTCCGTGAAGACCGGGTGGTTGTCACCGGATTGGGCTGCAGGATCTCAATGCTTGTGGTAGTGTTGGTGTAACTCGTCTGAGCAGGGGGCTGGGTAGCCACCGGCAACAACGCCAAAGGATCGCTGCTTGTGGTACTGGCGGTGGAAGTATTTACCTGGACATCGGTCAGGGTCATCAAAGTTGGCAACGGATCCGGGTTACTTTGAGTGGACGAGTTGTTCAACGCCTGGACGTCTTGTTTGCTCAGTATTCCCCAGAGACCCAGTGTGCTGACCACAGAGAAGGCAGCAATCAGGTATTTAAAAGACCGTGTAACAAACACCTTCTTTTTATGAGGTGTACCTTGCGTATTCATAATGAAATCTCCAATTTTCTTCAATGATCTTAATCGTCATCTTCTTCGTGCTCGCCGCCACCAGAACTGCTGCTGGTATAAACTGGCAATTGGACGGCAAGGATGTTTCCGTAAAGGTCTATATAGACCTGTTCTCCATTTGAAAATGTTACCCGATATGCGGCTGCATTATTATATTTACCACTGATCACCTCCACGACTCTAGAATCACCTGTGTAATTGATGGCGATCTGAGAAGCCTGATCTTTGCTGATGATCTGGGTAACCTGCACCCCGTTGTACAGTACTTCCCCTGTGTTAGCATTGACATAGACCAGGCCATCCGTAAAGGAGACTGAATAAGCCACTGTCCCTGAATAATTCACCAATTCCGGGAGTGCAACGGCCGTCTCACCAGAGGCATTTGAAGCAATTGCAGATGCCTGATCGGCTGAAACCGGATAGGGAGTGGTAGTAGGTTCTGCAACAGCCTGGTTGGCAGAGAGCTGTGCGATCTTTTGATTCGCCTCTGCAATGGTCTGATTTGCCTGCTCGATCAACGCCTGATATTGAGCTTCACGCGTCGGGTCCATGGCAGTCACCACCTGGGTAGTTGAGGCAGCAGCAGGATTTTTGGCTGCCACTAGCACGCCTCCCACCACAGCAAGGATGATCACGGTGACAAATACTGATAGAACCAGGGCGAATTTTGTTTTCATAGTTATCTCTCCAAACTTTATCTATACTAAATTTATCTTATTATTCTTAATATCAGCTTGGAAGTTGCCATCAGTTTTCCAATCATTTTCCAATGTTTAAAAAGTAGAATGAATCAGGTTGAAGAAGTCAACTGTATAATTCTTTTAAAGAAGGTACTGCAATGCGGATTCTCTTGATCGAAGATGATAAAAGGTTGGCTGCGCTGGTACGCAGCGTACTGGAGCAGGAAAACTTTAGTGTAGATGTGGCCAACGACGGTGATACCGGGCTTGAGCTGGCTCTACGAGGCGTTCATGACGTCGCCATCATCGATTGGATGCTCCCTGGCCGCGATGGCCCCTCCATCTGCCGCAAAGTGCGTGCTGCCCGTCTGCCCACCGGCCTGCTGATGCTCACTGCGCGCGGACAAGTTGAGGACCGTGTCACTGGTCTGGAAAGCGGCGCCGATGACTACCTGACAAAGCCCTTTGCATTCGATGAATTGATCGCCCGCATTCACGCCCTCAGCCGGCGTCTGAACCCCTCCTCCTCCGATTCCTGGGAAATCCGTTTGGGCAGTTTGGTAATGGATGCCAAAGCTCATACACTGCGCCGTGAAGAAAAACCGATAGACCTAACCAAAAAAGAATGGGACCTGTTGGAATTCTTCATGCGCCACCCTGGTCAGGTTCTCTCTCGCCAGGAAATCCTCGATTATGTTTGGTCCTATGAGACCAACGTTCAGCCTGAAATGGTGGATGTATACATTTCCTACTTACGTCAAAAACTAATGCTTGAAGGCAAGAAAAACCCCATCGAAACCGTACGCGGATTTGGATACCGCTTTGATGAAACCATTGCTTAGTCATCTGCGCATCCGGCTTGTACTTCTGTACACCGCCATTGGCATCAGCCTGGCAGTGCTCTTGAGCGTTGGTACCTATACCCTGGTGAATTATTACCTGCGCACAAATAACGACCGCGCCTTGACCCTAAAAATGGGCTTACAGTTTGCTTCCCTTCACCTGCCCTTGCCTATTGATCTGTACGAACCTCTGCTGGATGCTGGCTTCATTAAACAATCTGCTGATTCTCAGTATTTTATCGACCCTAATGGACATTCTGAAACAGAAGATGAAGATGAAGAAGCTGAAGCGCAGGATGACCAGGAATTCAATGAAACCAGTGCCGTTGAGATCAGCGAACTGGCTGATATTATGGTGCTGTCGCTGACGATTGATGGCACTCCCATCACCGGCACAGTGGTAACACATTCCTGGCTGCCCGCAGATAAAACCGCCATCGCCGCTGCACTGGTGAAAGGCTCAGATATTCGCACCGTGAAGTTAACCGATGGTACACCGGTGAGGTTGCTCACCTACCGCGTGCCCGTGACCAATGAAGTAGGCCTCATCCAGGTGGGACGCTCGCTCAAACCTCAGCAGGCCATGATGGACGAATTGCTGCAGGGTATGATCCTGATCGGCGTTGTTAGCATTCTTTTGCTTGGTCTCGGTTCCTGGTTCTTGGCAGGACGATCAATTAAACCCACCCAATTGGCCTGGGAACGTCAGCAAACCTTTGTGGCCAACGCCAGCCATGAATTACGCACCCCACTGACGCTCATCCACGCAGGGGTTGAAGTGGCGCAGCGCCAATCTACTTCGGAACCCCAAAAACAGGTGCTGGAAGATGTACTTTCTGATGCCAATTACATGACCAAGCTCATCGAAAACCTGTTGCTTCTTTCACGTTTGGATGCGCATAAACTACCCATCGAGATCCAGCCCGTCTTGTTGCCAGAACTGCTGGATGAATTGATCCGCCAGAACGAACGGGTACTTTCAGGCAAAGAGATTGCATTATCCTCTGAAGGGGATCCACTCATTGTGTTGGCCGACCCGGTGCGCCTCAAACAGATCTTGCTTATCCTCATAGATAATGCAGCCCGCAACAACCATTCCGGTGGCTGGATCAAAATAACAACCTCAAGTAGGTTGGGTAAAGCCGAGATCGAAGTAAGCGATAGTGGCGATGGCATTGCCCCTGAACACCTGGCAAAAATATTTGACCGTTTTTATAAGGTCACCGATAAATCTACACAAGATTACCACGGCAGCGGGCTGGGGCTGTCCATCGCCCAGGGACTGGTCCAGGCACAAAACGGTACCATAGAAGTGACCAGTAAGTTAGGAGAAGGCACCCAGGTTCGCTTCACCTTACCGCTGGCAAAAAAGCCAACGCTTGCCTAAAGGACTACAAAAACCGCCAATTGGCGGTTTTTGTTTTATTAGCCGTATATGTTAAAATGACTCACTATAGTGGTTTTGCTGGTTCTGCACCTGGAGGAAAATATGGCTCAAGATCGTACCCGCAAGCTTGTTATTACCGGCGCTCTGGGCGCCGTGGCAATTTTATTGGGGCTTACCCACTGGGGCTTTATCCCCTGGTTCGCTGGCATTTCTCTCACCATCATGCACGTCCCCGTCATCATTGGGGCTATTTTGGAAGGTCCTGTGGTTGGAGCAGGCATTGGGCTTATTTTTGGCTTGTTCAGTTTGCTACAGGCGGCCATTGCCCCATCCAGCCCGGGGGATGTGGTCTTCACCAATCCACTCATTTCCATTTTTCCCCGCCTCCTAATCGGACCCATCTCCTGGTTAGTCTGGAATGCCCTCAAAAAGTTCCCCGTTCCAGGTCTGATTGCCTCAGGTCTGACAGGCAGCCTGATCAATACAGTATTTGTTCTGGGCATGCTAGGCATTTTTCAGATCTACCCCTGGGCGCTCCTGGGAGGCATCGCTTTTTCAAACGGATTGCTCGAAGCCGCCCTCTCAGCGGTGATCACCGTTCTGGTGGTTGGGGTGATCTTGCAGATCCGTGTAGGCAAGAAAAAAGGCGCCGATCTTTAATACCTTTTTGACACGCAAAGCGAACAGGAATGGATTGTAACCATTCCTGTTTTTATTTTCAAAACCAAATTTTGTGGTTCATGAAAGTGGTTAACCTGTAGTTAATCAATTCTTAAAATTTTGATAACAATCCGTCTGTTTTCAGGTCTTTAATGGAGTTCCTCGGATATAATCGAGATAATGCGCAAAAGGTTCATTCTCCTTGGGGGCATCATCCTCTGTTTGCTGGCTGCCTGCCAGACCAAACCGAGCGATGGAACTATTCCCTCAACTCCTGTGGTAACCAGTGCCTACATTGAAAACAAAGGTTCCGATACTATTGTGAACTTGGCATTGGCCTGGGCAGAAGCGTATCAGAAGATCCACCCAGATGTGTCCATTTCGGTCACTGGGGGTGGTTCAGGAACCGGCATCACTGCTTTGCTCAACAAAACAGTAGATATAGCCAACGCTTCCCGCCAGATAAAACCCGAGGAACTGACCGCAGCAAAAGCAGCCGGATTGAACCCGCAAGAATTTATCATTGCCCGCGATGCCATTGCAGTGATCGTGAACCCCAAAAACCCGGTGGATCACCTCACCCTCACCCAACTTTCTCAGATTTACCGTGGCGAGATCACCAATTGGAGCGAGGTGGGCGGGGAAAACCGACCCATTGTGCGTCTTTCGCGTGAAACGAACTCTGGCACACATGTTTACTTCCTGGAAGCAGTGGTCCGCCTTGGCAACACCAAAGATAAAACAATATTTACCCCCGATACACTACTGTTGCCTTCTTCAGAAGGAATCATTTCTGAGGTTCGCGACAACCCCAATGCCATTGGCTATGATGGCCTCGGCTATGTGACCTCGGATGTAAAAGTGATCGCCCTCTCTGCTGTGGCTACTCCCGATGAATATGTATTGCCTTCTGCAGAAACCGTTTCTGATAACACATATGTGATCTCCCGTAACCTTTACATGTACACGCAAGACATTCCCACTGGAGCCGTAAAAGACTACCTTGACTGGATCCTGACGCCAGAAGCGCAGCAGATCGTCACTGACCTAGGCTTTGTACCGGTGCAATAACAGGATTGAGCATGAAGCAAATCAGACCCAGAGGCGACCAATTTATTTCTCTTCTGATCAAACTCAGCGGCTATTCTAGCATCTTATTTGTCACCCTGATCTTGCTCTTCCTCCTTCGCGAAGGTCTTCCAGCGCTGACGGACGTTCCCCTTTCAAGTATCCTTAGCACCACATGGTATCCCATTGAAGAATACTTCGGCATCCTGCCATTATTGCTGGGAACTATTCTGGTGACGCTTGCCGCTACGATCATTGCCCTGCCCTTTGGGGTGGGAACAGCAGTTTACCTTTCTGAGGTAGCCCCCAAATGGATCAAGGAGATCCTAAAACCGGTCATTGAGATCCTGGCAGGCATTCCTTCGGTGGTGTTGGGTTTCATTGGTATTCTGGTCCTTGTACCTTTCATGCGCAAGTTTTTCAACCTGCCCACCGGGCTTACCGCCATCACCGGCTCCATTTTACTGGCGCTGATCTCCATCCCCACCATCGTTTCAATCGCAGAAGATGCCCTCAACAACGTGCCCCCAGCCTACCGGCAGGCCGCCTGGGCAATGGGCGCCACCCGCTGGCAAACCATTTGGGGTGTCACCCTGCCCGCTGCTAAAAGTGGTGTGCTCACTGCTGTAATGCTGGGCGTGGGCCGTGCCCTGGGCGAAACCATGGCAGTGATGATGGTGACCGGCAACGCACCCATTATGCCTGTTCAGTGGAATTCCCTGCTTATGCCGGTGCGAACCATGACCGCCACGATCGCCTCAGAAATGGGCGAAGTGGCCACAGGCAGCCAGCATTACCAGGTGCTTTTCTTGATCGGCATCATCATCTTCTTGCTATCTCTGGTGGTCAATATTCTGGCCAGCTATGTAAGCACCAAGCAGCGTAAACGCACAGAACGGATCCTCTCATGAACCTCGAAAAAGATCCCACCTCACGACCTCACATTGTTCAAAACCTCGGCTTTATGCTGTTACGGCTCATCACGTTTCTGACCGTGCTGCCTATCATTGGACTGGTGGGCTATATTATTGTGCAGGGTTCGCCCGCCATCAACTGGGAATTCCTCAGTGCCATGCCCACCAATGGCATGCGCTCCGGGGGTATTCTGCCGGCCATTATCGGTACACTATGGCTCACGCTGGGTACAGCCATCTTTTCTGTCCCACTGGGTGTAGCTGCCGGTATTTACATTGCTGAATATGCCCCAGATAACAACGTTACCCGCCTCATCCGCATTGCCATCGTCAACCTGGCCGGAATTCCTTCAGTTGTTTATGGTCTGTTCGGGCTTGGGTTATTCGTTATCTTCCTCAAATTTGGGACAAGCATCCTTTCGGCATCGTTGACGCTCTCCATTATGACCCTGCCGGTCATCATCAGCACCACCGAAGAAGCGCTGCGCGGCGTGCCCAATTCTTTCCGTGTTGTTTCCACATCGTTGGGAGCTACCCGCTGGCAAACCGTGTGGCGCATTACCTTGCCCCAGGCGCTGCCCGGCATCATCACCGGCATTATTTTAGGTCTGGAGCGCGCTGCCGGAGAAACCGCACCCATCCTCTTTACAGGGGCCACCTTCTTCCTGCCCATGCTGCCCTCATCCATCTTTGATGCCACAATGGCCCTGCCATATCACATTTTCGTCATCTCCACCCAGGTGCCCGGTATGCCCATCAAGATCCAATACGGCACAGTGCTGGTGCTGCTTTTCTTTGTGCTGGGCATGAACATCGTGGCCACCCTCATCCGCTCTCGGGCGCGCGCCAGAAAGCAGTGGTAGGCTTATGCTCAAATTTGACGTTCAAGACCTCTCCATCCGCTACTCGGATGATAACGAAAGCCTGCGCCACATCCACCTGGGCATCGAAGCCAATGAGATCACGGTGCTGTTTGGACCTGCCGGTGGCGGAAAGTCCACCTTCCTGCGCGTGCTGAACCGCCTCAACGATCTGGCCGATGTCAAAGAAATGTCTGGCGAAGTGATCTTCAACGGGGTCAATATTTTGGATCCCAAAACGGATGTCATAGAACTGCGCCGCAAGATCGGCATGGTTTTTTCACGGCCAGTACCATTGCCGCTCTCGATCTACGAGAATGTGGCATATGGTCTTCGTATGGCAGGCGAACACCGCAAATCCAAATTGGATGACGCGGTAGAAAATGCCCTTCGCCAGGCAGTTCTGTGGGATGAAGTGTACGACCGTCTCAACGATTCTGGTTATGCCATCTCTGGCGGGCAGCAGCAGCGTCTATGCCTGGCCCGCGTACTTTCACTTGAGCCAGAGGTCATCATGCTGGACGAGCCCACCTCAGCCCTTGACCCGGTCTCTACATCAAAGATCGAAAGTTTGCTGGTGGACCTCAAACAAACCTACACCATCCTCCTGGCCCCACACAATGTGCAACAGGCTGCCCGGGTGGCCGATTATGCAGCCTTCTTTTTGATGGGCGAGCTGATAGAGTATGCCCCTGGCAAACAGATGTTCATGACCCCCAAAGACAAACGTACCCAAGATTACATCACCGGAAGGTTTGGGTAAAAAATCAGCCCCGCAATTGCGGGGCTTTGTTTTGCCTATTTTCTATCTTGCATCAGCTTCTGCGCCATTAAGGCTCCGTCGCGAATGGGCTCATAGCCGGTACAACGGCACAGGTGCTTATTGAGGGCATTCTCCATCTCCACCTGGGTGGCGTTGGGGTTGCTTTCCAACAAGCCGTACAACTCCATGATAATGCCGGGGGTGCAGAAACCGCATTGCACTGCCCCGGATTCAGCCAGGGATTGCTGAATGGGGTGAAGTTCCATGCCTTTGGCGAGTCCCTCAATGGTGATCACCTCAGCCCCGGCTACCTTTTTGATAGCGGTGTTGCAGCTCTTGGTGGACTTGCCGTTGATGACCACCACGCAGGTCCCGCAGGTGGAGTTATCACAGCCACATTTGGTACCGGTGAGGTCAAGAACATCCCGCAGCACATTCAGCAGCATCATTTCAGGGTCCACGTCCACCGTGGTCTCTGCGCCATTCAACACAAATGTGATCTTTTCAGTCATGGTCTACCTCACCTTGTTTTCAAGTGCTTGTTTCATGATCTCAGGGGTCACCGGGATCTCACAGAACTCAACTCCCACTGCGTCATAGATGGCGTTGAGGATGGCGGGAGCCGGGCCGATGACAGAATGCTCGCCAATGCCGCGCGCGCCAAAAGGACCGATCGAATCGGGGGTTTCCACAAAGTCGATGTCCATTTCTGGGGCTTCTTTGTAGGTAGGCAGATGATATTTGAAGAAATGCGGGTTGGTCAGACGGCCTTCGCTGTCGAAGTCCATCTTCTCATATAATGCGGCGCCAATGGCCATCATCACACCGCCCATCACGGAACCGCGGATCTGCTTGGGGTTAATCACCTGGCCTACATCAAAGGTGGAGGTGAACTTGTCCACGAAGATCTTACCGGTCTTCTTTTCAATGCGGATCTCAGCTGCCTGGGCGCCGAAAGTGTACGAAACACCACAGCTTCCCTGACCGTTTTTATCGGGGTTGGAATAGCGCGGTAAACGTGCATCTGAGACCGATTGGGCTACTTCGCCGATGGTGATGCCATCTTCTGTGATATAGCCGCGGTTGATGTCGGTAACGGCTACGCGAATATCCGGGTCGTTGCGCAGGAACACGTACTCGCCATCATAATCCAGGAAATCGGGGTCAGTTTTGAGCACCTGGGCAGCGGTAGCCTTGAGCACCGCGATCAGACGGTCAGCAGCGCGGATGATGGCACGGCCTCCCTGGGTGGTGAACATGGAGCCGATGGTCTGCCACTCGTAGGGTGAGAACTGGGTGTCGATCTCGCTGTAAACGCGGATCTTCTCAGGTGGGATCTTGAGCGCTTCCCCTGCCACCTGGCGGATGACGGTACGCAACCCCTGGCCTACCTCAGCGCCGGCCATGTTGATCGAAACGCTGCCGTCGATGTTCATCTTCATGTAGCAGCCCTTGGTGGAGAATGGTGCACCCTTGGGCGATTTCATGACGGTGGCAAAACCGCGTCCGTAATAGAAGTTTTCGTCCTCAGCCGGTTTGGCGTGGCCGTAGACCTTCTGCCTGACGATTGCGGCGCATTTGGCAACATCGCCGTGGCTCTTCCACATCTTCTCGCCAAGGGCATTCACTTTGCCCTCGCTGAGGAAGTTCATTTCGCGCAGTTTCCAGGGGTCCATGTTCAGTTTGCGTGCCAGCATATCCATCATGCGTTCAGTGGCGAACTGGCTTTCCTGGTGGCCATAGCCACGGTAAGCGCCTACAGCCGGTGTGTTGGTGTAAACGGTATAACCGATGAGGTCACAGTGTGCGAACTCGTAGGGACCCGTGCAGTTATGCGTAGAGGCAATAGAAACGTTGACCGCAGTATCAGCATAAGCACCGCCTGAGTGAATGATCTTGGCCTGGATGGCGACCAGCTTGCCATCTTTCTTGGCGCCGATCTTCATCTGCGTGCGGATGCCATGTCCGATGAGGGTGGAGGTGAAATCTTCTTTGCGGGTGGCCACCCACTTGACCGGTCGGCCGGGCACAAAACTGGCGATCCAGGCTACGGTCTGCTCCACGGTAATATCTGATTTATATCCAAAGCAGCCGCCAACATCGGGGATGTGCACGCGCACATCTGAAACAGGCATACCGTAGGAATGGGCCAGGTCTTCTCGGATGATGAACGGGCAAATGGAGGAAGACCAGGCTTCAATAGTCTTGTCTTCTTTGAACCAGACAATGGAGCCATGGGGTTCAATGGCGCTGCAGGAACCGAAGGGGTACAGGAATTCGCCTTCCAGCACTACATCGGCATCCTTGAAACCATCTTCCACGTTGCCTTTGAGCAGATGGTAGACATTGGCAATATTAGTGCCTTTGATAGGGGTAAGCGTAGGCAGGTGCCAGTAATCGCCGTTCTCTTCATGGATCAGTACCGCATCTTCCTTCATGGCGTCGCGACCATCCACGTAAACGGGCAGCGGTTCATAATCCACTTTGATCTTGGCCAGGGCCGCCTCAGCGTGGGCCACTGTATCCGCCACCACCGCCGCAACCGGCTCGCCAATGTAGCGAACCTTCTCGATCGCCATGGGCACCAGATCGCGGATGTTATCGCCGTAGCGATAGGTGCATCCCTTGCCCGTGACCACTTTAACGACACCCGGCATCGATTCAGCTTCTGCGGTATCGATCTTGAGGATCTTCGCGTGGGCGTATTCGGGCCGTAAGACGGCGGCATGCAGCATGCCGGGCAGGCGGACATCATCTAAATAGACAGCCTTACCGGTAACTTTGCTGATAGCGTCTGGACGGTTGTAGCTCTTGCCTACATACTTGAATTCCATGTTCTCTCCTTGCGCTATGCATAATGTGTTCACAATTGGAGGTGGACGGAAATTCCCCAGCTAAAAAGCGTGTGGGGAATTCGTCAGATTAATTATAAGGGCAGAAGGAAATGAGAACAATAACGGAATGTCATGTATTTAGTCACAATTATGAATGATTTTTGTTAAGGAACCGGAGATTCGTTTTAGAAAAAAAATATCAAAAACGAATGGAACGAATATTTATAGGGATTATGTTCTAGTTATATTATAAACCCGGTGTCAAGAGGGGGAAAACAGGAAATAAGGTTGAGGCTAAATTGTTTTTCGGTTTCGATAAGGGCACGATATATCGTGCCGCTACGTGGCCTGGAGCAAAATGTAAAATATCAGATGGAATGAGGTAACAGGATCGTTGAATGAAACAATTTTGTAAAAAATTTTCTACGTAGGCCGACGTAGGGGCGCACCGACGGTGCGCCCCTACCGAGATAGGCGGATCATTTGATCTGACAAAACAAAAAAGACACCATTTTTCTGGTGTCTTTCTTTCAGGTGGGCGCGATACTCTCAAGAGGGTCATGAGGGCTCTCACCTCGAAGATCCCCGCAGGGGGATACGTTCTCGCAACAAGACAGGTAACAAAAAAGACACCATTGTTCTGGTGTCTTTCTTTCAGG
>JAYFNV010000090.1:0-8011 GCA_034933225.1 Anaerolineaceae bacterium | reverse complement strand
ATTAACCTCATAAGGAGTACCCCTATGAAAATCGGCTTACAGATCCCTTCCTTCAAATACCCCGGCGGCACGGAGTCCATCCGTCCGCGCCTCAAAGACATCGTCACCCAAAAGTAGGGTGCGTCCCTGACGCACCATTTTTCCTCCAACCTACCCTTCTGCCTCCCCCCCTCCCAAATCCCGTATAATTAACCTCATAAGGAGTACCCCTATGAAAATCGGCTTACAGATCCCTTCCTTCAAATACCCCGGCGGCACGGCCGCCATTCGATCCACACTCAAAGACATCGTCACCACCGCTGATACAGTCGGCTTCAGCAGCCTGTGGGTCATGGACCACTACTATCAGATCCAGGGCCTCTTCGGCGAAGCTCACACCGACCCCATGCTCGAAAGTTACACCACCCTCGGCTACTTCGCCGCGCTGACGGAGAAAGCCAGCCTCGGCGCCCTGGTCACCGGCATCATCTACCGCCACCCCGCCGTCCTGCTAAAAATGGTCAACACCCTGGATGTCCTCTCCGGCGGACGCGCCTATCTGGGCATCGGCGCCGCCTGGTACGAAGAAGAAGCCAGAGGCTTTGGCATCCCCTATCCCCCCACCGCTGAGCGCTTTGAGCTGCTGGAAGAAAATCTGCAATTCGCCAAATCGCTATGGTCGGGCGACCAGAGCTCCTTCACCAGCAAGCATTTTGCTTCCCCCGCCATCACCAACAATCCGCGGCCTCTCTCCGTGCCGCATCCGCGCATCATGATCGGCGGCATGGGGCCAAACAAGACCCTTCGCCTCGTCGCTCAGTACGCCGATGCCTGTAACATGTTCGAAGGCGCTGGCCTGGACAAAATGCAGCAGGCCCTCGACACCCTCAAAGCCCACTGTGATACCCTCGGCCGCGATTACGCCAGCATTGAGAAGACCTCCCTCGGCACCGTCCACCTCACCGGCAAGGACACTGTCGCGGACGTCATCGCCCGCCTCAAAACCCTCTCTGCCATGGGCTTTACCCACGCCATCTTCAACATGCCGGACGTCTATCAGATCACTCCCCTCCACACCTTCGCCAAAGAGATCCTCCCCGCAGCGAAAGAACTCTAGGTTTACGCTTGCAAGCAATCTAGGTTTCCAAAGTGGGGAATGCAAAAAAGAGGAGGTTAAATGAAAATTGAGTTTCTTGGCACAGGCGGTGCGATCACGACACCTAACCCTGGTTGCAATTGCCAAATTTGTTCCCAGGCCCGATTAAAAGGGATTCCATATAGCCGCACCGGTCCCAGCCTATTTATTCATGGGCCAAATGTCTTGATTGATACGCCAGAAGAAATAAAACAGCAACTTAATCGCTCTGAAGTTAAGCAGATTGATGCTTGTTTTTATTCTCATTGGCATCCTGATCATGTGATGGGACGACGAGTTTGGGAAATGAACCATGACTGGCGCCAATATCCAGCACAGGACAGACAAACGGACATTTACTTGCCACAACAAGTAGCCATTGATTTCCGGCAGCGATTGGGCACCTGGGATCATCTAGCATTCCTACAGGAAAGTAAGCTGATCCGCCTAATCCAGTTAATGGATGGGGAAGATGTAACACTGAATACGATTCGCATTAAACCCTTCCGGTTGGCAGAAGATTACGTTTATGCATTTTTATTTGAAGGAGAAGGTAAACGAGTTCTTGTTGTCCCTGATGAGCTCTGTGGTTGGGATCCCACCGAAGATGTAAAAGGCGTTGACTTAGCAATTCTTCCAATGGGAGTAGTAGAATTTAACCCATTCACAAAAGAAAGAATAATTCCCGAAAATCATCCCGTTCTTAAATGTGAGGCTACTTTTCAACAAACATTGGAAGTTGTAAAAAGATTAAATGCCAAAAAAGTTGTTTTGACTCATATAGAAGAGCCGGATAAGCTCGGATATGACGACCTTTGCTTGCTAGAGAAAATTCTTCATTCGGATGGCTTAGGTATTGAATTCGCATATGATACCCTGATGATTGATGTTTAAGTAGTAGGGTGCGTCAATGACGCACCCTTTTTCATCAAACCGATACTTCCCTCCCCCTCTTACCCCTCCCTCACCCGCTCGTACTTCAACAGCACCACCCCACACCCGAAAGTATGGCTCTCTATCAACTTCAAATTGATTCGTCCGCTCTGGGCGCCAAAGAATGGCTTGCCGCTGCCAAGCACCACCGGTGACACATATAGCCAGTACTCGTCGATCAGTCCCAGAGCCGTCAGACTTGCCGCCAGGGTCGCCCCGCCCACGCTGATGCGCTCGCCCGGTTGATCCTTAAGCTGTTTCACCTCCGTAGCAAGGTCGCCTTTGGCCAGGCGTGAGTTCCAACCCACTTCTTTGAGCGTACTGGAGAAGACCACCTTGGGCAGGTTCTTCCAGATGCGCGCGTATTCAAGGATATATTCCGGGTAATCTGAATCATCGTCCACGTTCGGCCAGAAAACGGCCATCGTCTCATAAAGGCGCCGTCCGTACAGCGCCACATCGGTCATGCGGTCCTGTTCATTAAAGTGCCGGTGCAGTGCTTCATCCGGCATGCCCCAATCCAGATCCCCATCTCCTGTTTCAATAAATCCGTCCAAAGAGACGGACATGGCATAAATGACCTTGCACATAAAGCTCTCCTTAATGATCTCACGATCTGTCTCAAAGCCCGCTCAAACCAGGCGGTAAATACTTGGCCTGCTTCTTTTATATTAACACAATTCTTATCCAATTTCACTATAATCGAAGCATGAACACAAACCCCCAACTCCAACAAACCGTCCTGGCAGGCGGCTGTTTCTGGTGCTTGGAAGCCGTTTTTGACCAGGTGACCGGCGTCACCGACGTTGTCTCCGGCTATACGGGCGGCCAGCGCCCCTCCCCCAGCTATGAGCAGGTCTGCACCGGCCTCACCGGTCACGCCGAGGCCGTCCAGATCACCTTTGACCCGGCCGTCATTTCCTACACCGACCTGCTGCACATCTTCTTCACTATCCACGACCCTACCACCCTCAACCGTCAGGGCGCGGATGTGGGCACCCAGTACCGCTCCGCCATCTTCACCACTTCCCCCGCCCAACAGGCGGAAGCCGAAGCCGTGATCCAGGAGCTCAACGCCGCCGGGCTGTGGTCAGCGCCCATCGTCACCCAACTAGCCCCCCTCACCACTTTCTTCCCCGCCGAAGACTACCACCAGGAATACTTTGCCAACCACCCCGGCCAGGGCTATTGCACAATGGTCATCCAACCCAAGGTTTCCAAATTCCGCCAGAAGTACCAGCAATTCCTCAAAAACTGATCCATCCGGTGCGTCAGGACGGCGCACCGGTTTTGTTTTCCCTCCCACTTGACAGACATGTTATAATCTCATTATAGAACATTAATTCCAACATTCGTTTTGATTCGTTTTTGATATTTTTTTTAAAAAAACGAATCCTTTTCCGATAATTATTTTATAGTGTAAAATAAGTCATTCCCCTGTCACGGAGTGTCGCCATGGAAAGCCAGACCAAGAACAAGAAGACCCGCGCTGAGTTACAGGCAATGGTAGAGCGCGCCTTCCCCGGCCTCACCCTCGCCGCTGCTGAGGACGCCGTCACCGAGCTCAAGGAGGGCTGGTTCAACGTGGCCTACGATCTGCGCCTCTTGGACGGGCGCAATATCATCCTCAAGATCGCGCCGCCCCGCAGCGCGGAGGTGATGACCTATGAGCACGGCATCATGACCACGGAGGTCAACGCCATGCGCCTGGTGGTCGCTCATCCCGGCATCCCCGTGCCCCACATCTATGCCTTCGATACTTCGCTGGAACTCTGCGATGCGCCCTATTTCTTCATGGAAAAGCTCAAGGGGGTCAATTATGAGCACATCAGGCAGACCATCCCCCCCGCCGAGAAGGCCCAGATCGACCGCGAGATCGGCCAGATCATCCGTGCGGTCAACTCCTTCGAGGGCAGCTATTTTGGCTATGAGGGCAACCCCGACCTGCGCGCTGGCACCTGGCCGGAAGCCTTTTTGAAGATCTGCGCTGTCCTCCTGGCCGATGGTCAGCGCAAGCACGCCGAGTTGCCCGTTGCCTATGAGACGGTACAATCGCTCATCCACGCTCACGCCGCCGCCCTGGCCGAGGTCAGCCAACCCTACCTCGTCCACTGGGATGCCTGGGACTCCAACTTTTTTGTGGCCGAAGGGCACATCAGCGGCATCCTCGATTTTGAGCGTGCCATCTGGGGCGATCCGCTCATGGAAGCGCAGTTCCGCGCCCTTGCTTTTGGCGGTGTCTCGGAGAGCCTGCGCGCCTACGGCAAGACCACCTTCACCCCTGCCGAGGACGTGCGTAATCACCTCTATACCCTCTACCTGGCCCTGGTGATGAAGATCGAGTGCTATTACCGTAATTACGATACGGACGAGGTGGCCAACATCTCGGCCGCTATGCTGGTTTCAGCCGTGCAGTGGCTGCAAGAGCACAATTAGCCGCTCTGGCCCGAGCTTTATTTACAGAGTAAAATTACGCATGGGTCTCGCACCTGCACGGCTCAACCGTTGCGTTATTTTTGAAATCATCTTTTTTTTGGAGTAAACAATGCCAGAAACACAACCTGCTTATTTGAACCCTGCCCTGAGCGTGGAGGAGCGCGTGGCCGACCTGCTCAGCCGCATGACTCTTGAAGAAAAGGTAGGCCAACTGATGATGTTGGATGCCCGCCCTGAGGATCTTTCCTTCATCAAGACCCGCTTCCCCGGCTCCATTCTGCATATTTCCGGCGAGAAGGGCCAAAAGGCGATGCGTATGGCCGCTGAGAACCGTCTGAGCATCCCGCTGCTCGTAGGCGAGGACGCCATCCACGGGCATTCCTTCTGGAAGGGCGCCAACATCTTCCCCAGCCAGTTGGCCATGGCCTGCGCCTGGAACCCGGAGCTTCTGGAACGCGTCGGGCGCGTCACCGCTGAGGAAGTGGTGCACACAGGCATCCATTGGACCTTCTCGCCCGTGCTCTGCCTGCCCCGCGATCTGCGCTGGGGCCGCGTGGATGAAACCTTTGGCGAGGATCCGTACCTCATTGGCGAATTCGCTGCCGCCCTCATCCGCGGCTATCAGGGCAAAGGATTGATGGATCGCAGTGCCATTCTGGCCACCGCCAAGCATTACGCCGGCTACTCAGAAACCCAGGGCGGCCGTGATTCCTCTGAGGCCGATCTTTCGCGCCGCAAACTGCGCAGCTACTTCTTGCCGCCCTTTCAGCGCGCCGTTCAGGCGGGCGCCATGACCTTCATGACCGGTTATCAATCCATCGATGGCCTGCCCTCCACCCGCAACCATTGGCTGCTCAGCGAGGTGCTCAAGGACGAATGGGAATTCAAGGGCGTTGTGGTCACCGACTGGGATAACGTAGGGGCGCTGGTCAAGTCGCAGCGCGTTTGTGCTAATTACGCCGAGGCCGCCACCGTGGCCATCCGCGCCGGTAACGATATTATGATGACCACGCCCGAGTTCTTTGAGGGCGCCATTGAGGCCGTCCGCTCGGGTATGCTGATGGAATCGGAGATCGATGCCCCCGTGGCCCGCTTCCTGGCCCTCAAGTTCCGCATGGGTCTCTTTGAGGACCCCCGTGCCGCGGATCTGGAGAAGGCTGCTTTTGAGACGCAGCGCCAGGATCACCGCGCCGTCAACCTGGAGATGGCCCGCCAGTCGCTGGTGCTGATGCAGAACAACGGTCTGCTCCCGCTTGACCCCGCTCAGATCAATTCGCTCGCCGTCATCGGCCCCAACGCCGATGATGATCTGCAGCAACTCGGCGATTGGTCGCTGGGCTCCTCTCAGCATCCCCCCGAGGCTGGCAAGCATCCGCGCGAGAAGACCACCACCATCCTCGATGGCATCCGGCTTATCGCTCCCAAAACCATGCGCGTCAGCTACGAGCCCGGCTGTTCTATCGTTGATGAGGATCTCTCAGGCATCCCCGCAGCCATCAGCACCGCCCAGGCCGCTGATGTAGTCGTGGCCGTGGTGGGAGATCACCTCAATTTCGTCGGCGAGACGCAAAGTACCGCCACCCTGGAACTGCAAGGCGGCCAGATCGCCCTGCTGGATGCGCTTGAGAAGACCGGCAAGCCCATGGTCGTGGTGCTGGTCAACAGCAAGCCGCTGGTCCTGCCCGCCTCCGTCAAACGCGCCGCCGCCATCATCGAGGTCTTCAACCCCGGCATGGAAGGCGGACGCGCCCTGGCAGAAGCCCTCTTTGGCATGCTCAATCCCTCCGGCAAGGTCACCATCTCCTTCCCGGTGCACGTGGGCCAGCAGCCCATCTTCTACAACCAGGTGCGCGGCCAGCACGGCGACCGCTACGCTGATCTCACCCAGGAGCCGCTCTTCCCCTTCGGGCACGGTCTTAGCTATACGCAGTACGCGTACACCAACCTGCGCCTCTCCACCTCCACCCTGCCTCAGGGCGAATCCCTCAAGGTGTACTTAGATGTGGCCAATACCGGCACTCGCGCGGGCACTGAGATCGTCCAGGTCTACGTCACCGATGTGGTCACCTCGGCCACCTGGGTCAACAAATCGCTCAAAGGCTTTGCCCGCGTCACCCTCGCTCCCGGCGAAACCAAAACCGTCGAGGTGGAGTTGCCCTGGCTGTCCTTCCAGATCGTCGACGCCAACGCCACCCCCGTGGTCGAACCCGGCGCCTTTGAGATCCTGGCCGGCCCCTCCTCCCGTGATGCCGACCTGCTCAAAACCAGCCTGACCATCGCCTAACAACCCATCTCATCCGTAGGGGCGATTCACCCGATTCGCCCCTACTCCCCCCTCCCAGACCTACTTTCCACACACATAACCCTGTATCCCTTCCCGATCCTCAATCCCTTTATCCATGTAGCAGTCAATCCTGGTTACTGATCCCTGATCACTAATTACTCATCACTCATCACTCATCACTCAACACTGACTACTGATTACTGATTACTGATTACTCATCACTAATCTCTACTCTCCATTCTCAACTCTCCGAATTTTGACCCCTTGACTTGGAGTGAACTCCAGGTGCTACACTATATGCAATGAAAGAGGTGACCCATGAAAATAGCCGAAGTCAGCGAAAAATACGGCCTCAGCCCGGATACCCTGCGCTATTATGAGCGCGTTGGCCTGCTGCCAACCGTCACCCGCAGCGTAAGCGGCATCCGTGAGTTCAGCGAGGTGGACATCAAACGCGTCGAATTCATCAAGTGCATGCGCAGCGCCGGCCTGCCCGTTGAAGTCCTCACCGAGTACATCGCCATGGTCCAGCAGGGTGATTCCACCATCGCCGCCCGTAAAGCCATCCTTACCCAGCAGCGCGAATTGCTCAAGGCCCGTATGCAGGAGATGCAAAAGACCCTTGACCTGCTCAACTACAAGATTGACATCTACGAGACCAAACTTCTCGATCTGGAACGCGGCATCTCCCAACCCGAAGAAGCCGTCAAAGAGGTGGTGTAACCTCACCTACTCATCATTCAACGAGGAATGTACTCTAAATTGATAATGCTCTTCCTAATTAGCGTAATTGGTGAAATTCGTGGATAAGTACTTCTCACGCAAAGACGCGAAATGCACGAAGAAACCCATATTTATGCCAAATCTTTTTTTGGAGAAAGTGCTCTTCAATCAGATACCACCAAAAATGCTCTTCCTAATTTGTGTAATTCGTGAAATTCGTGGATAAAGGTTTTGAACTTTGAAGAGTATCATCATCTCAACCTAACCCAGATCAAATAATGCTCTTCCTAATTAGCGTAATTCGTGAAATTCGTGGATAAAGGTTTTGAACTTCTTTGATAAGCACTAAAGGAGATAAAAATGGAAAAACGTTTTCTTGGCAAGTCCGGTGTTGAAGTCTCAGCCCTCGGCCTGGGCTGTATGCGTATGAGCTTTGGGGACACCCCCACCGACAAACAGGAGATGATCACCTTCCTGCATCAGGCAGTGGAGCGTGGTATCACCTTCTTTGATACCGCTGA
>JAYFNV010000089.1:0-14058 GCA_034933225.1 Anaerolineaceae bacterium | reverse complement strand
TGATCAATTCTTTGTTCATTTCCCGGGCCAGGTCAGAAAGTTCCTGAATGCGGTGTGGAGAATGCGGCATGTAAGACTGGCCAGAAAAGCCAGGGTTGACCGACATGATCAGCACCATATCAACAAAGGGGAGAACACCCTTCAGCGCCGAAATAGGCGTGCCAGGGTTCAGCGCAGCAGAGGGATGGACCCCAAGTGAGCGAATATACTCCAAAGTGCGAGCAATATTGGGGTTATTCTCCACATGAACGGTCAAATAATTGGCGCCGGCGTCTGCAAACTGTTTGACGAGTTGCTCAGGTTTTTCGATCATCAGGTGAACATCCAGAGGCAGAGATGTGATCTTGCGGCAGGTTTCCACAATGAAAGGCCCCATGGTGAGGTTGGGCACAAAGTGGCCATCCATCACGTCCACATGGATCCAATCCACACCGCCATCTTCGGCTTCGCGGATGGACTTCTCGAGGTTGCGGAAATCAGCAGAGAGAATTGAGCAGGAAAGTTTGATGGTTCTCATAGGCACCTAATTGAAAAATGGTCGAACCGTGAACCAGATGAACAGCCCAAATGGAATCAGTCCACCGACCATCAAGATGGCCAACAACTCCAGGCCAATGGTGCGCCAGTCTACTGAAGTGGGAGCCGTGTTGGGTTCATCTTCACTGCTTGGATTGTACCCCACAGGCAATGCTTGAGTGGTCTGTTCAGAAAGAGTGGAGGCTTGCGAAATCGGTGGAGGGGTGAGGAAGTAGCTATCTGGCCGTTCGCCAAAAGTAAGTAAGACCCGCCCAAGTTGATCTGCTGTGCGGTATCGGCGCGAAGGTTCACGCGAAAGCACTTTTAGAATGATCTCTTGTAATTTTTCTGAGATGGCCGGATTATACTGGCGGGGAGGCACAGGGTCTGAATTGACGCGCATGTTGGCCAATTCGTTAACATCTTCTGTGTCAAAAGGCAGGCGGCCGGTGAACATTTCGTAGATCACCACTCCCAGCGAGTAGACATCAGAGGCGGGAGTAGGGGCAGAACCGCTGGCCTGTTCGGGGGAAATATACTGGGGGGAACCCCAGACAACATCTGTTTTTTCCTTGGCATCAATGGTAGAGAGCGCGCGCGCAATCCCAAAATCGGTGATCTTGAGGCGGTTGTCGCGGGTCACCAGCATGTTATGCGGTTTGACATCACAATGGACGATCACGGCTCTGTGCGCGTAGCCAAGCGCTGCGCAGGCTTGCAGGATCAGGGGGATGCCTTCTTCAACGGAAAAAACACCCTTCTCTTTGATCTTTTCTTTGAGGTTATTGCCCTGAACATACTCCATGACGATAAAAAGGCCCTGGTCTGTGATACCAAAATCATGCACTGTAACGATGTTGGGGTGGGTAAGGTTGGCGGCAGCGCGTGCTTCTTGACGAAAGCGCTGGCGAAACCCTTCGTCCTGAGAAAAGTCCTGGCGGAGCAATTTTACAGCAACGGGGCGCTCAAGGGTTTGATCGTAAGCTTCATAGACCAGTGCCATACCGCCTTTGCCCACCTGATGGATGAGGCGATAGCGGTTATTAAGAACCAATTCAGCAGTGTTCTGTGAAGTCATATTTGGCATTATATCACAGGCAAGAAAGGGGCTAATCGCGTATAATCGGGCTATGGTCATCAATAAACGAGTACTAATTCTGGCTGCGATCCTCTTTGGGATCCTTGCCTTGTACGGCTTTCTCACTTTGAGCGGAGTCAGTTATCAGAAATCCATCAATGAGCGGGCAACTGCTTACATCACGGTGGTGGCGCCAGAATCTATCCCAACCCAGGATTTTTCCTTTTTATACATTACTCCAACCCCTACCGCGGACCCGGCTCTGGGGGATCTTAAGGGTATCGCCATTGGCAAGTATGTGCAGATCACCGGTACCGAGGGCGCTGGTTTGAAGATCCGCGCCAGTGCAGGAACAAATTCTGATGTGAACTTTATCGCCAGTGATGCTGAAGCGTTCCAAGTGATGGATGGACCAGTACTCAAGGATGACCTGGTTTGGTGGAGTCTGGTGACCCCCTACGACCAAACCCGTGTGGGGTGGGCAGCAGCGAATTATCTGACGTTGATCGACGAACAATAAAGATCCGGCCATGCGGCCGGATCTTTTTTCTAGAAATCAAAATATCTTTCCATTTCATAAGGGTGAGGCCTCTTACGCAGGTCCTCGATCTCAGCCCGTTTGGCTTTGGTCCAATCGCGGATGAGTTCTTCGGTGAAGACATCCTCTATCAGCAGAAACGCATGGTCCGCTTCAAGAGCAAGCAGGGCTTCCTCCAGTGAGGTGGGCAGGCTCTTGATGGTGGCGCGTTTTTCAGGCGTCCAGGCGAACACATCTTCATCAAAGGGACCAAATCCTTCTGTGGTGGGGTCGATCTTGCTGCGGATGCCGTCGATTCCTGCCATGAGCATGGCTGCCATAGCCAGATAGGGGTTGCAAGTGGCATCCGGGGGGCGGAATTCAAAGCGAACCTTGTCAGGCTGGGTGGCATACTTAGGAACGCGAATGGCCGCACTGCGGTTACCCGTTGAATAAAAAGCATTAACGGGTGCTTCAAAGCCTGGCACCAACCGGCGATAAGAAATGGTAGTGGGGTTGGTAAAAGCCAGAATAGCAGGCGCATGTTTAAGCAGCCCGCCGATGTAGTAAAGCGCCGTCTGGCTTAGCAGGTTGCTGGTGGTGGGGTCATAGAAAAGGTTGGTCTCACCGTTGAATAGTTGCTGGTGAAAATGCATCCCCGAACCCGATTCACCATATAACGGTTTGGGCAGGAAGGTGACGGTTTTTCCATTTTCAGAGGCGATCATTTTGGTGAAGTACTTGATCATCAGGGCAGAATCAGCCGCTTTGAGGAGACCGAGCAGGGGAGTTTCAATTTCACATTGGCCTGCGCTGCCCACCTCGTGATGGTGATATTTAATCGGGACGCCGGCATCTTCCAAAGCGATTGACATTTCGTTGCGCAGGTTGACGAGTTTATCTTTGGGTGGAATGGCGTGGTAGCCGCCATGAACGGGAATGTAATCTCCTGAACCGGCCAAGAACTGGTCGTTGGGGCTGGATTCACCCGATTCCAGGTGATACGCTGCCGTATTCATGGAATTTTCAAAGGAAGCTGAATCAAAAACGTAAAATTCGAATTCTGGCCCCCATATACTTTTCTCTGCGACGCCAAATTTTACCAGCGCTGCCTCAGCACGTTGGGCAATCTGGCGCGGGTCTTTGAAGAAAGGTTTTTTGGTATCAGCTTCAACAGTGTCGCAGATGAAGCTAAGCGTGGGTGAATCAAAAAAAGGATCCATGAATCCGGTCTTGAGATCCGGGATCAGGCTCATATCGCCAGATTTGACGGATTTCAACCCCACAGACGAACCATCAAAGCCAACCCCGGCTTGCATCAGCGAAGGCTTAAATTCGGTGGCGGAAAGGGTTACGTGATGCCACCGCCCCCACAGATCGGTGAATTTCAGGTCAACCATGCGTACTGAATGCTCATTAATAAAATCAGCAGCTTCAGCGAAGGTTTTGAACATATCTTCTCCCGAAAATGAAATGCGAACGAACCAATTCTACATGAATCGGCCGGCCGGGTCTACTGAGTTCCCTCTTAATCTGTCTATGATGAAACGGTGAATCCCTGCGCCTGGTACGCCTGCCAGGTCTTTGTCATCGCCTCCAGGTAGCTGAGAGGCTGCCAACCAAGCTCCGTTCTGGCCTTCTGGTTGGAAAAACACCAATCAAAACTGATCATTTCCAAAAAGTCCTGGGTCAGAATCGCCTCTTGTCCTCGCAGAGCAGCTATGAACGAGATCATGCGTAGCACTGCAATCGGCATTTTGCGTTTAGGCGTTTCTTTGCCCAAAACAGATGCAATCCCCTGCCAAATTTCCGGGAAAGTGAGGGATTCGTTGCCTAAGATGTACCTTTCGCCCACCTTGCCGTTTTGATGGGCCAGGCAGATGGCCGAGGAAGTATCGTTGTAATAGGCTAGCAAGACGCGGTTTTTCCCACTGCCCATGATGGCGGTGGGTTCGCCTCTGGCCATGCGTAAAAGGGTCTGCTCTTGCATACTGGCATGACTGCTGGCTGAAGAACAGCCAAAGCCAAAACCGGGGTAGACGATCTTCACAGCCAGACCATTGGCGGCGTATTCCAGCGCAATTTGGTCGGCAGCGTATTTAGTCTTCTGGTAAAGGGTGGTGTGCAGGCGGGAATCTATGGGACGAGTTTCATCAGCACACTCGCCGGGCTGGGTGTGGCCCAGAACGGAGAGTGAGCTGACCTGAACATAGCTTTTCACCCCTGAGCGGCGTGCTGCTTCAAGGACATTACGCGTTCCCTCCACGTTTACAGCGTACCAAACGTTTTCAGGCGTATTGCCTCCTACCACTGCTGCCATGTGGGTGACCTTATCACAGCCATGCATACCCAAAAGCAATGACTCAGGATTCGAAACATCGCCTTCGATAAATTCAATGCCGGGGAACGGCAATAGGTCTTTCCTTTTGCTGGAACGAACAAGAACTTTAAGTGTCTCCCCCTGGTCACTTAACTGTTTGACCAGAATTCGGCCAATGGAACTGGTACCACCTGTGATGAAAGTTGTCATGAAACCCTCATAAAAAGCGAATAAAGAAGAATTTTAATGGAATAGTACAGGCACACCAGTTGCATGTCAATCCAATGACGTTTATAATTTTAAACATTACATCAGCAATTGAGGGTTTATGTCGGACTTTCAATCTTCACCGGGTACAAGGAAAATTACTCAAGATCTAGAAAGCTCAACCGCCTCTTTTAACCAACTCATGGCAGGTACTGTTCTGGTAGAACGTTACCAGATCCAGGATGTTGTGGGTGTAGGTGGTATGGGTTCTGTTTACCGTGCCCGTGACCTGCACTTTCCAAACGTGGTAAAGCTGGTTGCCGTCAAAGAAATGATCAACCAGGCGCCGGATCCACTGGTGCGGCAAACGATCGTCAACAACTTTGAACGTGAAGCCAACATTCTGGTGACGCTAAATCACCCCTCTATTCCAAAGATCTATGACTTTTTCACCCAGGAAGAAAAATCTTACCTGGTGCTTGAATTTGTTAATGGCCACGATCTGGAAGCCGTTCTCAAAAAGTCTCCGGATCCGATCCGTGAAGACCAGGTGATCTTGTGGGCTATAGAGATCTGTGATGTGCTTGAGTATTTGCATACTCACAAACCTGAACCCATCATCTTCCGGGATGTAAAGCCTTCCAATATTATGATCAACCAATCCAACCATGTTATTCTGGTGGATTTTGGTATTGCCAAGATGTTCAAAACAGGCCAAAAGGGTACTATGATCGGTACTGAGGGGTATTCTCCCCCGGAACAGTATCGTGGTGAAGCTACTTTGCAGACGGATATCTATGCCCTGGGCGCAACCATGCACCATCTATTGACGCATTCTGATCCCAGATTAGAAGCGCCATTTTCTTTTGCTGAGCGGCCGATCCATAAGAAAAACTCAAATGTATCTAGCGAGCTGGAATCAATCGTCAATACAGCATTGCAGTACAACCCGGCCGACCGTTTTGCCTCGGCTTCTGAGATGAAGCTGGCGTTGCTGGCTCTTGCACGTCGGACTGGCGCCTTACCTCGTAATGTCTCAGGTGCTCTTTCCATGTCCGAACAGATCATCAAGCCCTTGTGGAATTTCCAATGCGAAGATGAGATCCGCAGCACTCCTACGGTTGAGGGGGGCGTTTTGTATGTGGGCGCCTACGATAATAATTTGTACGCGTTGGATGCCGCCAAAGGTCAATTCTTATGGAAGTATGCGACTGGCGGTGGAATTGTTTCAAAACCCGTTCTCTCTGAGGGTTCGCTTTACTTTGGTTCTGAAGACAGTAAGCTTTATGCATTACAGGCCAAGACTGGAAAGTACCTTTGGAGTGCGCAGACCAATGGTCCCATCCGTTGCTCCCCAAGAGTGGCTGAAGGGCATGTCTTCATCGGGTCTGATGACGGCAGTTTTTATGCGATCAATATAGGCACCTATCAGAAGAGTTGGGCAATTCACACAGAAGGGCAAGTTCGCTCAACACCCTACTTAAGCAATGATCTGGTCTATTTTGGCTGTGAATCAAATGAATTCTTCTGTGCAGATTACCGCGGGACCGTCAAATGGCGCTACGTGACCAAGCGGCCTGTTTCGGCTGGCTCAATCGTTTCTGATGGCATCGTTTATTTCTCTTCTCAAGACGCCAACTTTTATGCATTGGATGCAAAGTCTGGCTGGGTGATCTGGCGTTTCCGCATGGGTAAAGGCTCGGTCTCAGCCCCGGCCATCTTGGGTAATCAGATCTTTTTTGGATCGGCAGACAATTACTTATATTGTCTGGATAAATCCAACGCAAAAGAGATCTGGCGCTTCAAATGTGACCACCAGGTGAGTGGCTCGCCGACGGTCTATAACGATGCAGTTTATTGCGGCACAGGGAATGGATCGTTCTACAGTATTGAAATCAAGACCGGCAGGCAGAGGTGGAAATTTCAATCTGGGGGTATGATTACAGGTGCAGCAGTTGTCTCGAACGACATTATTTATGTAGGATCCACCGATCATAATATCTATGCGTTCATCGCCTAACTTAGTTGTTGGAGGCCTTTTAGGATGCAATTATTTAAAAAATGGTTTGGGAAGAAAGACGAAAAACCCGCTGATATCACCCGACCGGTGGTGGAAATGGTGCAAACTACCCCTTTGAGCGAAGATCAGCTTAAAACCGTTTCCTATGAAGCAATCAAACTAAGGCCCCCTCAATTTCTCATTGGCTGCGGGCAATCCGCTGGCTTACAACGTGATCATAACGAGGACACGCTGTTTTATATGAGTTCGATCCTAGCCAACGGCGTAAATGATATTCCTTTTGCTATTTGTGTGGTCGCAGATGGTATGGGCGGGCACAAGAATGGTGAAATCGCCTCAGATGTGGCGGCTCGGACTTTTGCACGAATGCTTATCATGCGCATTTATGGCCATCTTTTAGAAGTGAACCCAGACCCAATGGAAGAAAGCCTGCAAGAGACCATAGAAAAAGCGTTTAATGAAGTACAGAAAAGTGTGGTTCGCAATGCCCCTGGCGGCGGCACCACTTTGACCATTGCGCTGTTACTGGGGGAGCAGGTGATCATTGCCCATGTTGGAGATAGCCGCGCCTATTTTATCTATCCAGATGGACGCATCCAAAAGTTGACCAAAGACCATTCTCTGGTCCAACGTATGGTGGATCTGGAAGAGATCACCGAGCTGGAAGCTCAAACCCACCCGCACCGAAATGTGTTGTTGAAGGCAATGGGGCAAACCGAGCCTGTGCAACCCGATATTCAAACTCATCAGATCCCGAAGGCCGGGCATCTGATGCTTTGTTCTGACGGGTTGTGGGGAGTAATTTCTGAAACCGAGATATACAGGATCATTTCTGCCGAATCTGACCCTGTTCTGGCAAGTCACCGGATGATCGAAGCCGCAAATCGCAGTGGAGGACCTGATAACATCAGCGTTGTGCTGGTGAAATTCCAAGGGTAGGTCTAAACCATGAGTGAGTCTTATTACGATGTACTAGGGGTGTCAGAAGACGCATCGTTTGAAGAGATCAAGCGAGCTTATCATCTTAAAGCCCGACAATTTCATCCTGATTTGAATCCTGAAGATTCGACATCAGATGCTTTTCTTTCCATTCAGGAAGCATTTGAAACACTTAAAGACGATGACCTCAGACTCAGCTACAATCAAAAGCTGGATGAAGAAAAGAAATATTCGGTTCCGATCGTTCGCTATAAATTCAGACCAGGGGCTGAGTTCATTTCCAAGCTGGAAGAAGACCAGCTATTCTATGCGCTGCTTGAAATTGAGTGTTTAAAACAACCCGAAGAGATCAAAGAGACGAAAGCCCACGTGTGTTTGGTGATTGATCGCTCGACATCAATGAAGGGCAAACGGATAGACATGGTAAGGGCCAATGTGACCCGCTTGCTGGACAAGCTCAACGAAACGGATTTGATCTCTATCGTCACTTTTAGTGATGATGCCGAGGTTTTATTGCCTCCCACACATCCAACTAGAAAAGATTTTATTGAGAACAAAATCAATTCAATTGAAGTTTCCGGGGCAACAGAAATGCGTCAGGGGTTGGGGACGGCCATTGATCTGCTCTGGAGTGGGAACGAAACTGCTTTTTCGCAACAATTGATCTTATTGACGGATGGTCATACTTATGGAGACGAGCAAGCCTGTCTGGAACTGGCCAAGAAAGCCTCTGAACGGGGAATCGTCATCAGCGGGATGGGATTTGGCAATGCATGGAACGATCAATTTTTGGAGCGATTAACGGCAATGACAGGTGGTTCCGCCCAATTTGTCTCTTCCAAGGAAGACCTCTCAAGGTTTTTGGAGCGAATTTTCAGTACAATAAACCTGGTCTACGCCCGAAAAATGAACATTAAATTGGGACATTCTACCAAGAGTGAGATCAAAACTTTTTTCCGGTTGGACCCATCTGTGGTGCAATTTCCGGTCGAAGCGAAAGAAATTGCCATTGGTGACCTTTATTATGGAAAAAAATCTCTCTATTTGTTTGAATTTATCATCCATCCCTTATTACGGAGTGACCACTGGGTAGACCTGGTCAGCGGATTGATAGAGATGGAGCTGGCTTCCGAAGGGCCGCTAAAAGCACGGATACATCCAAGGTTGCAGGTGGCAGTACGCGATGAAGTTGTAACCAGCCGGCCACCTGACGAAATTGTAAGGGCAATTTCCCGTCTTAACATGTTTTTTATGCAGGAAAGATCACGAGAAGATGTTAAAATTGGTAATTATATAAAAGCTACTCAGAGGTTGAACTACCTGGGTACAAAGCTGATCTCAGAAGGCGAGATCCAATTGGCTCACAGGGTTTTTTCTGAGTCAGAGTCAATTCAAAAAACGCATAGCTTTAGCATTGATGGCGAAAAAGAAATTAAGTACGGAACAAAAATGCTGCTTGCTTCCAAAAATCCGTAATAAAGGAAGTTGACCATGATCATCTGCCCGAATTGCCAACATAAAGAATTACCAGGCGCGCTCTTTTGTAGTGAATGCGGAGCCCAGCTTGTGAATGTGGATATTCTAAATACACGTTCTATTCAGAGGACGGCCACAGATCAACTGGACCTGAGAGCAGATGTTCCAGAAACATTAGAGAAGGTCATTGCGGTAAAGAACACTGAACCGAACGTGTCTTTGCACATTATCGAAAGTGGTCAGGTATTGCACCTGAAAGACCGCAAAGAGTTTACGCTGGGCAGAACTGTGGAAGGGCAGCCAATTTTACCGGATGTTGATCTTTCACCCTTTGATGCATTTACTCTGGGTGTTTCACGTTTGCACGCTGCCATCCGCATTGTGAACCGCGAGGTGGTGGTAACAGATCTGGGTTCTTCCAACGGAACCCGCGTAAACGGGCAGAAGATTGTTCCGCATGTGGATTATCCGATCAATCATGGAGACATCATTGCTGTAGGCAAGTTGAAAATTCAGGTGATCATTACATAAGGTTGATATGCCAACAATTATTGTGCATTTGTTGAATGAAGATTCCGTCGTGGGGGAAGTGGATGAATTGCCAGCAAAAAGCGATTCACTCCTGCATGTGAAGAATCCGCGCCGCAAAGATGGCAAGGATATTGCCTACCTGGAGCCGAATGTGAGCCAGGTCTATTGGCCATTACACAAAATTACCCTGATCGAAATCGTGCCTGGAGCAGATGACGACGAAATTATCAGCCCGGTGAGAGAATAATATGCCAGAAGACATTTTTAGGAATAAAAAGATCCTTGTAGTAGATGACGAAGAGCGGATGGCTCGCTTTATTCGTTTAAATCTGGAACATGATGGTTTTCAAGTTGTAGAGGCTTACAAGGGAATGGCCGCCATCCAGGCATTGAGAGATCACATGCCGGATGTTGTTTTGTTGGACGTGATGTTGCCTGATATCGACGGGTTCGAAGTACTGCGCCTGATCCGTGAGATCAGCACAGTGCCGGTGATCATGCTCACCGCCAAAGGGGAAGAGGATGATCGCGTCAAGGGTCTAGAACTAGGCGCGGATGATTACGTGACCAAACCTTTCAGCCCGCGCGAGTTGGTGAGCCGGGTGAAAGCAGTTCTACGTCGTACCGAAACGGCGGGTGTGAGTGGTAATGAACTGATCGAAGTGGACGAGCACCTTAAGATCGACTTTGGCCGGCGTGAAGTATGGTTGGACGGCGAGCTGGTAAAACTACGCCCCACGGAATACCGTTTGTTATATCATCTGGTACAAAATGCTGGCTGGGTGCTGACCTATGACCAGATCCTTTCCAAGGTTTGGGGTTACGAGTATCGTGATGAGCCGCATTATGTGCGTCTGTATGTGAATTATTTGCGTCAAAAATTAGAAAAAGATCCGGCGAACCCTATTTACATTCTGACGGAACGTGGGGTTGGCTACCGGTTTGTAGATTACCGACGTGGCGCAGAAAAATAAGTTTGCCGATTTATTGTTTACAAAAATCGGGTAATATTAGGCTGATAATTTAAAACGTCAGGAGAGAATTATGATTAGTGAACCCGTGCATGTGACTGATGCCGCCTTTGATAAGACCGTTTTGCAATCTCCCATCCCTGTGATCGTCGATTTTTGGGCTCCCTGGTGCGGTCCTTGCCGCGCAGTTGCCCCCATTTTAGATAAGGTTGCCAAAGATTATGCTGGCAAATTGATCGTTGCCAAAGTGAACACAGATGAAGATTCTGAAAATGCTCAGAAGTATGGCGTTCAGGGCATCCCCACCATGTTATTTGTGGCCGGTGGCAAAGTGATCCATCGTCAGGTTGGATCAGCACCTGAATCCTCCATCCGCACCGCGGTGGATGAGTTCCTGGCAGCAGCCGGTACAAAGTAAGTTCTCAGGTATATAAGAAGAGTGGCGGTTCATCACCGCCACTTTTTAATTAATCAAGCACAACCAAATTCGCCGATCACACGTAAAATGTCAAACCCTTCTGCGTAGGCTCTTTCACAAAGAGCCCCGTTGCGGATGAGGGTGGCGCGGGTGATCTCAGGGTTGAAGTAGTATTTTGATTCATAAGTTTTGTAGCAGGCCAGGGCATTGATCTTTTTTTGGACGTCGGCTTCACTTACCTGCACCAAAAAATTGGGGAAAAAGCCGTAACTGCTACGGATCACATCAAAGCCAAGGACGGTAATGCCGCGGAATGCTCGCAGGCTTTCCTGGGTGATGGTACCGTGGTCCTGATGCACGTCTGCTTTGGTGTGTACAAACACGATATCCGGATTGAAGGTGCGGTTGATATCGATCATGTATTCCAGGATCTCCTGGCGCTGTTGCGGGAAGCGGCGGGTTTCAAATTGACTGACCACCACATGATCACGTGGAACCCCCAATGTTTCCATGCTGGCGTAATGCTCTTTGACCACATTCGACAGCAGCGGGTTCTTCTGGTTATCGCTCAGGGTATAGCATCGCACGTCCGTTTGAGGGGCAATGTGAGCGATGAGCGCACCACAACCCAACTCAATATCGTCGGGGTGGGCGCCGATAAAGCAGACCCGTTTGCCGAAAAATGTCATATCATGGCTCATAATTCACCTATTTGGTGGCCAGGAATCCGCCTACAACTTTGGTCATTACCAGTTTGCCTTCTTTGTCCAAACGTTTCTTGGCAACTTCAGTGATCTGGGTCATGATCTTTTCAAAATCATCTTTGCTCTCAAAGAATGTCTTCCAGAGGCGGCGATCTTCAGACATAGAGGCGCGGGTGTAAGCAATGTACGGCTCAACCGCATCAAAGGAGAGGGGATTCTCAAAGACATGAACTTCCACCTTGGAATAAAGGTTCTTGATGGTGGTCAAGAATTCAGTGGAGTAGCGGGAGCTGCCGGGCATGGGAGGGATCTCTTTGCCGGTGGCTTCGCGGATGATATCGTAGAAGATCTGTTTGTTCTGGGGCATGGGGCCAGTGGTAAAGAGGCGGCCGCCCGGAGCGGTGACACGGTGCATTTCGCTGATGGTAAAGGGAACGTTTTCAGCATAGTAGATGGCGAAGCAGCAAGAAACAAAATCAAATTTGTTGGCTTCGAAGGGGAATTCTTTATTGAAATCGAGATAAACAAACTTCATGCCGGTTTTGCGCTGGGCATCTGCATCACGGGCTTGCTGAAGGAGGTCTTCAGAAACGTCACCACCGGTGATCTCGGCATTGCCTTTGAGGGTTTCATGGTATTTGAAGCATTGTTTGCCTGAACCGCAGCCAACATCCAGGATCTTGTTACCGGGCTGCAATTTGATGAGGTCGATCATCCAGGCGTCGATGTCGCGGGCGCCGAACTTACTGTGAATATCAATGCGGGTTGCCAAATCTTTGGTAGTTTCTTGAAAATCGATTTTCATAGATCCTCGCTAATTGTTTTTTGTAAGTATAAATGCGCTTGGTGCGCTGTCAAGCCAAATTAACAAATGCGCGGCAACATTTCGCCGGCCAATACGTCTAGAATACGGGTACTTCCAATACGGTTCTTCAATAAAACCCGGTCTTTGGGGCTTTCCAGCACTTTTCCAATAACAACGGCATCTTGCCCATACTTTTGTTTCTGAAGTATGGAGAGTGCTTTTTCTGCAAATTGTTCCGGCAGAATGAGGATGACCTTGCCTTCGTTGGCCACATAGAGCGGATCAAAGCCCAGCATCTCGCAGGCAGATTGAACGACTGGTTTGATGGGAACTGCGGTCTCCTCAATTGTGATGTTCACGTGGCTTTGCACAGCGATCTCATTGAGGGTGGTGGCCAACCCTCCGCGAGTGGGATCCCGCAGAACGTGGACCTGAGGGATTTCCTGAAGTACGGCCTCGATGAGGTGGTTCAAAGGCGCCACGTCTGAATCCAATGCAGCCTCAAAACCCAATTCACCGCGGGCAGTAAGTACTGCAATGCCGTGATCGCCCATGGTTCCAGAGATGATGACGGCGTCGCCTGCTTGAGCGTACTGGCCGCCGATGGTGCGGCTGGCAGGCACCCAACCAAAACCGGCGGTGTTAATAAAGAGCCCATCGGCTTTGCCCTTTTCGACCACTTTGGTGTCCCCGGCTACAATGGGAACGCCACTTTCTCGGGCGGCATCCGCCATGGAGCTGACAACCTTCTGCAGGGTCTCAATAGGGAAGCCTTCTTCCAGAATAAAGCCGGCAGTCAGCCCCAAAGGGCGGGCGCCAGACATGGCCACATCATTGACGGTACCACAGACAGCCAGCTTGCCAATATCGCCGCCAGGGAAGAAGAGAGGTGCAACGATGTGCGAATCGGTGCTGACGGCCAAATGCCCCCCCTGCGTAATTTCCTCGGGCAGGAGCAGGCTGGCAAAGTCGTTGCCTTCCAGCAGGGCTGGATTGGAAAAGTAAGGTACAAAGACCTTGGCGATCAGCTCCTGGGTCATGCGCCCACCGGAACCATGCCCCATGACGATATGTGTTTGGTGCCGCAAGGGTACCGGACAGACAGGACCTTCCATGTAAACCGGGTTGGGCTGCATGTTATTGAGTCTCGATTCTGTGATAACGGTAGTAAGCGGCACAGGCTCCCTCAGAGGAGACCATGGTGGCGCCTAATGGATTTTCTGGGGTACACAAAGTGCCAAAGGCAGGACATTCTATGGGTTTCTTGCGGCCCTGCAGCACCTGGCCGGCAATACACAGTTCAGATTCGTGGGTTTGGATCTGGCCTACATCAAAACGTTTTTCGGCATCAAACCCGGCGAATTCAGGGCGTAAGCGCCATCCGCTGGCAGGAATCAGCCCGATGCCGCGCCAGTTGCGGTCACAGGTTTCAAAGGTTCGGCTGAGGATGGCCTGGGCGGGTTTATTGCCGTCGAAGGAGACAACGCGGGAATAGGCATTTTCAACGGTATGAGTGCTCGCCTCCAATTGACGAACGGTCATCAGGATGCCATTCA
>JAYFNV010000088.1:0-33077 GCA_034933225.1 Anaerolineaceae bacterium | reverse complement strand
CTACATCCGCACCATGGATGTTACCGGCTCCGTAAAGTTGCCGGAAGGTGTAGAGATGGTTATGCCTGGTGACGATGTGACCATGGAATGCGATCTGATCATTCCGGTTGCTTTGGAGCAGGGCTCTAAGTTCGCTATTCGTGAAGGTGGTCTGACGGTTGGCGCCGGCGTGATCACAAAAATCTTGGCATAGGTAGAGTTATGATGGCAAAACAAAAAATCCGAATTCGTCTGAAGGCTTACGATCACCGCGTACTCGATCAATCTGCTAAGCGTATTGTCGAGACTGCGGAACGCAGTGGGGCACATGTTGTTGGTCCAGTCCCCCTTCCCACCCGTGTAGAACGCTTCACGGTTCGTCGCTCATCGTTCATCGATAAAGACTCACACGAGCACTTTGAGATCCGCACCCACAATCGTCTGATTGACGTGTTGGATCCCGATGCCAAAACCATCGACATGCTCATGCGTTTGAACCTGCCCGCGGGCGTGGATATTGAGATCAAGATCTAAGTGACAGCTTACCGACGAATTCGAATTCGAATATCGGTAGATCACCTTACAACCTGGTTATTCCCTAGCTATTTACCGCTTTATGCGGTAAAATAGTTAGGTTTTGGGTCCCTCAAAGACCCAGAAAGGCAACTCAAGAGCGATTTTGTAGGCGCACCAAACAAAATCACTTGTGACGCAGCAAGTCGCTGACTGAGTTGTTCAGGGATGATGCAGCCTAGCCCAGGCTGACAGTCTCTTAATAAATTCTTGAAGGAGAACAACTGAAATGTTAAAAGGGCTGATTGGGAAGAAAATCGGCATGACCCAGATTTTCGATGATAACGGCGCGGCAGTTCCTGTCACGCTCATCGAAGCTGGGCCATGCTTCGTTACCCTAGTCCGATCGGTTGAGAAAGATGGTTACTCAGCCGTTCAATTGGGTTTCGAAGAAGTCAAGCCGAAACGTTTGACCGGTGGCGAAATTGGCCATCTCAAACGTGTGAACCTCCCCCCACTGAAATTCTTGCGAGAATTTAAAGCAAAAGATACAGAGCTCAAAGAAGGCGATAAGCTGGACGTGAGCGTTTTTGCTTTGGGAGAGAAGGTTGATGTCTCAGGTACAAGCAAAGGTAAAGGTTTTGCAGGCGCTGTGAAACGCTATCATTTCCGTGGCGGACCGAAAACACACGGTGCGTCCGATAGATTGCGTGCTCCTGGATCTAATGGCGCCACGACCACTCCTGGTCGTGTCTATAAAGGTCACCGTGGTCCGGGTCATATGGGCAATGACTCTGTTACTGCGCAAAATCTCAAAGTTGTCCTGGTCGATGCCGAGCGTAACGTGATCGGCGTAAATGGATCCGTCCCCGGTGCTCGTGGGGGACTGGTCGTGATCAAAGAATCACGCAAACAGTAGCGGACCATTAACCTGGACTAAGGGAGCATATGACTATGAAAGTAGATGTAGTAAACATGGAAGGCAAGAAGGTCAGCACGGTTGAATTACCGGCTGGTATCTTCGAAGCCCCAATTAGTGTTGATTTGATGCACCAGGCTTTCGTGCGCCAGATGGCAAATGCCCATTTGGGTACCCACGAGACCCAGACCAAAAGTGAAACTTCTGGTGGCGGTCACAAACCCTGGCATCAAAAAGGAACCGGTCGTGCCCGACAGGGTTCCTCTCGTTCAGCGCAATGGAAAGGCGGCGGTAAGATCCACACCCCGCACATGCGTTCATACGCAGTTTCCATGCCCCGCAAAATGCGTCAGGCTGCGTTGCGTTCAGCTTTATCCAGCAAAGCTGCTGAGAATCAGATCATTGTGATCGATGAGCTCAAATTGGTCGAGCCAAAAACTCGTCTGATGGCCGGTGCATTGAATACTCTGGTCGGTGAAGCCAGCGCCCTTGTTCTGGTCCCCACCGTGGATGAAGCATACGAAGGTGTTGTTCGCTCCACCCGCAACATTCCGGACGCAAAGATCCTACACGCGAATTATTTGAATGTTCGTGACCTTTTGGTCTACAACAAACTGCTGATTCCGGTAGATGCGCTTGATCTCATCAAGGCCAATCTGGGATAGGTAGGAGGATAATATGAGCTCTATTTATGAAGTACTCCGCCGCCCTATTGTGACTGAAAAGTCCAATTATCTGGTTAACCGCATGCATCAGTATGTGTTTGAAGTTTCCGTGGATGCAAATCGCACCCTGGTAAAAGATGCAGTGGAAACCCTCTTTAATGTCAAAGTTGTACGGGTGAACATTATCAATGCTCCGGCAAAACGCTCTCGCAGTGCCCGCAGCCGCCGTCTGGCGATTCACAACTCCGGGTATAAGAAAGCGATCGTCACCCTGATTCCGGAAGATCGTATTCCGATTTTTGAAGGGGTTGAATAATGGCGATTAAGATCTATAAACCTACGACTCCCAGCCGCCGTGGCATGACCGGGTACTCTTTTGATGAAATTACAAAAGACACTCCCGAACGGTCGCTGATTGTCTTGCGAAAGGCTCACGCTGGTCGTAACAACCAGGGTCGAGTTACCGTCCGCCATCAAGGTTCTGGCCGCCGCCAGTACATTCGTATCGTTGATTTCAAACGCGACAAGCAGGGTATCCCCGCTCGTGTGTCTGCAATCGAGTACGATCCGAACCGTACTGCCCGTTTGGCCTTGCTTGTTTACGCTGATGGCGAAAAACGTTACATCATCGCTCCTCTTGGCTTGAAAGTGGATGATACCGTGGTTTCTGGCCCCAATGCCGATATCCGCCCCGGTAACAGTCTGCCCATTGCCAGTATCCCCGTTGGAACGATGGTCCACAACATTGAACTGCGCGAAGGCAAAGGCGGTCAGTTGGTTCGTTCTGCCGGTACCTCTGCCCAGTTGTTGGGTAAAGAAGGCGATTACGCTCAGATTCGTATGCCCTCCGGTGAAGTTCGCCTGATCCGCCAGCAGTGCTACGCCACTATTGGCCAGGTTGGCAACACCGATCACAGTAACATTAAGCTGGGCAAAGCTGGACGCAAGCGCCATCTGGGTGTCCGCCCAACAGTTCGTGGTACTGCTATGAGCCCCCGCGACCATCCCCATGGTGGTGGTGAAGGCCGTCAGCCTACTGGTATGCCAGGTCCTAAGAGCCCGTGGGGTAAACCTACCCGTGGTTATAAGACCCGCCGCAATAAGAAGTCCGACCAGTTCATTGTTCGCCGTCGTAACGCCGGCAATCGGTAAGATTGAGTAAAGAGATCTTAGCCGAGAGAGAGGAACGAAATTATGTCACGATCGCTTAAAAAAGGGCCTTTCGTAGCCCCTAAGCTGTTGAAACGAATCGAAGCGATGAATGCCGCCGGAGAAAAGAAAGTTATCCGAACCTGGAGCCGGGCCAGCACCATCTTCCCGCAAATGGTTGGGCATACCATTGCTGTACATGACGGCAGACGCCATGTGCCCATTTACATCACTGAGAACATGGTTGGGCACCGTCTGGGTGAATTTGCACCCACTCGCCACTTCCGCGGTCATGTTTCATCTTCCGATAAGGGAGGTAAATAACCATGGCTCACGATATCCGCGCTGAATTGAAAAATTGCGGCGTATCTGCTCAGAAAGCCCGCCTGGTTGTGGATCTGGTCCGTGGTCGCCCCGCTGTTGAAGCCTTGACCACCCTCAAGTTCACCAACAAAGTGGCTGCTTACCATGTAGGTAAATTACTGGCCTCAGCAGTTGCCAACGCTGAAGAGAACTTTGGCCTCAACCGTGATGATCTGTTCGTGTATCAGATCATGGCGGACGAAGCTCCCACCCGCAAATGGCGTCGTTTTGGCGCTCGTGGCCGCTTCAAGCCATTGCTGCGCCGTTCCTCGCACATCACAGTAGTGCTGCGCGAGAAGGAATAAGAAAGGGACACCAGGAGAAATTATGGGTCGAAAAGTTCATCCAATTGGTTTTCGTCTTGGAATTAATCAGCCCTGGGAAGGTCGTTGGTTCGCTGAAGGACAAGAATATAGCGATCAACTCCATCAGGACCTGGTCATTCGTAAGATCGTCCGCAAGGAAGGTGACAAAGCTGGTATCTCTCACGTAGAGGTAGAGCGCTTCCCTGGTAAGGTTAAGGTAGTGGTCCACACTGCCAAACCCGGTATCTTGATCGGCCGCAAAGGCGACTCTGTCAAGAAGATCCGCACAGACCTGGAAGCCTTGACCGGCAAAAAGATCGATCTGGAGATCAAAGAGATCAAGAACCCAGATTGTGACGCCTTGCTGGTTGCCGAAAATATCGCCGGGCAGATCGAACGCCGTGTCAGCTACCGCCGTGCTATGAAGCGCGCGCTGCAGCAGGCAATGCGCCAGGGAGCCCTGGGTATCAAGGTCACTGTTGCCGGTCGTTTGAGCGGCGCCGAGATGGCCCGTATCGTCTGGCTGCGTGAAGGCCGTGTTCCTCTGCAAACCCTGCGTGCAAATATTGATTTTGCCCGTTCCGAGGCACTGACCACCTATGGTCGCATCGGTGTAAAGGTATGGGTTTACAAGGGTGAAGTGTTACCGGGTGTGGAAGAGAAAGTTGAATCCACCGAAGGTGTGTACGTAAGCGAATAGACTCCACGCTGGGCTTCTGCCCAGGTGAAACGAAAGAGGTAGCTGCTATGTTGATGCCAAAACGTGTAAAGTGGCGTAAAGCTCAACGCGGTCGTATGCGAGGTAAGGCGTTACGCGGCGCAGATATGATCTACGGTGAATTTGCCCTTCAGGCATTGGAACCGGGTTGGGTCACTGCCCGCCAGATCGAAGCCGCCCGCCGCACCATCGTCCGCGCGATGAAGCGTCACGGTAAAGTATGGATCCGGATTTTCCCCGACAAGCCATATACTCACCGTCCGCCCGAAACCCGTATGGGTAAAGGGAAAGGCGCCGTGGAGTACTATGTTGCAGTGGTAAAGCCGGGAAGGATCGTGTTTGAGATCAGTGGTCTAGATCACGATGAAGCAATCGAAGCATTGAACCAGGCTTCCTACAAATTCTCGATCAAGACCAAGATCCTCAGCCGTCATGAGGGAGCAGGAGAAGCCGCATGAAAACTTCTGAAATTCGGCTTTTAGCCACCGAAGAAGTAAAGACAAAGCTGGGCGATGCCCGAAACGAACTGATGAACCTTCGTTTCCAAATTGTAACCGGGCAATTAACCGATACCAGCCGTCTGAAATTTGTCCGCCGACAGATCGCCGTTTTCGAAACAATTCTTCGCGAACGCGAGCTCGGTAAAGTATCGGAAGGTGCAAAATGAACGAACGACGTCGCATGACTGGTATCGTCACCAGCAATAAGATGACAAAAACGGTTGTGGTTGAAACCTCCCGTACTTATCGTCATCCGCTCTATCACAAGGTTGTTCATTCAACCCATAGAGTGAAAGCTCACGATGAGTTGGAATGCCACATCGGCGATGAAGTTGTCATCGTTGAGAGTGCTCCCATCTCCCGCGAAAAACGTTGGGTTGTTGAAACCATCGTAAAGCGCGAAGGCAAGACCTTGGATATCGCCGAGGAGGCCGTCTAATGATTCAGCATGAGTCTCGACTAAAAGTTGCCGATAACACTGGCGCTCGCGAGTTGCTGGTCTTCCATATCGAGGGTGGTTCCACCCGTAAGTATGGCTCAGTGGGTGATATTGTTGTCGCCACCGTCAAATCTGCTGCTCCTCAGGGATCAGTGAAGAAAAGCGAAGTGGTGAAGGCTGTTATCGTCCGTGCTGCAAAAGAATGGCACCGCGAAGATGGTTCCACCATCCGCTTTGATGACAATGCGGCTGTTATTTTGGATGCTGATGGGCAAAACCCCAAGGGCACCCGTATCTTTGGCCCGGTTGCTCGTGAGTTACGTGAAAAAGGCTTCATGAAGATCGTCAGCCTGGCTCCCGAAGTGATCTAGGCCAGGATGAGGAGCAAATAATGAAAGCAAAAATTCGTAAGGGTGATCAGGTAGAAATCATCACCGGCCGCATTGACGATAAAGGCAAACGCGGCGAGGTGATTAAAGTAATCACAACCGACGAACGTGTTGTTGTGCAGGGCATTAACATGCGCACAAAGCATCAGCGACAAGTTCAATCTCAGGGCCGTACAGTCAACCCGGGGAAAGTTCGTTTCGAAGCACCGGTCAGCATTTCAAATGTGATGATCGTATGCAAGAAATGCAACAAACCCACCCGTGTTGCTCTTGTCCGTGAAGAAAACAAGACCAAACGCATTTGCAAACACTGCGAAGCGGATCTTGATCTGTAGGCGGAGTAAACGACTATGAATATTATGCAAGCAAAATATCAGAACGAAGTGGCTCCCGCCTTGAAGAAGGAATTGAACCTCACCAACGTGATGGAAATTCCTCAGATCAAGAAAGTTGTGATCAATATTGGTCTTGGCGAAGCTATGGACAACCCCAAAGCGATGGATGCTGCTGTGGCAGATCTGACCGCAATCACTGGTCAGAAACCCGTCATCACCAAAGCTCGCAAAAGCATTGCTAACTTCAAACTTCGTGAAGGTCGCGCCATTGGCACTTCTGTCACTTTGCGCGGCGAGAGAATGTGGGCGTTCTTAGACCGTTTGATGAACATCGTGTTGCCGCGCGTGCGCGACTTCCGCGGTGTCTCTGATGAGTCCTTTGATGGACGCGGGAACTACACCCTGGGTCTGCGCGAGCAGATCATTTTCCCGGAGATTGAATATGATAAAGTGGACAAGGTCCGCGGTATGGAAATTACCATCGTGACCAGCGCCACTTCTGATGATCAGTCTTTAGCGATGCTGAAGCTGCTCGGCATGCCTTTCAGGAAGGACTAGTATGGCGAAGAAATGCATGGAATATCGTGAACAACGGCGTAAATATGCCGTGCAAGTGCGCAACCGCTGCAAGCGCTGTGGGAGACCACACGGTTATATGCGTCGATTTGGTTTGTGCCGCATCTGCTTCCGTGAGCTTGCTCTCGAAGGCCAAATCCCCGGCGTCACCAAATCATCCTGGTAGCGTCAGTTCGGAGGAAGAAACATGAGTGTTAATGATCCAATTGCAGATATGTTGACCCGTATCCGGAATGGCGCCATGGCAAGCCAATCCGTGGTGGCTATGCCTCATTCAAAAATCAAGGAAGAAATTGCTCGAATTTTGAAAGAGGAAGGTTTTGTCGAAGGATATGAGGTAGTCGAAGGCGAGAAAGCCTATATGAAAGTCTTGAGAATCAAGATCAAGTATGTAGGCGAACGTCGCGAAAAGACTCCTGTCATCACTGGCCTGGAACGAATCAGTCGGCCTGGACGCAGAGTTTACACACAAAAATCAGACATTCCCTGGGTATTGGCAGGCATGGGTGTTGCCATCCTGTCCACCTCTAAGGGTGTCATGACCGGCCAGAGAGCACGTCAGCTTAACGTTGGCGGCGAACTTCTCTGCAAGGTCTGGTAGCCCGGTGGGATGAAGGAGGATTGAACAGTGTCTCGTATAGGCAGATTACCAGTGACAGTTCCAGGGTCCGTTCAGATTACCATCAACGGCTCTGAAGTCCATGTCAAAGGTCCCAATGGCGAAATGAAGAGAGAATTCTCTCCGGCAATCGGCATCGCTCTGGAAAACGGAGTGATCAATGTGACCCGCAGCTCTGAGATCGCCAATGTTCGCGCCTTGCATGGAACTACCCGTGCATTGATCTACAACATGGTCACCGGTGTTTCCACCGGTTTCGCAAGAGTGTTGGAAGTCGATGGGGTTGGCTACCGCGTAGAAATGGATGGCAAGAAATTGGTCCTCTACGTTGGGTATTCCCACCCGGTCGTGATTGATCCCCCCGCTGGGATCACTTTTGAAGCAGATTCAAAGGCTCGTACCGTTACCATCAAGGGTTATGACCTTGAGGTGATCGGCCAACTGGCCTCTGATATTCGCAAGATCCGTCCACCAGAACCTTACCTGGGCAAAGGTATCCGCTATCAAGGCGAGAAGATCCGCCGTAAAGCTGGTAAAGCAGGCAAGGGTAAAGGCGCTGGGAAGAAGTAGGTGAATGCATATGTCTAAATATTCTCGAAGTGAATCACGTATTCGCAGACACCAGCGTGTTCGTAAGAACATTAGCGGTAATGCTTTGCGGCCGCGGTTGGCTGTATTCCGCAGCCTTGCAGAAATCTACGTCCAGGTGATCGATGACGAGCAGGGTGTAACACTCGCCTCTGCCAGCACTATCGATCATGAGCTCCGTGAAAAAGTTAAAGGCCTGAAGAAGGTCGAGCAGGCTCGCCTGGTTGGAGAGTTGGTTGCCAAGCGTGCCACTGGAAATGGGGTCAAACAGGTTGTGTTTGATCGCGGTGGTTTCCGCTTTAGTGGGCGTGTGAAGGCTTTGGCCGATGCTGCCCGCGAGGCTGGCCTGGATTTCTAGGCGATAAGAAAAGTGAGGGCCTAAAATATGGAGCAAATGGAATACCAACCATTAGATCAACAATATGACGAACGCGTCATCGAGATTGCTCGTGTGGCGAAAGTGGTCAAAGGTGGACGTCGCTTCCAGTTCCGTGTCACAATTGTAACTGGCGACAACCACGGCAAGATCGGCATCGGTATTGGCAAAGCCAATGCCGTGCCCGATGCCATGCGCAAAGCCACTGAGCGCGCGCACAAGAACATGCATCAGGTTGTTCTGACCAGCACGACCATCCCCCACGAGGTGACCGGTCGCACCGCTGGTGCAATCATCCTGCTGAAACCTGCTTCTCCTGGTACCGGCGTTATTGCCGCAGGTGGCGTCCGCGCCGTTTTGGAAGCAGCTGGTGTTCGTGATATCTTGACAAAGAGCCTGGGCAGCGCCAATGTTTTGAATGTGGTGAAAGCCACCTTTGAAGCACTCGGTTCGCTCAAGTCTCCCGAAGTAGAAGCTGCTCGTCGCGGTAAAACCGTGAAAGAGCTGACTCCCTACTGGCAACGGAGGAACAATGGCTAAGAAACAGACTGTAAAAACCCTGCGCATCACCTTGATGAAAAGCGCAATCGGTTATTCTGAGAAGCATAAAAACACCCTCAAAGCTTTGGGTTTTCACCGACTCCACGAAACCGTGGAGCAGGTGGATAGCCCCGCTTTACAAGGGATGCTCAGAAAAGTTAATCATCTTGTAAAGATAGAAGAGCAGGTAGCGAAATGAAACTACACGACCTCATGCCAAATGAAGGCTCCAAAAAAGTTGGAAAGCGCAAAGGGCATGGCATGTCTGCCGGACAGGGTAAAACCTCTGGCCGTGGCACCAAAGGTTTAGGTGCCCGTGCTGGTTCTGGTGGTGCACTGTACCGTCAGGGTGGCAACTTGCCTTTCTTCAGACGTTTACCGTTCATGCGTGGTGAAGGGTTCACCCCTCCCTCACAAGTTGAATTCAATGAAATCAATCTTGACCAGTTGACCCGTTTTCAGGCGGGCAGTGTAATCACCCCTGCTATTTTGGCAGAGGCCAGATTGCTGCACAAACCTGGTAATCCGGTCGTTATCCTCGGACGCGGCGAAATCACTGCCGCTCTGACGCTTCAGGTTCAGCGCGTGACTGATTCAGCCCGCGCCAAGATCGAAGCTGCCGGGGGTAAGGTCGAGTTGATCGCCTAAGCAGGTTAGACCAAGGAGTTAGTTCTAATGAAGCGATCAGCCTGGCGCTACCTATGGAAATCTGAAGATATTCGCAAGAAGCTCGTCATCACCGTGCTTCTGTTGGTACTCTATCGACTCGCAGCAAATATTCCGGTGCCTGGGATTGATCGAACTGTCATTCAATCCATTGCCTCATCAACAGGTGCTGGAGCCTCTTTGTTCAACTTGCTGGATCTGCTCTCTGGTGGAACGATCTCTAACTTCTCGATCCTGGCAATGGGGGTTTATCCCTACATTACCGCCCAGATCATCATTCAGCTCCTGATCCCTATCATTCCGGCCCTGGAACGCCGTATGAAGGATGATCCGAGACAAGGTCGCGTTCTGATGGAACGCTGGACCATGTACTTGACCATCCCCATGGCTTTCCTCTCCGCTATCGGTCAGGTGAACATCTTCAATTCAATGGTTTCTTCTGGTTCAAGTATTCTCACAACTCCCTTCGGTTTTACCGGGAGCAGCCTGGTGCCGACCTTGACACTGCTCACCAGTATGGTGGCAGGTACCATGTTTGGTATTTGGCTGGGTCAGTTGATCTCAGAGTACGGTATCCCCAACCAGGGTCTTTCATTGATCATCTTCGCTGGTATTGTTGCCAAGATCCCTGCTCATTTAGCGAGTATCCTGGCTGATAAGACCAATGGTTGGTGGATGTTCTTGCTGATGATCGTGATCCTTGTTCTCATCATCTTTGCCATCGTCTTTGTACAACAAGGACGCCGCAATGTGCCGGTGCTCTTCCCTGGACGCCGTGTGGGTAACCGCATGTCCATGCCAGTGCGCAGCAACCTGCCTTTGATGGTGAACATGGCCGGTATGATTCCGTTGATCTTTGCTCAGACCATCCTCTCCTTCCCGGCGTTGGTGGCAAGCTACTTCATCAACTCAAAAGTTGAGTGGTGGGCGAACTTCAACAATGGAGTTTACAATTTCTTCAGCGGTACCAACGCGTTCTATCCGATCCTGTACTTCCTGATGGTGGTTGGTTTCACCTTCTTCTACACTGATGTTCTGTTCACACAACAGAATTACGGTGATAATCTGAAGAAACAGGGTGCACAGATCCCGGGTGTTGTTCGTGGTGGACCTACTCAGAAATACCTCACCAAAGTTCAGCGCCGCATCACCTTCCCGGGTGCATTCTTCCTTGGGTTCGTGGCTGTGCTGCCGTACATCCTCAAGTTGTTCCTGCCTCTTTCGCAGTCAACCCTGTTCGTGATCTCTGCTGCTGGTCTGCTGATCGTTGTGGGTGTTGTTCGTGACACCTTCACCATCATTGAAACCGAGCTTAAAGTTCACGGCTACGACGAAAGCATCATCAAAGGCTAATACGAGATGGCTAAATTCTATGTCTTGATTGGCCCTCCGGGTGCCGGCAAAGGAACGCAGGCAAAGATCATCGCTGAAAAGTATGGTCTGGTACATATCTCCTCAGGGGATCTGTTCCGCGAGAATTTGAAAAACGAGACTGAATTAGGCAAGCTTGCCCAGGGCTTTATGGCCCGGGGCGAGCTTGTGCCCGATGATGTGACCATTGGCATGGTGCGAGATCGCATCAGCCGACCCGATTGTAAGAATGGCGCTTTGCTGGATGGTTTCCCGCGCACACCTGCCCAGGCAGATGCTTTGGCAGTAATGCTCAAGGAATTTGATAGCAAGGTTGAGTTGGTTCCGCTGATCGATGTTCCTGCCCAGACACTCATTGACCGCCTTAGCGGAAGATGGTCTTGCCGGGCGCAGGGGCATGTGTTCCATGAAAAGTTCAATCCTCCTCAGGTAGCAGGTATCTGCGATATTGATGGCTCTGAACTGTATCAGCGGGAAGATGATCAGAGAAGCACGGTAGAAAACCGTATCAAGGTTTATACCCAACAAACCGCTCCTTTGATCGAGTATTATCAAAGCCGCAATCTGTTGGTGACCGTTGATGGTACCAAACCCATTGATGAGGTCTCCGCGGATTTGCAGGCCGCGATCGAGAAAGCGTGAAATTATGTCTTGGGATAGACAGATCACCATTAAGTCGGCGCACGAGATCGAAATAATGCGCGAAGCCGGCCGCATCAATGCAGAAGCATTAGCAGCCGCTCGTTCCATTATTCGACCTGGTATAACGACTGGTGATTTGAATGCAGCCGCCGAAGAGGTGCTGCGCAAGCATGGTTGTTACAGCCCTTTTAAAGGGTACCCCGGTCCCTATCCTTACCCGGCCAGCACCAACGTGAGTGTAAACTACGAACTGGTGCACGGCATTCCGGGCAAGCGCAAGCTAAAGGAAGGGGACATCGTCTCAGTGGATTGCGGTTGCGTTTACGAAGGTTTTGTAGGCGACGCGGCATTCACTGCCGGAGTTGGTGAGATCTCAAAAGAGGCTCAAAAACTCATCGATGCCACCGAAGGGGCTCTTTATGCCGGGATCGAAAAAATGGTTGCCGGAAACCATCTGGGTGACGTTTCTCACGCCATTCAGGAGTACTCGGAAAGCCGCGGTTATTATGTGACGCGCGAATACACCGGTCACGGTGTAGGTCGCCAGATGCATGAAGGACCGCAAGCGCCGAACTACGGCACCCCCGGAAAAGGGTTGGTTTTGAAGGTTGGTATGACCATCGCTCTTGAACCGATGCTGTTGGTTGGAACAGACACCACTTATGTTCTACCTGATCAGTGGACGGTTTCATCAGAAGATGGATCGCTGACGGCACACTATGAACATACCGTCGCCGTTACAGAGAATGGACCCCTGATCCTCACTACGCTGGGAGACGGTTCCATTCCTAGACGGAATCACTAACACAAGGTATAATCCTAACTTCGGATTAACCGCAGTTCTTCTAAGGAGTTGTACCATGAAAGTATCACCATCCATTCGTAAGCGTTGCGCCAAATGCAAGATCGTAAAGCGCAGCGGCAGATTATTTGTGATCTGCGAAAACCCAAAGCACAAACAGCGACAGGGATAAGGACATATGGCGAGAATTGAAGGTGTTGATCTTCCGCGTAATAAGCGGGTCGAAGTCGCTCTCACTTACATTTTTGGGATTGGTCCCACCCGTGCCAGTGAGGTCATTAGTGAAACGCGCGTTAATCCGGACACTCGCGTCAAAGATTTGACCGAAACCGAAGTTGGCGCGTTACGTGAATACATCGGCAAAAATTTCAAGGTAGAAGGCGATCTGCGCCGTGAAGTGCAGATGAACATCAAACGCCTCATTGAAATTGGTTGCTACCGTGGCATGCGCCATCGTCGTAACTTGCCGGCTCACGGCCAACGCACCCGCACGAACGCCCGTACTGCTAAAGGCCCCAAGAAGACTGTGGCCGGTCGCGGTCGCCGTCGTGGAGCAGCGAAGAAGTAATCCTGTTAGGATATGAGTGGTCGGGTGGGGTGCCCTTCTCCCCCGCGGCGACCTGGCCACAAGGTACCTTCCAGGTGAACGATTGGAATTTAGTTTAAGAGGTAAACGAGGAATTATGGCTCAAAACGTACGTTCAACGCGTCGCGCAGGCGCTACTCGTAAGACAAAGCGGACCCTCTCCTCGGCTCAGGTGCACGTATTTGCTTCATTCAATAATACGATCGTCACCGTCACCGATCAGCAGGGAAACGCACTTTGCTGGGGCAGCGCTGGTTCGGCGGGCTTCAAAGGCTCTCGAAAGAGCACGCCCTTCGCGGCTCGCCTTGCGGCTGAACAGGCCATTAAGGCAGCCCAGAACATGGGTGTTCAGGAAGTTGATATTGTTGTCAAAGGTCCTGGCCCTGGTCGTGAATCTGCCATCCGTGCAGTGCAGTCAACTGGATTGAAAGTTCACTCAATCTCAGATATCACCCCGGTTCCGCATAATGGCTGCCGGCCTCCTAAAAAACGCCGCGTGTAATACAGGAGAAGGATAAATATGGCTAAGTATACTGGTCCGGCATGCAAACTTTGCCGGCGTGAAGGTGAAAAATTATTTCTGAAAGGTGCACGCTGCTTTTCTCCGAAATGTGCTTTCGAGAAACGTGGTTTTGCTCCTGGTCAGCATGGTCGAACCAAACAGGGTCGATCTGAGCGTGAGTCCGTATATGGTCGTCAGTTGCGTGCCAAACAGCGCGCACGCCGCGTATACGGTGTTCTCGAACGTCAGTTTGTTCGTTACTATGAGATCGCTCAGCATACCCGCGGTTTGACTGGTTTTGTGCTGCTGCAGACTCTCGAAACCCGGTTGGATAACGCAGTTTTCCGCCTGGGTTGGGCAGAGAGCCGCAGCCAGGCTCGCCAATTGGTGAACCATGGCCACTTCCGCTTGAATGGCCGCCGTGCTGACATCCCATCTATGCTGGTGAAAGCCGGCGATGTCATCACCCTGAGCGAAACCTCAAAGGGTGATACCTACTTCAAAGAGCTTCCGGATATTGCTGAAAAACGACCGTGCGCTGTCTGGATGGATCGCGACATCAAAACATTGAGTGGGCGTATCCTGAGATTGCCTGAACGCGCTGAGATCGACGGTAACATTGACGAACAGTTGATCGTTGAGTACTACTCACGCTAATGTCCATCATCCCGAAACTAGATACGAGAGTGTATCGGAAAGGGGCAAATTGTGTGTGCTTTATCTAACATGGTAACACCCAAGGTTGAGCGCGAAGCAGAAGCGCGAAACTACGGAAAATTTGTAATCAGCCCCCTCGAGAGAGGGTTTGGCGTGACGTTGGGGAATGCTCTTCGCCGAGTATTGCTCTCGTCTTTGGATGGTGCTGCGATCTCGTCAATGCGTATTTCGGAAGTTACCCATGAATTCATGGATATTCCGGGTGTGCGTGAGGACGTCATTCAGGTCATGCTGCAAGTGAAGCAGATCCGTTTGATCCTTCACGAAGGCGATACTGCTCATCTCCACCTTGATGTTCGTGGTGAAGGTGTTGTTACCGCTGCCGATATCCAGGTTCCGGCTGAAGTTGAGATCGTGAATCCCGACCTCTACCTCTTCACTGTGGATGATGCCAAGACTCGTCTTGATATCGACTTCACTGTAGAGCGTGGTCGTGGCTATTCCCCCTCTTCAGACCGAAGCGGTAAATTGCCCATCGGCGATTTACCTGTAGACGCCATTTATGGGCCTGTCAAACGTGTCAATTTCTCGGTTGGCAACGCCCGTGTTGTTCAGAGCACCAACTATGACCGCCTGATCCTTGAGATCTGGACGGATGGAACGATCAGCCCGGAAAAAGCGCTTGGAGGCAGCTCCAAGATCATCATTGATCATCTGCGCTTCATTTCTGGCATCAGCGAAGAAACTTTGATGGTAGCCCCAGAGAAGATCGTCTCTGGCAGCCACCTCACCAGTGAAGCCGCTGAGACCCCGATCGAAAATCTGGACCTCTCTGTGCGTGTGTATAACTCGCTCAAGAGAACCGGCATCCAGACCGTTGGTCATGTGCTTGAACTGCTCGATAAAGGTGACGAAGCCGTAATGTCCATCCGCAACTTCGGCGAAAAGAGCTTAGATGAGCTCCGCGAGAAAATGCAGGAAAAAGGCTTCATGCAAGACGATAAAGATGGGAGTGAGTAAACATGCGCCATCAGGTAGCAGGATTTAAACTTGGTCGTACAAAAGATCAGCGAATCGGTTTGCGCCGCACGATGGTGAACCAGCTTTTCCAGCACGAGCGTATTCAAACAACTCATGCCAAAGCTTTGTTCATCCGTGGCGAAGCTGAGAAATTGATCACTCTGGCACGCCGCAGCAGCAAAGCTACGGAAGCCGAAAAAGTACATGCTCGCCGTTTGGCTTCTGCCCGTTTGGGTGATGCTGAAATGGTTAAAAAATTGTTCGATGAGATCGCACCGCGGTTTGAAACCCGCAACGGTGGCTACACCCGCATTTCAAAGCTTGGACCCCGTTTGGGCGACAGCGCTGAAATGGTCGTGATCGAGCTGGTAGAAGAGTAAACCCACCGACCTGATAAAGGACGGTAAAGGGATGGCACGTTACCAATTGAGACTTGCTTACGATGGGACCGATTTTTTCGGTTTCCAGCGGCAGGGAAACACCCGTACTGTTCAAAGTGTCTTTGAGTCGGTTTTGAGGGATCTTGGCTGGGAAGAGGAAAGCATCCTCTTTGCAGGCAGAACCGATACCGGCGTACATGCACTGGGACAGGTAGTGGTCTTTTCGCTGGACTGGCGGCATGCAGACGAATTGCTCGTGAGGGCGATCAATGCAAAGATGCCAATGGATGCAGCGGTAAGAAACCTGACCCGGGTTGAAGCGGACTTCCACCCCCGTTATGATGCTTCAAGCCGACGTTATGTGTACCATATCTACCAAACCCCGGAGCGCGATCCGATGCAGGATCACTACGCCTGGCACATCTGGCCAAAACTGGATGTGGATCTACTCAACGAAGCCGCAAAGGCGATGCTCGGCAAGCATGACTTCTCTGCATTCGGCCGCCCCATGAAACCTGGCGCCTCCACAGTCCGTGAGATCTTTCACAGCCAGTGGCAGCAAAAAGGGGAGCGGTTGGAGTATGAGATAGAAGGAAATGCTTTTCTCTACCATATGGTAAGAAGAACGGTTTACCTTCTTGTGAGTTGTGCCAAAGAGAAGATCTCTTTGCAAGCTTTGCACGACAGTGTGAATCAGTGCACTCCTCTACGATCGGGGTTAGCCCCGGCCAAAGGGTTGGTGTTGACTGATGTGACTTATCCGCTCGGTAAGCAAGAGCAAATTGACAACAGTGAAATCTTAGATGACATAGCCTAAAATATTAGGTTGATGGAGATAAAATGGTGGAAAAGACTTATGTCCTCAAAGGGACTCAAGAACCAGAGTGGCTTTTGGTTGACGCCAAAGGTCAGGGTATAGGACGCCTGGCGACTCAGATTACCAAGTATTTGCTTGGTAAACACAAGCCGACCTACACTCCCGGTGTTGAAATGGGAGATGTAGTGGTTGTCATCAATGCCGCTGATATTGTCGCCTCCAGTGCCCGTCTGGATGAAAAAGTGTATTACAAACATTCAGGCTATCCCGGTGGTTTGAAAGCAGTTGGGATCAAACAACAATTGCGTGTTCACCCTGAACGCGTGATCTTTGCCGCTGTCTGGGGCATGATCCCTCATACCCGCTTGGGCCATTCAATCATCAAACGATTGAAAGTCTATGCTGGCAGCGAACATCCTCATACTGCCCAAAACCCGAAACCGGTTGCATAAGGAGCAAGTGAACTATGGTTCAATATTACGAAGGTATTGGTCGCCGCAAAGAGAGTTCTGCTCGTGTTCGTTTGATGAGCGGTTCCGGTGTGTTCACGGTCAATGATCGCCCCATCGAGGATTACTTCCCCCGTACTGGCGATATGGAAGCCATTCTTGGCCCCCTGGGAGCCACTGGCATGGATCAGAAGACCTTTGACATCACTGCCACTGTCCGTGGTGGTGGCGTTTCTGGTCAGACCGATTCTGTACAGCTTGGTCTCGCTCGCGCCCTTGTCAAGTTGAATGCTGACAACACCTCGCTTCTGCGTAAAGGTGGTTTCCTTACCCGTGACCCACGTGTGAAGGAACGCAAGAAACCAGGTCTCAAACGCGCCCGCAAGGCTCCGACCTACACCAAACGTTAGACCTTTTCAGGAGTTATTCCTGATTCCGACGAGATACAATCTCATGCGGCTGGCCAGGAAAATGTGTGGCATTTCAATGACCTACATTTTCCTGATCCAGCCAGGCAGAAGGTTGTGTCTTGTTGTTTAAGTTAAGATTAGAAAGCGGATCAAATGAACAATCAAGCCATATGGGTAATTGGTTATCGGGCTGCCTCGCCTGAGGCAGTGGCCAGTATTTTGAACGCAGACCTGGTTCTGGTGCGCGGCAACCTGGCCGCACGCTGGTTGGAAGGGTTGGGCAGGCATTCTTTTCAACTCGTCTCTCCCAGTGATGAGGAATCTGCTTCAGAAGCGCTGGCTCAGATCGGTGCCGCAATAACAGCGGACCAATTTGTGGTCTACGTCACCATGACGGATCCGCTGGCCGCTGACCACCTGGTTCGTTTGATCGTACAAAAGTATCCGGAACAACTTTTGCATTGGCTGGCAGGGGATGACCTGGGTGTAAACGCGTATATTGCAAAGAATGCGTCAATCAGCAAGGGAACAGCGGTTGTGGATGGCAGGGAGCTGGAGGGACGATTTCATTTACCTTTCTCACCCGTGCAAACAGCCGTCATCTATTACCCTGGCGAAGGCAAAGGGCTGGCAGAGCTTTCTGCCCTGGTGAAGGCGGTATACCCGGCAACGCACAAATTGAATGTGCTGTTTGAAAAAGCCAATGGTCGGATTGAGTGGAATGAAGCGGATCTAGACAAGCTAAGCCAGGTGACCACACCTGTGGCGGCCATTCTGATCCCACCGCGTTCCAGTGATTCTTCTCTAGAAGAATTTCAGGAGTTGATTGCCCATCTTCGCGCCCCCAATGGTTGCCCCTGGGATAAGAAACAAACGCATGATTCTTTACGCACCTATTTATTAGAAGAAACCTATGAGGCTTTATCTGCTCTGGATGCCAAAGATATGGATGGACTGAGCGAAGAGCTGGGCGACCTGGTACTTCAAATAGCACTCCATGCCCAGATCGGCGTGGAAGCCGCTGAATTCAACTTTGCCGATGTGTTGGAAGGTATCAACCGTAAGATCGTTTACAGGCATCCGCATGTTTTCGGTGACGCAACCGTAGACGGCGAGAAGGGCGTTCTGCAGACCTGGGAAAAGCTCAAACAAAAGGAACGCGCTGAGAACGGTCAGGACAAGCCCAAAGGGTTGCTGGATGGAATTCCGATCACGTACCCGGCACTTTCTCAGGCACAATCAATTCAGGACCGGGCAGCAAGGGTGGGGTTTGACTGGAGAGAGATCGGGCCTGTCATGGACAAGGTTCATGAGGAGTACGAAGAGGTGATGTCTGCGCCCAACGAACAGGAGCGCGCCAAAGAATTAGGAGATCTGCTCTTTGCCGTGGTCAACCTCGTCCGCTGGTACAAGGTGGACGCAGAATCAGCGTTGCGCGAAACAAACCTCAAATTCCGGCGCCGCTTTGCCTATATTGAAAAACGCTCCGTAGAGCTTGGCAAACCCATGCAAGACATGAGCCTGGAGGAGATGGACGGTTACTGGAATGAAGCGAAAGGGCTGGAGAAAAGAGATTGACGAATATTCCGTAATGAGATGTCTTTTCTTGAAAGCATCTCTTTATATAACATTAGTCCAAAAAACTATCTCAAACTAAATGAGAATATCTTTGTTGCAAGTACGATAACCATTATTCAAATTTAGTTATAGCCTAATCTTTCCGCAGATTGGAGTGGGTTAAGCTTGGCTTTGAGTTTAAAGAGCAAATATAGCTCAACCAGGTGAAGAAAACTAGAAACTGCCAGACTTGCTATTAGAAATCTCAATATACCTGTAAAATCTATCTGACTATAAGTTCCGTTTGCTAAAAGATACTGACAGGGTGGTAAATTGATAAAAGATGACCCTCACAACGATCTTGCAAAGAAAAGTATTTACGATGTGATCTTGCAAGCTTTGCTGTTACTGGTAATTATTCTTTTTATAATTCCATTATTGTTTGTATTTGGAATTAAGAACCTACTTGCTCGAATAAAATTTCTTTCCTTTATTCGGGAACAAAAAAAGCAGATCATTTTTGTCTATTCCAATAGTCCGCATTGGAAAACGTATATAGAAGAAAATTATTTTCCGCTTTTAACTGGAAGGGCATTTACCCTGAATTGGTCTGAAAGAGCAACCTGGGATGAGAAAGAATGGCCAGTTAAAGCGGTAAAATATTGGGGCGGAGATAGAGAATTCAATCCGATGGCAATTGTTTATATAAATTTTTTCAAAATAAAAGTGATTCGTTTCTTTTCGGCGTTTAATGATTATAAGTTTGGTAGAACAACACAGTTGAAAAAAGTAGAAGACGAGTTTTTTAACGCAATAAGAAAAATTCAATGATCAGTAATGATTAATTAGAGGTCAGGAGTGTCCCTATGGATACTCCTTTTTATTTCCAATTCTTCACAAACTCCACCTGCGCATCCGATTCTGGCGAGGATTTCCACCAGTTGGCAGTATCTTTGCGCAGACGTTCGATCTGAGCCAGGGCTTGCTCGCCGCTGGCGCCGTGGCGGACCAGGTAACAGCCCACCACTGTACCGGTGCGTCCGCGCCCGCCGATGCAGTGCACATAGACGCGCTGGCCATCTGCTAATTTTTCATCGATCAGATCTAGAATGTCCTTCATGCGTTCCACGGTGGGCACATCATAATCGAGGATAGGAAAATTGACACGTTCCACCCAGGTCTCATACTCTCTGGCTTCTTCAGGCAGCGCTTTGTAATATGTAAAGTAGGCATCTCCCGGCATTGTCAGGTCGATGATGGTGGTGATTCCTGCCTGGATGAGCGATTGCAGACGGCGGCGTGTGGTGGCATCGTCCTGTCCGCCAGGGTATTGGCCGGCTAAAAGCTGATCTGGGAGGACCCAGTAGGAATCGATGAAAGGAATGGCAGTCATGTGGAAATCTCCTTTGGATAGCTAGTGTCTGTGTCGAGTTGTAGATGGGTCCATGAAACGGCGTTTATACGAGAGCAAGAAAACCAGCAGAACGAACTGTACCACGGCAAAACCGATGGTGGAAAATTGATTGAAATAGAAAGTAAGCAGGTTGACCACTACCAGAGTGATTATGAGGTCGGCAATGCCCAACCAGATACCGATGGTGTCTTTTCTGAAGACCAGGAAGAGAGCAGCGACAAGAGCAATGATTCCCATTGCGCCCTCTAAAAGGATTTGCGCTTCAAACCAGTTCATGCCGGTGGCGTTGCGAACCAGATTGTTCGCCATAAATTGTTCCAATAGATGTTGGAATTGAGCCGCGTTGTGGGTGGTGAGGTACATGGTGATCTGAGAGGTCAACGCCCAGGCAGCCCAGACCAAGAGCCCCGCAATGAGGCATTTACGCATGCGCGGCCGGGTGAGCCAGTTCTTTTCAAATCGACGCCAGCGTTTGACCACTCGTTCGTATAGATCGGGTTGATGAGGAACTACTTTTAAGCCCTTGCTGTTGAGATACTCTTTCAGGCTTTGCGCCAGGCTCAGTAATTGTGGGTCTTCTCGTTCTAATAAGATTCGATTGATCTGGCCTTGCAGGTCATCCAACTCTTGTTGTGAGAGATCGCGGTCGAGCACTTCTGCGAAATCTTCCAATATGCGGTACATCTGCGGTCGGGCGCCAGAATCACGGCGGGTACGCACCTGGGTGAAGACCAGTACGGACAACAGGAAGAAGGCGTAAATAATGGGTGCCGCAGTTGGAAAGAAGTAATCATTGCTGCTGGTGATGAACTTGCCCACCTCATCAATGAAAAGGCCAACGCCCAGGCCGCTCAGCACGGCGCTGAGTGCAAGCACCCATTGGTTGACCCAGATGAGGGGCAGGAGGCTGGCTACAAACAGAAAGAGCCCTCCCCACAGGACATGGGCAATATGCAGACCATTGCCGCCCAGTTGCGGGAAGCCGGTCAGGTTGAGGAATACGCGCGTGGCGGTGACAGAAAAGGCAAAACTAAGAAGCATCACCAGCAGGTTGGCAACAGCATGGCGGCGTTGAACGACCGTACGTATGCGTAATGGATTCTTGAGGATCGCTGTTTTGGGGGATCTGGGCATTCTTGTGCCTTAATATTGGAGGCTGGACCCACCAATGAATTCGCGGATCACAGAATCAGTGGGGATGAAGCTTTCGTCCCCCACAGGATGGACACTGGCCAGCAAGTGCGCTACGCGCTCGGCACGCTCAAAGGCGTCCTGACGCAACGGGTCGTTCTTGTACTGGTCCGTCCATTGGATGAAGTTACCCAGCATCTTCTGGGTGTAGATGGGCAATTCGTAAGGCATGGCTGAATTGACAATGGCATCTGTGCTGTGTATGTAGGGCAAAATGTTGCGCATCTCGCTGGAACGAACATAATGCCAGTGTTCCAGGGTCTGACGCGGGTCATAAGCGCGATGGGCGGCATCGCGCAGCATACGGCGTATCAGGCGAATATCCGTCCAGCGCACATATTCCCCATCGTCACCTTTTGTCTGGAGAAGCGGTTCCAGGTAGAGCTTGAATTTTTGTTCATTCGGGATGTCCGCCGTCATAGCCGGGAACAGGCCATGCAAAGAATCAATGAGGATCAATTCATTCTCGGCCAGCCTCATTTGGCTATTCCTGGCAGGGTCGCGTCGGCCGGTGCGAAAATCGTAGAAGGGCACTGTGATCTCTTCTCCGGTGATCAGCTTAACCAGGTGCTGATTAATGAGGGGCAGCTCGAGGGCATGAGGGGTTTCAAAATCGTAATCCCCAAACTCGTCTTTGGGGTGCATTTCAAGGTCAAAAAAATAGTTATCTACCGAGAGTGTGACCAACTTCAGACCAACGGTCTTGAGGCGTTGCGCTACCTTGAGGGTGGTGGTCGTTTTACCAGAGGAAGAGGGACCGGTGATGATGACCATCTTGAGGGCTTCTTTGCGTGCCAGGATGGCACTGACCGCTGTTTCCACGTCTACTTCATATGCAGCTTCTGATTCGGTGATGATCTGCGGGAACTCGCCGGCATCCAGACGGGCATTTAATTCTGAAACCGTGTGTACATGGTGCGCGGCAGACCAATCGAGCACGTGCCAGATCTTGGCCCAGGGAATGTTCTCAGAAGGTTGGGTGCGCTGAGCTTCCAATTGTTTACGATGGCGGGCACGCTCATCTCGGTAAAGGATGAAGGCTTTGGCCACTTTGGCATGACCGTTCTCAATGAGGACTTTTTCCACCACATCCTGGATCTCTTCAATGTGCGGAGGGCGGCCATTATTGGGGGTGTTGCTTTCAAGGATCTCCACCACCTTACGGGAGAGGGTTTCTGCCGTGGCTTTGTCACGGCCGCCTACCTCAACGGCAGCCCGGTAGATGGCATTGGTGATGCGCTCCGGGTTGAAGGGGACAATTGCGCCTGTTCGTTTGATGACCTGTGTGATCTTATTCATAGCCGCCTCATTTGAGTTCCTTAATGAATTATACAAAAGATTAAACAAAAACCGCCATCCAATCTGCAGATGGCGGCAATTCTTCAAAAAAATTGGATTACTGTGGCGGCGTGAACTGGTTGACGCTGCCATTCCTGGCCAAAAAGACCCAATTTTGTACGTGGTATACGCCTTCAGGGCAGGTTCCGCTTTGGATGGCGGCTGAGATCAGGTTCTGGACGGCAGTCAGATCATTGGCTGTCTCAGGGGAGGTGGGTCCTAATTTGCATTCGGTGGCGGTCGGTACCTGGTCTTTGAGCGAGATCACCCAGTCAATGGAGTAGTTGGTGGCGGTGACGCGGGGAATGTTGAAGCGGTCGTAGTTGGAAGAGAACACGGAAGGGGTGAGCATGCCTTCATTCGAGTTGTAGGCTCCCAACACGGCCTGCACCGCTTTGCCCTCAGGATCGATGTAATTACGCAGGGCGCGCATGCTGGCGTCTGTGCTGGGCATGATGCCCTGTGGCGCGGCAATGACGTTGCCCAGTTTGGCTTCCAGATCGTCGCGTTTGATCAGTTCCAGAAAATAGCGCAAGGCTTCATCATTCTTGGCAAGCTGATATTTCACACCGGCTGCATCTGTCTGGGAAAGATCGACATGCGTGTAGGTGTGGTTGAAGACTTCCACGCCGTTATCAATGGACCAGGCGATGGTATCAGCCAGCTTTTTCTGCCAGTTGGGGCCAACAAAATTCCAATCTGCATAACGCAAGTCGCCAAATTGTTTATCGCCCATGATGACGTTAATGGAAACGTTGAATTGAAAATCGGGATGGTCTTTGACGAACTGATAAAGGATGCCGATGCCAGAATAATCGGCGGGGGTGCCGTCATCATTGACGAAGACCTGATCGGCTGACCAGCCGTCATCAATGGTGAGGATGATGGGCTTGCGCCCGTTGGGAACGCTGAAGGTGCCATCCAGCCAGGAACTGAGCGAAATGGCGCTGAAGCCAGCATCATAAAGTTTCTGAAGTTGTTCCTTGAACACAGAGCGGGTAACCCACATGGAGGTCAGCTCATGGTCATCATTGCCAAAGCGGTGATAGATGAGGATGGGTACCTGAATATCGCCCGTCCAGGTCTGCGCGCTGATGTAATAGGGCACTGGCGTAGCTGTGGGGGTGGCTGTGGGCAGAGGGGTGATAGTAGGCTCAAGCGTGGCTGTGGCGGTCGGGGTGGGGGTTGTGAACAAGCCAGTACCGCAGCCGCTCAGAAAGGTTGAGATCAATAAACTGCTGATGAGTACGAGCAAAAATCTTTTGCGCATGGATTCTCCAAAAAAAGAAATGCGGATAAATTATATCCGCATTTCGGACTGGGTGCTGAATGGATCAAAGCTTTGGAAGCAAGATCCCCTGCTGATTTTGGTATTTGCCCTTGCGGTCAGCATAGGAGACTTCGCAGACCTCGTCGCCCTGGAAGAAGAGCACCTGGGCGATGCCTTCGTTGGCATAGATCTTGGCCGGCAGCGGGGTGGTGTTGGAGATCTCAAGGGTCACGTAGCCTTCCCATTCTGGCTCAAACGGGGTGACGTTGACGATGATACCGCAGCGGGCGTACGTGCTCTTGCCCACACAAATGGTCAGCGTGTCGCGTGGAATACGGAAGTACTCCACGGTGCGCGCCAGGGCAAAGGAATTGGGCGGGATGATGCAAACATCGCCGTTGAAATCGATCATTGATTTTGGGTCAAAGTTCTTGGGGTCCACGGTCACTGAGAAGACATTGGTGAAGATCTTGAACTCATTGGCCACTCGTATATCATAGCCGTAGGAGGAAAGCCCGTAAGAGATCACGCCCTGGCGAACCTGGTTTTCTACGAACGGTTCGATCATTTTTTGTTCCCGGGCCATTTTGCGAATCCACTTATCAGAACGAATGCTCATTGTCTTCTCCTCCTAAATTGGCTGGTTATTCCATGTCGATCTCAGCACGAGACTTCAAGATCTCATGCAGTTTGTTCTCTTGTTCTCGGGCAGCTTTTTGGAAGGCGCGCAGGCCGTTCACCCATTCAGCAGCAGGAGCGGGGTTTTGCAAATTCTTCACGTTCACCAGAATGTTTAGGCCAGCGCTCTGCAGGGCTGCTTTGGCCAGTTGGAAGGCGCTGGCTGCATCCGAAATGGCATTAAGGTTGCCAATCTCGGCAGCAATGAGGGCCAGTTCCATCAATTTGGCGGCGTGCTGAACAGTCTCGTACGGAACGCGGGCGGCTTCCAGGGTGGCTTTTTCAATGGCAGCCTCACGGACGGCCATCTGTTCTTCGTTGTCTTTCGGGAGCTTGGTAGCCGTCATAAAGGCGGTAAAAGAGGCAGCATCTTCTGCCACAAGGGCATTCAGGCGGGAGCGCAAGGCTTCAGATTGCTCAATGAGGGGCCAGATCTGGGCTTCCACAGTAGCGTATTTCTTCTTGCCAACGGTCAGGCGGCACACCATGGTCACCAGGGCAGCAGCGGCGGCGGCGGTATGCGCAGCAGCCGAGCCTCCGCCGGGGGCGGGGGATGCACTGGCCAGTTCATCCAGGAAATCAGCAGAAGATGGAGCCGCTTCTGAATTCTCGTCAGCGGCGTCGCCAAAGAGGCGGCTTTCCAGGATCTGAGCCGGCTCAAACTGGTCCAATTGGGTGTACCAGACGGCAGCATCCACCAGGGCTTCCTGGGGCACCAGCCCTACCAGCTCGCTGTGCTGCACGCCCACACCGTAACGTTCGGCTTCGCGGCGTACCATCTCTACCACACGGGCAATCGGAGTCTGGCGGAAGTTGGTCAGGTTCATAGAAACCTGAGCCCGCCCATCTACCATCACCCCCATGGCTTTGACAAAGCGCAGCCCGCCGGAGGAATTACGCACTGCCTTGGCGATCTTCTGGGCGATGCTGATATCGTTGGTGGTGAGGTATACATTGAATGCGATCAGCGGGTGGCGCGCGCCGATGACCGTGGCGCCGGCAGTACCCAGTCTGGCAGGCCCAAAATCAGGTTTGCGCTCCGGGTTATACAAGACATCCTCTTTCAGGCCTTCATATTGACCCTTGCGGATGCTTTCCAGGTTTTGACGTTCAGGGCGGGTGGCGGCTTCTTCATAAAGGTAAACGGGGACGTCAAGTTCTTCCCCCACGCGCTTGCCCAGCCGGCGTGCCATTTCAATACACTCGGCCATTGAAATATCAGAGATGGGTACAAAGGGCACCACATCGGTGGCGCCGATGCGCGGGTGGGCGCCAGTATGTTCATCCAGGTTGATGAGTTCGGCGGCTTTCTTGATCGATTGGAAGGCGGCCTCTTCAATGGCAGCCGGTGAACCGATCATGGTGACGACCGTGCGGTTGTGGTCCAGGTCAGAGTGGCGATCCAGGATCTGCACCCCTTTGACGGCCTGAATGGAGGCCAGGATGGCGCTGACCACTTCGGGCCGGCGCGCATCAGAATAATTTGGAATACATTCCACCAGTGGATTTGTCATGAAATCCTCGAATAATGAGATAGGCCTATTATAGCTGATATGCGAAGAAGCGAAAGAAAAGGGGAAACAAGTCCTCTTTAATCGAATGGGGTTTTGATGAATATTTTGTTTTATGGAAAAACAAATTATAGACGGTTCAATTTAGCGGGCAAACCGGTACCTGTCTTTTTAGAATTCGCTTTGACGTGTTTATCTGCTCCAATCGATTTATCCAACAGAATACTTGCGTCCAGTTGAGAAACGGGTTTGGCAAAGAGGAACCCCTGCACAAACTCGCAATTCATGTCTGTTAACATGGCGAATGCAAAGATTGTAAATTGCCACCAATCCAAATTGACCGGATTGGCGGAGATTGGAATGTCATGATTGTAAACCAACTTATTCCGGTCTTTGAAAACAGTTGTAGATTAAAAAAGTGGACTTTAGAAAATCACTCGGGGAATTATGAAACAAACTAGCCGCTTAAAGTTTTTGTTTAATCTGACAACTTTACTATCTGTCTTAAGTTGTTTTTTACCCTGGGTACGAGGTGGAGATTTACTTGCATATACTGTGAATGGAATTCATCTTTTTCCGCGTTTTCAAGATAACGGTGGAATAATAATGGTTATTCTTGGAATCACCATGCTAGTGCTTAATTCAGGTTCAGTACGGGAAGGGTCAAAAACTCATGTCATTCGATATTTATCAAGCATTTTATTGTTATTGTTGACGGTTTTTCAGTTATTCTGGGTGGGCTTAATTAAAAATAAAAACGCTGCTGTAATTGGCGCACCTACAATTCAGATTGGGCTGTATTTGGTCTTGATAGGTTCGTTAGGGGCAATGGCAATAGAAATAATGCGAAACAGAAAAAAAGAGAATACATTTTTATAAATTCAGCCACTTGGCGGCGGCAGAGGGGAGTTCAGACACAGAGCCCACTTTAGTGGTGCAGGTGGGCAGGCTTTCAATGAACTGGCGGCCGTATTTTTTGGTAAGGACGCGCTTATCCAGAATGGCCACCACGCCGCGGTCAGATTGGGTACGGATGAGGCGGCCAAAGCCCTGGCGGAAGCGCAGAATGGCCTCGGGCAGGTTGTATTCATTGAAGGAATCATCAAAGGTCTCAGAGCGGGCGGCGATGATGGGGTCGGAGGGTACATCAAAGGGCAGCTTGACGATGACCAACACTGAGAGTGCCTCGCCTGGTATATCCACACCTTCCCAGAAGGCGCGTGTGCCCAACAGCACAGCCTGGTCAGCTTCACGGAAGCTTTCCAGCAGGGTATTGGTAGAAGCGCCTTCGCCCTGTTCGTAAACCTGTATATCTGCCTCTGCCAATGCAGCGGCGATGCTCTGTGAAGTGCGTTTGAGCTGGGCGTAAGAGGTGAAGAGGGCCAGCATGCGTCCGTGGGTGGCCTTGGCCAGCCGGATGATGGCGGATTCAACCCCGCGCTGATAGGCGTTGGCGTCGGCCGGCTCGGGGATATCGTTGGCCAGGAAAAGCAGCGTGGACGATTCAAAATCGAAGGGCGAGCCAAGCACCAGCTCATCGGCTTCATCAGCGTTGAGGCGGTTGCGAATGTAATCAAATTCACCGTGGGTGGTGAGGGTGGCCGAGGTCAGAATGACGCTGGTCTTCTCATGCCACAGGTATTTTTCCATGAGGGGTCCTACATGCAGCGGGGCCGATTGTAAGGTGAGCCTGAAGTTATTGGGCAATAGTTCCGCCCAGTAGACATTGGCCTCGTCGGGTTTGAAGACCATGGCGTTGAGGGTCATCTCCGCCTCATTCAAACTGCGGTTCAGGCTGGCCAGGCTGCTGAGGGTATCCTGCAGGTCCTCGCCGGGGTCTTCCAGCGCATCGCTGACCGATTTGTGGAATTCGCCCAGTAATGCCAGCAGAGAGCGCAGGCTGCCATCTGCCTTGTCCCAGGAGACTTCTACTTCTGACCAGATGGGCAGGGTACGGGTTGCAGAAACAATGCGTACCTGCTGGCCATAACCGTTGATGGGTTGACCGTCGCGCTGGTCTTCCATGAAAACTTCCATGCTGTGGATGAACTCGCTGAAATCATTCTCCACCCGGAAAAGCAGGTCCGTCAGCTTGTGGACCAGCATGTTGAGGGCCGCAAAATCAGCAGGTGGCAGACCGTGGGAGATGAGGGTCAGGATGCGGCCGAGCAGACCGCTGGATGTACCGCCTACTTCGCGCAAGAGGCGAACCAGGTCAGATTGATTGATGTGAAAACTGAGCGCGTTGGTGGTGGCAGATTCCAAATGGTGGGCTTCGTCGACGATCAGGTACTGGTATTCAGGCAGCACACGGCTGCCCGTTACCACATCGGCAAGGAGCAGGGCATGGTTGACCACCAGAATGTGGGCAGATTGTGCCGCCATGCGCATTTTATAAAAGGGGCAGGCACCGCCGGTACGGGAAAGGCAGACTTCGCCTTTGCAGCCTTCATCTTCGGCAGAGAGGTTGCCCCAGATCTGTCGCTCAGCAGGGCCGTTGAGGTTGATCTCACTGCGGTCACCGGCGCCTCCCCGGTCCAGCCAGACCAGAATCTTGGCCAGCACGCGCAGTTCATCGGCGTTTTCAGGGCCGTTCTTGCGCATATTGTCCAGCCGGCGTGGGCACAGATAGTTGCCACGTCCTTTTACTACGGTAGCCCGAACCTCGCTGCCAAGTGCGGCGGCCAGCTCTGGGACGTCTTTTTTGATCAGTTGGTCTTGCAGGGTGATGGTGTTGGTAGAAATGACCACGCGCAGAGAGTTCTGCAGCGCCCACTCCACGGCCGGGATGAGGTAGGCAAAAGATTTACCCGTGCCTGTGCCGGCTTCCACCATCATGTGCTGACCTTCAGAGAGCGCTGTGGCCACAGCCCGCAGCATTTCAATTTGTTGGGGGCGGCTTTCAAAGGATTCAAAGTAATGGGCAAATGGCCCGCCGAATTCGATCTGCGCGGCCAATTCATCCACATTGAGCGGCGTGGGGTTCGCCACAGGCACAAGCGGGGCATTGATGGGGGCGGCACCGCCAAAAAGGGCGCCATAATCGTCCTGGCGGGCTTTGCGGGCTTCCAGGGGTTGGCGACCTTTTTCTTGTAAGGCCAACTGGAACATCAGGCTGCCGTCCCATTCGATTGTCTCGCCCATGCGCACGATCTCAGCCAGGATCTCAATGGGCAGTTCCACCGCTTTTTGGAAGAGGGCTACAAGCACTGCGTGAGCCAGCCGGGCGTCATCCATGGCGCGGTGAGAGTTGGGGATCATGATGCCAAGGGTCTTGCCCAGGGTGCCCAGGTTGTACCGGCTGTTGCCGGGCAGGGTAATGGCGGCCAGCTCGTAGGTATCTACACCTTCATTGAGGCGCAGAATGTTCTGGCGCTGCAAAAAGCCCATGTCGAAGCGTACATTGTGGCCCACAATTGGCAAATCGCCTACAAAATCGGCCAGTTCTTGCAAGACGGCACGGATGGGAGGCGCGTTTCGCACCATCTCATTATTAATGCCGGTAAGTTGTGTGATCTGAGGGGGGATGGGCCGGCCGGGGTTGATGAGGCTGGTCCACTCTGAATCCACGCGGCGGCCAGTGAACTTGACGGCCGCAATTTCTATGATCGCATCCCTCTGGGCGTCTAGGCCAGTGGTTTCGATATCGATGGCGACCATGGTGTTCATGGCGTGATTATATCATGCGGATAGACGAAACGGGGTCAGGAGGCAGAGTCGCCCGCTTCTTTGCCTTCCAGGTTCAGGTGGTCGAAGCGGTTCATCTCATGCCAGTGCTGTAAAAAGCCCGGCACTGCGTAGGCAAAGAATTCGTTGTACACTTTGGCGATCTCTTCACTGTCCACCGGCAGGGTGCCGATGAATTGCTGCAGGTTCAGGCCATCCAGGGCGGCGATCATCAAAATGGCCAGGTACTTGTCTTGCGGCTGTGATTCCATCTCAAAGACATAGTTGAAGAGTTCAGCAGTGCGTTGAGCCTGGGCGGAGTAATCATCGGCAAATTTCTTGCGCAGTTCTTCATCGCCAAGGGCAGCCTGGTAAGCCAGGTAAAAACGCAGGCGGCGGGCAGAACCCACCTTGAGCCGGCGCGTGACCTGGCGGGCGATTTCATCTAAAAGTTGGTTGGGTGGGGGAGCGCTTTCTTTGCGGATCTCCATGATGTTGGCGGTAATGGCCATGGCGTAATCCATTACTTCATAGAGCAGGTCTTCCTTGCTCTTGTAGTAGTAATAAATAGCGCCCGTGGTGATGCCGGCTTCTTCAGCGATATCGCGCATGGAGGTCTTTTCAACGCCGCGTTGGGCAATGAGCCGTTGTGCTGCCTGAATAATTCTCTTTTTTCCATCTCGCTGCATGGTTTTTATCTCCCTGCTCTATTCTACCTTAATCAGCAAGCGCATAGTGCTGCTAATTTTTACTTTTTTCGTGGATTATTGTGGATTTCCAAAATAAACGTAAAATATTACAAGGTTACCCTTTTATTTTTTCCAAAATTATCCAGACCGGAGGCAGCATGTTTCCTGCTTTGCAAAAGTACTCCCATAAGCCGACACCATTTGAGTTCTGTACCACCGAACTGCTCTGGAACGATCCTTATATTTCACAGCAGATGTTGGCGTTCCATCTGAATGGGGAAGTCGATGCAGCTTCGCGGCGCAAAGGATTTGTTGATGCCTCGATCCGCTGGATCTGTGAGCGTTTTTTCTGCTGCCCCGGAAAGAAGATCTGCGATTTTGGCTGCGGCCCCGGCTTGTATACGCTCGGGCTGTCGGGTAGCGGAGCCAGTGTCACGGGCGTTGATTTTTCAGCGCGGTCAATTGCCTACGCCAGGGAAGCAGCTGCTGCTGCCGGGCGAAAGGTCAACTATGTGCAGGCAAATTATCTTGATTTTAAGACAGAAGAGAAATTTGATCTGATCTTGATGATCTTTTGTGATTTTTGTGTGTTGGATATGCAACAAAGGGAAAGGATGCTCAAGAACATTCGCTCAATGCTGGCACCTGGCGGGTTATTTTTGTTCGATCTATGCCAGATTCCTGGCTTGCAAAAATGGCAAGAGGGTAGCCATCTTGCGCATTCACTCCAAAATGGTTTTTGGTCTGACCAGGAATATTTTGAGTTGAAACATGATTTTGTGTATCCGGAAGAAGCGGTTAGCCTGGAACAGTACACAATCATCCAGAAGGAGCGAACCTGGCAGGTGTATAACTGGCTGCAATATTATGATCTGGCTTCAATTGCGAAATTGTTGGCACAACATGATTTGGAGATAGTAGAACAATATTCAGATGTCTGCGGGGGAGAGTATTCAGCCCGGACAGATGAATTTGCCCTGGTGGTAAAAGCAAAATAGAGGGCATTTCCTGAAAAGTAACCCAAGTAGAAATAGCAAAAGTTTTTATTATGCAAAAGCATGGTTGACTTTTGCCTTGCCTGTGCTAAAATATAAATACCTAACACTTGGTATGTTTTCATTATTGCATTCATTGTGAACAAGTAACACTACAAAGCCAAAACAACCTGTTTGGGCGCTTCTTTCAACTGGCTGATCGGTCAGCAAAACTGGCCTTAAATCTTGTGTGGAGGTTGTAGATGTTTTTATTTGCTTCAATTCCCTGGTATTCAGTTTTGATGTGGTTCGCTGTTCTGGGTGGGTTGATCCTACTCAATGAACTGGCCCGCTTAAACAAATGGGTGGCTCTGGCTTTGTTCCTGGTCGTGCCGGCCATCTTGCCCTTCACCGTGTGGAATAAGACCGCCGGTGCAGGCTCCAGTGTGGGTGATTGGTTCCACTGGGTCAAGGTCTATTCAGCGTTGGCTGGCTGCCTGGGCTTTTTGGCTTTACGCTTCATCAAAGGCCTGGACAAGAACAAATTTATGCTGATGTTCCCGCCCTTCATTCTGGCCGTCAACATTTTGGAAGCCGTCATCCGCGACTTTCAGGTCTTCCACATCAACGGCCTGGTAGATGGTATTTACACCATCGGCGGCCCGTGGAACATCATGAACGGCATTGCCGGCATCATTAACATCATCACCATCACTGGTTGGATGGGTATCTTCATCGGCAAAGACAAGAAGCACGATATGCTCTGGCCTGATATGCTGTGGTTCTGGATCATCGCTTATGATCTGTGGAACTTTGCCTACGTTTACAACTGTGTCTCTGACCACGCTTTCTACGCTGGCGCCGCTCTGCTCATTTCCTGCACCATCCCGGCTTTCTTCCTCAAAAAGGGCGCCTGGCTGCAGCATCGCGCTCAGACTCTGGCTTTCTGGATGATGTTCGTCATGACCGTGCCCAGTTTTGTAGATACCAGCATGTTCGCCGTCAAGTCTTCCCACAGCACCACCGCTCTCTGGGTGGTCAGCGGCCTGGCATTGGCTGCCAATGTGGGTGTGCTGGTCTATGAGATTATCAAGATCGTCAAACACAAACGCAATCCGCTCAAAGAAGAGATCTACACCGATCTGGCGGCTTACAAAGCGGTTGTCGCTGAAAACAAGTAAATTTTGTTGTGCAACATCCAGGGCCATCCAATTACGGATGGCCCTTTTCTTTTCTGTAGGTCAATTTTTGAACTGATGATATGATTAACTCATCTTTCCCACGGAGTTGACCGACATGACAGAACTCAATCATCCCATCTTCGATCTGCAAATTGATGCGCAGAACGGAGCGTTTTCCATTTTGCCCAAAGAGGCCACTTTCCCGGCGCTGCTGAATGCCAGATTGGGCGTTTACTTCACCAAGAACGACAAAGACAGGGTGGGGTTGCGTGACACCTGGGACGGCTTTACTGAAGGTCCCGCCTGGTCTGAATCGGGGGAGCATGGCAAGGT
>JAYFNV010000087.1:0-18755 GCA_034933225.1 Anaerolineaceae bacterium | reverse complement strand
TGAATATTTCATATAGACGACTCCCGTGGGCAATGGGGTGGTCTCCAGTAGCTTTAGGTTCAGCCTTTTGCCCGGTGTAAAAAGTTTTTTGCCGCTGCCCAGCACGATGGGGTAAACATGCAGGCGGTATTCATCAATGAGGTCGTGTTCGGCCAGAGTTTGGGCCAGCACACTGCTGCCATCCATCAAAATGTTCTTGCCCGGAAGTTCTTTGAGCGCGCGTACGGCTTCCACCACGTTCTCACGGATGAGGGTGGAGTTGCGCCAGGCAGATGCAGAAGTCAGGGTAGTGGAGACTACAAATTTTGGAATGTTGTTCAAGGCCGTGGCAAAGGGGTCATCCAGCATGGGTTCGAAGGCTGTGCCGTGGATCTGCCAGGTCTTGCGGCCCAGCAAAAAGGTGTCGGCTTCGCTCATGGCCTCAAAGAAATGGGCGCCAATATCATCATGCCAGTACGGCCAGGTCCAGCCGCCGTGGATGAACCCACCCTCTGTGTCTTCCTCTGCGCCGCCTGGCGCCTGGATCACGCCATCCAGGGTGATGAACTCAGAAACGATCAGTTTTCTCATGCTCTTCTCCAATCAGTACCGAAAGGTCACCAATAAAATATGCTAAAAAGTATCCACATTGTAGCATACGCTCGATTTGATATAGTGTAACAAATTTAATACATAATGTAAAAAATACTTGACATTGTGTAATATATATTGTACTATATGTGTATCAATTTACATTTACAGGAGAGAGACCCATGTCTTACCAGGAAAAAAGAAGCATCGTCAGTATTGCAACAGGAATATTTGTATTAGCGGCTTATGCCATCTATGTGCGGAACCGTATGGTCGCCGGACTTTTACCCGCGGATGATCTGCGTGCGTGGGCTGTGGCCATGCTCATCTTTATCGGCATCGGGGTGGTTGCCACCATCATCATCCAGATCGTTTTTCACATTCTTATGTCCGTCTCCATTGCGGTGAAACACAAGATCGAAAAAGACTGCGTGGACGAAAAAGAAATTGAGCGCACCATTGACACAGAAATGACCGAGGACGAGATGGACAAGCTGATCAGCCTGAAATCTGATAAAGTCGGCTTTATCTGTGCCGGGACCGGGTTCATGGCCGCTCTTGTTTCATTGCTCTTTAATGCATCCCCCGCGTTGATGTTAAACATCCTCTTTGTTTCTTTCAGTGTGGGTTCGTTAATAGAAGGGATCAGCCAGATCTATTATTATAGAAAAGGCATCTAGAATGGCAAAAAAATACATCATCTCGAACCATATTCGCAAACTAAGATTCTTTGCCGACGAAATGACCCAGCAAGACCTGGCCGAAAAAGCCCAGGTGTCGCGTCAGACCATTCTGGCCATTGAGGCGGGCAAGTATTCTCCCTCTCTGGAGTTGGCATTCAAGATCGCCGATGTGTTTGGGGTGACGCTCAACGAAGTGTTTGAGTGCGAAGTGAAAGAAGAGTAGCAAGGTATCGAGTTTGTTGCTTTTGACGCGAGAGTAAATTCAGCCCTACTTGTTGAGCAGGGCTGAATTTGTTTGTTCGTCTGGTGAGCTTTTGGAAGCGCGAACGTGCCTATACATTCTTTGTAAAAGGGTGATGACCAGAACAGCTACAACAAAAATGCCCGCGTATTGGATAGGAAACAGCGGAATTACGACCAGAAGGGCGATCAGCGGGTTGGGTAACACAATTGCCAGCAGGCCGGCGATGCTGGCCAAAGCGGTTACAGAGAATGGGATGGAGGGAAACAATGTCCCAAACGCCATCCCCAAAGAAGCTCCACCAAAGATGATGGGAAGAAATTGGCCGCCTTTCCATCCGCTCACCAGTAAAACATTTGTAAACAAGAATCGCATCAAAGCGATCAGCAGCAATGCCCAAAACCCAAGTTGGAAAGCGGTATTGTAGGTGGGTTGTAATACATGTTGGCCAGAAAATAGAATTTGTGGCAAAAACAGGGAAGTGAACCCAAGTAAGAAGCCGCTGGTGACCCCGGTCAAGATCGGCTTTGCCTGAAGCGGCTGCTTCCATTTAGCCAGCCATTTTTGCAATGAAAGGAACAACTCGCCCCCGGCTGCTCCCAGTAACCCAAATGGGATCGCCCAAAGAAGGTCTGTCCAGGCAAAAGATGTCTCCGCGTGGAGCAACCCGCTGCTGTAAAGGCCTCCCAATAGTTTTGAGAAGGCAAAGCCACCTGCCAAAACTGCCAGCCAGCCCGGCCAGTTGGACAAAATTTTGTGCAGGCGGCTTTGACCTTCTGCGACTGGTTCAATTTGAAACTTTTTCTTGATCCGCTTAAGCAGATCTCCCACCCAGGTGCCCATGCCACCGAGAATATCGACGATGGCTGCTTCAGGGCCAAGGCTGGCGCCAAAGATCAAAGAAGCGCTGATGTTGGTCAAAGATCGGGGCAGATGTTTGTACTCCATCCGGCCCGTTTTGATGAGTTGGGTAACCGCCTCACTGAGAGTCTCTTTGGGGTGATCGCCCAGGAACCGTTGTCCAAGCCCCACCAGCACTCCGCCCAGGGTGCACAGGATCAAAGATTGATAGGGAAGATGAACCGTCCAATCTTCCCAGATCAACCGCTGTGCCAGGTCTATAAAGCGCAAGAACAGGGCAGTAAATGCGCCAACCAGGCCACCGCAAAAGACTGCTGTAATGAGTAGTGCAATAACTGCTCTGACTTTTTTCATCTCGGTTAGGGAAGGATCTGCTGATAAGTGTTATAGAACTCATCATTGATCACGTAGGCTACGCCGTTGGCCTTCAGGAACAGATCCTTCTCAAGGGTTATAGCCTGGTAGCGCCATCCTTCGGGGAGGTTCAATCGCTCTCCAAGGCTTGCCAGATCATCAATGGTCAGGGAGGGATCTGCCATCTGAGAGTACGATTGCATGATATAGGTATTCCCCTCTGGCGAGATCAGTTCGTAAACCTCATTGCCGGCCCAGTATTCAAAAACAGTGTCGCGTTTGACTTTGTTTGGAGTATAGGTCTTATCTCCGATGGAGCCTTGCAGCAAGTTGGTCTGCAGGGTGGCACGTTCGGTCATCTCGATCCCATTAAAATCGACCGTTTTACCGTTGGCAGAAATTCCCTGCCCGCTGATCTTGTTCAGAACCCAGTAACGAGGGCCGTTGAGCTTGACGATCTTCGCGCCATATTCCTTGGCCAGCGCCTTGGCATCCAGTTGATCCCACAGATCTTGGGGGCACTGATTGGAGCCCAAAGTGTTGTAAACGACCACGTTAAGGTTTAGCCCTTGCTGGAATACCGGAATGACCTCGCAATAACGATAATCACGCATATTCTCTGGCAGCGACTCTACCTGAGAGGGCGTTACGGTCGGGATGATCTCTTCTGCGTTTGTCTGGCCACCGCAGGCCGCAAGCAGAAAGGCAGGGAGGAGAAGGATGAGCAATTTGGATGCTTTCATGTTGATACCTCATAAATTTCTTGGACTAATAAAATATACACTGTATAAATTATACATAGTATAATAATTATGTCAAGCAATCCTGATCCGTTTTCCTTCCAAGGACACAAAAATGTCTCGTCCAAAAAAAACCGACCAAGAAATTCAGCGGATGCGCGAAAAAATACTGGATACTGCCCTTCATCTCTTAGAGGAAGCCGGACCTGAGGCTATCACCAGTCGGGCCATTGCCGAGGAGATGAACATTGCTCACATGTCGATCTTCACCTATTTCAACAACCAGGCGCATCTTCTCGCAAACCTGCGCGATCGTGAAATGACCCAATGGTTTTCAAATTTGGAGGAATTTGTCCAACGCGCACAGAACGCTCCGGCGCTGCAAGTGGTACAGGAGGTCTTAGACTATTACATCTCTTTTGCCAGACAAAAACCTAACCTGTACCGCCTGGCCTGGGCTATGCCGGAGGTTGCAGAGGAAACCGTACAGGAAAACCGCCAGCGTACCTTCAGGAACATCAACAATCTGGCGAAGATCCTTGAGATTGGTATGAAGCGAGGCGAATTTGCCTCCCGGGATCCGGTTGTGGCGTCTGGGGTGGTGCTGGGTCTGGTGAACTTCCCCAATATTCTGGAGATGAACGGAAAAATGACCGATCCTGTGATGCGAGATAAGCTGCTGGCAGAATCGGTCAATGCGGCGCTTGTCTATTTACTGAATCCAACACCGGCAAAATATTAGTTGATTAACCACTGGCAAAGCCAATGCAGGTAAATGACCTGGGCTAAAAGAGGGGTCGATAAAGAGTTTTTCTTTCTCAATGATGAAAGAAGGGCTTTGTTACTTTGCTTTTATCTTGAACTGCATTACTTTATTGAAATCGGTCAGAACCTCTGAGCTGCGGATCTCAAAGATGCAGGGGATGGATTTACCCACTTGTCTGGTGGCTTTGATCTTGCCAATGCACACCTGGCTGAGGTCCAGCGCGTAGACTTGCTCAATATACTTTTCTGGAATGTAGATGGTGGCCTGCATGTACCCCTTCCAGGCAGACATCCACACAATGGTGCGCTTCTTATACTGCACCTTGTTTAGCCAGGCTTTGCCATCGTGGTAATACCGCCAACCTGTTTCCATCTGGTTGGCAGCATATAGTTTCAATAATTCGCAATAGGCAGGGTAAGAATCACCCAGGATCGTTTGCAGTACTTCCTCGCTGGGGAATTGGCTCTCATCGCCCAGTTCGATGTTATTGACCGTTTCCATGCTCGTCTGCTCCAAACGCTGGGTGAAAGGTCACCGTCCCCTGCGGGATGTGGCCATCAAAGGAAAGTGCAAAGAACACCTCAGGTGGAACGCCCTCCAGGCTGAGGGTGGGGGTGTTGTGAAAGCCAAATTTGGTGTAGTAGCCCGGGTGACCTACCAGCACGCAGCCCCTGGCGCCGAGCGCCTTGAGCCGGGCCAGGCCTTCGCGGATGAGCGCCTTGCCAATGCCCAGCTTCTGCAGCTCGGGCAGCACTGAGACCGGCCCTAAGCCGTACCAGCCAGGCGTGCCATCAGACAGGCTCACCGGCGAGAAGGCGATATGTCCCACCACCATACCCGCCAGTTCTGCCACCAAAGAAATACTCAGCGCACCTGCCTTGCGTAAGGCCAACACAACGTACTCCTCGGTGTGGCCGCTGACCTCAAGGGTGCGAAAGGCTTCTTCAGTAACTTTGCTGATGGTATCGTAGTCAGAGACAGCTTCATCACGGATCAATAGATTTGGGGTGCTCATAGGGCTCCTTTTATGTGGATACTGCAAGTATATCAAGTTTCTTCTAGCGGCAAGATCAGGGATTTCTTTGAATAAACCACAAAAACCGTCCTCCCAGAGAGCGGAGGACGGTTGGAAATCAATTGGGAGATTCCTTGCCTAACTGATCAGTTCTTTCAGCGATTCGCTCAACGACTTGACGGGTCGGCCGAGTACTTCTGCAAAATCGTTGCTTTCTACGGCCAGCGCTCCATCACGGATGGACTGGGCTGCGCCGACGATGAAATCGACAACATAGGAAGGCAGGCCGTTGGCAGCCAGACCTTTGGCGTAAGCCTCATCCTCCACGAGCTGCACGGTGACTGGTTTACCAAGCACCTTGCTCAGCGCTGCGCCAAAATCTTCATAACTGGCCAATGGAGCAGAAAGTTCATAAACGCTCTTTGCCGGGGTTTTCTGGCTCAGTACGTTCGCTGCTGCCAGTGCATACTCGCTGCGTAAGGCCCAGCCCACTTTGCCCTTTCCGGCAGAGGTGACGATGGGGGCACCAGCCTGGGCAGCCTGGATAAAGCCCATTTCGTTTTCCAGATACCAGTTATTTCGTAAGAAACTGTGGGCAATTCCTGTTTTCAAAATGGCAGCTTCAGTGGCACGGTGAACTTCTGCCAGACCGAGGCTGCTCTTGCTGGCATCGGCAATGCTGGTGTAGGCAATGAATCCCACTCCGGCATCCTGAGCGGCCTGAACAGCAGTGCCATGTTGGCGGATGCGGGTTTCGTTATCGCCTCCGGTGGAGATAATGAGCAAACGCTCTACCCCACTGAAGGCTTTCTTCAGGGAGGAGGGGTCGTCAAAATCGCCAAAGCGTACTTCTACACCCCGGGTGGCCAACTCGCTGGCTTTTTCGGGTTCGCGGGTGGTCACTGCGATCTTCTGGCTGGTCTTATTGGCCAGCAATGCATCCACAACAAGTTTGCCAAGATGTCCGTTGGCGCCGGTAACTAAAATGGTCATAGAAAGCTCCTTTTGCGAGCAAAGCTTGCTCGCTGAACAATAGTATTTTATTTCTTCTGTATTCCAGAAGTAACTTAATCATATCTTGTTTGGTATAAAAAAGCAAGCAAGTATACAATAGTAACCTTAATAAATCTCCAATTCTCAAAAAGGGGAGGCAAAACAAATCCGCCCTCAAGAAAACTTGAAGGCGGGGAGGTGTTTGGCAGAAGAAATGCTCAGGCAAAAATGCTGTCAAAAAGGGATTGTGGTGCGGCTGCCAGGCCGATAACGGTAGGACCGGCGTGGGCGCCCAGTACCAGGGTGACGGTCACCAGTTGGTCTTCCACGGCATTGATTACCCCGTGGACGGCGCTGCGCAGCTTCTCAAGATCAGGAAGGTTGCTGCCGTGCATCAATTGCACACGGAGTTTCTGGTTGCCAAAGCGCTCCTGTACCCTGCTTACCATCTTCTGGATGGCGCGCGAAACGGTCATATCTTGCCCCACATTGTAATAACGGCCGTCGTCTTTGTTCATGCCGATGATGGGCTTGATCTTCAAGAGGGAGCCGAAAATTCCTTTGAGATGATTGATGCGTCCGCTGTGGGTGAGGTACTTCATATCGCTGAAGGAAACCATGGTGATGGTATTGTCTTTCACCTGCTGCATGGCGGTCAGTATGCGTTCTTTGTTCCAGCCCAGTTTGATGCCGCGGGCGGCCACTTCTACCATCCAGCCCAGGGCAGGGCCAACGGTGAAGGAATCGACCACGGTGATGTTGGGGTTGGATACCATGCGGGCAGCATGCTCAGCAGAAGAGTAAGAGCCGCTCAGCCCTGAAGACAGGTGCACAGAGAGGATCTCTTCATCCCCAATTTTCTCATAGGCTTCCACAAAATCACCCACTGAAGGTTGTGAGGTGGAAACAAATTCATTGGGGTTCTCAATGTACATTCTATACAGGTCTGCCGGCAAAAAGTCTTTGCCATCTTTATAGGTCTTGCCCATAAATGTGACCTGAAACGGAACTACTTCCACGCCCAACTCGGCAGCCTTTTCAGGGGTGAGGTTCGCCGCAGCATCTGTGACCAGTTTCATGATATTTTCCTTATGCCTAGATTTTCAGTAGTGTGGAAGAAGATGCCCTCCATTGGGGAACAAATTGCCGGCTGTTTACAGCCGGCAGGGAAAACCCAAACTATATTGTGCACTCATTGTATCAGTTTGAAGCAAGTCTTTGTGCGACTGCAGAAAAAAATAGGTCTAAAGTCACCCTGCGAGAACTTCATAGATTGACTGGCAATTAACACAAATTTGAGTATAATAATCAATAATGATTATTTATAAATATTGTTTCTTCGAGATGATAAATGCCTGATCCTGAAACTCGCTTCGATGAATTGATCGCTGCCCTCAAAGAGCATGATTTCCGCCTCACCCCGCAGCGGGTAGAATTGGTACGGCTCATTTCGGTGAGCGAAGGCCATCCCAGCGCTGCCCAGCTTTACGATCAGATCAAGCGCAAATTCCCCACCATGAGCCATGCCACGGTCTATAAGACCCTTGCGCTGCTCAAGGAGTTGGGGCAGGTATTGGAGATAGATCTGCGCGATGACAGCCATTACGATGGCAACCGTCCGCAGCCGCATGCTCACATCATCTGCCAGAAGTGCAACAAGATCGTGGATGGCGAACTGCTCCTCGACCCGGCCATGATCCGCCAGATGGAGAATCTGTCTGGCTATTCAATTCTACGCTCACAGGTCTCTTTTTATGGGTTGTGCCCCGATTGTCAAAAGAAGGGATGAAAGTCTCTTTTTTTTCTCAATAACGGATAATTATTATTACTAAGGAATTATTATAAAGGAGGAAAAGGTCAAGAAATTAAATATCAAATTTATCTCACGAGTGATCATTCGTTCACCGATGCCTCGTTCATGCAGTTCTATTGGTAAGGTTCATGATGATTGCGCAGCTCCAAAGGCTGACGCGTAAAGGAAAAATACGATGAGTGATGAAGGGAAATGTCCGTTTCATAGCCACACTGCTGGGGGTGGTACCACAAACCAGGATTGGTGGCCCAATCAATTAAATCTCGATATTTTGCACCAGCAGTCCTCCAAGTCTGATCCGCTGGGGGAGGAGTTTGACTATGCTGAGGCTTTTAAGAGCCTGGATCTGGAGGCCGTCAAGAAAGACCTGCGCGAGCTGATGACGAAGTCGCAAGACTGGTGGCCCGCTGATTTTGGCCACTACGGCCCACTTTTTATCCGCATGGCCTGGCATAGTGCCGGTACCTACCGCACCGGTGATGGCCGCGGCGGTGCAGGGCATGGCAATCAGCGTTTTGCACCGCTAAATAGTTGGCCAGATAACGTCAATCTGGATAAAGCCCGCCGCCTGCTCTGGCCCATCAAACAGAAGTACGGCCAGAAGATCTCCTGGGCAGATCTGATGATCCTCACCGGCAACGTGGCCCTTGAATCGATGGGGTTCAAGACCATCGGTTTTGGCGGCGGACGCCCCGATATTTGGGAGCCAGAAAAAGACGTCTACTGGGGCGCTGAGCAAAAATGGCTGGACGACAAACGTTATTCTGGCGAACGTGATCTGGAAAACCCGCTGGCTGCTGTGCAGATGGGCTTGATCTATGTGAACCCTGAAGGTCCCAATGGCAACCCTGATCCGTTTGCGGCGGCCAAAGACATCCGCGAGACCTTTGCCCGCATGGCCATGAATGATGAAGAGACCGTGGCCCTCATTGCAGGGGGGCACACCTTTGGCAAGACCCACGGCGCTGGTGATGCCTCGCTGGTGGGGGCTGAACCTGAGGCGGCTGGCATTGAAGAGCAAGGTCTGGGCTGGAGCAGCAAGTTTGGTAGCGGTAAAGGCGCAGATGCTATCACCAGCGGGTTGGAAGTTATCTGGACCCAGACCCCGACCCAATGGAGTAACAACTTTTTCACAAACCTGTTTGGTTACGAATGGGAGCTCACCAGGAGCCCGGCCGGCGCTCATCAGTGGACGCCTAAAGGGGGAGAGCGCGTAGATACAGTACCTGATGCACATGACCCCTCCAAACGCCACGCTCCGGCCATGCTGACCACTGACCTGGCCTTGCGTGCAGACCCGATCTACGAGAAGATCTCACGCCGATTCTTTGAGCATCCCGATGAATTTGCCACAGCATTTGCCAAAGCCTGGTTTAAGCTGACCCACCGCGATATGGGGCCGCGTGCCCGTTACCTGGGGCCGGATGTACCCAAAGAAGAATTTATCTGGCAAGATCCTGTGCCGGCTGTAGATTTCAAACTGGTGGATGCCCACGGTGTTGAAGCCCTCAAAGCCAAAGTGCTGGCTTCAGGTCTGACGATCTCCGAACTTGTTTCCACTGCCTTCGCTTCCGCTTCCACCTTCCGCGGCTCGGATAAGCGCGGCGGCGCCAATGGCGCACGCATCCGCCTGGCCCCGCAGAAAGACTGGCCGGTCAATGAACCTGTCCAACTGGCAAAGGTGCTCAAGGTGTTGGAAGGAATCCAGAATGAGTTCAACAACGCCCAAACGGATGGCAAAAAGGTCTCCCTGTCTGATCTCATTGTTCTGGCCGGGAACGTGGGCGTGGAGCAGGCTGCCAAAAAGGCAGGCGTTTCCATCAGCGTGCCCTTTACCCCTGGCCGTACCGATGCCTCACAGGAGCAGACCGATGTGGAGTCGTTTGCTGTGCTCGAGCCCAAAGCAGATGGATTCCGCAATTACCTCAAGGCCAGGTTCTCCGTCTCGGCGGAGGAGCTGCTCATCGATCGCGCTCAACTGCTGACCCTCACTGCGCCTGAGATGACCGTTCTTCTCGGCGGCATGCGTGTGCTCAATACCAACGTGGGTAAATCCGCGCACGGCGTCTTTACCCAGCGCCCGGAAGTGCTTAGCAACGATTTCTTCAAGAACCTGCTGGATATGGGCACGGTTTGGAAAGCCACTAGCGCCGATAGCGACGTCTTTGAAGGCCGTGACCGCAGCAGTGGCGCCCTCAAATGGACCGCCACCCGCGTAGACCTGGTCTTCGGCTCTAACTCTGTGCTGCGCGCCCTGGCAGAAGTCTACGCCAGCGATGATGCCGGCCAGAAGTTTGTGCGGGATTTTGTGGCCGTTTGGACCAAGCTGATGAACCTGGATCGCTTTGACCTGAAGTAGATACCCCCATAACAATTTTGCCCTGCCAGAAAATCGGCAGGGCAATTGTATTTAGTATTAGGGAAGTTGATGGGGTAACCCCAGTTTGGCGGCCAGATCGAAAAACCGTTTTGCTTCGGTTGCATTTCCCAGTAATTCGTAAGATTGCCCCAGATTTATGTACAGGGAGGGGTAAAAATATTCAACGCTTCCATCTGAAACGGCGTCGGCTTTCTCCAGGGCGATCTGGTTCCAGCGCAACTTTTCCAGCGGGTCGGTCTGAAAACGGGCTACATAATGTGCCGCAATACAGGCTTCAAAATCGTTTTCTGCCGCTTCCCAGGCAGCCTGGTAGAGCGCGTGGGCTTCTTCTGGCTTTCCTTGATATTCAGCTTGGGTACCTTTCACACACAACTGCACGACCGGGTTGGTTTCATCCATAGTCAGGTCATTTCTTGCAGATTCTTACAGCTTTTCAAAAACCATGATCGGAATGTGACGGCTGGTCATTTTTTGATAGTCCAGATAGGGAGGGTGGCGTTTGGTCACGAATTGCCATAGCTCCTCATATTCCTGTCCAACGGCTTCTCGCGCCGTTACCGGCAGCAGCTTGCCATGCACTTCCAATTTTGCCATTGGGTTCTTTTTCAAATTTAGGTACCAGTCCGCGTTTTTCTCTCTCCCCCAGTTGGAAGCCACGATCAGAAACTGGCCTTCGCGTTCGAAGTAAGCGATCGGGGTAGTACGTTCCTCCCCGGAGCTGCGTCCGATGCTGTGCAAGATGAGCACACTTTGTGTGCCCAATTTGCTGCCAATCCGCCCGTGACTGGCGCGGATGAGAAAGGCGTTAAAAGCTGTGAACCATTTGATCGAAAAGTCGTTCATTTTTGCTCCCATATCTGTTCCATCAGTTCTTAGAGTGTTTCGCTTTGATCTTGCCACTCCTCTTTCAGCAAACCGTAGTAGCACATGTTGCGCAGCTTGCCGTTGACCACGTAATGCTGGCGCAGGGTGCCTTCCAGGGTGAAGCCGAGCTTTTTGGCCACGCCGATGCTGGCCAGGTTGTCATCGTTGCAGCAGATGACGATCTTTGTCATGCCGTGGTCGTTGAACAGCTCCTCGATCAGCAGGCGGCAGATCTGCAGCGTGAGGCCTTTGCCCTGCCACTCGGCGCCGATCATATAGCCGATCTCTGCCCAGCCGGCCTCTTTTTCCATCTCCCGGATCAGGAAGTACCCTGCCATGCGTTCGCCGTCCCAGAGGGTGTAAAGCTCCGAGATGCCTTCTTCTTGCCGTTTGAGGTTGCGCAGAATATTTTCTCGCATTGCCTCTACAGAATGGGTGCGGCCCACAAAGGGGATGGTATCGCTGTAGCGGGCGCGATTGGCTTCGATGTGCTCAAAGAAGCCCTCTGCCTGGTCAGGCGTGAGGTCTTTCAGGATCAATCCGTTGATGTTTTTGCCGTTCAGTTTTGTCATGGGAGTCTCTTCAAGTAATTAATTTGATTTAGATCATGCAGGCGTGTTGCCGGTCACATTGCCGTCTGAATCCGTCTGCAGCGCACCCTTGCTCATATCCAATAGCACCAGTTCGTTACCCCAGGGGTCCTGCACCACCACGCAGCGCCCGATCTGGATCTCAAACGGGCCGGCTAACACCTTGCCGCCTGCGGCGAGAATTTGCTCCGCCGCCGCATCTGCTGATTCTACCAGCAAGTCCACCTCTGGCGCGCCGCCCTCTGTGTGCAGCACCAACTCGGCTTCACTGCCCGGCAAAGCCAACCCCGCTGAGGTAGCCGTGCGCCAGATGAGGGAATGCCCCAGCTTATCGCTGTAGAAGGCCAGCGCCGCGTCCAGATCAGCGACGGGCAGGCGGATGCAATCCACTTTTTGGAAGAGGGATTTTACCATAGAGGTATTGTAGCTGAAAATTAAATAAACATCATCGACTGTAATGTAGCTTTATCAATAAATTGATCCAAATATAAGCCTGCATGTTATGAAGATTTCCAAACACATTCTCAAAAATCGTATGGAAAAATGTATCTTTGTTTGTCAGGGAAGGAATTGGTTTTAGCTATGGTTGGTAATCTTCAAATTTTGTTTTACTTTAGATTTGTTTCCTCAAAAAGGGTAAAACTTGGCCATGCTTTAGCTATGGTGTAAATAGTCATTTGATAATCAAGGTTTCCTGTTCCGGTGTACTCTCGAATTTGTTCGACAAACTTATAGCAGATCGCTCTCCATCGAAGACTACTATTTTTCAAGCCTTCTTGAATTAATAAACTCTGAACAAGAATTGAGTTTCTTACAACAGTTAAATCATGGGTTTCATCTGTTGATATTTTCCCAATTATTCTTTCAAAATCTTTCATGCCATCATCGGAAATTGGATGCACGTGCATTGACGCATAATCATAACCAAAATCATAAAGGATATTTAGTCCCATACTTTTCGCGACATCTTTGGGTTTTGGCCTGGTCCAATTAATGCCTGACATTTTCAGAGCATCATATTTCGGTTTTTCTAATTTATGCAATTCTTTTACTTCTTTTGAAACTCTTTCGTGTAAATACTGATTCGATATTAGTTTTTCTCTTCCTTCGAAGACTTTACAGAAAGAGTAATCTTCAAAACTAGAATAGCTTTTTGTTTCATGTAAATAATGAAGTGTAAACAATCTATCAATCAATGATCTATGTAAAATGAAAGCATCTTGGTCATTACCCATTTTCCACACTACAAAAATACTTTGCAAACAACGCATACCTCTAGATATAAAATTTCTTGTGATAGTGTCAGATAATTGATTGCTGTTTTGCGAGAAGGAGATTAATAACAACCCGCAAAAAATATTAAGAGCTTCTATGGTTTTATCTAATGAGTTTTCTTCATTGAGATCCATTATTCACCTTAGTTCTTGGTTTTGGAAAGTTTTTTTGGTGTTTTATTTTGCTGCTCTAATAATACTTTATAGATCACAGAATATTTGCAAAATTTTTGGTCGTGACATTTTATTGAACTGATCGAAGAGTAAGTGTTGACAAATCACCTTTATTGCTGTACAGTAATCCTGTACAGATTGGAGAATCGATGACCATACAAACTACCTACACCCAGGCCCGCGATGGCCTGGCAAAATTGCTCGATCAGGTGACCCACGACCGCGAGGTGGTGGTGATCCAGCGCCGTGGAGAAGAAGAGGTGGCTATGATCGCTGCCTCTGAACTGGAAAGCCTGATGGAAACAGCCTACTTGCTGCGCTCTCCCGTGAATGCGGAGCGTTTACTTTCTGCGCTTGGCCGTGCCTTAAAAGAGGAGGGTCAGCCACAAACACCTGCTGAACTGCGCAGCGAGGTGGGGCTTGAGTAAAAAGGTCTATACGGCGGTTTTTCAACCTGAGTTTATTGAAGACCTTCATTATTGGGTAGAAACCGACCGGAAACTGGCCTTGAGGGCTTTTGATCTCATCGAGGCTATCTTGCGTGATCCATTTGATGGCATCGGCAAGCCAGAACCGCTCAAATACCTGGCCCTGGGAACCTGGTCACGCCGGCTCACGCAGGAGCATCGCCTGGTTTATTTGGTACGCGAGGGCCGTATTGATTTCTTGCAAGCCCGCTACCATTACTGATCTTTCCGCACTATTTCCCCGAACCTAACTTCTCTATAATTTTGCTGATACGCCGCTCACGGGTCTCAGCGGCTTTGGCTTCTTCCACCTGGCGCACATATTCCTTCTTCATAGAAGGGGCGGTTTTTTCAAAAGCAGCCATTGCCCCGGCTTGCTCCAGGGCTGCTTTGAGGTCTTCCGGCAGCTCCACGGCCCTGGGTTCCAGGTCCAATTCCAGGGTCACGTCGGCTTCATCGCCGCCGTTGATGCCAGAAGCCTGGCGATGCTCGGCGCTGAAGCTGATCATGTACTTGCCGTCCATTACCGCGATGGCGCTGCGGTAGCTGTATTGAGCGATCTTCACGCACACCAGCGGGCGTTTACCCCCGCCGAGTTGCTCGATCACTTCATCAGGAACCTGGATTCCTGCTGTGTTTTTGCCAGTCTGTAAAATGATGGTGTGGAAAGTAACAGAGGCTGAGTCGGCCATATTATGATCTCCTGTAAGAATAATAGCAATAAAAACTTCCGGATGCAATCGGCTTTCTTTGCTGAAGAAGTAGACTCAACTCACATTAAGACAAGACACATTATGAAGAATTTTGGCAAACCAAAACAAAAAAGGACGCATTGCGTCCTTTTTTGAAGCCAGATTACTTTTTATTTCACCAGGAAGTGATCAGCCCCCCCAATCATAAGCATCAAAATCCAGATCGACAGAGCAATTCAACGCTATAAATGTGAAGCGGGCGGTCAAATCTGGTCCGTGGGAAGTATTAAAAGTCAGTATGTCTTTTGAGAACCAGGCTCGATTTGTTGTATATATTGATTGTACGATCGTGCTGCCGGTCATGCCCGATAGAATTTTTCCGTCCCAATCTGGGTCTACATGGATGATCTTGTAAGTGACTGTTGATCCAAAGGGAACGATCTCGGGTGTATCTATCCCTAAATATATACCACCAGCATCGGAAACATAGCCATAGTTTGTATTGAATACGTAATCCCCTGCAAAACTACATTCAGGTAGTTTTGTTTTTGTAACTACCAACTTGCTGGCATCCACCACCCAGGTGATGAGGGCATAGGTACCATTGTTGCTGATGTTTGCACAAGCCGAGGAGGTGGCGCTTTCTTGCGGGGTGCTGATGGTGGTGTCCAACAACTTCCAGACACTGCCATCCCAGTAGCCCACCTTACCGCCCCAACCCTGGTTGACGGCGCTGATGGGGAAGCAAGCTTTGGCGGTACCATAGCTGAGACCGCTGACCAGAACGCCCTTGCCCTCAAATTGTTTCTCGCCAAGGGGGAACCCGCTGGGCACTACAAGACCGCTGCTGGTCGTGGTCTGGCCGGGCAGTTGCAGCATCGCTACGGGCGCGACTGTGAAGGAGGAATCTCCGGTGATGGAGGTGACGGTGGCTTGGCCGGAAGTACTTGCGCCGGCGGTTCCCACCAGGGTCAATATAAAAATGACGGCTAGAATGATACTTGCTGTAATACGAGTTTTGCTTTTCATCGCATTCTCCTTAAGTGAATGAAGAAATTTCCGCTGATAGATCTTTGTTCAAGAAGACATTAATACAATTCAAGCGCTTCAAAATCCAGATCCATATAACATCCAAGTTTAGGGAATGTAAATCGGGCAATGAAATATGGTCCGGGGTACACACTGGCAGTGAAGAGATTATCAGAGAATATCGCAGAGCGGCCCAAATATTCATTTATTGCCACAGTGGTGCTTCCACTCATCCCGCTTAAGATCTCGCCTTCCCAATCTGGATCTACTTTGGTAATTATGTAATCGACCGGAGTTCCAAGGGGAACACTTTCGGGAAGGATCACTGAAAGCACTGCGCCGCCATCGCCAGGGAAGTAACCATAATCATCTTCCCAGTTGATACTGCTGGCAAAGCTGCATTCAGGTAGTTTTGTTTTTGTAACTACCAACTTGCTGGCATCTACCACCCAGGTGAGGAGGGCATAGGTGCCGTTGTTGCTGATGTTTGCGCAAGCCCAGGAGGTGGCGCTTTCTTGCGGGGTGCTGATGCTGGTGTCCAACAACTTCCAGAAACTGCCATCCCAGTAGCCCACCTTACCGCCCCAACCCTGGTTGACGGCGCTGATGGGGAAGCAGGCTTTGGCGGTACCATAGCTGAGACCGCTGACTAGAACGCCATTGCCCTCAAATTGTTTCTCGCCAAGGGGGAACCCGCTGGGGACGATCAGCCCGCCAGCTGTGGTGGTCTGGCCAGGGAGTTGCAGCACAGCTACGGGTGTGATTGTAAAAGAGGAATCTCCAGAAATGGAGGTAACGGTTGCCTGTCCGGATGAACTTGCGCCGGCTGTCCCCACCAGGGTCAGGACGAAGGTGAGTGTCAATACCAGGGCTAAAGCAAACTTCGTTTTGGCTTTCATAAAAAATTCTCCTATTGTTTCATGTCTTAATATGAGGAGCAGATAAAAAGTACGCGTTGGAATTTTGAGAATTTTTCCCGGGTTTTAACACCAATAATGATTGCAATAAGCATATCACTATTTGTTGTGAAACGCTACTATTGCGGGCAACTTGTCAGGAAGCTCTCTGGAGACAGGGGTTTACTCAGGGTGGTCAGGTGAAGTTGGGTGAGATAGACCAGAAAACACTGCAATTGAAGCAATGGTTGAGGTGAAAATTGCCGGGATCATGATCTCTCCGACCCTAAAAATTATTGACATTAATATTGTTGCTGCCAATGCCGCAACCTCAACACTACAGGAGAATTTACGCCAGAAGGGTTTTCCCTCTACCCAAAGCCTGGGTATATAACAAGAAACTAGAAAAAATGAAAGAGAGAAAAGGGAGATAATTGTTGAGTAGAGCTGATTGAGAAACAATAAAGGCGAATTGAAATTATCGCCAAAATATAAAAGCACAGATAGAACCGCCCAATTCAGGGGTGTCACAACTCCGTTGACCCAGACCAGGACCTTTGTTTCGGGTGCCATATTTCCCTCCTATTTTGATCATCCAGACAAAGAGCCGAATAATTTACTTTTGACATTGTGGTGCTTAACCGGTATTCTCAAAACAGACCTAAATCCCAGAATTGGGATCTACAGGCCAAAGAAGAGCCTTACCGGGCAACATACAACTGCACCACCCCACCGTAGAATTCCTGTGACTCGGCCAATTTCATCTGTTCGCTCAGCGTTTGCGGGAGCAGGCCGTCAGGATCGGTGAAGCTGTTGTGGCTGTAAACCAACCACACACGCTGATGTCCGCTGAGCAGCTCGGTCAGAGCGGGGATATCAGCGGCAGTCATGATGGGTTCCGCCACGCCGCTTGTTTGCAGATCCAACGGCAGGCCGATCTCGTCAAACTCGGCGGGGGCGCCATACAGGTATGGCCGAACGTAATAATCAAAGGGGATCTCAGCCAGGTTGGTGTTAAAGAGTACCAGGTCGCCTTCTTCAGCGTGTCCCACCACCGCTTTGGCGGGGGTGAGCCAGTCTTCTTTGGGAATAAAGCGGAAGTAATCGCTGGCGGCAAACAGGTTGAGCGTACCCACCAGTCCCAGCATCAAGAAAATGACCCCGCGGAATTTGAGCTTTGTGATGCCGGCGGCGATGAGCAAAAAGAGGGGCAGGGTGGTCCAGATGAGGGTGCGGTCCAGGAACATTGGCTTCCACATGCTGACGATGAGCTCGATAACGAATGGTAGGGCAAAGACCGTGGCCAGAAATAGAAGTCTGGCTGGCGACTTGCGGAAATTGATCAGCCCCAGCACAATGAGCACGCCAAACAAGATCCAGATGCCCAGGGCAATGCGGGCGGGGGTGAAAGGCGAGGCGTTGAGGAATGATTTGAGCGTTTGCCATACGGAATCAAATGTGGGAGCGGCCAGCCAGTTGGGGTGCGCAATGGAACCGCGTTTTAACAGATTGGGTATTAGCCAGGGCAACCACAGGGCTAATGTCACCGTCTGGGCCAGCAGCCAGTTGGGCATTGAGGGAGCGCGCAAGGCGGCAGGCAGCTCCAGGCGGTTGCGTTTTTGCAACAGCTTCAGTCCCAGTACAAAGAGGTTGATCGTCAGCAAGAAGAGCCAGGCCGTGTTGTGACTGAGCAGCATGGCTGCTGAAAAGACTACCAGTACCAGCCAGGAGAGATCGGTAGAGATAGCGTGAATGGGCAGCCAGCGGTGGCGGTACACCCAGCCACGCAGCCCTTTTTGGTCAGCGGCGGGGCGCTTCTTGTAAAAATCGCGCTCGTTGTTTGTCTCTACGGGGCCAAGTGTGCGCCAGGCGTGGATGTATTCTTTGAACTGGCTGCCAAATGGCCGGGTGGCGCGCTCATCCGTCAGCAGGCAGACCAGGGCATACAGCGCCACAGATGCGTTGAAGGTGAGCAGGGTGAACATGCTCGTATCTTGGGCATAGTAAATATGGAAGGGCGATACGGTGAGGAGCACTGCCGCTGCCAGCCCCACCATGGAGTTGGCCAACCGCTTGCCAATGAGGTAGATCATGGGGAGGGTGCCTGCGCCCATCAGTACCGAAAGCAACCGGGCCGCGTAGGGGGCATCGCCTCTGAGGGAGATCCAGCCGTGCAGCAAATAGTAGTAGAGGGGCGGCTGCTGGTTCACATTGGCCACCCAGGTGAGCATCTCCGGGAGGGTGTGGCTGGCCAGCCAGATATTGACCGTCTCATCCAGCCCTAAACCTTTCATGTCCAGCAGTAAGGCGCGCAGTGCCGCACCAGCCAAAGTGAGCAGCACCACCAGCCAGG
>JAYFNV010000086.1:0-49180 GCA_034933225.1 Anaerolineaceae bacterium | reverse complement strand
CGCCATTCTGGAAGTCAATTACGCCGTCTCTTCCATCCTTGATCTCGAATCGCTGCTTGAAGAGGTGGTTACCCTCATCCACGACCGCTTTAACTACCCCTTTGTGCACATCTTTACCGTTCACACCGGCCGCCGCAAGGTAATCTATCAGGCTGGCAGCGGGCAGCGCTCCCGCCATCTGCGCATGAATTCCTTTGCTTACGATCTGGATGCTCCCAGGGGCATCATTCCATATGTAGCTCGCACAGGGAAACCGATCCTGGTAAATAACATTGAGAAGGAACCGCTTTACCTGCCTTCCAAGCTGCCCCCGCATGACACCCAGTCTGAAATGACCATTCCCTTGTTGTTTGGAAATGATGTGCTGGGAGTGTTGGATATTCAATCGGATAAAGCCAACTCCTTTGATGAACAAGATATGGAGCTCTTTGAAGGGCTGGCCTCTGGCATCGCCATCGCCGTCCGCAATGCTACCCTCTTCCGTAGCGAAAAATGGCGCAGGCAGATCTCAGATAGCTTTCAAGATGTGGCTGGCTTGCTTTCTGCCAACATCGAGCTCAGCGACCTGTTTGACCGAATTTTGAGCGAACTGGAAAAAGACCTGCCCTGTGATGCTTCGGCCATCTGGCTGCTGGATGAGAAACCTGAAAAAGTGAACGGCGCTCTGCCCCTGCGTCTGGCAGCGGTGCATGGAGTCTCTCGCCAGCGCGTCATTAAATCTCGCCTTGATTCTGAAGAAGTCAGCCAGACCCTGGACCATTCGCTGGATAAAATGACCCCTTCCATTCGGCCAGTCAACGGTCCTTATGGACCTTTGGGATTTGCGCTCAATTTTCCTTCCAATTACTCATCCATCGCTGTTCCTCTACGCGCAGGCGAAAACGTACTGGGTGTGCTCACCCTGGCTCACCATCAAGACGGACGTTATGGTTCTGAAGCCTCTGCCATCTCATCCACATTCGCCAACTATGCCGCCATCGCCATCCAGAATGCTAAATTGTTTGCCTCTGCCCAAAAAGAAGCCTGGTCTTCTACCGTTCTTTTACAGGTAGCAGAAGCAGCTCAATCCATTACCAGCGAAGAAGAACTACTCAACACCATGTGCCGTCTGACCCCGCTGTTGGTGGGTATTGATCAATGCGCCTTCTACCTGTTCAATGAAAAACAGGAAAGCTTTGATATGAAAGCCTGGTACGGGTTTCACCCCACCCCGGTTGAATTGAACATTAAAGAGGTTGATTCGCTGCCCATGCTGAAGCTGCATGCCACAGCTTCTACCATCTTCGTGCAGGACCCCATCAACGAACTAAAGCTGCCCTCCTTAAAGCATTCAGAGGAAGAAAATACGGTCGTCCTCCTACCGCTGCTGGCCCGTGATGAAGTACTGGGCGCCTTTCTGATCTCGCACCGCGCTGATACTGAGACTGGCGCTGAAAACCGCATTAAAGATCAAACCCTGGCCATCTTGCAGGGGATCTCTCAGCAGACCTCAGTAGCATTGGAAAACATCCATCTGGTTGAAACCCGCCAGGAAGAAGCCTACATCACGGCCGTTCTTTTACAGGTCTCACAGGCAGTCGTTACCCAGAATAACTTGCAAGACATTCTGGATACGATCGTTCACCTGATGCCCATTTTGGTGGGTATCGAAACTTGTGTCATCTACCTTTGGGATAAGACCACTGAAAAATTCCAACCCTCCCAGGCCATTGCCCCCAATCATCCGTTGCACCAATACCTGGAAGAGAAGTCCTTCCTACCGGGTGAATATCCGCTGCTGGACGAACTGCGGGCAACGCAAAAGATGGTCTTCTGCCAACTGGAGAACCCCGACCTGCCCCCCGAGGGTTGGACGCATACGGATTGCGTCACTGTGACCAATGGTCAAACTGACATGCTTGAGAACGGCGCCAACTGGCTCATCGGTTTGCCCCTGTACGTAAAGGGGGAGTTCTTTGGAGGGCTGGTAGCCATTGAAAAAGAAGTACCGCCACGATTCCAGGCCAAACGCATTGAACTGTTGAACGGCGTAGCCCAGCAGATCTCACTGGCAGTGCAAGATGACCGCTTGAAGCTGGAAATGATCGGGCAGGAACGCATGGCCAAAGAGATGCAGCTTGCCAAAGAGATCCAAAAATCCTTTTTGCCAGACGAATTGCCCAAAGCGGATGGTTGGAATTTTGATCTACGCTGGAATACTGCTCGCGAGGTCGGCGGCGATTTCTATGATGTCTTTCTGACCCACGATAACCGCATCGCTTTCTCGATCGCAGACGTGTCCGATAAAGGCATGCCTGCCGCCCTGTACATGACGGTGACGCGTACGCTGGTGCGAGCCAGCGCTCAAAGCCTGCATACTCCTGCCCGCGTTTTGGAGAGGGTCAACGAACTACTGGTCATGGATGCCAAAGACAATGGCATGTTCATCACCGCCGTGCTGGCGTATCTAGACCCCACCACGGGCGACCTGGAATATGCCATCGCCGGCCACAATCTGCCCCTGCATTACCAGGCAGCAAGCTCAGAGATCTTCCGATTGAACAAAGATGGCATTGCGCTGGGCGTGATCGAAGAAGCCAAATACCGCGACCAAAAGCTCACTCTGGCGCACGGAGACAGCCTGGTTTTGTACACAGACGGCGTTACGGAGACCTTCTCTCCTGAAGGTGAACAATTTGGCGAGGATGGGCTAATTAAAACCCTGCTCAAGGTCATCAAGGCACACCCCAATTCTGTATTGAATGAGCTGGACGAAAAGCTGCAAAAGTTCAGAGTCTCAGATGAGCTTTCTGATGATGTTACATTGATCCTGATCCAACGTAAATAAAAAACCTCTTGCTCAAGCAAGAGGTTTTATTCACCCGCGAATAGTGCCATCCAGATATCCCAATTGGAACTCGAGATCGGGGTAGGCGTTGGAATGGCCAGGGGAACCTGCGTGGCTCCTTCTGGTTGCAGAGGAATGATCAGATTCTCCCCTGAGCGGACCATGTGACCCTCTTCGTAAGCCCACTCTTCCACGGCTCCTTCAGATGTGGCGTAGGCGATCTGAGTGTTCAGCACCACCAACGTCTTATTGAGGTCAGCTACAATAGTCGCAGCTTTATCGCGTTGTGCAGACAGTCTGGAAAGCTCGTTAAGGCGGCTGTTGAGATCCATGACCAAAAAGAAAAGGATCACAGCGGCAACTACAAAGCCGATCTTCTTTACATCAAAAGGAAAGTGACGTTTCCGCTTTTCTTCAACCATAGCTTAAGTGTACCCCAAGAAAGAATTCGTCACAAGAAGGAGATAAAAAAATCCTCGCTTTTCAGCGAGGATCAGTGCCGGAGGAGGGATTTGAACCCTCATGAGCGAATGCTCACTACGCCCTGAACGTAGCGCGTCTGCCAATTCCGCCACTTCGGCGAATTACGTTCTGAATTCTACCAAAGAATCGGCTTCTGTCAACCTTTAGGGAAGATAAAAGCCAAACTTCGTGAGAACCATGCCCTGAAGAGATTCCTTGATATAATGAGGAGTAAGATTTTGGCTCGTTTCTTGCATAAAACATTACATCTCAGAATTGGGTGGAAATTTAAAGAAATGACCAACAACATTGTTAACGACTCCATTTCTCAAGCCGAAACCTCCAGACAATCTATTTTGCAGGAAATTGAAAACAATTTGCGAAATCTCGAAGAGAAAGCGCATCTGGAATCTGAGCTGCGTCTCACCCTGGAAGAGATCGCCCGTTTGCAAAATTCTCTTGCGCAGACTGAAATGCAACTGATCGCTTACCAGAAACAATTATTTTTAAGTAATCCGCCATCTGCTCCTGAAAGCCATTTTTTAGCCATTTTCCTCAAAGACATTGCACAGGAAGTGGCTTCTATCCAGAGTTATTCTTTGTTGTTTAATCAAAGCAAACCGGCACTGACCGAAATCCAGACAGAATACCTGCAACGCATCAACACAGCCGCGGGCTTGATCCAGAACATGGCCGGTCAAATTAACACTGCCCTGCCACATCATGCCGAAGAGCCGAGCGAACAAGCGTCAATGGTCAACTTCTCCGCCCTGCTCACCCAGATCATCTCCCCCAAGATCAGGCTTCTCGAGCAAAAACAGATTACCCTGCAACCCATCATTTCAGACAGAATTCCGGAGTTTTTGACGGACAAAGCCATACTCACCAAGATCATAGATCTGTTGCTTTCCAATGCCCTAACTGTCACCCCGGTCGATTCCATTGTGAAGATCACAGCCAATACTATCAATATATACAAACAACGGGTCTTACAGATCACTATCAAAGACGGTGGCCCTGGCGTCAGCCTTAAGGATCTGGATAAAATACTGGACAAAGACGTCCCCATGGATGAGATTCTTCCAGGCCTTTCCATCCCGCGCTCCCATGTGGTTCACCTCAATGAAATGATCGAAAGCCACAAAGGCAGCCTGGAAATTCGTAATGGGTTGGATTATGGAACCATTTTTGAGGTACATCTCCCTATGGATTAGGTGCAAATTTCGTGTAGAATTATGCCTATCTATTCCAATTGAAGAACCTTACTGATGAAAAAACTTCTTTCGCTTGCCATTTTGCTGGTCTTCTTTCTCTCGAGTTGTTCCATTCCATTTACATCTCAGGCAGATCCTACCCCCATTCCTCTGGCAGCGTTATTGGACAACCCCGCACCAACCTTGACCCCATTCCAACCCATGGCGCCGACGCCGACGTTTGCGCCGACCACTCAACCTACCCCCACGCCCACCCCGCTCCTCAATACGGCACCTACAGCCACCTCATACATTCCTTCGTACATCGTCCCGGATGACCAGGTAAAGATCTTGATCCTGGGCTCCGATTACCGACCCGGTCGCGGTTTCCGCACAGATGTCATCATGCTGCTGGTCTTGAACCCCAAAGCCGGCTCCGCCACCATCACCTCTTTTCCGCGCGACCTGTATGTGACCATTCCCGGTGTGGGTATGGAGCGCATCAACACCGCCCAGGCCTATGGTGGTTTCTATTTGATGGCAGCCACATTTCAACAAAATTTTGGTATCACACCAGATTATTACATGATGACCAATTTCGAAGGCTTCAAGGGCATCATAAATACTCTGGGGGGCATCAATGTGACTACCAACGCCTACCTGTATGATGAATGTAACAGCGCCGTTCCCATCCGCGATGGCATGGGCTATTGTACGGTCAACCCCGGAACCACTGTGATGGATGGAGAGACCGCCCTGTGGTACGTGCGCTCCCGCCACACCACCAGTGACTTTGACCGTACCCGCCGTGAACAGGAAGTCCTTACCGGCCTTTTCCAGAAGCTCATCAGTCTCAATGCACTGAACCGTGCCCCTGAGCTCTACGACTCTTTTAAATCCAGTGTAGAAACGAATATCCCCCTTACCGAGATCGCTGGTCTACTGCCCCTGGCCAGTTCTCTGGCGACGAACCCATCCAAACTACGTTCGTATGCCGTGGGCAGTGGCGAGACTTATAACTACATCGTGCCAGGATCTGGCGCTATGGTTTTGATCCCTGATACCTATCTGGTTTCCCAGATCATCCAACAAGCCATCAGCCAGTAACCAGTTGACTTTCAGGCATGAATCAGGTAAACTGAATCAGTAGGCTACACGAAAGAACTGAGGAAATCACCATGAGCAATTCTCCAGCCGATTCACATATTACGTCCGAAACCCTGCTTCTACCAGCGGTTAAAGCCTGGCAGCTCTTTTTACAGGACCAGGGCCGGTCGCTCTTCACCGTGAAAGCATTCATTGGTGATCTCAATTTGTTGGCCAGCTTTTTTGCCCCCGAAACCACCGTGGGCAGTATCACCACCGCTGACCTGAACCGCTTTCTGGATTGGCTGCAAAAAGAACGGGCTGTTCCGTGCAGTCCCAAGAGCCTGTCCCGCCGCATCACCTCCATCAAAGCCTTCTTCCGCTGGCTCACCCAGTCCGGCCGTATTAGCCAGGACCCCGCTGAGAAGGTGCTGCAGCAATCTGTCATCAGCCCCATCCCGGAAGTGCTAACCACAGATGAACAGGCCAAAGTTATCGAGGTAGCAAAAAAAGCCTTCTCCGCCGAAAAGCCCGATGCCCGACCGTATGCTCTTCTTTCCCTCTTACTGGCCACCGGCATTAAAAAAGGCGAATGCCTCACCTTCAGTTTAAAACATTTGGAGTTGGACGATCCTGCCAACCCTTACCTGTACGTCCGCTATGCCAACAGTGCCAACCGCTATAAGGAACGCAAGATCGAACTGCCTGCTGCCTGGGTGGAGACCTTCAACAGCTACGTTCAGCAATACAAACCCACTGATCTGGTCTTCCCCTGGTCCCCACGCCGTCTGGAATATCTGCTGGAAGACCTCAGCGTGGATGCCGGTCTCAAGAAGCATCTCTCATTTGATATGTGCCGCTGGACCTGCGCCCTCAACGATTGGAAATCCAGCATGGACCGCGACCTCTTGCGCCAAAAACTGGGCATCTCCAAGATACAATGGCGTGAAGTAAGCATGAAGCTCACCCAACTGGCTCAGTCAAATTAAGCGCAATTCAACTTAACTAAAAATCCGGCGATCGTAGTGATCACCGGATTTTTTATTTTTAGAAGTTTAGCGAACCAGATCAAAATCCATCAATTCAGAGTAAAAGAGGCGGACGTTTTGTAAAGTGCCCCCCACCCGCAGAATGGCAGCGGTTTCAGGGGCGGCAAGCTTGCCTCCCTCTACCTTCAGCAAACTCTGGCTCAGTACATCTTCATAATCGCCGTCTGGCAAATTCACCCAAACATCGCCGCTGTAACTGTTCACGTTGAAGAGCCCTACCAGGTTTGCGCCCGGGTACTCCCAGACCGCCTGCGCCACCGGCTCAGCCGCGCTGAGGATAAACTGCCCGCTCACCTGGGCAGGATCCTTCTTCAATTTTGCCAGAGTGCTCAAAAAAGCGGATAATTCGTAATTCTTCCAATCCACCTTATCCACATCAAACAAAGACGGCGTATTGAAGGCAGCCGATTCCTGCCCACCGTAGATCAGGAAGGCGCCGCGGTTGAAAGCCTCAAACGCTGTCCAGGCCAGTGCCTGGTTATAGCTGGAAGCCGCCTTCATAATGCGCATTTGGTCGTGGTTCTCCACGCAGCGCATCTTGGCAAAATTACCGGGAAAGACACAATCTTGAAAACGCAGCATCTCCAGGTAGCGGGCCACGGGCACTTTGCCTCCCACAGCCGCCTGCCAGATGGCAAAAATGTCGTAATCGTAGCTCAGGTCAAAACCGCGGTAGATCTCGCTGTCTGAGATGGCAGAAAGGTTCTTGTAGCGTCTGTACTCCACAAAACGGGCATGGACAGATTCAGCCAGCCAGATGACGCCGGGCTTGACCTCGGCCACTTCCTGACGTGCCTGTACCCAGAACTCTTCGGGCAATAACGAGGCCACATCACAGCGGAAACCATCCACACCGAAGGTTGCCCAGCCTTTAAGGGTATCGATCAGATAGCGCGTCAGACCAGGGTTGGGATGCTTGAGGTCAATGACATCACTCCAATCGGGGACCGTGGTCACCGGGTGGCCATTCTCGTCTTGATGATACCAATCGGGGTGGTCTTTGACCAGCACAGAATCATGCGCGGTGTGGTTATACACCACATCGATCATCACCTTCATGCCCAACCGATGTGCTTTTTCGATCAGACGGGCGAAATCCGCTTTAGTACCATACTCAGGGTTTACCTCGCGGTAATCTGAAATGGAATAGGGACAACCCAACGAGCCTTTTTTGTTCAACTGGCCGATGGGATGGATGGGCATGAACCAGACCACATCTACACCCAGAGCCTGAATTCGTTCCAGGTCATCTTCTACTTCAGTGAACTTGCCCTGTGGGCCGTGATTACGTACATAAACCTCATAGATGACCAGGTTTCGCATCGAAAGGGGTGAATCTTTTGCCATAGTTAAACCTCCAAATGAATTTCCACAACTCGTTCTTACTTTACCATATCAACAAATAAAACTGCAGTCCAGGGCTAATCCTGGCCCATCAGTGTTTTCAGAAGGGCGTTCACTCTCGGCAAGATGGCCAAAGCATCGCCTGCCACGCTCAGATCGGCCACCTTGTGGATCGGCGCATCTGCGTCTGGGTTGATGGCGATGATGTGGCGTGACGAGCTCATACCCACAACGTGCTGCACCGCCCCGCTGATGCCCACGGCAATGTACAGCTCAGGGCTCACCGTAGTGCCCGATTGCCCCACCTGCCGGGAATGACCCAGCCAACCGTCTTCTACAATGGCGCGTGATGCCCCCACGGTTCCCCCCAGCAAATCGGCCAGTTCCTGCACCAGGCTTAAGTTGTTTGGTCTCTGGAGGCCGCGCCCTGCAGCCACAATGACCCTGGCCTCGCTGATGGAATCTTTGTCTTCGCCATCCCCTTTTTGCCTGGAGATCACCCTGGTGCGAATGGCTGACCGCTTCAGCACCACTGGGAAGTGCTCCACAACAGGCACTTTTTTGATTTCGTTCAACTTCACTGGAAATACATTGGGACGCACGGTAGCTGTTTGTGGCCGGGTGGCGGGGGTGATGATGGAGGCCATAATGTTACCGCCAAAGGCAGGGCGGGTTTGCACCAATTGCCCTGCTTCGTCGACCTCAAGCCGGGTGCAATCTGCGGTCAGGCCCAGGCGCAAGCGGGCGGCCACCCTGGGCGCCAGATCTCTACCGTTGGGGGTGGCCCCATACAAGAAGACTGCCGGCTTCATCTGCGCTATAACAGCGCACAGTACGCTCGTATATCCATCTGTGGAGTATTCTTCCAGCAGTTCATGCTGGCACATCAAGATGCGGTCAGCGCCGTAGCCGCCCAAAAACTCCTCCAGACCATCGCCTTCCCCACTGAGCAAAACCGCCACCAACTCCTGCCCGAGTGCATCGGCCAGTTCTCGGCCTTTGCAAAGCAGTTCAAGGGCAACTTTTTTGGGCAGTTTGTGGGAACCTCTGGATTCCAACTCTACCCAGACAAACACCCCTTTGAACCGCGCCAACTCTTCTACGGAGGCCTGTTTGCGCTCGATCTGGATGGCTTGAAAACGGCACACATTGACGCAACTGCCGCACAGCGTACAGCGGTCATTGACCTGGATGTGATCATCCAAATATTCCAATGCCCCAAACGGACAGTTGTTCAGGCAGATCATGCAAAGGGTACATTTCTGAGCATCAATGGTCAACATGGCTACTCATTGGCCTCATTTTTGTTCACAAACTGCTGCTCCAGCAAATACTCTACGATCACTCTGGCTGCACTGTCTGCGTCGCTGCCATCCAGCACCCTGCCCTGCTGACGGGTCTGGGGCGGGAAAACCTTGACCACCTGGGTAAAAGAACCTGCCAGACCTAGTTGGTCTTCACTAAGGCCAAGCTCAGCGGCCGTCACGGTGCGGATTTCCTTGCTGCGTCCATTCAGGAAGCTCTGTAAGGAGGCCATGCGCCGCACCGCCTCCCCTTTGCTGACGGTCACTAGCGCCGGCAGGCTGGTTTCCAGGGTTTCTTCGCCATCTTCCAATTCTCGTTTGACTTGAATTCGCTTGCCGGCCTGATTGAGGCTCAGTTCCACGGCGTAGGTGATCTGCGGCACTGCCAGGATCTCAGCCACTTCCGGTCCCACCTGGGCGGTATCGCCATCAATGGCCTGCTTGCCCATCAGGACCAGATCAAAATCGGGCACGAATTTTCGGATCGTTTCCGCCAGCGTTAAAGAAGTAGCCCAGGTATCTGCCCCGGCAAACTTCCGGTCGCTGACCAGAATGGCCGTGTCTGCGCCCAGTTCCAGACAGCGATAAAGCGCCTCTTTGGCCTGCTGCGGTCCCATGCTCAGTACGATGATCTCTACATCTTGCCGGGAGCCGGCCAATCGCAACGCCTGATCGAGCGCATACTCACAGATGGGATTCAAGATCGCCTGAACGCCTTCACGGATCAATGTACCGGTTTTGGGGTCCACCTGTACATTGGTCACTTCTGGCACCTGTTTTACGCACACGACGATCTTCATATATCTCGTTCCTCAAAAAGATTGCCAGGGTTGAGCAGCCAGAACGGATCCAGCGCCCGCTTGACTTCGCGCATCTCTTCGATTTGCGCCTCTGTGAACATCAGCGCAAAGAATTTTCGTTTTAATTTGCCAATGCCATGCTCCGCTGAAACGGACCCGCCGAATTCCACGGCCTTGCGGGCGAAGCGGGCGTACAACTCGAGGCCGGCATCCACCTCCTGCTCATTTCTGGGCAGTATATTAATATGAAGGTGGTTATTTCCGATATGTCCAAACGCCAGCCACTCCAGCCCACTGGCGCTGCATTCTTGCTGATAAAGTTGCCACATATCGAACAGATGCTCATCCGGCACCGAAAGATCCGTCCCCAGTTTATGCAGGCCGTTATGCTCCTTCTTCCGGGCAGCAATGATGCCGTTCACCGTCTCAGGCAGCAGATGGCGAAACGCCTTGAGCCGTTCCAGTTCTCGCGCTTCATACGCCACCCACGAGTCATTGGCATCAGCACCAACCGAATTGAGCGTACTTTGCAGCGCACTCAGGTCAACCCCGCCCAAACGCGGATCAATACTCAGCTCAAAGAACAAAGCCGCTCCCGCTGATGCCGGGATCTGCGGAACGCCCACCTGAACATATTCCTCAGCTTGCCTGGCACGTAACAACGCCAGTGCGTTAACAGAATAAAACTCCAGAAAATCCAAACTCAGCGCCGGGTTGGAACGTAATGCCACTGTTAATTGCATGGCCTGCTCATCGCTGCTCAGGAATTGCACCATACTTAATTTGCCCTGCTGTTTCACGAGAGCCACTTCTACCTCAGTGATGATCCCCAGCACTCCTTCTGAACCGATGAACAGGTCGATCAGGTCCATACCGGGCGCAGAGTAGAAGCCGGCTGCATTCTTGGTGGCCGGCATTGAATAGGTGGGGATTTTGATGGAAGTGATCTGCCCCTGTGAATCTTGTATCTCAAATTCCCCCCGTTCACTTGCAAAGTACTTGCCGCGAGGGATTTCCAGGATTTCGCCATTCATCAACAACACACGGATGGCCCGCACCCAGGCCCTGGTTGGCCCATAATGGAAGGTTCTGGCACCGGAGGCATTGGTGGCGGTCGTCCCGCCGATGGAGGCGCTCATCTCGGTGGGGTCAGGCGGGTAATAATAGGTATTTGTCTGGGCTTTGAACCGTTGCAGCGCTTCTAATTGGGCAGGGTCTGGATTGGATTCAATAAAAGGGAAACGTTTGAATTTTAAGGCGTCCTGAAGGGCTTTAAGCGAGACGTTGGCCTGCAAGCGCACGCGCCATTCTTCGGCAGTGTCCTCATAATAAATGGAGAGGACCTGGTCAAAATGTTCCATTGATATCAACGCCCCACCAGCCGGCACGCAGCCGCCCACCAGCCCGGTTCTGCTCCCCGCCACGGTAATGGTGACCTTTCGGGTGTGCATCTCATCCACGACTGCGGCCAGTTCGGCTTCGTTGCGCGGAAAGAAGAGCCAGTCCACTGACCCGGCGTCCGTCTTGGACTCGTCTACCAGATAGATCGAATAATGAGCACCAATTTCTGCATACCCCTGCACCCTTTTTACGCTTTCATAGGGGAATGATTTGGGGTGAATTGATTGAATTTGGGGCATCTTTTTGAGAACTCCATCCATGGATGTTGCCTATGATACACCAAAATCCAGAAAAAAATGTTCACTTTACCGGGTCCTGGCAAAAATCGGTTTACAATAGGGAAAGACTTTAAACTTGTTTAAGGAGCAGGAGCTCGACCTCCAGCCCGTATTATGAGATCATTTCTGCAAAAATTCCATACATTGTTCGTGTTTTTATATTTTTGCGCTGCCACCGCTTTTATGACCTACCCGGTTGCCTTCCAACTCAAAGATTCGGTACTGGGGAACATGGGTGATAATATCTATTTTGTCTGGCTGGTCCGCTGGTACCAGAAGGCTTTCCTGGAAGGCGGCGGACACCCCTTTTTTAACCCCCTCATGAACTATCCACAGGGATGGAACCTTTCCACCACCGATACCGCCCTGGCATCTGTTTTACCCGGCGTTCCCTTCAGTTATTTCTTCGGTCCCATCGCCGGGTACAACATCGCCATGCTCATCACCTTCGTCCTTTCAGGTTTCTTCATGTACCTGTGGGTGCGCAGCCTCACCCACTCCCGGCTGGCTGGCATTCTGGCAGGCACACTATTTGCTTTTGCGCCCTACCGCATGGCCCACTTCCTGGCCGGTCACCTGAACCTGAGCGGCACCGAATGGTTCCCGCTTTTCTTCTGGGGGTTGAGCACCTTGCTGCGCCCTGGGAAGAAGATCAACTGGATATTTGTGGTGTTGACGGCACTCTCGCTGGGAGCCATTGCCTTCACTTCCATGTATTACCTGTACATGACTCTGCTCATGACCGGCGTTTTTGTGCTGGTTTATCTGCTCTTCTCCCGCTTCAAGGCACTTACCAACAAAGTATTTTGGTTCCAATTGCTTCTGGCAGGCATTCTGGTACTGCCTTTCTTCTATTATGCGCTGCGTCCCTTTATCACCCTTTCCAGCGCAGGCGGAATTGCCAGCCGCTCTGTAGAATATGCCAACATGTACTCCGCCAGCCCCACCGATTTCTTCCTGCCTTCTTCAGATCACTTCCTGCTGGGTAAGTGGGTCAGTCAACATTTTGACCGTTCCCTGTGGATCGAAGGCTCGTTTTATATCAGCCTGGTCGGGTTTATCCTCACCCTCATTGCGCTCATTAAGAATAAAAAGTCGGAGCATCGCTGGTTCATCTGGTCTGCCTTCGTGGTCATGTGTGTTTCTTTCATTCTGGCGTTGGGCATCAATCTGCACTGGAACAATCAGCAGGTGATGTGGCAAGTGCCAACCTTTTTGCAGCCGCTGATCGGCAAAGCCGAGACTGCCATCCATCTGCCGGCATACTGGCTGTTTACCCGCCTGCCCTTCTTTGATAAAATGCGCGCCATCATGCGCTTTGGCGTCTTCGTCGTCATCTTTATCCCGGTATTGGCTGGCATTGGCTTTACCGAGATCAGCAAACGACTTTCCCCAATGAAACAAAGCCTGCTGACCCTTGCGCTGGTTGCCATCGTTCTCTTTGAGTTGTACCCCGGCTCTTATGAGGCTCAGATGCACCAGCCTGGGCCGCGCGCCGTTGATCTGTGGCTGGCTGAGCAACCCGATGACGGTGCCGTGGTGCAGATGCCATTCTCAGGCTCTTCAAGTCAGGCTCAGGTGTATTACACCCTCTTTTACAACAAACCCTTCACAGGCGGTTTTTTCAACGCCAACCAGCCGGAACAGTATTTGAACAGTCAGCCTGTTTTGGAAAAGTTCCCGGACGCCAATTCAATTGAGCTGTTGCAAAAGCTGAAGGTGAAGTACATCGTCATCAAAGCCAGCTCCTATAAAGATTTTGCCCAGGTACAAAAACAAATGGAAAAATTGGGGTTGGTAGAATTGACCGCACAGGATGGGCAGTACGTTTATACCTTCGCAAAGTAAGAGGGCGAACAGGATCCCTTTTTTGAAATGTCAACCTCTCGTAATTATGAATCGAGTAGAATTGGCATAAAGAAGCACTTACTGTTTAATACATTGGAGTATTGAGATGAAGTATAAATTTGGAGTTGTCGGTCTGGGCGTGATGGGTCACAACCTGGCCTTGAACATTGAGCGCAACGGCTTTTCTGTGGTGGGCTATGACCTGGATGCCGCCAAGATGAACGCATTCCTCGCCGGCCCTGCCGCCGGTAAAGCCATCATAGGGGTTGATTCGCCGCAGAAGCTGATGGACGCCCTTGAGAAACCTCGCCGCATTCTATTAATGGTACCGGCTGGCTCCCCTGTAGACAGCGCCATTGAACACCTCAAACCCTATCTGGAGCCCGGTGATATTCTCATCGACGGTGGCAATTCCTTCTTTCAAGACACTGACAGGCGCAGCGAGAAGCTCAACAACGAGGGCTTCAATTTCTTTGGCTGTGGCGTTTCTGGCGGAGAAGTAGGCGCCCTTTGGGGACCGTCTCTCATGCCAGGCGGCCCGCAAGGCTCCTGGCTGGCGGTAAAAGACATCTTTGAGGCCATCTCCGCCAAAGTGGATGGCGAACCCTGCGTGACTTACATCGGTCCGCGCGGTTCAGGCCATTTTGTAAAGATGGTGCACAACGGCATTGAATATGGCGACATGCAGCTCATCGCCGAAACCTATGACCTACTCCACTGCGGGTTGGGCTTGAGCAACGCTGAATTACATCAGGTTTTCTCAGATTGGAACCGGGGAAAACTGGAATCCTACCTCATTGAGATCACCGCCGATATCTTTACCAAACAAGATGCAGAATCTGGCAAAGCCATTGTGGATCTGATCCTGGACGAAGCGCAGCAAAAAGGTACCGGTAAATGGACCAGCCAGAATTCGCTTGATCTGGGTGCTCCCATCCCCACCATCAATGCCTCCGTCGAGAGCCGTATCCTTTCCGCCTATAAAGCGGAGCGCGTCAAAGCCGCCCGGGTGCTGCAAGGGCCCAAATCGCAGCTTTCCGCCTCCGCCGAGCTGATTGACACCCTGCGAGATGCCCTTTATGCAGCCAAGATCTGCTCTTATGCACAGGGGTTTGCCATGCTGCGCCTGGCCAGCAAGGAATACGAGTATCAACTCAACTATTCTGAAATCGCCCGAATTTGGCGCGGCGGCTGCATCATCCGCGCACGCTTCCTCAACGATATCAGTGCGGCCTTCAAACGAAGCCCTGATCTGGCCAACCTGATGATGGATCCGCAGTTTGCCGGCATCATGAACTCCCACCAGGCTGCCCTGCGTAAAGTGGTGGCACTGGCTGCAGAAAACGGCATTCCCGTGCTTGCCCTCGGTTCTGCGCTGGCCTATTATGATGCCTACCGCAGCGAGCGTCTGCCGGCCAACCTCACCCAGGCCCAACGCGATTACTTCGGCGCCCATACCTACCGGCGCACGGACCGCGAAGGCAGCTTCCACACAGAATGGACTGACTGATTAAACTAAGCAAACTCCCCGATCTCTCGGGGAGTTTTTATTCGCTCAATTTGGATAACTTTTCATAATCTTCTGGGGTATCAATATCCAGCAGCACTTTTTCATCTGGCCAGGGCATGGCAGCGGGCGGGAAAACCCCGAAAATACTGCGCGCACCAGCGTCGCCCTGCAGACCCAGCAAATGCGGGAAAACGCTACGGTCAAAGATCACCGGGTTGACGCGTTTGCCATTCACATGCGGCGCCAGGATGGTGGGGCGATCTTTCAGGTAAGTGGCCATCAGTGTCTGGATGAGATCCTCGCCCACAAAGGGTTGATCGCCCAATAAAAAGACGACCGCCTGGCAATCCGCGGGCAGGGCTTCCACCCCGGCTCGCACAGAGGTGCTTTGTCCCTCCTGCCAGTGCGGGTTATGCGTCAATTGAACAGGCAGGTTCTTGAGTGCCGCCTGGATTCCCTCCGCGCCCGCCCCGCTGACGATGATCACCGGCGACAGGCCAGCTTGCAAAGCCACCCTGGCCGCCCGGTGGATCAGCGCCTCGCCTTTCCAGGGCAGCAGCAATTTGGGCTTACCCATACGGGTAGCCCCACCGGCTGCCAGCAAGATACCGGCGATCTTTGGAGAGGGATCAAAGTTTTCCATATTACCAATTAAATCAGAGATCAAAACTTTTGTCAGGCATAAAAACAGCCAAATTTACTTTTGCTGTGGTGCAAGCATGCCGTGGCGGGCCTCGGTCATTTCAGCCAGGATCGAGACGGCAATCTCTTCTGGGAGTATGGCACCGAGCGGTACGCCAATGGGTGCACGAAGTTTTACTAGTTGCTCATCGCTTACGCCCAATTCTTTGAGTTCCAACAATCGTTTGCCAATGTTCTTCCGTGTGCCCAGCACACCCACATAGCGGGTATTGGCTTGGAGTGCCAGGGCCAGGGCAGGATTGTCTAATTTTTCATCATGGCTGATGGCTGCCACATACGTGGAGGCGTCCAGAGGCATCTTTGCCAACGCGGTCGACGGCCACTCTTTGATCAGTTCGTCAACATCCGGGAAGCGTTCAGGTGTGGCAAATGCCTCGCGCGGATCGATTAGCACCGTGCGAAAACCCATCGCCTTGGCCATAGCCAGCAGCGGAATGGCAATGTGCCCCGCGCCGATGACGATGAGCCGTAACTCAGGCACCAACACATCAACAAATACCTCTACCTGCTCACCCTCTGATTCAAAATGTTTCCAGTTGGATTCTTGCAGGTCCAGCTGTTCTTTTACCCAGAGCAGCACGCTTTCATTTAAATGCTCATGCCCCAATGTACTCACTCTGGAGCCATCCGCATAGACCAACATTTTGTTGCCGACCCCTTTGCCTGAGATCACGGTCACGACCGCGGCCAGGGTATTCTCGTGCAGGCACTTTTCGACCATTGGCAGCAGCGCCTTCCAGGCAGGTGTCTGGAGAGATTCAACAAAAATGTCCAGCGAGCTACCGCAGGTCAGACCAATATCCCAGGGTTTTTGGTCACCACTCACGCCATAATGCAACAGTTTGGATTGCCCGGTCTTGAGTACTTGCTGCGCTTCTTCATACACCGCCCCTTCCAGGCAACCACCGGTCACAGAACCGGCGATCTCCATTTTGGGAGTGGCAGCCATTTTGGCGCCTAAAGGCCGCAAAGACATGCCAGCTCGTTTTACATTGGTGGCAATGGCAACCTGTTTGCCCTCTTGTTGCCATTTTTCGATCTCAGTCAGGACTTCTCGCATGGTTTCCTCTGGTAGAAGTGAGCAAGTTTCAAATTAATATTACCCAAAAAAGTTCAATCGATAAACTGCGGAATGACCCAAAACTGTCTTTTAATTGTAACAAGTTTTTCAAGTCCACAAAAAGAGGTCTCTGCGCAAACTACTTCTCTCCTCACTGTAGATCGATCTTGTGTTTAAGTAGTTTGCGCTTCGACCGCTCTCGAGGTCAGACTGCTTTGGAGGCGATAACAGTCTCTGGAATGACCTCACGGGGAGGCGATTAGTTTCCCATCCCCTCAGCAGTGGTTACCAGTAATGGACATCAAACAGGTAATCGCAATCCTCAAAAGGATCGAGATCTTAATCTAACGATCCGTGCAAGAATAACAGGGATCAATGGATGCCTGGATCAGGGGCATATCTGCCAATTGCTGATTCTTGCTCATGGCACGCACGGATGGCATGTTGGCATAGGTCGGCGTGCGGATCTTCACCCGCTGCGGAATATCGCTGCCATCAGATTTAATGTAGTAGAAGACCTCTCCACGGGGTGCTTCAGCGCGGGCAGTGCCTTCCCCGGCCGGGATGACCGGGAAGCGATCTGCAATCCGGATAGGACCTTGCGGCAAATTCTTGAGCGCTTCTTCGATCAGGCGGATGCTTTCCAGCATTTCAAGGGCGCGCACCACAACACGGGCACGCACATCACAGGTGGTCTGCACGGCAGCTTTGACGCCAAGTTCTCCATATGCAGCATAAGGAAGTTCAACACGCAAATCAGATTCAACGCCAGAAGCACGTGCGGTAGGACCCACGGCGCCAAAGATCAACGCCTCTTCACGAGTAAGAATGCCCACGCCATCCGTTCTGGCTTTGACAGTCGCGTCTGTGGTGAAAATAGGAATGACCACTTTTTCGACTGCTTTCTTGATCTCCCGCACCGCCGTCAAAATGCTTTCAGGATCGGTGATATCGCGGTTGACGCCGCCGATGCAGTTCATGGCGTAATTAACGCGATTGCCAGAAATGGCTTCCAATACATCCATTACTCCCTCGCGTAGGGCAAAGATTTCCATGAACATGGTCTGGTAGCCAATCAACTCAGCGGCCACGCCGGACCAAAGCAGATGCGAATGTAGCCGCTCCAGTTCAGCCAGGATCACGCGGATGTAACCGGCGCGCCGGGGTAATTCAATGCCGGCGATGGATTCTGCTGCCATACAGAAGGTCATGGTATGCACATTGGAGCAAATGCCACAGACACGTTCCACCAGCGTAACATCCTGTAAGTAATTACGCCGTTGCGCCAGCAGCTCAATACCGCGGAAGTTGAAACCGATTGTTATATCCACATCTTGCACATTTTCGCCCTGGCAGGTAACGTTGATCTTATAAGGTTCTTCCAGAGCGGGATGATACGGACCAATAGGAATTGTATAGGGCATGCTTACCTCGTCGCTTTCCCGGCAGCACCACCGGGTTCTCTCATTAAACCTGCGGCCAATTGCACAGGCCGGATCAAACGATCCGGGTGCGGATGACCCACAAATTCGGTCTTGTACAGATCCGAAATTTCCCGCTCGATCCATTCTGCAGCAGGCAGGATCAAACTGATTGAAGGCAGCTTGTTGTCTTTGGTAGCCACCTTGATGTTGTACGCCTTGCCATCCAGGTAGAAGTGATAGATCACCACTGTTTCGGCATCATTCAACATCTCACCGGTCATGGTACTGAACCTGGCGCCCAACTCCTTCATAATGCTGGCCAGTTCCAACACATCCAGATCAGCGGCACTCATCCAAAGGCCATCATTCTTCTGGATCAACGGTTTGGCCCCTGGGATGGATTGCAGTCGAGCACTAATGTCTGTCATCTTCCCTTTCTCCTTTCACCACAACCGTTTTCAAGAAGCGTTTGACCACCAATTCCTGGCGGCAATGTTCGCACAACCCAAGAGTTTCTTTGATCTCAAATGGCAACGGGTCACCATATAACTCTCGCATCGTCACTTCGGGTACCGCATGCACCGGCTTGCCGCAATTTCGGCAAGGCTTCAACTCAATTTCATGGTCGCGGTGATGCGACTTACGGTCAGCCAATGGTTCCGGCGAAACCTGCTGAAAGCTCAAAGCCTTTGTGGGGCAATACTGCACGCAAAAACCACAGAAGGTGCATTGATCTTCGTTGTACAACCAGTGCGAGATCTCCGGGTCGCTTGCATCGATCTTGATGGCACCCGGCGAACAGGCATAAACACAGGTTCCGCAGGCGGTGCAGCGTTCCACATTGTGCAACAGCACACCCCGAAAATCTTTTGGGTAGGGTACTGCGTCGGCGGGTTTCCGTGTTCTTGACCCTAGCCGGAAGTTCTTTGAGAGTACATTAAGAATATTCATGATCCCTCCTGCCTATCCGATCACCGCGATCACCAGAGCGATCACAGCCACTGCGGCTCCCCACCCCCAGTAGAATTTGAAAGCCTGATTTAGTTTAAGGCGGGCGGTTGCTGAACCAAGCACAGTGACCAGAACAACAAGCAAAACACTCAAAACGATATACCCCAACCAGGCCCACACTCCTGCCAAAAGCGGAGTAACAATCAGCGCCGCAAACAGGCTGATGAGCGCAACCAGTTCAAGGGCATGGGCGAGTTCCAAAACAGCCAAAGCTTTGCCGTTGAATTCAGTATGGGCGCCGGCCACCACCTCTTGTTCGGCGTTGGCAATGGAGAATGGATTTAACTTCAAGCGAGCCGGTAAGGCCAGTAAAAAGGCCAATGCCGCGGCCAGATGCCCCCATCCTAAAGGAGCCTTCGCCATATCCAGCAGGCTGAAGCTGCCAGCGTGAATGGCAAGTGCAATCACCGCTGCCAGAAAAGGCAGGTTGTAAGCCAAACTCATAATGGCTTCTCGGGAGGCCCCCACCTGCCCATAGGGTGATCGGGTGGCGAACCCTGCCAGGATCTCACACAAAGCTGGCGTTTCCAACAGGTAAATGAAGACAATCAGATCACCCGGGAAGGCGGCCATGGGGTTGCCGGGGACGGGGACCAATGCCAGAGCAAACAACGTGCTGGCCAGGGAGAGCGCCGGCAATCCGTAGAACAACAGTGGATTGATCCCGTTTGGGACGTAGGTCTCTTTGCCCAGCAACTTGATGAAGTCAAAGAAGGGCTGATAAAAAGGTGGCCCCTGCCGGCCTTGTAATTGAGCGGTCAGCTTGCGCACGTACCACAGGTAAAACCACCCCAACAGCGCACCACCAATCAATCCGGGCCATATCAACAGAGCAAATACGTAAGAACCCCAGGTGCTCATACTTTCTCCTCCTTTCGGTTCTTTTGTTGGCCTTTACTGAGCAGATCCGCGGCCTGGGCAATGCCCTGTAAAATAGCCTGCGGACGCGGCGGACACCCTGCCACGTATACATCAACAGGGATGAATTGGTCAACAGCGCCGTAAATGGTCGGGCTGCCCGCAAAAACATTCCCGGATGCCGGACAAGAGCCAATTGCCACCACAGCTTTGGGACCGGGCATCTGTCCGTAGATTTCCAGTAAGGCATCGCGGGTGCGCAATGTGACCGGACCGGAGACCACCAGAATATCGGCATGCTTCGGGCTGCCTTCACGCCTGACGCCCAATTGTTCGGCGTCGTAGCGTGGTGTCAGACTGGCTGCGATTTCAATATCGCATCCGTTGCACGCCCCCGTGTTCAAACAATACACCCAGGGCGATTTGCGGCGTGCGACTTGCATGAGTTTTTTCCAAGCGTTCATATGCATCCCTACTCCTCAGTATCAACCGATCAAAGCGGTCAGCCAGGTGGGATAAAGACCAACGACCAGGGTCAACACCATCAGCACCACTAAAACAGCGGCAGCCAGCTTCGGTTCTTGCCCCTTCACGATCTCGCCGTCGGGCTTGCCCAACCAGACAAGATGGATGACGCGGACGTAGTAAAGCAGCGCCAAACCAGTGGCAAGCGACATGGCGATGACCAACATCCACCCACCGAATTCAACGCCGGCCAGATACAGGCGCCAACGCCCTAAAAAGCCGAAGAGCGGCGGCACACCGATCATCCCCAGTGCGCCAGCGATAAATGCTGCTGCGCTGACGGGGTAACGGGCTGCCATACCATGATCTTCAATGCTGAGGTCGTGGCCATTTTTGTGTTCGGCCACACCCACCGCCGCAAAGAGCATCACTTTGAAAAAAGCATGTCCAAGCGCGGCCAAAAGCGCTCCGCTCAGTCCGGCCTGCGTACCCACCAGGGTTCCAAGTAACAGGTAACCCATATCATCAATGGTAGAGAATGCCAGCATGCGTTTGATGTTCTTTTGTGCCAACGCCAGAACGGCACCGCCGAACATGGAGAGCAGAGCCAGGACCAGCCACAGGGGGGCATAATTTTCAAAGACCCAGCCTGCGTTCAAACGCAGGTGAACCAGCTCTGTAAAGGCGGCAATATCTACCACCGCCACGATCAAAGCTGTGGTCATGGGTTTGGAGTGTTCAGCAACCCCGGGCAGCCAGAAGTAGAAGGGAACAAAGGCCAGCTTGAGGCTGAACCCGACGATCAACAAACCGGCAGCGATCTTATCCAGTGGGGCTGCCAGAGGGGCATTGCCTTCCACCAGGTAAAGCCCACAAGCGATGAACGCCATGGCAATAACCATCAAGATCAAATATCGGCGTGCGGCAATTTTGGCTTTGGGGCAGTCTTCGTTCCATACCAGGGCAACCGCCAGAAAGGCAGCGATATCCAGTAAAACCACCCGTAAAGTGCCTTCACCCACCGCCATACCCGCCAGAACGAAGGCGCCTAAAAGCAACGTCAGCGCCCACCAGCGTTTACCGCCCTGCGGGATGACCAGCGAATATAGCACGATCGCCACCATCAGCAGCAGAAATGCGCCAAAGAATACCCAATCCCAGTTGACGGTGCCAGAAAGAGAAACTGTGTTTTGCAAAAGTGAATTCATAGGTCCCTCATCCATTCTTCAACTGAGCCAGACCACAACGAATACGATCAGCGCCAGCACAACAGTCGCCACAACTGCATACTTTTCACTGAGCGGGGCGAGCACCTTCCCCAGCCAGGCAGCGGCTTTCTTGATCGTCTGCCACAAGGGGAAGTACACCCGGTCCGGATTGGTCACTGCGTAGACAGGCGCCAGGGTGGTCTCAGCCAAAACGGTGAAATCTTCGGCTTTCATGCCAGCGTTTAGCGGCATGGGGTCGCCACCGGTGAACACACCTGCGGTCGTCTTTGGATTGCGGGGTTGGACCATGGCAAAGATCGCCCAACCGATCAGAGCTGCCACCACTGCGATGGCCGCGCCAAGCGTCACCTGAACGCCGGCCGAGGAAGTCTGCAGCCCAAACCAGGTGAGGCTTACTTCCTGGCTAAAACCGAGTGCAGTCACTGCCGGAGTCACCAATGATTTAAACAGGAGCTGCGGGGCAATGCCAAATACCAGGCAAAGTGAGCCTAAAATTCCCAGACCCGCCAGCATGGAAGGTTCTGCATCATGCACCCTGGTCGCCTTCAACCATTCCGGCTCTTCGCCGTAGAAAACGCTAACTGTGGCTTTGAGCATGTAAATGGCCGTGATCACACTCACCAACCAGGCCACCACCACAACAATCGCCAGTTTGGCGTTCAATGCGGCATCCAGCAATAACCATTTGGCTACGAAACCGTTGGTGAGTGGAATGCCAATAATGGATGCCGCTGCGATCAGCCAGATGCGAGCCGTCCAGGGCATGCGTGTGGCAAGCCCACCCAGGCGGCGCATATCCCTGGTACCAGTAGCGTGTTGTACCGCACCCGCACACAAGAACAAAGTGCCTTTGAACAAGCCATGCGCCAGGCAGTAAAACAAACCGGCGGCGATGCCCAGATTGGTGCCAATGCCCAGGCCTGTAATGATGTAGCCCAACTGGCTGATGGTAGAAAAAGCCAGCATACGCTTCATATCCGTCTGGGCCAGGGCGAACAGGGCGCCGGTGAGGATGGTAACGCAGCCAATGGTGATGACCGTCACATTCCAGGCATGCGGCCAATGGGCCATCGAATACATGCGGGCGATCAGATACACGCCTGCTTTCACGTAACAGGCGGAGTGCAATAAAGCGGATACCGGTGTGGGTGCGTTCATTGCTTCCGGGATCCAGGTATTTAAGGGGAACATGACCGATTTCGCCATGGCGGCGATGAGCATCAAAACGAAGATGCCGGTGGTAAAGGCCGCACTGACAGCCGGATCGGTCCAGACAAGACTGCCGCTTTGGTGATACAACAATAAAATTCCCGCAAGCAAGCCGTAACCGGGAATATGGGTCATCACCAGTACTTTGCGGGCGCCATTTGTGGCAGCCGAGTCTTTGTACCAGAACCCTACCAGGAAGTAGGAGCACAACCCGATCACTTCCCAACTGAGGTAAACCAACAAAAGATTGGCAGAAAAGACCAGATTCACCAGACCAGCAATAAAGGTAAGCATCAAAACGTAGAAACGCGTGGTTCCTTCCGCTTCGTGTGCCATATAGTTTACGCAATAGATCAAAATGGCCGAACCGATGCCCGTGGCCATCAGAGCAAAGATCAGGCTCAACCCATCCACGTGATACTGGAGGAATGCATTTTGATCCCACTGAAACAATGTTGCATCGATTACTGATCCGTGTATGATCGTTGGTAACAAATACAAAGTACTGACCAACGCGACCAGACCGGTGAGAAAAGCCAACCAACCTTTCGCTTTTGGCGAAAGCACACGGCCCAGTACAAGCTGCAAAAGAATGCCAACGCCGAGCGCTTCAAGAGGCAGTACGACGAATTGATTCACGTGCCCTCCTAGAAAACCACAGCCAGTCAGGGGAGCCCCGGCTGGCTGTGGGTGTGGAGAAAAAACTAACCAGGATATCCCTGGACAGCGTTTTTCAATTTGGTTGCATAGTTCTTCTGGCGAGATGCCGTAGAGGCGGTATCGTCAACGTATTCCAACGCATCAGAGGGGCAAACCTTTACACAGGCGGGATCGCCTTCGCAAAGGTTGCATTTTAATATGGTGTCAGTCATTGCATCATAGACTGAATTACCAAACGGGCATGCCATGGTGCACATACGGCAGCGGATGCATTTCTCAACATCATATTCGATGACGGCAGTGTCGGGGTTGCGGTGCATGGCGCCAGTGGGACAGACAGAAACACAGGCTGCATCACTGCAATTCTGACACATCATAGGGACGGAGACGCCTTCGAAGGCGAAGGAAAATACATGTACACGAGAAGCTTGCGGGCGTTGGCTGCCTTCGTTCGAATACGCACAGGCGGCGACACAGCTCTTGCAACCCACACAGCGATCAGCGTGAACCATTATCATTTTAGCCATACATAACTCCTTTAGGATGCAGTACTCGAATGAATTAGCCGATTACCGCTACCGGGGTGGCTTTTTCTTTTTCTTTAAGGGCAGCCAACACTTTGGGCGGGCGAGCGGGCAAATTGTAGATGCGGACACCGGTGGCGTGCTTGATGGCATTCCCGATGGCTGCATGCGGTGCGGTCAGGGGCAATTCACCTACGCCGGCGGCACCAAATGGGCCATTATCGCGTGGGGTCTCAACGTACATGATGTTAATGTTGTCAGGAACATCTTTGGCATACGGAATGCCTGCACCCAGCATGGTGGAATGCAGCTCGTAATCCTCAAAGTCTTCGCTCAAAGCTAAACCAACACCCTGGGCCAAACCACCATAGATCTGACCATCCACGACCAGCTTGTTGTTGATCTTGCCGATATCGGCAACCAACGTTAAGGCATCCACCTTTGTCTTGCCGGTCTTGATGTCCACTTCCACTTCGGCCATAAAGATACCGTACATGTAAACGGGGAACGGATTGCCCTGGGCGGTCTTGGGATCGCAGTTCGTGCACATGGAAGAAGCCCAACTGCCTTTATATTTCAGAGGCAGACCTTCAGCGACCATTTCATCGTAAGTGCGATACTTGCCATTGCTCTTCTTCAAAGCGGTCAAGAGGGTTTCGCAACCATTCTTGATGGCATTTCCTACAAAGACCTGGCTGCGGCTGCCACCAGCGGGACCACCGTTCAAGTTGACGGAGGTGTCATTCATGACCAGCTTGATGTTCTCAGGTTTGATGCCTAACGGGCGCAGACCTTCATGGGCCGTACCCAAAACACCCATATCAGCACCCTGGCCGTGATCGTGCCAGTTGGCGTAAACAGTTGCACCGGTCTTGGTGAGTTCAACTTCAATTTCTGCGCCATCCACACCATCCAAACCGCAGCCATAAATACCGATGGAAACGCCAACACCCTTCTTCTTTTCAGGGGTAGATTCGCGTTTGGCCTTTTCAAGCGCAGCCTGGTAAGACGGGCGCAGCTTGTCGATCATCTCAGGCAGAGAGAACACCTCAGGGGTCTGGCCGGTCGGGGTGGTATCGCCGGGGCGATAGGCATTGATGTAGCGGAATTCCAGCGGATCCATGCCCACTTTTTCAGCCAATTCGTCGATGGCGCATTCAGACGGGAATTCGGTTTCAGGAGCGCCATAACCACGGAAGGCAGCACCCCAAACATGATTGGTGCAGACAGTCTTGCCAAGTCCGCGCATATTAGGGATGTTATAGCCAGCGCCGATATATTGAGCGCCGCGCAGGGTGAGCAGATCACCAAACTCAGAGTAGGGGCCGTGATCGCAGATCCAGTTGGATTCGAGGGCAACGATCTTACCCTTGGCATCAGCAGCGATCTTGACATCTGTGAAGAACGGAGAGCGTTTGCCAGTGTATTGCATGTACTGCTGGTAGTCATAGTTCAAAGAAACAGGGCGACCGGTGGCCATACAGGCAACACCCAGCAGGGCTTCCATGGTGGGGGAGAACTTATAGCCAAAGGTACCGCCGGCATAACTCTGTACCATGCGGATCTTATCGGGTTCAAGACCAATTCCAGGGGCGATCATGTACAGGTGCAAATACAGACCAATACTCTTGGAATGAATGGTGAGGCGGCCTTCTTTATCAAAGTAGGCAAAACCGGTATCCGTCTCGATGGAGAGATGCGGTTGGCGCTGAGTGTAGTAATTGCCCTGAACCACATACGGAGCGGAATCCATGATGGGTTTGGTTTCTTCGCCCTTGGCGAGCGGCTGTTCAAAGTAAACGTTCGGAGTTCCGGGATGGATCTCAATGGCATCATCAGACATGGCATCGAGAGCATTCATGTAAGCCGGCAACTCTTCCAATTCCACTTTCACCTTGGCTGCGGCGGCGCGGGCATGTTCTTCAGTATCGGCGCAGACAATGGCGATGGCGTCACCAATTTGGAAGATCTTGGTATCGCAAAGAATGGGACGGTCCCAGCCATCTCCCTTGTTGGTCGGGAAGGTGATCAGACCGGTGATGCGGTTCTTGCCTTTGACGTCTTTGTGGGTAACCACTTTAACGACGCCGGGCATCTTTTCAGCTTCGGAGGTATCAATTGAAAGGATGTTGGCATGGGCTACTTTGGCCTGTACAAGTGCCAGGCGCAAGGTATTGGCGGGCATCTTAAGGGCAACGTCCTGACCAAAATCGAGGGTGCCGGTCACTTTAGCTTTGGCAGTGGGGCGTGGATATTTGGTTCCCCAAACTTTGCCATCGGCGGGCATCTTGTACTCAAGTTCAGACACGTTCATCTCACCACGCAACACTTTGGCGGCATCCATGATGGCGTCCACAATGGGTTTGTAACCCGTGCAGCGGCAGGCATTGTGATGCTTGGTCAGCCATTCGCGTACTTCTTCGCGGGTGGCATTGGGGTTCTCATCCAACAGAACCTTGGAAGAGACGACCATGCCAGGGGTACAAAAACCGCACTGAGCAGCGCCATGGACGATGAAGGCGACCTGAAGGGGGTGCATCTTTTCAGGAGTACCAATTCCTTCGACCGTGGTGATCTTTGCCCCATCCGGCACACGTTTGGCCCGGGTGACGCAGGAAAGGGTCAACTTGCCGTCTACGATGACGGAACAAGCCCCACAATGACCCTCATTACAGGAGATTTTTGTGCCGGTCAAAAGCAATTTCTGGCGCAAAACATCTCCCAATGACGTTTCATCACTGATCTCAACTGTTTGAGAAACGCCATTGATGATGTAGGTTTTCTTTTGCATCCTTACCTCCTTAAGACTTTGTACAGAATATGGTGGTTGAGGAAAACAGACTTGCCTATTCAATTGCACATTACTAGAAATGGAGCCTGACTTGATATGTTTCATGATAGAAGAAAAAGGTTGAGGTTGAAACGTGCAGGTGGGTACATTATTCGGGTCGAATAGACCATCATTAATGGGTCAACTGACCGATACCAAAACGCCCCTAACGACTGTTGTGAGGCGTCACGAATCCTTCTATACTAAAAGAGCCGAATCGTAGTCTTTTCAAGTTTTCTTACAATTCATTGCTCAACATAGGAATGGTTATGGATCAACTCGATCTACACGATATTGAGTCAAAATGCATTCAAGAATGTGTCCCTACCTGTGTAGCCGCTTGCCCCCTGCACGTAGATGTTCGCTCCCTGTGCAAGGAGCTCAGCCAGGGCAATTTTGAATCTGGCTATGCCCTGCTGAAAAAAAGCCTGCCCTTCCCCGCCATTGTGGCCCATATTTGTGAACAGCCGTGCCGCAAAGTCTGCCTGCGTGACCAGGCGATTGCCATTGTTGATCTGGAAAAGGCTTGTGTTCAGTTTGGTTCCGGCGCTGAAGAGAAAGCTGCCGCGCCGGTCATAAAACGCAAGCAACGCGTGGCCATCGTCGGCGGTGGTCTGTGCGGACTGACGGCTGCCTTTGACCTGACCCGAAAACGCTATACCATTGCCCTCTACGAAGCCGGTTCTGTGCTCGGAGGGCGGGTGCGCTCTTGCTCAGAATCCATTCTTCCCCGTTCCGTGATGGAAAATGAGATCAATGCTTTTCTCAAACAAGGGATCGAGCTTCATCTCAATTCACCGGTTAGCGCCAGAATGGAAGGTGGGCAGATCACCCTGGATCAACTTCGCCGTGAGAACGACGCAGTCTTCATCGCCACCGGTGCCTCTGGCAATTTTGATGCCGCCGTGGCCGGCCTTGGCAGCATTGATGCTGCCACGCGGGCAACTGCCGTCAACGGGGTCTTTGCCTCGCTCGAAGTAGTTGGTAAAGCCAATGAGATGTCTTCCATCCTGGCCATGTCTGAAGGCCGCATTGCCGCCACCTCCATTGACCGGTTCGTTCAGCGGGTTTCGCTCACCGCTTCCCGCTCCAATGAGGGACCTTATGAAAGCTGCCTGTACACCAACACGCAGGGCATTACCCCCAACGCGGTGACAACTAAAAAGAGTGCCACCTACTCCAAAGAAGAAGCCATTCGGGAAGCTGGCCGCTGCATCCAGTGCGAGTGCATGGAATGCGTCAAAGCCTGTGAATACCTCAATAGTTATGGCGGCTACCCCAAAAAGTACGCCCGCTCGATCTACAACAACCTCTCCATCGTGATGGGCACTCGCGGCGCCAACAAGCTCATCAACTCTTGCAGCCTGTGCGGTCAGTGCGCGGAGATCTGCCCCAACGATTTTGATATGAGCCTGCTGTGTAAAAGTGCGCGCGAGACTATGGTCAAGCAGGGTCATATGCCACCCTCTGCCCATGACTTTGCTTTACGCGATATGGAGTTCAGCAACAGTGAGGCATTTGCACTCACCCGCAAGCAGCCTGGCAAAAGCGAAAGCCAGTATGTGTTCTTTCCCGGCTGCCAGTTGAGTGCTTCAGCGCCTGAGCAGGTGGAACAGGTGTATGCCTATCTGCGCAGCCAGCTCCCCTCCGTGGGGTTGATGTTGCGCTGCTGCGGCGCCATGGCCGATTGGGCCGGGCAAAAAGAGCTTTTTCAACAAGCATTGGATGATTTCAAAGTGGAATATCAAAAGCTGGGCACGCCAACGGTCATTCTGGCCTGCTCCAGTTGTTACCAGGTGTTCAAAGAGAATCTGCCAGAGTTAAAGATCAAATCGCTCTGGCAGGTGATGGATGAAAACGGCTTACCTGAGGGAACAGCAAAACGCTCGCTGACGCTCTCAATTCATGATCCCTGTTCCACCCGTTACGAAACCCAAATTCAGGACAGCGTGCGCCACCTGGCCAACCAGTTGGGGGTGAAAGTGGAGGAATTGCCGCTGAACCGCGAGAAAACCTCTTGCTGCAGTTATGGCGGGGATATGTGGCTCTCGAACCGAGAGGTTTCCAACAAAGTGATCGACAAGCGCATTAGCGAGAGCAAAAACGATTACCTCACCTACTGTGCCATGTGCCGTGATTTCTTTGCCAACCACGGCAAACCCAGCCTGCACCTGCTTGACCTGATCTTCGCTCAAGATGTCTCTGCCAGGGCTGCCCGCCGCGGACCCGGGTACTCGGACCGGCATGAAAACCGCGCCAGGCTCAAACGTAAGCTCATGAAAGAATTATGGAGTGAGACCATGCCAGAAGAAAAAAGTTATGCATCCATCCATTTGACTTTCTCAGATGAGGTGGAAAAACAGTTGGAAGACCGCCTCATTCTGGTGGAAGACATCCAACAAGTCCTCGAATACGCTCAAAAAACCGGAAAACGTTTCAAGCAGCCGCAATCTGGCCATTTTCTGGCCCATTACAAACCAACACGCGTGACCTACTGGGTGGAATATCTGCCCAAAGGGGAAGGTTACGAAGTTTTCAAAGCCTACAGCCATCGCATGGAACTGGGAGAGGAGACAAAAGCATGAGCGAACCCAACGATACCCTGCCCGGCGAAGAGTGGATCTGCGCCAACTGTGACCTCCCGCTGGAGGCCAACAAGATCATGGTCTCCTATTTGGGCAACGCCTACCCGGTCGATCTGCTGCGCTGTCCCAAATGCGGCATGGCGCTGGTGCCTGAAGGGCTGGCCCTCGGCCGTATGAACGATGTAGAAAAAGCACTGGAAGATAAATAAGGTTCCCCTTGGCGATGATCACAGAAAGCGTGCTTTGCTATGAAACTGCCCATCAGACCGGCCTGCCTGGCTCAACCCTGCACCCCGGTGGCCTGGCGCTGACCCGGCATGCCCTGGAGCTAGCCAACCTCCCTGCTGGTGCGCGCATCCTCGATCTGGGCTGCGGAGGCGCTGAAAGCGTCCACTTTTTGGCCTCAGCTGGTTATCAGGTAGTTGGCTTGGATCGCTCCCTGCTCTTGCTCACCACCCCCCAATCCGGTACTGATAAGCGCGTCTGCGCCGATGCGCTTACTCTCCCTTTTGCAACCAATTCATTTGATGCGATCCTGGCGGAATGTACCCTCTCAGTATTTGGGCCGCTGGGCTTGATTTTGGATACACTGAGCCCCTTGCTCAAAGAAGATGGCTTTCTGATCGTTTCTGATCTCTATTCCCGGGCTCCCCATGAATTAGCTAAATTGAATGCACTGAACCCGACCGGTTGTCTGGCAGGCGCTTTTGAGTCTGGCGTTTTCACCAATGAGCTGAAGGAAAAAGGTTTTTCCTTGCAACAATGGGAAGAGCATGCAGAATTGCTAAAAGAAATGCTTCAACCTGTTGTCTTTCCCCTGGTGTGCAATATTGAGAATGGCAAGATAGACAGCCTTGATCTGGTACTGCAAATTGCCAGAGCAAAACTCAGTTATTTCCTGTGTGTGGCCAAAAAGGAAACACGCAGATTTTAGCAAGTAGAGAACCATTGGATCGGAGAAATGCATGAGCGATCAAGAAGAAATGTTAGCCTTGAAAAATCAGGGGTTCAATTGCAGCCAGATCATCCTCAAGATGGGTCTTGATCTGCTTGGCAAAGACAACCCTGACCTGGTAAAAAGCATGCAGGGGTTGGCCGGCGGCCTTGGATACACCGGTGATGTGTGCGGTGCGCTCACCGGCGCTGTTTGCTTGCTAGGCCTTTATGCCGGCAAAGGCAGTGCTGAAACGCCAGAAGATCCACGTCTGCTCTTCATGGTGGAAGATCTGGTCAAGTGGTTCAAAGAGGATTGTACAAAAGAATATGGCGGCATCCATTGCCTGGACATCGTCAATGATGACAGCCAAAAAATGGCCACCCGCTGCCCGCTGTTGATTGAGGGCTGCTATCAGAAGGCCAAGGAATTACTGGTGGAAAACGGTTACGATCTTTCAGGGATGGAAATATGAATCTTTACGAAGACATTATTGATATTGTAGACGCTCCCGGTTCTGAAGAATCCAATTGGGAGGAAGCGGAATTGGAAGAGGGTATCATCCAATCTGCGACAGAAAGTGTTTGTCCGGTCTGTTTGCAGCGCATTCCCGCCAATCGGGTGGCCTATGGAGAAGACGTTTACCTGGAAAAAGAATGTCCGCAGCATGGTTTTTACCGCACTGTTATTTGGCGGGGTACCCCCAGTTTTTCAAGCTGGGTGCGGCCCAAACTGCCTGCTCATCCCCAAAACCCTTTTACCAACGTCGAACGCGGCTGCCCGTATGATTGCGGTCTTTGCCCTGATCACCGCCAACAACCCTGCTGTGTTTTGTTGGATGTCACTCAGGCTTGCGATCTGGGCTGCCCAATCTGTTTTGCGGATGCAGGAAAAAGGAATCCAGAAAATGAACCCACCCTTGCAGAAATCGAAACCTGGTACAGGAGCCTACTGCTGGCCGGAGGCCCATTCAACATTCAACTTTCCGGCGGTGAGCCGAGCCTGCGCGATGACTTGCCTGAGATCATTGCCCTGGGGAAATCACTCGGTTATTCCTTTTTTCAGCTCAACACCAACGGACTGCGCATCGCCACAGAGATCGACTTCCTGCAAAAGCTGAAAGAGGCCGGCCTGTGTACGGTCTATCTGCAATTTGATGGAACCAAAGACGAGATCTATCAGACCATCCGCGGCAAAGCCCTCTTTGCAGAAAAACAGCAGGCCATTGAAAACTGCGCCAAAGTTGGCCTTGGGGTGATCCTGGTACCCACCCTGGTGCCGGGAGTTAACATCCAAAACATCGGCGAAATCGTGCGCTTTGGTTTACAACATTCCCCCACCGTGCGTGGCGTGCACTTTCAACCCATCAGCTATTTTGGGCGCTATCCCACTGCTCCCAGGCAGGAAGACCGCATCACCCTGCCAGAAGTCATCAGCGCTATTGCAGATCAAAGCCTGGGGCTCATCAAGAAAGAGAGCTTTATTCCTCCCGGCGGTGAAAACGCCCTTTGCTCTTTCCATGCCAATTTTATTCTCATGCCCAATGGAGAATTGAAAGCTCTCACCCAACATGATTCTGGCTGCTGTTGCCTGCCAGTGGAACCCGCTGGCGAAGGCGCGCGTAAATCACGGCTCGTCACCGCCCAGCACTGGTCAGCCCCAAAAGCAGAGAGTCCCACAATCAACACCAGGAAGATCCTCGGTGCCTGGGACGATCTGTTGGATCGCGCCACTACTTATAAATTTAGCGTTTCAGGGATGGTCTTTCAGGATGCCTGGAATTTGGACCTGGAAAGGGTGAAAGATTGCTATATCATGCAGGTCAGCAAGGATGCAAAGATCATCCCCTTCTGTGCCTACAACCTGACCAATGCCGCTGGAGAGCCTCTTTACCGCGGCAAATAATTACTCTACCAAGTGGTTTTGTACCGCCAGGGCAACTGCCTCAGAACGGTTGGCGGCATCCAGCTTTGAAAGAATGTGACTGACGTGATGTTTGATCGTCGAAAGACTGACCACCAGTTTTTCGGCGATCTCTGTATTATTTAAGCCCTTCACCATCAGCGCCAACACTTCCAATTCACGGTCGCTCAGGTCATACCCCAGCTGTCTGGGTTGGTTGGCTACGCGCATCAGAGCCTGGGTGGCTTCCGGACTCAAAATGGATTGTCCGGCATTGACCAGACGAATGGCCTCTGCGATCTCATCTGCCTGTACATCTTTGAGTAGATAGCCAATGGCACCGGCCTGAATGGCCTTCTGGATCATCGTGTCCTCTTTGAAGCTGGTGAGAATGATGACCTGGGTTTTTGGCAAGAGTTTGCGGATGGCTTTAGTGGCGGCCACCCCATCCATCCCCGGCATGATCAGGTCCATCAGCACTACATCTGGTTTGAGCTCCTCGCAAAGCGCGACAGCTTCTTCTCCAGATTTTGCCGTCCCGGCCATTTGCAAATCGTCATAAGAACTGAGGAACGCATTCAAACCGCTGCGAACCACAGCGTGATCGTCTACTACCATTACTCGGATCGGTCGTTCAGAAGACATGATTACTCCTTAAAAGGGGGCTCTTGCCAGTTGACAATGATCTGGGTACCCAAACCGGGTTTGCTTTTTAAATCGAGCGTCGCATCAATGGAGGCGGCTCGTTCTTTCATGATGCTCAAGCCAAAATGGTCTGGTGAGACTTCAGCCAGGTCGAACCCGCAGCCATCATCACTAACGATGAGGGTAGCAGAGCCGGATCTGACGGTGAGTGTCACAGACGCCTGGCTGGGGTTGGCGTGTTTGATTACGTTGTTGAGCGCTTCCTGTGTAATTCGGTAAAGCGCGGTCTGTACCTCCGCCGGAAGTATCTCTTCCCCGTTTGCCTGCAGCAAAATGGGGATCTCGGAGCGGACAGAGATGGCCTGCACCAGGTGTTTAAGCAAATCAGCTAATTTCGCCTCTTTGAACACCGCCGGGCGAAGCTCAAATAGCAGAGTGCGCATTTCAGCCAGGGCGCCGCGTGTGAGCTGATGCAACTCCTGCAGCCTCTGGCGTGCCTGATCCTGATCTTTCTCCCACAGGCGCGGAATCACCTCTGCGATCAGGTTGGCGGAGAAGAGGGTCTGGCTGACCGCATCATGCAGTTCGCGCGCCAACCGGTTCCGTTCGCCAATGACGGCAGCCTGTTCGGCCTGAATGCGCAGGCGGGCATTTTCAATAGCCAGAGCTACCTGGTCGCTGAAGATCTTGGCCAGCCCGATCTCTTCGTTGGTGAAAAGGTGCGGTTCCCGATAATACATCAGGATGGACCCATACGTCTCGCCTTTAACGACCAACGGGACGGCCAGCCAGGCTTGATAATCCACGATCATCTGGGCCATCATGGCCCATTCAGAGGGCAGTCCCTCAAAATTGGCCTCATCGGCGGCCCCGCCGGAACGCGCATCAGAAACGATCACAGGTTGGCTGGTGTGGATGGACAGGTAAGCAGATTCGTACCCCGGCAGCATCCTCGCTTCTACCAGGTCGGAGGGCAACCCATGGGCAGCCTGAACTTCGAGGGACTTTTCTTTGGGCTGGTAGGCAAAAATGGCGGTTGCCTGGCTATCGAACAATCGGCCAGACACCTGATTGACGATGAATTCCAGGATCTCCGTCAGGGATCGGTTGGAGTTGACAATGGCAAGCATCACCCGCAGGCTTTCAGACATCTGATGCCGGCTTTCGGCCTCAAGCCGGCGTTCCTGCTGTTCCTGGTAAAGTCTGGCGTTCTCGATGCCGATCACCGCGCTGGGGGCCAACATGCTCAGCACGCGCAGACTGTCTCCGCCCAGCACGCCATTACACTGGTCTGCCACGGCGATCACCCCAATGGAACGGTTCTCATAGATGAGCGGAACGGTCAAATAGCAGCCGATGTTGCCAAAGGGCTTGATGGCTTCTGCGTAGATGCGTGCGTCATCTTCTTGAACATCGCTGAGCATGATGGGCTGGTTGGTCCGTATGGAACGTCCAGCCAACGATTGGTTAACAGGCACACAGTAGCCAATGAGCTGTTCTGAGCGATCTGAGCCAGAAACGGCGGCCAGGCAAAGATGGTCTTCTTCCAGTACGTACAGAAAGCTCAACTTGGCAGTGGTCAGCCGACGAGCCTCATTGACGATCATCTGCAAGACGTCGCTCAAGTCCAGATGGCTGGTAATGACCTGCTGAATGTTCAACAGAGTCTCAATTTCATTGGCGTGTCTCTGTGTGTAGCACGTCAATGAATCGCAAATTGTTTGACCCTTATCCACCGGGCAATTGGCAGGAATTGGCTCAGAGATAGGAGGCAAAGCCTCGCGTTCTTTATCCATGATCACCTGCGTTCATCAAAGCAACCTGTCTGGCCTAAATATCCTCAATGGTGAGGTAGACCAGGGTCTGATTGAGCAACTGGTAGGCAATCTCACCAAAAGTGATCGGCCCTGTGAAGCTGCCCAGTTTGCGCCCTTCCAGACCTGCATACAGATAATTCAGCACACAGTTACAGGCAAAAACCAGATTGTTGTTCACGTTGGAGGGAACCTGGGCGATAAATTTATCCAAATAATCATTTACCGGTTTGGCGATTTTGTATTTGTAGCCGGCAAAGACGGGTGCGTATAAATCGACCTTTTTGGTTACAAAATCAAGGCTCTTGAAGCTGATGTTGATCATGGCACCATACAGGTTGGTTACCAACGCCAGGCGGGTGTCCAGATCATTTTCTAAAATATAATCTGCAAAATTTTGCACCTGACCATTAATCATGGCGTTCGAGACGGTAAAGCCATCTTCCGGGAAGGTAATGGTGTCGCCATCGCCCTGCTCAAAGATGTTGACAATGTCGATCTCGGCCAGCTTGTTGGCAGGCAGTTCAACGTTCAGCACCACAGCCCCATTCTCCACAGCCAGATTTTGGCTGCCGTCAAACACCTTGGGCTTGGCATCCAGATCGCTCAATGCCACACCGGCAATCCAGCCAATCAGCGGTCTGGTAGCAAACCCAGAAAAACTGGGCGCGTTCAATGCAAAGGTAAAGTGAGTCCTGGAGGAAGCCGGGATAATAATGACACTGAAACCATGATGCGGTGCATCCTCATAGACCTGATGAATGTTCTTTTCGTCGTAAACCCGGATCTGCGTGTTCAACACATAATCGGGCAGTTCTGTCACGAAGATCTCATCCTTGGTAAACAGGCCGCCTTCCTCACCCATAAAATAAGGGATGGTCCCTGCAATCCAGTTCCCGGCGGGTAACCCGTGAAGCGTCTCTTCATCGCCTGCAAGGATCAACTTCTTCCCAGAGGCGATCAATTCTTTTACTTCTGGTTGTTTGTACATTACCTGTTTCAATTCTCCACCACCTCACCAACAATTTTCCGCAGGTCAGACTGGGCCTTGGGTAGATCTTTGTTCCAAACAAAAAATGCTCGCAATTCAGCCACACACTTTTGGGCTGTTTCGGGAGCAGGGTTCATGGCATAAATAATATTTAACCGCCCTAAAAGGATCTTTGTTGCCAACAGTTCAAATTTTGGTACCCCTTCTTCTGAGATCGCTCTCAGCCAACAGGGGTCTGATTCTTCGGGGATGATCATGTAGGATGGTCCTGGTTTGATTTAATATGTTAAGACGAGCTTTGCCGAATCGTCCCTCTTAACTTTCTTGCACAATCGCGATCAAACTTACTAACCATACAGCCTGTGGGAAACTAATAATATTTACTTAACACTGGCTTCTTGCAGAATCAAATTTATTATAATGCAACAAGGATATAATAACCTCAGTTACGCGCCAATCATACCACAATCGAAATCGGAGCAATCTCCAATGCCAATCCTCAATGATCTGATCGCCTCAGTCCAGGGTCCTGCCGGTATAAATCGTGTGATCGAAGCCAGGGTAGGCCTTTACTACACTGCCCTGCAAAGCAAAACGGTTGGACTGGCCGCCACCCAAATGGGAGCCTCCTGCTGTGAAGCTGAAGAACTGCCCTGGGTGGGTCACCTGCATGAAATGGCATTAAGGGATATTTTGCCCTTCTTGCTCTCCCAAAATCCACTCGAGGTCAGCGTTGGATTGGCAGCTTTGAATTCACTTCTGCCCGTCCAGGTAAAGGACGGCATGGAGCTTAATGCCCGTGACTACCTGCTCGAAAAAGGCAAGGGGAAAAACGTAGTGACCATTGGGCACTTCCCCTTTACAGGTGCGCTCAAAAAGGTCGCCTGCAAGGTGACGGTTTTGGAATTGGACCCACGCGAAGGTGATACCCCCGCTGACCAGGCGCCGACTGTCTTGCCTGCTGCGGATGTGATCGGCCTCACTGCCACCACCTTGCTGAACGGCACTTTTAATGCGCTTGAAAGCTATTTTGCTAGGGATGCACTTGTTGTCATGATCGGCCCCACCACCCCGCTCAGCCCGGTGTTATTCGACCACCACGTGAATGTGTTGGCAGGGTCCATCGTCACAGACCCGGTGGCCTTGTTCCATTCTCTCAGCCAGGGAGCCAGCCAACGCCAGCTTGCCGGCATTACACGGGTGACCCTCACCCGCAACTCAGCCGATTTTTCCTGATAGGGTCCTCAACCGAGCATTCCTATGAAGATCACCCCGCTGGACGGATGGATCAGCCAGAAGATCGCTTCTCATAGCCCTCTTCAACCAGCCGCTCTGGCTGCCTACCAGTTGGAAAAATTACAGGCCACTCTGGACCTGGCCCGCAGCAAAAGCCCCTTTTACCGCGAAAAGTTCAAAGACCTCCCGGTCAAACTTGCCAGTCTGCAAGACTTCCAAGTGTTCCCATTTACCAGCGCTCAAGATCTGCGCGAATCTGGCCAAAAGATGGTGTGTGTTTCTCAAGATGAGATCAACCGCGTGGTCACCCTGGATACCTCAGGGACAACGGGCACTCCCAAACGGCTGTACTTTACCCAAGCAGATCAGGAACTCACCATCGATTTCTTCCGGGTAGGCATGTCTATCTTTACCCATCCAGGCGACAGGGTGCTCATCCTTCTGCCCGGAGAACGACCCGGCAGCGTGGGTGATCTGTTGGCTGTCGGCCTGCAAAGGCTGGGCGCTGTGCCCATCCCGCATGGCGTCGTGCGAGATCTGGAAGAAACGCTTGCCATCCTGCGTACCCAAAAAGTGGATGGCATTGTAGGCATTCCCAACCAGGTTTTGGCGTTGGCCAGAACCAGCCCGGACCTCCGCTTGAAAAGCGTTCTCCTCTCCACCGACCATGTGCCTGCGACAATTGTGAAAACGGTTGCAAAGAATTGGCATTGCCAGGTGTATAACCACTACGGCATGACCGAAATGGGGCTGGGTGGCGGCGTGGAATGTGCTGCTCATCTTGGATATCATTTACGCGAGGCTGACCTCTACTTTGAGGTCATCGATCCCCTTACCGGCCAGCCTGTCCCGGATGGCTCTCAGGGAGAAGTGGTCTTTACCACCCTCACCCGCAGCGGCATGCCGCTTATCCGCTACCGAACTTGTGACCTGAGCCGCTTCCTACCCGCCCAATGTACCTGCGGTTCCTCTTTACGGCTGTTGGAAAAGGTCAAGACTCGCCTCTCCGGGCAGGTTTCGCTCGGCTGTAACGCCACGATCTGCCTGGCGGACCTGGATGAAGTCCTTTTTGCCTTTGAAGAAGTCTATGATTTCAGCGTTTACCTGGAAAAACGCACCAACCCGACGGAGATCACATTTCACCTGGTATTGCAGCATATAGCTAATCCAGATATGATGCTACAAAAGATAAAGAAAGCTCTACTCGCCCTCCCCGCTGTCTCTCAAAGTGTGGCTGAGAACAATTTGGTTCTACAAATTCAACATTCAACTTCCCTCAACTATCCCATCCAACCCCAGAAAAGAAAGATAGAAATAGTTCAGTAATTTCTAATAAAGCTAAATTCCCCTCTTGACATGCTATTTTAGATTTGCTATAATGCAACCGCTTGCAAGAAAAGGATTCAAAAATTGGTATCAAAAGCGTGAAAACAATCGAAGATATTGCCCGACTGGCCAACGTGTCCAAGTCGACGGTATCTCGCGCACTGAATAATAACCCATTGATCAAACAGGAAACACGCGATCGCATCCAGGCAATCGCCCGTGAGAACGACTTCTGTTTGAACCAATCCGCTCGCAGCCTGAGCCTGCGCCAATCGCACACCATTGCCTTTGTGACTCACGCCTATTATTCCGAACTCTACACAGTCGGTGATCAATTTGCGCTGGAGATCATGGGCGGTATCAGCAGTGGTCTCTTCAAGCTGGGCTACGATATGTTGGTGATCCATATCAACCCGCGTGATTCTGAATGGGCGCACCAGTATTTAGATAGCGGCAAGGTAGACGGCTTTGTACTGATGACCTCCACTCGCAAGGAGTACCATGTAAAGGCGCTCGCCAAGATGAACGCTCCATTTATTGTCTGGGGCTTCCCTTCCAACGACTATGATTGTTGTTCCGTTGCCGGAGATGATCTCAAAGGCGGCCGTTTGGCAGGTGAACACCTCATCCGCACGGGTCGCAAACGGATTGCATATCTGGGCGGTCCGTCCTATGAAGAGGAAGTCAAGCTGCGCTATAAAGGGTTTGAATCTGCCATGCAAGAAGCCGGAATCAGTATTGATCCACGTCGGGTGGCCTATGGAGATTACACCCACTCTTCAGGCATGACAGCCATGAAACAATTATTGGAGCAAGCGCCGGACCTGGATGCGGTGTTTGTGAACAGCGACCTGATGGCCTTAGGCGCCATCAAAGTGATTCAGGCAATGGGTAAAAAGGTCCCCGAGGACGTAGCTGTGGTCGGCTACGATGACCTATCCATTGCCAATTACACCAACCTGCCCCTCACTACCATCCGCCAAAAAATTCCCCTGGCGGGTCGGTTACTGGCGGAAAACCTGGTGCAGTTTTTACAGACGGGCATTGTTACTCATGTCACGATCCCGGTCGAGTTGGTTGTACGCGAATCTGCGTAATTTTTTTTGCAACTTGTTGCAACCGGTTGCATATTTTTGGAGGATTAACATGTTTCAATCTACACTTATTCACACTGTCGTTGTCTGGGATCGCATCCTGGAAGTTGAAGAATCACAACGTCTGGCCACCCGCTATGATGATGTGTTCGAACCGCAATCTTTACCCAAGAAAGTGGAGCTTGATCCCTCCACTCCTCTCACTTATCTGATCCAACGTAAGGAAGCTGATTTTTCCAATTGCTGCGGTGCTGCCCGCAAAGAAGCTCATGCCAGTTGATCTGCGCTCTGGCCAACGCCCCAATAGGTTGAGGTGCGCTGGCCAGAGTTAATCATTTTTGATGACTTATTTTGCTCTGTAAAATATCAATTGTCTGATAGAATTCGCTCTTATAAATTTTGGAGTTTTGTTATTTTTTTTAGGATATATCTTAAATCCTTTTAAGTTTAGTAAGCAAGAAGCAAAAAACCTTCCATTACGGGTGGAAGGTTTTTTGTAACTAAAAATATAAATTCTTAATTTAAAAAGAATTGGAAGATCTGGTCGGTCAAGCCTGGCAATTCTTCATGGCCAAAATCAGGGAAGAAGGCCATCTTTTTGGTAGAGCTCACCTTGTTGTAGGCAGCAAATTGGCTGGAGGGTGGGCAAATGGTATCCATCAAGCCGATCCCCCACAAGACATTCGCCTGGATACGGGGCGCCAGATTCTGAATATCAACATACCCGAGCATCTCAAATACTGCATCTTCACGAAGATGTTGCGGGTCCACATGGCGGAAGAAATCTTTCAGCTCAGCATAAGCGTCTTTTGCTTCGTCCATCTCCCATACACGTCTATAATCGCTCAAGAACGGATACACAGGAGCAGCTTTATATAAACGCGGTTCAAGCGCAGCGCAAGCTACCGTTAGGCCACCTCCCTGGCTCCAACCTGTGGCACAGACGTGTTTTTCATCCACTTCAGGCATATCAAAGACGATCTTGGCCAGTTCGGCTGTATCTAAGAAATTCTGACGGTACATCAATTTTTCCGGATGGCCAGCCAGTGCATCTTCCAACCCACGGATAATGTGCCCGTGGAGTGTATTGCCGATCACGCCCCCATTATCCTCCGATTTACCACCCTGGCCGCGGCTATCGAGTGCAGCCACAATGAAACCCTGAGCGACAAAGCCCAATTTTTGAGCCCAATCGTTGGAATCACAAGAATAGCCGTGGAACATTAAAACCGCCGGGCACTTGCCAGTGATCTTGGCAGGCCGCAGAAACTTGGCGTGAACCCGAGCTCCCCCCACCCCGGTGAAGTAGAGGTGAAAACACTCCACCCCGGGCACCTGAAATTCAGCCGGGACCAATTCAACTTCAGGGTCCAGGGCACGCATTTCAGCCAGGGCTTTCTCCCAATAGGCGTCAAAATCTTTTGGGCGAGGGTTAATGCCCAGGTAAGTTTTTAACTTGTCCAATGAATAATCAAAAGTTAACGGCATTTTCTTTGCTCCAACCAACAGGTTTAATTAACTTAATAATTTAATCCGAATCCAAACGGATAAAGAGGATCTTTAGAATCATAAGGGACATCCTCTTTTTGGTTACTGACCGCATCCATGGAACTTGGCATCTCCATGGGCAATCTCCCCTCTGGCCTGGCTTTGCCAAAGACCACATTCAGTACCGCCTCATCATCTGCGCCGTATTCAGCAAACAAAGCTTTAGCCGCGGCACTGATCTCCGGGATGACCGCTGGCCGATCAATGTATATGGTCACGATGGTCGGCACTTTGTTGAGCAGGCTCAGGATCTCAGCCAGCTTTTCGCCCTTGAAGTCCAGGTCACCATGATGGAAATTGGACGCAAAAGGATTCTTAGTCTCTACTGGCACCCAGGGAGTATCCAGGCGCAAAATGGCAAAGTCAGCCTCTTCTGGGCTATCTACTACCTCGGCATATCTCGCAGCAATCTCTTTATCCATGTTTTCAACATAGAGCTTATGCTTGCCATTAACGGGTAGGAATTGTGACTCATTCTTCAACAGCGTCATGGCTCGTTCTTGAGAAGCATGGCCCAGCGCTGCGGAGGTCGGGTTCCCCAGAACTGAAGAAACATTGGTTTCATCCACAAATGGAGCATCAAACAAGCCCAACTCAAATTTCTGCAGTAAAAGGCGCCGCACTGATTGATTGATGCGTGCTTCAGAAAGGCGGCCTTCATTGACCAGTTCAACAACGTATTCAGGGCAGCTCTCTCCGCCGAACTGATCCACGCCAGCTTCGATTACCTTCAAAACACGATCAGCATGGCTGAGATGTTCAACTCCCCAGGCACGTGCTGGCCAGATGGCCACGCCCATATTGACATCTGTGATCAACCCCCAATCGGTGCATACCACTCCGTCAAAATGATACTTTCCGCGCAGCAAGCCGGTGATGATGGCCTTATTGAAGGACATGGCCACATCTTCATCGGTTTGACCCATCGGTACGCCATAATACGGCATGATGGAGGCCGTTCCCGCCTCAAATGCTGCCTCAAACGGGATGAGGTGATAATCAAAGTTGTTGCCAGGGTAGATCTGTCCGCGCTGAAACTCAAAGTGTGGGTCCAGCCCCTGGTTCTGCGGGCCACCGCCGGGGAAATGCTTGGTCATACAGGCAACGCTGTGTTTGCTCAGGCGCGCCCCCTGAAAGCCGCGGATGTAGGCTTTGACCAGACGGGCTGTCAGTGCAGCATCTTCACCAAAAGTTCCGCTGATGCGCGGCCAACGCGGTTCAGTGGCCAGGTCAATTTGCGGATGCAAAGAGACGCGAATGCCTACTGCCAAATATTCACGACGGGCGATATCGGCAAATTTTTCCACCAGGTCCAGATCATCAATGGCGGCAAGCCCCAGGGTCTCACACCATTGCGAAAACTCATGTGCCGCCATGGAGAAAATGTTGCGCGTAAAATGATTGCGTGGGTCAGAGGCGATGGTGATGGGGATCCCCAGACGCGTCTTTTCGGCATACGCCTGGAGATGGTTGTACCAATCAGCCGTCGCCTGAGCGGAGGGAATTTCCCACAGGTTAAAATGGGTCATCTTTTGGGCATCCATCTGCTTGGATGCCACTCCTCCCATGCCATCAGCGCCTGGCTTTTCTTCAATGGATCCATCTTCATTGACGACGGAGCCATTGATGAACATCATGCCAGCTTTCTCTTCCAGCGACATTTGGCCCAACAGGTCTTCCACCCGCACTTCAACTGGCTGACGTGGATCTTCATACAGATCCATGCGGCCGTTGTGGTTCAGATCTCGGTAGGCAATGCCATCAGCGTTTTGGATTAGCGAAGAATGCGATAAAGTGATGTCGTCAGGTTGCATGGTTTTCATCTGGCTCCGTTCGTCATTTGATTTGATCTGTTAAAGGCTGCGAGCCTGGGCCAACATATCGGCCACGATCTCTTCGGCAGGTTTGTTCAGACCGCCTTGCACCCATAAAAGTACACTCACCAGCGGCATTTCGCCGAACATTTGCATCACGTCCATGCCGATGGCGGCTTCTGTGCTCTCGTTTTTGTCGCCAATGAACGTCTGTTTGGCCAGGTTTTGGAAGGTCTCATAAACGGGCTCAAATGCTTTTTTGCCACGTGGGTCTTCCAACCACTCATTGATGGTTGAATTCATGTGCAAAATACAGGGCAATTGTTGGGTGGATTCCAGCTTTACACTGAGCGTATGGCGGACATCCTGTGAAGAGGCACCGATCAAGAGATCAAATTCGCCTTCTTCAGCCACCCACTGGGCATACGCCGGATTGTAGTAAGCGAAAGAGCGGAAATCAAGGTCGATTGTTACGGTCTTGGTCTCGCCTGGTTTCAATTCCACTTTGGCAAAGCCTTTTAATTCCTTCTCAGGGCGGATCAGCTTGGATTTTTGATCGTGCACATATACCTGCACAACCTCTTTACCGACCATTTTGCCGGTATTGGTCACATCCACAGAGACCTTCACACCTTCAGTATCTTTAAAGGTAGTCTTGGAAACTTTGGCGTTGCTGTATTCAAAGCTGGTGTAGCTAAGCCCATATCCAAACGGGAAGAGCACAGGGATCTTGCGGGTATCATAATAGCGGTAACCGATGAACAGTCCTTCGCCATAATGCACCTCACCCGATTCTCCCGGCCAGTTGAGAAAAGCGGGGGTATCTTCCAGACGCATGGGGAAGGTCTCAGCCAGTTTGCCGCAGGGGTTCACTTTGCCATAGAGGACATCAGCAATGGCAACGCCACCGGCCTGACCCATCATCCAGCCTTCCAAAACCGCGGCTACACCATCGATCCATTCGCTCATCACCACAGGGGCACCGTTGTTGATGACCACCACGGTATTGGGTTGAACCTTGCTGACTGCCTTGATAAGTTCTATCTGTTGTTTGGTCAGATCCAGATCTACCCGGTCATACCCTTCAGACTCTTTGTAGGTTGGCAGGGCAATATACAAGACGGCCACGTCTGCAGATTCAGAAATGGTCACTGCCTGTTTGATCAGGTCAGGGCGGAAGGTATCATCCACCGGATAGCCTTCAGCGTAGGAGAATTCAGAATCTCCGCCCAGGGCTTTGAGTTCTTTGAACGGGACAGCCACATCGGTGGGGTTGATGTGAGAACTGCCGCCGCCCTGGAAGTGGGCAGCTTCAGCGGCACGTCCGATGACGGCCACCTGCTTGCCAGGTTTGAGGGGTAAAATGCCGTTGTTTTTGAGCAGAACAAAGCCTTCAGTGGCAATTTTGGCGGCCAATTGATGATGCCTGGCAGCATCAAAGGTACCCTTCTTGGGGGTCTTCTTGGCCTGGAAAACCACTTTCAGAATTCGGCGCACGGATTCATCCAGGATCTTTTCATCCAGTTCACCAGAACGAACGGCATCGACCACCTGCTTTACGAACAGGTCATGCTTGCCAGGCATTTCCAGATCCAGCCCACCCTTGAGAGCAGCCACGCGATTGCGTACTGCGCCCCAATCGGAAACCACAAAGCCTTCAAAGCCCCAATCGTTCTTGAGGATCTCCGTCAGCAAATGGTAATTCTCAGAGGCAAAGGTGCCATTTAATTTGTTGTAAGAGCACATCACGGTATAAGGCTTGCCTACTTTCACGGCTTTTTCAAAGGCGGGTAAGTAGATCTCACGCAGAGTACGCTCATCCACCACCGAGCTGATGGTGAAGCGCTGATATTCCTGGTTGTTGGCCGCAAAGTGCTTGAGGGAGGTACCCACACCTTTGCTCTGCACACCAGTGATAAAACTGGCAGCCAGTTCACCTGCCAGATATGGATCTTCTGAGAAATACTCAAAGTTACGACCGCACAGGGGCGAGCGCTTCATATTGGTGCCAGGGCCGAGCAATACATCCACATTCAATGCGATGCACTCTTCAGCCAACGCCTCACCCATTTTGTGGATCAGGTCCACATCCCAGGTGGAGGCAGTACAAGATGCCGTGGGGAAACAGGTGGCGGGCAAGCTTTCCTGCACCATAGAGGTGGGGTCCACCACTTTGCGTACCCCATGCGGTCCATCTGACATGATCAATTCAGGGACACCCAACTTCTCAAAGGGAACCGTGGTCCAGGAAGAAGCGCCAATACTGAGGCTGGCTTTTTCTTCCAACGTCATTTTTGAAACGATCTCTTGAATCTGATCAGACATGTTCAGTCTCCTGATAGTAATAGATTATTGAATGGGTTAGTGCTCAAAAGAATCGTAAACCGATTTCACTTTGAGAGCTTTTTCGACCGCGGCAAGGGTCCAGCCTTCTGGTAACGGGGCTGTGAGTGTCACAGTGCGGCCAGCGGGAATATCAAAGTAGTTATCGCTGAACACCACATCGGCACCTTCGATGGTTAATTCCACCAGCCGGGCCAACTGTTTGGCGCTGATACTGATGCTCAAATCTTTGCCGACCAGGCTCACTTTCGTGCCAAGGCCAGGCTCGCTCAAATTGAGGTGCTTGGTGGGTACAAAATAAGCCACCTGGCGTGCGAGCACATTGCCTTCCTTCTCCAGTTCGGCTGTAAATACCAGATCGCGCTGAGCATCACCTTTAACATTTTCAGCGAAATCAAATTTGCAGACTGGCGCTACATCAAAGGGGGCCACTTTGGCTTTCTCTTCTCCAGATTTGATCACAACACCGGCTAAATTCTCCAATGTCCAGTGCACGCTGCCTTCCCAACCTTCGCGTTGCTCATTGGTGATAAACACCGCCTGCGTGGTGGGAGTATCTTCAATGGACATCATTAGAGGCGCATAGAAACGACGGGCTGCATAATGCAGCGCCTTCCAGCGCAAGAAGTAATCCAGGCTAGACCAGGAAGCCACTGGCCAGCAGTCGTTCAACTGCCAGTAGATGATGCCAGAGACACGCTGAGGGTAACGACGCCAATGCTCCACACCGTAACGAATGCCTTCTGCCTGTAACACGCCGCTCAAATACACCAGAGATTCAAAATCCTTGGGCAGGCGGAAGGTATCCAACATCTGAGCAACCATCAACTGATTGCCGCTGTCGTTCTTTTGATGCCGCTCCATAATGTAGGAGGTCATGTTCCAATCCGGTTTTTCGGCATAGGTTTTTATGGTAGGCATGGGGGGCAGTGCCTGGAACCCAAACTCGCTCATAAAGCGCGGATACTGGCTGCGGTAGGCAGTAAAGGGTTTGCGGCCGTGCCAGACATCCCAGTAATGAGAATCTCCCTGTTTTTGTCCATTCGGATCCATAAAGGGTACATCAGAAGAAGGAGAACTGGGCCAATAGGCAGTATCCTTGTCTTCTGCTGCAACCCATTCGGGTAAGGTGTGATGGAAGAATGAATCGTAAACTTTCTTGGCTGCCTCGAACTCAGGGCCTTTCCAGCCCCAATCGACCCAACCCCATTCCATCTCATTATTGCCGCACCACAAAGCCAGGCTGGCACGATGGCGCAAACGGCGCATGTTTTCTACCATTTCTACGTGCAGGTTGGCAACAAATTCAGGCTCATCCAAGGGGTACAGACTACAGGCAAAGACAAAGTCTTGCCAGATCAAGATACCGTAACGATCACAAAAATCGTAGAAGCGCTCTTCTTCATAAAAACCACCGCCCCAAACACGCAGCATGTTCTGGTGCGTATCAACGGCCGCCTTGAGCAAACCTTCCATGTAAGCGTCGCTGATACGAGTGGGGAAAGAGTCAGCCGGGATCCAATCAGCTCCCTTGGCCATGATGGGCAAGCCATTGACCACAAAGGTGAACGATTTTCCCCATTCATCTGGCTTTTGACGCAGCTCAATGGTGCGCAAGCCAAGCTGATAGTGTTTTTCATCCAGGGGTTTGCCACTGGTACTCAGTACTACTTTCACCTGATACAACGGCTGGTCGCCATAACCATTTGGCCACCATAATTTGGGGTCAGCGATCTCTACGTTGAGGGTGGTCTTTTCGCCGGTGATGCCAGCTTGCTGCTCGATGCTCTTGCCATCTGGAGCAGTTACAATGAGGGTCGCGGTAAGGTCCACTTTTTGCCAAATTTGCGGGGTGACGGTGGCCTCTACTCTGACCTTGCCGCCTTCATGTACCTGGCGCAGATGAACCTCTTCCAATCTGGCTGCTTCATAGGCTTCCAGACGAATGTCCTTCCAAATGCCAATTGGAGGCAACTGCGGACCCCAGTCCCAGCCGAACTGACAGGGAGCCTTACGCAGATGCGGTCCACCTGGGATGGCCTGGGAAACCCCTGCCATAGGCCGAATCGCTTGCTTCTCAGCACAATATCGAACCGGGGAGACAAACTGTACGTCAAGAATGTTCTCGCCCGCTTTGAGGCTGGATTTTACATCCCAGCGGTATTGGCGGAACATATTATCGGTCTTTCCCAATTCAATCCCATTCAAACGAACGGTTGCCAGGGTATCCAAACCATCACACACCAGGAAGACCTGGGGTAACGCAAAAACACCCGCTTCAGGGGTGAAGCGGTATTGATATTCCCAATCGCTTTCAGCAACCCAGGCCACCCGCTTTTCATTGTCACCAACAAAAGGATCCGGGATTTTTCCGGCAGCCATCAGGTCTGTATGCACACCGCCAGGGACGATGGCGGGCAGCCAGTCATTTGAATCTTTTTGGCGGAAATTCCATTTTCCGGTAAGGGATTGAATTTTCATGATCTATCCTCAATTTGCGATAATTGATAATTGCGAAAAAATACTGCTGAAAGAAATCGTACCCCTTTCAGCAAGTATTTTTGTCGTTGCATCGAATCAAAACAATATTTAAGTCGTAAGGATCAGTTACGATCTACTTTGACTGTAGAAAGATCCCATTCTTCGTGGATCTTAGGCACATCACTGATCAGCCGCTGAGTGTAAGCCTGCTTCGGTTTCAAGATCACTTCATCAGCAGAACCGCTTTCAACAAACTTGCCCCGTTCCATGATGAATACGGTGTTGGAGACAAAATATGCCAGACCAATATCGTGGGTGATGAAGATGAGGGTCATGCCAGTCTCGTCGCGCAATTTCATCAGCATGTCCAGGATGGTAGCACGTGAACAGGCATCGATCATGGAGGTCGGTTCATCTGCCAGCAAGATCTTGGGTTTCAGCAAGAAGATACGTGCAATCATCAAACGCTGCATCTGTCCACCTGAAAGTTCGAAGGGATACTTGTTGGTTAATTCTTCATACTTCAGGTTCACAAAACTGCAGGCTTCAACCATGAGATCGTATTTCTCTTCTTTGCTCAGATTGCCGCCACCACGCATTTTAATGCAGTCCAACAAGACCTTATCGATCTTGTTAAAGATGTTATAAGAGGAATACGGATCCTGGAAAATGGCTTGAATGTTCTTCCAGTACTCTTTTTTCTTCCACGGGTTGCTGATATCTCGTTTGACACCCTGAAAGTAGATCTCTCCATCAGTAGGGTTGATCAAACCCAGCAGCATTTTGGCCAAAGTGGTCTTTCCGCTGCCAGATTCACCTACAATGGAGACGATCTCACCTTCTTTGAAGTCAAAATCGACGTGGTCAACAGCCGTATTTTTATTACGGCCAAGACCAAATACCTTGGTCAGCCCAACACCTTTTAGGCAGGATTTACTTTCATTGCTCATTTTCGTAGGCCTTTCTCAGTTCAGCTTCGCTAAAGATACACCTGTATGCCCGGTCGTCTGCAGCATCGCGCATTTCGACGGAATGTTGTTTGCATTCAGGGGTAACATACTTGCAGCGAGCTGCAAAACGGCAACCTTCGGGGGGACGCTTTAAGTTGGGTGGAACGCCCGGGATTGCGGTAAGTTTTACATCACGTAAACCTTTTTCTGGTACGATAATGGAACCCATTAAACCTTTGGCATACGGGTGCAGGGGGTCAAAGACCGTCTGTTGGGCCGTGCCAAACTCAACGATCTGACCTGCGTACATAACCATAATATCGTCTGTGACATTGAAAAGCAGAGGCAGTTCGTGAGTGATGAAGATCATAGACTTGATGAAACCCTTGTCCATGAGATCAAGCATCATTTTAATGACCATCTTTTGAGAGGTCATATCCAAA
>JAYFNV010000085.1:0-10481 GCA_034933225.1 Anaerolineaceae bacterium | reverse complement strand
GCCATCTCAACCACAGCAGTTGATGTAGCAGTCGGGGCCAGGGTGGGTAATTGCACGGTCGGCGTGGCGGTTGGAGGGAAATCGATCTCAGTGGTCGGGGTGGTCATGGTAAGCAACAACTCTGCCACACGGGTTGCCATCTGGCTGTCATCGAGTGTCTCATTGCTGCCGCTTCCACCGTTGAGCAAAGAACAGCCCGCCAGCGCAAGGGTCAACAACAGGATCACGGGGGTGAATTTTTTCATCTTATCTCCTCCAACGTACTTTTCTCTGCCTGAAATGGATCAGGCAGCCTTATAACCGATTTTGCGTAAGAAACCTTTACGCCAGGCAACATCTTCATCACTTTCAACGCCGTTGGGCTTGGCGCCATCAAAAACGCCCAAAATGGCACGGCTGCTGCCACTATCGGCTACCACTACCTCAGCCGGGTTGGCTGTGGCGCAGAAGATATGGCAGACTTCGGGAATATTTTTGACCGCGTTCAAGACGTTGATGGGGAAAAAGCCCTCACCCAAAAAGATGATGAAGCTATGCCCTGCCCCAATGGCCAGAGCGTTCTTTTTGGCGAGATCAATACTGGCGGCGTCCGTGCCAGAATAGCGCACCAGGCAAGCACCTGAGGCCTCACAGAATGCCACACCAAACTTGATGCCAGGAACGCTGCTTACAAGTGCTTCGTGCACATCTTCCACGGTCTTAATAAAGTGGGACTGGCCTAAAATGAAGTTGATATCTTCAGGTTTTTCAATTTTTACACTTTGAAGTTCCATAGGGTACTCCTTAAGGCTTTCTCTTCATTTTATGCCAGCCGGGCGCAGAGTGCAATCAAATCCGGCTCTTTCGTGTATTTTAATGCAACTTTTGTACCAACAACGCATTTTTGCACTACAAAAAAGATAGGGTAAAATAGGAGCACACTTAGAAAGGATCCCCCGCTTTGTTCGAAATCACTTTCCTCGGCACCTCCGCCTCAGCACCGTCGCCAAAACGCAATCTGCCTGCTTATATGGTCCAACACGACGAGTATCGTTTCCTCGTTGATTGCGGCGAAGGCACCCAACGTCAGATCTTGCAATCGGGGATCGGCTTCAAACGGCTTAACCGAATTCTCATCACCCACGGTCACCTCGATCACATCCTGGGGCTGGGGGGATTGCTCTCCACGTTTATGCGCTGGGAAACCATTGACCAGCTTGAGATCTACGGCGGCGCTGCCGCCCTTGACCGCATTCACGACCTGCTCTTCAACGTAGTTCTCAGAGGCGCCCGGCCGCCCATGCCCATTGAATTTAAAGTGTTAACAGAAGGGGTCTTTTTTGATGCCCCCGATTTTACTGTGAGCGCCTTTCCTGTGCAACACCGCAGCCCGGATTGCCTGGCCTATCTGTTTGAAGAAAAAAGCCGCCGTCCCTTTTTGGCTGAAAAAGCCGAAGAACTGGGCATCCCCAACGGACCCCTGCGCCACGAGCTGGTAAACGGCCGCGCCGTGACTCTGGCCGATGGCAGCATCATCACCCCTGAGATGGTAATGGGCGAGATGCGCCGCGGTACCCGCCTGGCTGCCTTTGGTGACGTGGGCGAGACCGATAGCCTGGTGGACCTGCTGATGGGCATTGATGGGCTGATCATTGAATCAACCTATCTGGAAGAGGAAGCGGATATGGCCAAACAATTTGGTCATCTCACCGCCAAAAAGGCCGCGGAACTGGCCATCAAAGTAGGCGCCAAACAGCTCATCCTCACCCACCTCAGCCGTCGCTATCGCGACAAAGACGTGCTGGCCGAAGCCCAGTCGGTCTTCCCCAATGCGATCATTGCCCGCGATTTTGATAATTTCACCGTCAAAAGGGAGAGCGGGGATTAGTGATTCGAAATTAGTGACCAGTGATTGGGGACCAGAAACCAGGAAAACCAAGAACTCTCACATAACCGCACATTTTTTGTGAACGTAATCGTAAACCAATAAAAAAACAGCCCATAAGGGCTGTTTTAAATTATTCTTGGTTTACTTTACATTGACCAAAACCGCTCTCACCGCCAGGCGGCTGGCGTATTCGCCCGTCTTCTGGTTGTAATCCTGGCAGGTCACCAGGGTGATCCAGGTTTCTTCCATGTGCTTGAAGACATAAGCGGAATCTGTGGGGCGCAAGGTCTTGACCTCACGTACCTCATAGATGTAGTTTGACCCAAAGGCATGGAGGATCACCTGGTCGCCATATTTCAGATCTTTGATCTTTGCAAATGGGCCGGGCAGACCATTGGAATCATATACGTGGCCAGCCAGTACACTGTTGCCCTTGTGGGTGGGGTAGGCAGATCCGTTCAACCAACCGGTATCATCGCCCAACCAGGTAACATCCCAGCCGGTTTCACTCTGTGGAACGCCGGTGATATCCGAGGTGATGCTCTGGCTGGGGATTTCCAGGCTAAGCGTATCCGCAATGGCATACGCCAGTGCAGCAGATTGAGCAGGCAGGTTCGTCACCACACCTGGCGCAAAACCGGTGTTGGGAATGGGCAGACCCGTCAGCGGGATGGGCAAATACGCCAAAGCCGTTGGGGTGAAAGTAACCGCTGGCGGCTGTGTTTTGGTGGCCGTTTGGCTGGGAATCAGCGTGGGCGTGCGGGTGGCGGTTGCAGTGGGGGTGTTCGTGGGCACGGCCGTGGCAGTGTTTGTCGGTGTCATGGTGGGCGTATTGGTCGAGGTCGCTGTCGCGGTGGCCGTCGGTGAGAGAGTCACGGTGGGCGTAGCGGTAGGCGGCAAGCCCACCACCACGGTAAATGCAGCGTATGGCTTCTCGATCTCACCGGTATTGTTGCTATCGGCAGCCTTGGCGATGATGGTCACCGTGCCTGCGGCCAGCGGGGTCACCACACCGGTCAGCCGGTCCACAGTCGCAATCGTCGGGTCACTGGAATACCAGTAGATGGTGCGGTCATCGGCGGTGTTGGTAATGTCACCACTGTAATCAGATCCGGTAAAGGAATCATCACTACTGCCGGTCAGGTCAGCGCTCAATGTAAAGGGAGAACCTACGGTAAGGGTAGCCGGCGGATCGACGATCTTGATGGCTTTGACCAGAGAGGTGAATTCGCAGTTTGAGAAATTGTCCACGCTGGCATTGATAAAGATCGCCGGCACGGGGTCAGTAGGCGCATATGTGTCGTAATCAGGATAATCTGGCAGGCTGGCGCCCTCGTTTGGATCGCTCGGGTCCGCCAGTGGGGTCACGCCGCTGATCGCCGCTTCCAGAGTGTATTTAGCCAGCGAATTGAAATCGAGGTTATACAGTTTGATATTAGCAGCGTTGCTGGTCGGGAAGGTGAGGACGGCATTCTCTGCAAAGGGCACCACCGTGGTACCGCTAAAGACGTCGGCATCCGTCAGTGCAGGCACAATGGCCACCGCCAGTGAGGCGCCAAAATTGGGCAGCGTCAGGCTGTTGATCTTGCCATCAGAACCCGCCATCAGCTTAAAGTTAGCTCCTGGGGCATGGCTGCCTGCCCGACTGATAGTGGTGGTCACAGCAGAGAACTGGTTGGTCAAGCTCACACCAGCTTCTTCGTACACCAGCCAGGAATTATCTTCGAGATCCAGGATCGATTTATTGGCGGTCACCGCCGGAGCGTTTTGATAGACTTGAATGGCAGCCGAGCTGGTTGTTCCATTAGAGGTGGCATACTGGGCATAGCGGAAGCTGGCTGGCACGACCACTTTATTGTAATTCCAACTCTGGATGTAAATATAATTATGGGAAGAATCAGTTGGCAGCGAAACGGCGCCGGTGATCACCATAGAGTTCAGATTTTCTGCAATATTGGTGGACATGTGTTCCACTTTGATACTGCGGCTGGTGCTGCTGTAAGCACCATCGCCTACAATGGTGAGATTCTTAAAATAGTTGTCGCTGCTCTGATTGGAACCAATGATCGGGTTGTTACCAGTCGTTTTAACATTACGGATGATGACATCTTCAAAATTATGTTGACCGGTGGAGATATAAAAATTCATCGCCTGGTTCTTGTTGTAGACGGTGGTGTTAAACCCACTATCCGTATTGCTGGCACCGATGTTTTCCAGAATGCAGCCGCGCATCACAAAGCCATCACTGCCGCCGGCAAAATTGAACATGTACTCGCCCCGGCTCTTGGCAATGGTGGTTCCCATGTATGAGCCGCCAGTGGGATACATGTCGTACCCCTGACCATCAAAGATCAGGTTCTCCATGTAGATATTCCTGGACATGATGTTGTAGCGTTCCATCGTGTTCAGAATACCGGTGGTGGCGGTATTGCGCGGCAGGCGCTGCAAGATGGCAGTGGGTTCCCCGGCTGCTGTCTTGTTCAGGCCAATGTAAGAGGCGTTGGTGGAAGAAATGCCCACGTAGTTGGTGGAATCGTTGTCCACATAGGTGCCATCATCAAAGAAGACGGTGGCGTTCGTCAGCGGGCCGTTCAGGGTAAAGATGGGTGTCCCGCCGATCTTCATCAGGCTCAGATTGCTGCCCACAAAAACAGCGGCAAGGGGGTAATCTACCCCGTTGTAATTAATGGAAGTCAGGCTGGCTTTGGCTGCGTCCTGGGTCACCAGGTAATAAGCGGTGGTGCCGTCAGTAAAGGTATTGGTTGGTTCCAGGTAAGACCCACTCGTCTCAGCTTTGACCGTAATCTGCGCCCCGGTGATCACCGGTGCGGTCACATCTTTATTGATGGTTGCTGCCGCAGAGGCACTACCCTCAGGCAGGCTACCCAACAGCAAAGCAAAAATAAACACAAATGAAATTGTCTGAGCGAGAGTGGATTTAAGCTTCAAAGCATACCCCTTTGGATCTGGTGTTCGAGTTAAATTAAAAGCCGGCCAATACCAACGGGCCGGTTTCGCATTTGCTCGCTGAATACCCGCTCGAATTGCTTCGAGGTCGCGACCAACTCAAGTATTCAGGTCAACACATCCACAGAGGTTAGAAAATTATTATATCCGAACTAATTGCAGCGAACAAGCAAATAAGGATAAAAATGGTGTAAAAAAGGCTCAGATGGAATGAAAAGTTTTCTTCATATTCGCGATGATTTTTCCCAATACAGAGGAACAAAAATACTCGTACTTGAAAATTATCATTCTATGAAGGATAATAGACATAAAGTGTCTATTATCCTTCATGAAAACAACAATTCTTTCTTCTCTTGAAACAATGCCCTATTTCTCTCTTGAAGCGGTCATGCAGCTTTTTGAGGGAGAAACTCTGGTGCCCGGGAGCATCCAGACTTTGCTTTACCGCTGGATGAAGAACGGTCTCGTTTACCAATTACGCAAGGGCTTGTATACCTCGCGTCGGTTTGTGGAATTGCATCGTGCCGACCTTGATTTTGCCCCGGCCATCAGCGCGGTGCTGATCCCTCAGTCTTATGTCTCGCTCGAATTCGTCCTGCAGCGCAGAGGCCTCCTTACTGAGGTCACCTACCCCATCACCGCGGTCACCCTCAAGCACACCCGGGTGATCGAGAACAAGCTGGGTATCTTTAGTTACCGCAGCCTGCGCGCTGATCTCTACCTGGGGTATGAGCTGCACCACTATGCGGGTATTCCCTTTGCCATGGCCACCCCCGCCAAGGCGCTTTTTGACACGCTGTATTTCCGTCCCCTGCCTGCCGGGTTCTCCCCCACAAAATCCAACCTCGCTGAAGAGTTACGGCTGAATTTGGAAGATTTCACACCCGCTGAGGTCGATGAATTTGCCAGGTATGTAACGCTGAGCAAAAGCAAAAAGATGCTGACCCTTTTGAAGAACCTGAAGGAATCCGTATGGCTACACTCATCCAATTAATGCAGGAAACGCTCAACAAGCTGGATCCGACCCTCCCTAACGAGACCAAACGGATCCATCTGAAGGAACTGTTACAAGCCTACACGCTGGACTTTATCTACAACCACGCTGAGTATCGCCGGCTGAATTTTTATGGCGGCACCTGTCTGCACACCGTTTACGGGCTCAACCGGCTCTCAGAAGACATTGATCTGGATAACAGCAACCAGGTACCGTTAGGTTCCCTCGAAGCGGATCTGCTGACCTACTTTCGCAACGTGGTGGGGGTGAACGACGTCAGCGCCAAGACCCAGCAGGGTGAGTGGGGAATCTTGCGCACCACGCTCAAATTTCCGGTGCTCAACGCCTTGAACCTGACCCCCTTCCCCAACGAGGCGTTGCATTTGAAGGTAGAGGTCAGCCAGCACATGCAGACCGCCATTGTGTTACGTACCCCGCTCTTCTTGCATGGACGCAGCCTGGTGGCCGCCCACTTTTCGCTGGAAACCATGATGGCCGGTAAAATGATCGCCTGCCTGGAGCGCAACTTCAAAAAAGGCACCCAGTCCAACATCAAAGGCCGCGATTTTTACGATCTGCTCTGGTTCATGCAACAGGGCACCCGGCCGCTGGAAGCCAAACTACAAAAAGACGGTCAGCAGCCCTATACCACCGCCAGCGCCATGGCGCTGCTGCAAGAAAAAGTGAACACCTTCACTCGCCAGGACCTGGCCGTTGATCTGCTGCCCCTGTTTGAACAACGCAGCTTCATCGAAGCCTGGCTGGACGCCTTTCAAGAGAATTTTGAGCGGTTGGTGAAGGGGTATGCTTAATTAATTTTGACGGGCACAATTATGTTATATATTAATATATATTTATCTAGAAAGGTAATTCAGGTATATTTTTCTATATAATTATTGACCGAGAATGGATGTCTGAAGAAGTTAACTTTATCGATTTCAGGGCTTGGTATGATGCATTTTCAGAACAATAAGTAAGACTACCATAAAGACGGCTTCTTAGCCTAATAGAAATAAAACTGGAACAATGCTTTGGCTATAGAGCCAAATATTCGGTTTATGAAAATATTTAGATACGATTTGAAGAAGAACTAATTTTTCTAAATGAACCAGAATAATAAATTGATTTTGGATTTGTTATTGATTTTAGTCCATTGCTCTTTAACCCTTTTTGCATAGCTTTATTAATAAATAAAAAGCTTGGAATGCGTAGATCATAAATGGGTTTTGAGCTTTGGCTCTGCCAAGACGTGAATTCAGAAATATTTTCAATCCAATTAGAGATAGGTTCAGGGTACGAAATGCCTTTTGCTAAAAACAAGCTCTTTCTTTTTCGCAAAGTTTGCTTTAATGAATTAATCAACCAACCATCTAAGCCTTTTAATTGCCTTTCATCATTAACAATTGGAAAATAACTCATTACTCCACGAAAATGCAGAGATTTGATTTCACCAAATCTAAACTTCTTTAATTTTGTGTCGTCTAATCCCCCATACATATACCGTCTTAGTTGAGCTAAAGTCGTTATGTAGTCCCAATCAAAATTGGTTATTCTTTTATCATTATAGATCCCATGTATTAGTGGTTGTAATAAATTGGAATAGATAATATAGCTTATCTTTTTCTTAATATTATGAATGCTTTTCTCCCCTATTGAGATATTTCGTAAGGATAATGCATAACCCAAATATTTTATACTCGGTTTACTACGAATTTCTTCTTTTTCCTCAGAAATCACAGAAATTCCTTCAGACTTTTTGTGATTAATTGGAACCCCCATTAATTTACCAAAATGATCTATAGCGTCATAAGAGCGAATTACCTTCTCATAACTATTGCTCCAAATTATCGTATCATCGGCGTATCTTGCAAACTTTACTCCAATGTTTTCAAATTCTTGATCCAATTCCCAACATGCGATATTCGCTAAAAATAGCGAAATTGAAGTGCCTTGTGGAATTCCCTGAGTTCTTATTTTCCCTTTTTCCGAATCGTAGTTCGAGGCATCAATTGCTGAAGAGTGCAAAAATTGACTAATTAGAAAACGCTCTAAGTCAGTTAATAAAAAATTTCTGTTATTTAATATTCCAAGAAGATAATCGTGGGAAATCTTATCAAAGAACTTGCTAAAATCAAATTCTGCAACAAATATGCGATCAACAGTATTCCAATCAGAGGAAATCCGTAGGATAGCATCATGTGCATTACGATCCTCTCGATACGCGTAAGCATAATTACTTAAAAGGGTTAAGTTTTTGGCTAAAACAGATTTATACACAAAATTTGAAATAGCTGAATCAGGTATTTGAAATATGTTTAAATCCCGATATCCTCCCGAAGGTTTATCTATCCGGTGAATAATTGATGTCTTTGGCTGGTAAGAGTTTTCTTTGATTTTCTTACTTAACGTATATGCATAAATTTCTATTCGTTTCTTACTGTTCACCTTAAAAGGATTAAACCCTTCATCGATATTCCAATAATATGGGAATTTCACTTCCTTGGAAATTATTGAATCTAATCGTTTCTCTTTTCGACGAATATTTTCATTTAAATCAAATAAGTATTCATAATGCCGAGTTATTAATTTCTCACATTCTTGAGTAATGATTTTTTCTAGCAACTTTTCCATATTTTCCCCAAAGCGCAGTGGCATTTTTCAGAGTGCCATCCTGAAAATTAAGTTTTCATTTAATGCTTATTTTGACTTCGGCACGCACGACTTATTAAGTCGGATCAGGCCGCTGCTCTTGCCACCTCTTGGTGGTTATGCCACTGCAATACAATTATATTCAAGTTTCTATAAATGATAATCTTTTCCTCAACCTCTGCTAGAATTACCTCATGCCGCAAAACACCATTTACTTTGGCGATAACCTCGCCGTCCTGGCCAGCCTGCCGGATGAATCGGTGGACCTCATTTATATTGATCCGCACTTCAACACGGGGCATGTGCAGAAGCGCACCCAGATCCGCACGGAGCGCAGCGAGTCGGGTGACCGCACCGGCTTTGCGGGGACGCGTTACCAGACGGTGAAGTTGGGCTCCAAGGCCTACAACGATATCTTTGATGACTTTCTCACCTTCATCGAGCCGCGCCTGCTGGAGGCCAAACGGGTGCTCAAAGCGAACGGCAGCCTGTACTTCCACATCGATTACCGCGAGGTGCATTACTGCAAAGTGCTGTTGGACCAGATATTTGGACGCGGCTGCTTCTTGAACGAGATCATCTGGGCTTACTGTTACATAACTTTAGAATGATCTAGTTTGAAAATACCATCTTACAAGAAACGATTATGTCATAATATAATTCAATAACAAATTGGGATAGGGAGGATATATGTATAATTTTATTGAAAGCACAAGAGAAAATTATCATTTTTTTGAATACGATGTTCCTTTTTTTTCAATAGAACAAATTACACACTCTATTGAGGATTATTTCCTAAATAATGGTGCAACAAAAGTTAAGTTACCTGATAAAAGAATTATCGATGATGGTGAATCTTTAGTTTATAAAATTATCGTGGGTAATCAAGAATTTTGGCTTGTAGTCTATTATTATAATCCTGCTCAAAAATTAGTGGTTTTAATACCTGAGAGTTTAGAAAAACGATATAAGTATATAAATGAGTATGCAATACTACCCTATATAAGAAAATATAAAGGTGCTCATTCAAAATCTTCGAATAGTACAAGTATTAAGAATGACCAGTACAGGATAGCTATAGATTATTTAGAAATATCAAAAGATACAAAAAACTCCTCTATCATAGACAAAAAGGTTCATTCTGTCGAAACTATAACTCACTTATCCAATAGTTTTGATAAAGTAATTGGTTCATCAGAAGAAATCACTATTCCTAAAGGAGTGGTTGTAAAGGTAAAACGGTCAAGAACAATTGAACATGAAGTTAGTATTGAATGGGATAACAAAACCTTAATTGATTTTTCTGTCGGGATAAAAGAAATTATATCGACAAAAATTTCCACCGATATTGGAAATTCGCATATGGAGAATTTTCGACGTAGCCAAACTAATGAATATGAAGTAGAACTTGATGGAAATGTTAGTAATAATTATAAGTTAATTTGGTATGATGTTTGGTTAATTGGTTCTGCAGAAGTAAAAAATGAAAAAAATTCAACAAGCATTCTTCCATTCAAATTACGTAGCCAGACTGTATTGGAAGTTGTACCTATTCTATAAATCGATGATTTCTTGTTTTTTAGTTGCTTCAATTTTTGGAATATTTAAAATCTCTTTCCTATCCTGTTTTAATATTCATCTTAATATTTCCTAGAGTGTTATTGTTTTTATCACCCATATTATTACTTGATTTATTAATTCAGAATTATATACTGGCTTAATGATAGAAAATTTTTTCATTTTCCACATAACAATAATGACTAAAGACCACTAATTTTATATTTAATTTCTTTGTGAGATCTGCTTGGTAATAATTTATAATTCTTAAAATAAATATATTCTTTATCATTCTTTTCCTCAACCTCTGCTAGAATTACCTCATGCCGCAAAACACCATTTACTTTGGCGATAACCTCGCCGTCCTGGCCAGCCTGCCGGCTGAATCGGTGGACCTCATTTATATTGATCCGCCCTTCAACACGGGGCACGTGCAGAAGCGCACCC
>JAYFNV010000084.1:0-45110 GCA_034933225.1 Anaerolineaceae bacterium | reverse complement strand
ATCCTGCCGCGGTTTGGTGCGTCAGGGACGCACCCTACAAGAGCGTGTGATGTTTGGCGGACGAGCGTTTGTTTGTTGCGGTTTGGTGCCTTTGGGATGTAAAATAATACGACCACGCATTCAAGCGGGGTCTATTTTGTTTATTTGTATTCCAGCAAAAGTAGGGTGCGTCCCTGACGCACCATTTTTGTTAATCCCATGGATACATGCTTAATCGGCCTTCATTTCCGCCGATCCAATCGAGGTCATAGACCCCTTTATGAACGAATTTAGCAAAACTTGAAAAGGGCCAATCAATGGCTTTTTGAACATATCCATGTTTAATGGGATTGTAATGGATGTAATCAATGTGGGTTTCGAGATCAGCTTCATCAGCAATGGTGTGTTCCCAAAATCGGCGTTGCCAAATGGCGGCTTCGTTGCGATTTTTCCGGGATCCGTTTCGCTCTTTTCCAGGGCCGATGCTTTTTACATACTCTTTCGAAAAGATCCCCTTAATTTCTCGCCAGCGGGAAGAATAATCGGCGTCACCCTCAGGAAGTTTCCAAATGCAATGCAAATGATCGGGCAACAAACATACCGCCAAGGTTTCAAAAGGATATCTGTTACACGTATCGACCCATGCTTGATGCAGCAATTGACGACAGGTTTCGTTGGTAAAAATGGGTAGGCGCTGATAGGTGACAACGGTGAAAAAATAGATTCCCCCCTCAATTTTGAAGCGTCGATATTGTGGCATGGATTTATTTTATATTATTTTAGGTACAAGTTGCCACGGTTTGGTGCGTCAGGGACGCACCCTACAAGTGCTTAAATATTTTGGCCGACGAGTGGTTGTTGCCACGGTTTGGTGCGTCAGGGACACGCTCTGCAAGAGCTTGAATTGTTTGGCCGACGAGTGATTGTTGCCGTGGTTTGGTGCGTCTGGGACGCGCTCTGCAAGGGCTTGAATTGTTAGACCGACGAGTGGTTGTTGCCGTGGTTTGGTGCGTCTGGGACGCGCTTAGAGGAGATGAGATGAAAGGCGGACATGTATGTTTGCCGCGGTTTGGTGCGTCTGGGACGCACCCTACAAGAGCTTGAATTGTTTGGTGGACGGGCGGTTGTTACCGTGGTTCGGTGCCTTTGGGATGTAAAATAATGCGACCCCGCTTAGGGCAGGGTCGCATGTTAATTATTTGTATTCGAGCGCGCCGACGGGCAGCGGCGCTGATTGAGGCTCGGGGGGCGGGTCGGCGTAGAGGGTGGCGGCGAGGCCGACGCCCGCGACCATCACCAGCTCGGCGGCAAAGGTGACGTACCAGGTAAGCCAGGTAAAACCAGTGTACTGGTAGTTAAGCGTCATGAAGATGCCCACGCCGATGTTCATGGCGGCCTGGATGCCTACGCAGATGAGCAGGGTGATGAGACTGGCCTTGCGCTGAGCACCCGGGGCGGCGGAACGCACCACCCAGACCGGGGCAGCCAGGGCGATGATGAAGCGGTAGACCAGCACGGTGATACTAATGATCAGCAAATAGGTATTAACCACATTATCTGGCAGTGAAACCCAGTAGTTGATAAACCTTCCATAGACCACAGTGGGCAGCAGGTAGCCCATGAGCAGCAGCATGGCCAGGCGGCCGTGATGGCGGGCAAAGAAGCTGCCCAGAAGGATCAGCACCAGGAGGCCGATGCTCTCATAGAGAATGGATGGGGCGACAAACCACAGGAAGGATATCCCTCCCCCTGCGCCATTGCTTGCGTAGATCCAGTAGGTACCGCCCACGTAGGCAGCGCAAAGGGCAATGAATGCAGCCAGCCAGTACCAGGCTTTGCGCGGTAGATGCTGGCGGCGGGCGATCAGTACAATGAGCACAAGGATGACCACAACCACGGCCACCAACATCCCGATCCTTGCACTATCCCCAGTATGCTCCCCCCATTTCAGCCAGGAAAACCATTGAGGGTAGGTGAGCGAGAACTCCCCGTTATAGGCACGGTATGCCAGGTTCCAAACTGTGCGGAAGAACAATCCCAGCGGTACCAGGCCCCAGAGCGGGAATTTTTTGCGCCAGACCCAGACGATGAGCACCGGGAGAATGAGGTAATAACCCGCCCGGTAGGTCATCCAGTAGAACCAATCTTGCCCGGTTAGCTGGACCAATTGAGCGATGAAAAAGGCGATTCCGGGCACAAGGACGAGAGCAACGCCTTTCCAGGGCAGCGGCTGGTTGGGAACCGCTTCCAGCAGACCGGCAGTCAGATGTGGCGAACTGAATTGCTCTTTGATTGCGCTGATGCCCAGATCCCACAGAGTGCGCAGCCAGAGGGCAAAGACGCCCCCACCATTTGGTTGGCTGGCCTCACGCAACTGATCTGTGAAGACCTGCAGCATGGACGCACCGTATTCATCGCGGTGCTCACGGGGAAACATGGAAAGCAAGCGAGTGTAGACCCGCCGGGATCGATCAAATTTTTGATTGGATGTCATATCTCCCCCCTGGTTCATCCGAAAGTCAGAACATGCTTCTGGCGGGCCACGGCAACGGCCGCGGCCAGGCGCTCACTTTCAGCGCTGGCGACGCGGGCACCCAGGGCGGTGAGGCGGTAGTAGCGGCGACGCTCGTCGTCCAGGGCGGGGTCGGGGCGCTCGTCGGCTTCTTCTATGAGGGCGGAGGTGAGCATGCGTTTGATGCAGCCGTAGAGGGTGCCAGGACCCATTTTAAGTTGCCCGTTGGTCTGGGCTTCGACGTCTTTCATGATGGCGTAACCGTGCTTCTCTCCATCGGATAAAGACAGAAGGATGTGGAAGACGGCAGGGGTCAAAGGTTGATAGTTGAGTGATTGATTTGACATAGGTTCCTCTTTTATTTCCGTTGCGGATATATCCGTTACAGATATAGTAACGAGGTTAAGGGAGGATGTCAAGAGGGAAAAAATGTTGAAGCTTTCATTATTGCGAGGAGGTAGCAACCGATGAAACATACATCGTTGTTTTTTTGAAGAAAGTCACGGCAAAGGAATGAATGTTTTGCCTCGTGGGAGATTGCTTCGTCGGTCTTTGACCTCCTCGCAATGACCCACTGCGGGGTGCGGTTTGGCGCGGTTTGGTACGTCAGGGACGCACCCTACGAGGGCTGGGGATAACGGGCAAAAGAGTGCGGTGGAATGCAAATTGATTGAAAGTATAGTTGGCAAATCAGATTTTTGGCCAAATAATCCAAGCTCGGCGCGTCATTGCGAGCCCAGCGTTCTTTGCGGGCGCGAAGCAATCTCCGGGAATTTAACGACTCATCGACTCGCAGAGATTTCCATTTCTCGGGTAAATGCCATGCCCTCTTCAAATGTTCACGATGACTTGCGTCGGCGTGCGGTTTGCGGCGGTTTGATGCGTCGGGGACACACCCTACAAGAGATCGAGAGGTTTGGTGGGACGTGTTGTGCCGCGGTTTGATGCGTCAGGGACACACCCTTCGAAGGGTGGAAATGATTGGCGACGGGGTACGGCTTGCGGCGGTTTGGTGCGTCAAGGACGCACCCTACAAGAGCAGAGGGTTCTCCTTGACTCAAGGAGATTGCTTCGTCGGTCTTTGACCTCCTCGCAATGACCCACCGCGGGGGACAAGCTTTGCCACAGCCGCGGTTTGGTGCGTCAGGGACGCACCCTACAAGGGCAGAGGGTTCTCCTTGACTAAAGGAGATTGCTTCGTCGGTCTTTGACCTCCTCGCAATGACCCACCGCGGGGGACAAGCTTTGCCACAGCCGTGGTTTGGTGCGTCAGGGACGCACCCTACAAAGGCTAAAGGGCTTTGAAGGCGGGATTGACGGGGGGCTTACATTGCTCTGGCTTTTACTAGAAAAAATCCCCTTCGTGTTGTATACTCATATATATTAAACCTTAAAAGAAGAGGGCGCCTATGAAAGCCTCGGTCACTCAACAACATCTGGCTCACGGGCTGAGCATCGTCAGCCGGGCCGTATCTCCCCGCAGCACGCTGCCAGTACTGGCCAACGTACTCATCGCTACAGATGAGGGCCGCCTGCGCCTCTCTGCAACCAATCTGGAACTGGGCATTACCTGCTGGATCCCGGCGAACATCGAAGAAGAAGGCTCCATCACCGTGCCGGCCCGTACCATCGTGGACCTGGTGGGGACGTTCCCGCCCGATCTGGTGAAGCTGGCCCTGGATACGCGTACCCAGACCATGAGCGTGGTCTGCAACAGCTCCGCCCATGAGATCAAAGGCATTGACGCGCAAGATTTCCCGCCCGTACCCGTGCCCGACCTGAGCGAGAGCGTGGACCTTGACCTGACCACCTTCAAAGAGATGATCCAACAAGTGGCCTTTGCCGCTTCTGCGGATGAAGCCCGCCCTGTGCTGCAGGGTGTGAAGATGGAAGTGGCCGAAAACTCGCTGACCCTGGCGGCAACAGACGGCTTCCGCATTTCTGTTCGCAAAGAATTGCTCACCAATCCCATCAAACAGGATTTCTCCATCATCATCCCCGCTCGCGCCATGAACGAACTGGCCCGTATTGCCGGCGAGAACGATAAAGCCGTCAGCATGGTGGTTCCAGCCGGCCGCGGACAGGTGATCTTCCACTTAAAAGACGCCGAGTTGGTTTCGCAGTTGATCGATGGCAACTTCCCCGATTACCGCGCCATCATCCCGCGCAATTACAAGACCCGCACCATTGTTTCTACGCCCGCCTTCCTCAAAGCCTGCAAACAGGCCGAGATCATTGCCCGCGAAGGCAACAACGTCATCCGCCTGAACATGCTGCCCGAAGATGATGGGGCCGGCCGGGTGGAGATCAACTCACAGACCGAAGAGACGGGTAAAAGCGATATTCAGGTGGAAGCCAACATCGAAGGCGGCCCCATTCTCATCGCATTCAACGTCAAGTTCCTGCGCGAGGTGCTGGATGTGATCCATTCGCCCAACGTAGCCATGGAGACCAACACCAACAATGCGCCGGGCGTCATCCGACCGGTGGGCGATGATGATTTTGTGCACGTCATCATGCCCATGCACTTAGGCTAAAAAGCTATCTCACGCGACCCCACAAGGGGACGCAAAATTCGCGAGTCGCGAAGAAAACCCTTTTTTAACTAAAGGACAAGCGATTTGCGAGGTGATTTAAGAACAGCAATAATTGCAGTATTTCCCCTCTCACGATGAGAGGGGAAACTTTAAACGAAGGATTAATTATTTCTTGAAATAATTATGGACTTTCTGCCCAACTCTTCTGAACGACTTTTAAGCCTGATGCTGGCACTCGGACAGTATCCCATTATGGGACCGCGCATCCGAATGCGTATGCGCGAAGAGTTGTACAACCGCGGCATCATTGATTCGATCACCTTTGAGGCGCAAGTGCGCGACGAGGCCATCCAGACCCAGCGCGTGGAAGGGTTGGAAAACCCCTTCAGCGATGAGCCCAAAGAGACCTGGGAACTGCGTCAGAATGTGGTGCGCGAGCAACTGACCGACCTGCTCTTCAGCCGCCATCTGAGCTTTGAACTGCTGGAATTTGTGATCGCGGACGTGATGAAGGAACAGGGCAACCTGCCCTCCACCGACCTGCGCATGGCCATCAACCCGGAGCTGGCGCCACTGGACATGGTCTTTGAACAAGCCCTGACCATTGAAAACATGCCCGAGGCGGAACGTGCCAATTTTGAAGCCCGTCTGGAAGAATCACGCGTAGTGCTGTTGCGCACCATGATCAGCGACCAACTGCGCTTCATCAACATTGCAAAAGAGTGGTTCACTATCTCTGACCTGGCCGAGATCCGCCGCCGCAAGATCGGCATGGGGCGTATCGGCGGCAAGGCAGCCGGTATGCTGCTGGCCGAACACATCCTCAAGAACAACACCGACCTCAACACCCTGCCCTCCATCTCTACCCCTGAATCTTTCTTTGTGGGTTCAGATGAGATGTACACCTTTTACGCTATCAACAACCTCACCCGTTGGAACGATCAGAAATACAAGACCGAAGAAGAGATGCGCAGCGATTTTCCGGCCATTGTGGAGGAGTTCAAGCACGGCAAGTTTGCCCCCGCATTGTTGGACCAGTTGCAGACCATGCTCATCAAGATCGGCAACAAGCCGCTCATCGTGCGCTCCTCCAGCCTGCTGGAAGATAACTTTGGTACCTCCTTTGCCGGCAAATATGAGAGCATTTTTTGCCCCAACCAGTTAAGCCTGCAGGAGAACCTGCACGATTTGACCCAGGCCATCGCCCAGATCTACGCCTCAGTGCTCAACCCCAATGCCCTGCTCTACCGGCGCGCCAAAGGTCTGCAAGATTATGATGAGCGCATGGCCTTGCTCATTCAGATCGTGGAAGGCAAACAGCACGGCCACTACCTGATGCCGCACGGCGCAGGGGTGGCGTTCAGCCGTAATCTGTACCGCTGGGCGCCGCAGATCCGCGGCGAAGACGGCTTTGTGCGCCTGGTGTGGGGGCTGGGCACGCGCGCCGTGGACCGGGTGGGCAACGATTACCCGCGCCTCATCGCCCTCAGCCATCCGTTGCTGCGGCCTTCAAACGAACCCAAATCCATCCGCCGCTATTCTCAACAGTATGTCGATTTGATCGATCTGAAAGACAATTCCTTCAAGACCCTCCCGGTACACGATGTGCTCGATACTGAATACCCGCCCCTGCGCTACCTGGTGCAGGAAGAAGAAGACGGCTACTTCCAATCCATCCGCAGCAACATCATCAGCCATCCGGAACACCTGGTGATGACCTTTGATGAGCTGCTGCGCCGCACCCCCTTTGCCGAACGCATGCGCATCATTCTGCACTCATTGGAACAGGCTTACCGCAGCCCGGTGGACCTGGAATTCACCCTGGATGTAGAGACGGATAAAGCAGGCCGTCCTGACCTGACCATCACCCTGCTACAGTGCCGCCCGCAAAGCCACCTGGCCGAGACCAGCGTGGAGCCCATCCCGGCCAATATTGCAGAGAAGGACCTCATTTTCTCCACCGATTTCATGGTACCGCAGGGACGCATTCAAGACATTGAGTATGTGATCTATGTGGAGCCCAAAGCCTACTTCAAACTGGGCAGCCACACCGAGCGCGTCAGCCTGGCGCGTGAGATGGGAAAACTCAACGCCGCCCTGGCCAACGAGAACTTCATCTGCGTCGGGCCTGGCCGCTGGGGCTCTTCTAATTCTGATCTGGGCGTGCCCATTGCCTACGGCGATATCTACAAAGCCCGTGCCCTGGTGGAACTGGCAGGCGAAGGGTGCGGCCTGCCGCCTGAACCTTCGCTGGGGACGCACTTCTTCCAGGACCTGCTGGAATCGCAAATCTACCCGCTGGCCCTGCATATGGATGAAAGCGATACGGTCTTCAACAGTAAGTTCTTCGACGGCACACCAAGTTGTTTGGAAGACTGGCTTAAAACCAGCGAACCCTTTGCCAAGTGCCTGCACCTGATCCGCGTCAAAGACTACGCCCCTGAGGCCAGCTTGAAGATCCTCATGCACGGCGAATCAAGCCGGGCGGTGGCCTTCCTTACCTACACGAAATAAAAAACTCCCGCGGGGACATACCCTGCGGGAGTTAACCTTTATAAATGAAGTCTACTTTTCTTCTACAACCGATTCATCTTCATCGGATTCGTCATCTTCGTCCTCGTCCTCATCAGATTCATCGTCATCCTCTTCGTCCTCATCCTCCCCATCATCTTCATCCTCTTCATCTACGTACTCGGCATCCAGACCGCCTTCGGCGTTCCAGACCATGTAGATGATCAAAGCGTTGAGAAGCAGGAAGAGGGCACTCACGCCTTCGATCTGCCAGAGGCCCCAGTTGAGGCCAGAGAGGAAGGTGGTCATGCCTTCAAAAACGATGTGATAGAAGAAGGCCGCCAGGAAGTACAAAGGTTGATGGCGGGCGACTGATTTCCAGATAAAGATGGTAAAGACTACCTGGGCAGAAAAACTGACAATGTGTTCAAAGAGACCAAGCACGCCGTAGTACCAGGGGGAAGCCCAGTAAGAAGCGATCTGCGCAAGCACACTCTGCACTGCGGTGGTAGAAACGCCTTTGGCAATCTGCGCACCCGCATTGTAGAAGAGGATGGTACCGAGGTTGTAAGCCAGCAATCCACCGACCACGAGAAGCTCAGCGCCGCCCTGACCCAGAGCAAAGATCTGGGAACCGCGGAAGTTCTTAACGTTACTGGCATTCAGGCGCATACCAATCCAGCGCACGCTCTCCTGGCAGACAGCAGCCAGCAAGCCCACAGCCAGGCCATTGACCAGGGGGATCCACGCTTCAGCGGGAGTGGGAATGGTGCCGTTTGAGAACAAGGCTTTGACGCCGTTCAGCGCCGGGATGTGAATGAGCTGAGCGATCGAAAAAGCGACGATACCCGTCACCAGCACGATCCAGGACGATTTATATTTACGCATCAACCAGACGCCCAATGCGACCGGCACGCCAATTTCGACCAGCAGAGCCACAAGATATGCGGCCAGTAATGCCCAATTAATTGTCATGCTTCCCTCTTTCAATGCACAAAAATTTCCCTGCAAGCAGGAACAGATAGAGTATATTCTCATTTAAGGAATCCTGCCAGATTCTCCTCAATATCTCCACAGGTTATAAATACAGCGCCGCATTCGCGGCGCTGTAAGTTTTTGCCAGAAAATCAGCTTATTCCATTGCGGGAACTGGTTCCAGTTCAGCCGCAGCTTTCTCTTTGGCACGTTCTGTGATCCAGAAGCGCCACAGGAAGAACACACTGACCAGCATAAAAACGGTCAGTACTCCTTCAATTGCCCACATCGAGAAGCCACTCTGAGACATAAACACAGTGACTGCATCCAATACAGCATGGTAACCAAAGGCCAACAAATACCATAAATAATTGCGATTCGCAACAGCTTTCCAAACCAAAACCGACATGAACAGATGCGCCGATACAGCCGAGATCCGTTCAACGGCGCCAGCCAGGGGCGTGGTGATGGGCGCTGACCAGAAGGTCATAGTGGTCAAAGCGGAGGTGGAGAGCAGATTGCTGATAAATGTAAACAGGACAACAAACCCCACAATGACGCTTTCCAGCCCACCATGCCCGATGCCAAGCGCCAGCCCGGAATTGAAGGGTTGAGCTTTCTCCTTCAGAACCTTGAACCCTACCAAACGAGCGGTCTCTTCGCACAGCCCAGCCAGCACCCCGGCGGTGATGGCATTGAACCAGGGCAACACTGCCGCGAAAGGCATGGGCACAATTCGATTAATGAAGAGCAGATTTATCCCAGCCATCAAAGGCAAATGCACCACCTGCGACCCAATAAAGGTCAGCACACCAGTCACGATGATCCATATAGAAACTTTACCCCGTTTCACTGCCAGGATGCCAAGCGTAACGGGTAAACCGATCTCGACTACGATTGCCAAAACATTCGTAAACACCAAACCCCAATTGATCGTCATTCTAAACTCTCCTACATATAGTTCTTTGTACAGAACCCAACTAATGCTCTACAAAAGATCAGGGTTGCTTTCGCAACCCTGATCTGACTGATTGCCTTATTCCTCAACCGGCAGAGGAAGCACAACTTCAGCGGCTGCCTTTTCTCTGGCACGCTCGGTTACCCAGAAGCGCCACAGAATGATTAGAGCGGCCACAAAGAAGATACCAACAATGCCTTCGATGGACCAGGCTGCCATTCCTGAAAGCGAGCAGAAGCCAGCTACTGCATCCAACGCGGTATGGAAGGCAACGGCCAAAGCGTACCACCAGTAGTTGCGGCTGGTAACAGCCTTCCAGACGAAGGCGGTCATCACCAGATGGGAGGTAACTGCCATAACACGTTCAATACCGCCCGCCAGGGGCAAATGCCATGGATACGCCCAGAACTGAGAGGTCTGTAAAACGGAGGTGGAGAGCAGGCTGCTGAGGAGTGAAAACAGCACCAACCCACCCACGATGACACTCTCCACGCCGCCGTGGCCGACGCCCAGCGCCAACCCTGAGGCGAAAGTCCTGGCTTTAGCTTTGAGGATCTTGAACCCTACCAGACGCGCGGTTTCTTCGCACAGACCGGCCATGATTCCCAGATACAGGGCATAGACCCAGTTGGGACTCTGAGGCGGCACAAAGCCCGGGAAGAGCAGAGCTACGCCGTTCAGCAGGGGGATATGCACCACCTGGGATGCGATGAAGGTCAGCACACCGGTGAAGATCACCCAACCAGACACCTTGAAACGTTTGATGGCCACAACTGCCAGGGTTACCGGCAGACCCACCTCAACCAGGATCGCGATGATAAAACTAACGATCAATAAATAATTCTTTTCCATGTTTACATCCTCACTCTACTAGAAATTCTCGTGTACTTGGATTGTTTCACGTGAAACATTTTTTGCTTCATTATTGTTTCACGTGAAACATATTAAGCTGCGCTGGTCTGCAGCAATTGATAACGATTGAAGGAACGGATGGCCAGGTACAATAGCACCGCATCTACCAACCACAAGACCAGCCCCATGATCAAGCCAACGCTCACGCTCAGCGCCAGAATGCCGGTAGCCTGGCCCGCCAGAATGCCCAGCACCAACACCACCAGTGAGGCACTGGTCTGATAGGCGCCCATAAAGGTCTGCACTTTGGCAGAGATGAGCACGGTGATAGCGATGCCCAGCAGTGAGATGGCCGGGCTCACCCAGAAGATGAGCGGGTACCAGTTGGTGAGCGGGAACCAAATGCGCCCGATGACCGAGTAAGCGCCAGCATTCAGCACAATAATGTAGCCCAGGAAGCTGGCCCAGGAGATACCCACTGCCGGGATCAGCGAAGCCAGCGCCTTGCCGATGAACATCTCAGCGTCACTGACCGGGGTGTAGAGCAAAGCTTCAATAGTCTTCCTTTCGCGTTCCCCTGCGAAGGATTCAGCAGCGATGGTGGTGGAGAACATCAAGGGCAGCATCAAGAAGAAAGGCGCAAAGAAGTAGCCCAGCATGAGCACAATCATGGTTTGGATCTCGTTCATCCCAGCCACATGCGCCTTCATGAATTCTGGCAGTACCGACATCAACTGCTCGATATCCGTGTTGTTCATGCTCTTCGAGAGTTCCGGATTCTTGAAGATAAGGATCATCATCAGCGGCATAACCACCACAAAGATGAGTGGAACAATGAGAATAGGCAGCCAGACCGATTTGTTCTGGGTGGCTTCTTTGATGTCCTTTTTTGCAATAGCGATGATCTTTTTCCAGTTCATTTTGCACCTTCTCGAGCTTCATCTTGCAGCTTAAAGTAGATCTCTTCCAACGAGCTCTTATGCGGCTGAATGCTCAGCACCGCAGCCTTGTTCAGTACCAGCTCATTCACCAGGCTGGGGATGACGGCTTCTTCTGCCACCTGGACACGCATTTTCTGGTCTTCTTTCTCCACCTTCAGGACACCCCGAATGGCAGCCAGGTTAAGGCTGGCAAGAGCAGTGCCCATCAGTTCCACCTCTACCCACAGTCCGGGGTTGAACTGCGCATTGAGCTCTGCCACACTACCAATTGCCAGCAGCCGTCCGCTGTTGAGGATAGCCACGCGGTCTGCCAGCTTCTGTGCCTCATCCAGATGATGGGTGCACAGGAAGACCGTGTGCCCGTCTTGCTGACGAATGTTGTTGATCATCTCGTGCACCTGCAAGGCAGATTCAGGGTCCAGGCTGGAAGTAGGCTCATCCAAAAAGAGGATGCGCGGATGGCTGAAGAAGGCTCTGGCCAGGGACAGACGCTGTTTCATACCTTTGCTGTACGTGCCCACACGATCGTCGGCGCGAGCCTCAAGTCCGAAATATTGCAGAATTTCTTCAGTTCTTTTTAACAGAACCGATTCTGGCAGGCCATACAATGTGCCAAAAAAGTGCAAATTCTCTCGTGCGCTCAAGCGCTCATAGAGGGCATTCGTCTCGGTGAGCACACCCGTCTGCTGGCGGATCTCCAGACCGTGGTCTGCGGGATCCAGACCCAGCACATTGATCTGCCCGGTGCTACAACGGTAAAGTCCATTGAGCAGACGGATGGTAGTGGTCTTGCCTGCGCCATTGGGGCCAAGCAAGGCGAACACCTCACCGGCCTTTACTTCATAAGAGATGTCCCTCAGGGCATAGCGGTCGCCAAAGCGGTGACTGAGAGATTTGACGCTAATCGAATTTTCCATTTTCTTTATCCTTAAGATGTTTCACGTGAAACATCCATATCGTTCTACAATTCCAATTTTGTGAAAAGCCTGCTCCCAGGGTGAGTCTTGACCCTTGCTTTCGGGCTTTTCACGCGTTACTTTTCTTCTTCCTTACTTTGTTTGGCCAGGGTGGTCAGCCCTGCGATGCCGCCCAGGTTCATGGTATCTACGGCGGAGCTGGGTACGATTACGAGAGCGCCCTTGTCTTTGAGACCTTCAAAGAGCATGTTCATGGCGCGCAGATGAAGCGCAGTGGGGTTGTCCGCATAAGCCAGAGCTGCCTCAGCAAAGCTGCTTGAGATCTGCTTTTCAGACTCGCCCAAAATGATACGAGCCTGACGTTCGCGCTCTGCCTGCGCCTGGCGGCTCATGGCGTCTTCCAGATCGGGCGGGATGATGACATCGCGGATCTCCACGGACTGCACGGTGATACCCCAGGGAGTAGTGCGTTCATCGATCACCTTCTGCAACTGGTTGTCCATGTTGGTGCGGCCCACCAAAATCTCCGCCAGAGTCATCTGGCCGATTACTTCTCGTAGAGCGGTTTGGGAAGCCCAGGCGATGGCGTTGCGATAATTCTCCACTTCTAGTGCAGCTTTCTCTGCATCCCAGACCATCCAGAAAAGCACGGCATCCACGTTCACAGGAACTGTGTCGCGCGTCAGCGTTTTTTCTGCGGAGAAAGGAGTGACCATGACACGCTGATCGATCCAATTGGGTACGGAATCTACGATGGGGATTACCCAAAAGATGCCCGGTCCTTTTAAGCCATGGAACTTTCCAAAGCGCAGCACCACAGCTTTTTCCCACTGCTTTGCCATCTTAATGGCGAAGAGCAGGATCAGTCCAATGAGGATGATGGGGATGACCACCACAACTGTGGTTTCTTCAGAGTAACCAAGCGCATCCAATCGCGTTGCCAGGTAGATGCCCACCAGCATTAATACGATGAAGCAGAAAATCCCGACGGCAGAAAGATGATAATCATCCGGTGAAGACTGTTTCAACTTAGGCTGTGCCCGGATGGGCGATTGGTTCGACTCGATATCATCGTTTGATTGTTGACTGAACAATTTCTTTTTCATTTATCCTCGTTATCATTCCTGCAAATAAGATCGATGCTCTTTGATCTTTGCATCCACCATTTTTTGAATTTCTTCCAGGCTATAGCCCTGCCCCAATAATTTTGCGAGAGCTTTCTCAACAAACACTTCCAGGGTATCTTCTCTTAAGAGGTCGGGTAATTTCTGGGTCACCGATTCCAGGATGTAGGTGCCGCGCCCCTGCTGGGTTGAGATCAGCCCGGCTTCATCTAACATACGGTATGCACGCGCCACCGTATTAAAATTCACGCGAATGTCGGAAGCCAATTGCCTTACTGTGGGTAATTGGTCACCGGGTTTAAGCTGCCCGGCCGCCAGTAATTGTTGCACCTGCTCCACGATCTGCACGTAAATGGGAACCCCTGATCGAAAATCCAGTTTGAAGTTGAGTGGGTTCACATTCGTTCCTCCTTCCCATATTGTATCATTGTATATTTGTATCATTGTATATAATCAGAATAATTTTGTCAAGAGTTGAATAAGGAAATTATTCACGTTTTAATCAATTTTTTGGTTGCCAAAAATTCAATTGTGTTGTATCTTTAATTCAGCCATTATTTATAAAATAAGGAGTATTCCAATGACCAAGTCGTATGATGATTTGATGGCAGCTTTTGCTGGAGAGAGCCAGGCCAACCGCAAGTACCTCGCCTTCGCCAAAGTTGCTGATGATGAAGGATTTCCCCAGGTAGCCAAGCTGTTCCGCGCTGCTGCCGCAGCCGAAACCGTGCACGCCCATAACCATCTGCGTGCTGCTGGTGAAGTCAAATCCACCGCTGATAACCTCAAAGCAGCCGTGGCCGGTGAGAACTACGAACACACCGAAATGTACCCCGCCTTCATCAAAGACGCCGAAGCCGAAGGTGACAAGAAAGCTCTGCGCAGCTTCAACTTTGCTAACGAGGTAGAGAAGATCCACGAAGAGCTGTACAAAGCCGCCCTCGAAAATTTGGGCAAACCCGGTGAAACCTACGATTACTACATCTGCCCGGTCTGTGGTTATACCCACGCTCGTACAGCCCCTGAGGCCTGTCCGATCTGCGGCGCACCCGGATCTAAGTTTGAGAAGATCAGCTAATTTCTTATTGAGTCCAAAAAGTCCCCGCACATCAGCGGGGATTTTTTCATTAATATGACATCCGTCTGCCGTCTTGATTTGATAGGAAATACGGCACGTGGTAGAATCAAAATCGGAATCTTACAAATTTTTCTTCCCAAAATCGGAAGATTTCTTACAGGAGAATTGACCATGGAACAAAAATTAGGATCTTTTGAAGTTAAAAAAGGCCTTGCCCAAATGCTCAAAGGTGGTGTGATCATGGATGTGGTCACTCCCGATCACGCCAAGATCGCTGAAGACGCCGGCGCCTGCGCCGTGATGGCCCTGGAACGTGTTCCTGCAGATATCCGCGCCACCGGCGGTGTTGCCCGCATGAGCGACCCCGAACTGATTCAAAAGATCATGGATTGCGTCTCCATTCCTGTCATGGCCAAATGCCGTATCGGTCACTTTGTAGAAGCCCAGATCCTGGAATCGATCGGCGTGGATTACATTGATGAATCAGAGGTGCTCACCCCTGCGGATGAGGCCAACCACATTTTTAAACACAACTTCACTGTTCCCTTTGTCTGCGGCTGCCGCAATCTGGGTGAAGCCCTGCGCCGTATTGGTGAAGGCGCCGCTATGATCCGCACCAAGGGCGAAGCCGGCACCGGTGATGTGGTGGAGGCTGTACGCCATGCCCGCACCGTGTTGGGTGATATCCGCCGCCTGCAAAGCCTGCCCGAAGAAGAAGTGATGGCCTTTGCCAAAGAGAACGGCGCTCCTTACGAGATCGTGCTTGAGACCCGCAAACTGGGCCGCCTGCCTGTGGTCAACTTTGCCGCCGGTGGCATTGCCACCCCCGCCGATGCAGCCTTGATGATGCAGTTGGGTGTGGATGGTGTCTTTGTGGGTTCCGGTATCTTCAAATCGGGTGACCCCGCCAAACGCGCCGCCGCAATTGTGAAAGCCACCACCCACTACAAAGACGCCAAGATCCTGGCCGAAGTAAGCAAGAACCTGGGCGAACCCATGGTGGGCCGTCAGATCTCATCCATTCCCGATCCTGAAAAGATCGCTCAAAGAGGTTGGTAATTTAATATGAAACTAGGAGTCCTGGCATTACAGGGCGACTTCGCAGAACACCAGGTTATGCTCGAAAAGCTCGGGGCTGAGGTGGTGCAAGTGCGCCTGCCTAAACAATTAGATGAAATCAGCGGTCTCATCATTCCGGGGGGTGAATCTACCACCATCGGAAAACTGGCCACTGAGTTTGGGTTGATCGATCCTTTACGCAAATTTGGCGAGAAACACGCCATTTGGGGTACCTGTGCCGGCGCTATTTTCCTTTCCAAAGATGCCAGGCGCAACCAACCCTTGCTGGGGATCATGGATATTGTCGTAGAGCGCAATGCGTTTGGCCGTCAGGTGGACAGCTTTGAGATCGACCTCAAAGTTGCGGTGCTCGATAAATTCGGCGCCGACCGCCCTTACCACGCCATTTTCATCCGCGCCCCATTGATCGAGAGCGTAGGCAGCGGCGTCAACGTCTTGACCGCTCTGGCAGATGGTCGGATCGTGGCCGCCCAACAGGGTAAACTTTTGGCCACTTCCTTCCACCCCGAACTGACCGATGACGACCGTTTCCACCGATATTTTATGGAGCTGTCAAAATAATCATTCGACCGTTAGAATGGCACGATCTTCCGCTACTGGTCAAATACCGGGGCCGCCTTTCTTGTCTGAATAACTCATACCTGCTTACCCACGGAAACCCGATCGGATTTGTAGCTCTCTCGTCCCGTTTAAAAGTGGATTACGAGAGCTTTTCCGCTATCTGCCCTGCCAGTAAAAGCACTGCACCCCTCATCGGACAGGTGCAGCATACCAGCGGAGACCGCTCTGCGCGGCTGGCTTTCCTGCTGCCCGCGCCTGTGGAAGACCACCCCGGTCTTTCAGGCTTGATCGAATTTCTGTGCATCCACGCTGGGAAAATGGGCGCGGTCAACCTACTGGCAGAAGTGCCCGATTCTGACCCCCTGTTGGAAGTGATGCGCAAGAACAGCTTCAGCATCTACGGCTGGGAATCCATCTGGCAGCTCCCGGTCAGGTCTTCTGAAAACCTGGAGAAGTTCAGCGAACACTGGCAGAGGATGACCCCTGCCGAAGAACCTACTTTACGCAGCCTCTACCAGACCCTTGTGCCGCCCCTGGTACAGACCTCTGAAGTTTTTTCTGGCGCCGATGTACCGCGGCTGGTTTACCGTAATTCTTCCGGCGAGATCGTAGCCTATGTTGAAAGCCTCTCCGGCCTGAGAGGGATCTATCTAAAACCGATCATTCACCCCGCCATTGAGAACATCGAAGATCTCCTCAACGGATTGTTGGCCCTCTTTCAGGGGCTGGGAAAACCTGTTTATTTGCAGATGCGTTCTTATCAGGCGTGGATCACTCCGGCGCTTGAGAAGTTGGGGGCGCAAACCACTGTCCATTTTGCCCTGTTGGTGCGCCATCTGGCCATTGCCCAGTACGCCACTGCCAACCATCGTATTTTGACACTCGATAATCGGCAGCCAGAAGCGAACGCTTCTCCGATGGTCAATAAGATCAGTGACAACAACCAGATGCAAAAGTAAGCGATTTAGTTGATAATTAGGGTAGCATGACACAAAAACGAATTACTGACGATCTACAAATTTTATTAGCCGTCCTGCCAGCACGCATTGTGGACGAGCTTAACCGTATCAATAACAGCGACCGCCTGCTGGAAATTGTGCTGGACCTGGGCCGTCTTCCCATGGCACGCTTTGTGGACAACGAAGTTGTCTTGAGCCAGACCGAAGTGGACCGCGCTGATATTGACCACGTGGTATCTCGCATCGGCGAATTTGATGCCGATAACCGCGCCGGCCTGGAACGCACCCTGCACCGTATCTCTGCCATCCGCAACCGCCACAGCACCATTGTGGGTCTCACCTGCCGGGTAGGCCGCGCCGTGTATGGCACCATCGATATCATCCAGGACCTGCTTGAATCTGGTAAGAGCATTCTGCTGCTGGGCAAGCCTGGTATTGGCAAGACCACCATGCTGCGCGAATCTGCCCGAATTCTGGCCGAGAACAAGCGCGTAATCATTGTGGACACCTCCAACGAGATCGGCGGTGACGGCGATGTGCCGCATCCCGCCGTGGGCAAGGCCCGCCGTATGCAGGTGGCCACCCCTTCTTTGCAGCATGAGGTAATGATCGAAGCCGTGGAAAACCACAACCCCGAGGTCATCATCATTGATGAGATCGGCCGCGAACTCGAAGCCATGGCCGCCCGCACAATCGCCGAACGCGGTGTGCAATTGGTGGCAACCGCCCACGGCCGCACCCTGGAAAATCTGCTGCTCAACCCCACCCTGTCTGATCTGGTGGGCGGCATTGAATCGGTCACCCTTTCTGATGAAGAAGCTCGCCGCCGCGGCACCCAGAAAACCGTGCTGGAACGGCGCTCTCCGCCTACCTTTGATGTCCTTGTAGAATTGCAGGAGCGCGACAAGCTGGTGGTCCATCCGGATGTCTCTTCTGTGGTTGATACCATTTTGCGCGGCTTCACCATCCAACCTGAACTGCGTTATCGCGATGATAAAGATGAGATCCACATCGAGAAAGCGCCCGTCGCACCCTCCTCGCGCAACATCGCCCAGGGCAATCGCCGCCCCGGTGGAGGCACCAACTTTGCAGACAGATCTGGCGAATTTGATGCCACCCCCGCACCCCGGCAGCGCTCTTCGTTTGAAGAACCGTCCTTCAACCGCGCCACTGAAAGTCCGCGCGCGATGCTGGGCCAACGAAAAATGGTGCGTATCTATCCCTATGGGGTGGCTCGTAACCGGCTGGAACAATCGGGGCACCGACTGGGCATTCCCCTGCAAGTGGTCAAGCTGGTTGAAGAAGCAGATGTGGTGATGACCCTGCGTACGTACTACCGCAGCCGACAGGAACCCATTGTGAACGCAGAAGCACGCGGAATTCCTATTTTTGTGCTGCGCGCCAACACCATCAATCAAATGGAGCAATCTCTGGCTGAGATCTTCAACCTGCCGCAAGACACCATGGCAGCCGATTATGAGGCCATTGCCAACCAGACAAATTCAGCCATTCAGGCCGTGCTCAACGGTCAACGCTGGGTAGACCTGCCCCCGGCCAATGCCGGAGTACGCCGCATTCAGCATGAAATGGCCAAAGAAGCACAATTGGTTTCCCAATCTTATGGGCGTGAGCCCAACCGCAGAGTTCGTATCTTCCGCGAATAAGAGGATTCTATGTTCATTACTCTTGAAGGTCCTGATGGCAGCGGCAAATCCATGCAAATACCCATACTGGCGGAGTTCATCCGCCAGCGTGGTTATGAGGTGCTGACCACCCGTGAACCCGGTGGTACCTCCATCGGCGATCAGATTCGCCAGGTGATCATGAAGCTGGGCAATACCAGTATGCACCCGCGCACTGAGATATTGCTTTTCTGTGCCGCCCGTGCCCAGATCGTGGAAGAAGTGCTCAAACCCGCCCTGGCCCGCGGTGTGGTGGTCATCAGCGATCGCTATGCCGATTCCACCCTGGCTTATCAGGGCTACGGGCACGGTGTGGATCTGAATGACCTGCACCAGCTTCTGGCTTTTGTTACTGGCGGCTTAAAGCCTGACCTGACGCTGCTATTAGATGTAGATGCCACCATTGGGCTGCAACGCCGTCAGAACAGCGGTGGCGAGTGGAACCGCCTGGATGCCTACGCACTGGATTTTCATAAACGCGTTCGCGAAGGCTACCACAAACTTGCCAAAGACGACCCGCAGCGTTGGGAAACCATCGACGCAGGCCAAACCCCCGAAATGGTACAATCAGCTATTCAAAAGATCATTGAAGCCCGTATCCCGCTGGCTTCTGCGCATATTAAGTAAGGGAAGGATCGATCTATGCGAAACCGATTTTTGATCGTTACATTGTTGACTTCTTTAATTCTGGCCTCCTGCACCACCACCACCCCGGCCGCGCCTACCTCTACTCCCACCCTTCTTGCCACAACCGCCCCCAGCGTGACCCCAACCGAAACAGCCACCCCTGCTGTGACTGCCACCGCCACCATTGAACCCACTGTGGCCATCACCCCCAGCGGACCTGCCACCTGCCAGGTTGTCTCTGCAATTCCCACCCCAGACCCCACCTCACAGGCTGCCCTGCCTGCCGTCAGCGTAGCAGATTGGTCTACGGGCGCCAGCAAACCCTTTATGACCATCATCGAATACGCCGATTTTCAAGACAGCTCCAGCGCCCAGTTAAACACCATTTTGGATACTTTCTTACAAAAGTACCCCGATGAAGTTCAGCTCGTCTACCGCCATTATCCTTTATATATTTACGATAAAGATCAGTTGGCCGCCCAGGCTGTTGAAGCTGCCGGCCTGCAAGATAAATTCTGGCCTGTGCATAACTTACTCTACAAATCTCAGGCTGATTGGACCAGCCTTTCCACCGATGAGTTCAGCACCTGGATCTATCAACGTGTGGCCGAACTGGGACTGGATGCCGATAAGTTCAAGACCGACATGGTCTCAGATGCAGTTGTGAAAAAAGTAGAAGCTGCCCGTACAGAGGTGGTCTCGCTCAATTCTATTTACAGCAATTTCAATTTTAGTGATCCCTTCCTCTTCATTAATGGCTTTCCCATTCAGGCTCCTTACAGTCTGGACGTTTTGACCAACCTGTATGAGTACTTTAAGCTCGGTGAACGTTCGTTCACAGAGTGCCCACCCATGACAATCGATCCCAGCAAGAGCTATACCGCCACTTTGCACACCGAAAAGGGTGATATTGTCATCGAACTGTACGCCGATAAAGCCCCCTGGGCCGTCAACAGCTTTGTGTATCTGGCAGAGAACAACTGGTACGATAACTCGGGCTTCTTCCGCGTCATCCCCGGTTTTGTGGCACAGGCAGGCGACCCCAGCAATTCAGGGCTCGGCACGCCAGGTTATTCCTTCTCTGATGAGCTGACCCCCGACCTGCATTTTGATAAAGCCGGCGTGGTAGGCATGGCCAATGCAGGCACCAACAGCAATGGCTCCCAGTTCTTTATCACTTATGCAGCCGCCCCCAGTTTGGATGGACGCTACACCATCTTTGGACAGGTGACCTCCGGAATGGACGTGCTCACCACCCTGCGTCCGCGTAACCCGGATAGCGACGCCATACTGGTTACCCCAGATCCTATCCTCAGCATCACCATTGAGGTCAAATGAACATTCCTCCCCTCCCTCCTACGCCTCGTCTGCACCGATTAAGTGTGTGGCAACTGGTCATCAGCGTTATTGGCCTGGTTATGTCACTCTTCTCCCTCTTTGGGTTGGTAGTTATTGTTTTGCTTGCCAACTCTGATGCTTCTCTTGGCAGCGTGGATACTTCCCAGATCTCCAAATTGGTCTGGGTGGTGTTGTTGGGTGCACTCATCACCCTGCCCTCCATTGTTCTTTCCATCCGCCGCCTTTCCGGTAAAGAATCGCCGCAGGTACAGGTATCTGGCAAAAACCTGCTCATCGCCAGCCTCCTCACAGTTGTCTGGGTGGGCTGCCTCTGGGTGGGTTTTAAAGCTCAGCAATGGGATCTGCCCAATTCACTGACCTCGTGGCTGAACATTGCCATAATTGCCCTGCCCTTTGTGCTTTGGTTGACCATCGGCCGCTACAAATTGCCGGTCGGCAGCCAGCAACGCAGTTGGGGGCTCATCAATACCTCGGTGTATCTCTCTGCTTCATTGATCATCTTCCTGGAAGTCATCGTGGTGGCAGTTGTCGCCTTTGTGGGGATTTCCTCACTGGTTCAGAATGCAGAAATGCTGCCCTATTTACAGCTCTTCCAGAGCCAGGGAGAAATAGACCCGGCCGCACTGAAATCGCTCGAATCTGACCTGTTGCCCGTGTTAACCCAACCCGGTTTTTATGTTGTGATCGGCCTGCTCTTCTGCCTGGTCGTTCCCCTTCTTGAAGAGCTCTTTAAGCCGCTGGCAGTCTGGGCGTTTGCCGGCAAGAACATCACCCCTGCCGAAGGTTGGGCAGCCGGAATGCTGTGCGGAGCCACATTTGGCTTGCTGGAGAGCCTCTCCATGATCACTGTAGCTACAAGCGACATCTGGCTGACCACCGCCATTGGTCGTGTAGGTACAGGATTGCTGCACGTATTCACCGCTGGATTAAGCGGCTATATATTGGCCAAAACCTGGCAAGACCATAAATACCTGCGCCTTTCTTTTGCGTATCTGGGTGTAGTTCTGTTGCATGGTTGTTGGAATTTCTTCGCCCTGTTGATGGGCGTCAGCAATCTGGCTGTACCCATCAGCGTACCCGCCATCAGTAAGTTAATGTCCGTCAGTACCTGGGTGCTGGGGGCCCTTGCCATTTTGATGGCCGCAGGTATCTGGACCATGAACTATCGGCTTCGCAAGAAATCCACCCCGCCAATGATGCCCATCCCTGTGCCCACAGCCAGCGAACCCAACCTGTGATCTGTTTTCTTTTGGGACCCTCTTTTTCCTGAACTGTGATCTGAGTTTCTCGCAGGATGGCACTAACTTTTTGATGCGTGAAGTGTTTTAATTAATATTGTTATCAGTAATTTGGAGGCTCTTTAATGAAAGCAAACAACCTGCGAAGATTGATCAACTGGTTGATGGGTTTTCTGACCAGAACCGAATTCAGGGGTGTGGAGAACATCCCCAACGAAGGCGGCGTGCTCATTGCCACCAATCACATGAGCCGCATGGATATCCCTGTACTGTTTATGATCCCCAACCGCCCGGAAATGACCGCACTTGTCACCACAAAATATCTGAAGCACCCGCTGCTTCGCTGGTTTATCACCACCGCCAATGGCATCTGGCTGGATCGTGACCACGCCGATTTTGGCGCCTTCCGGTCTGCCGTTGAAGCCCTGGAAGCAGGCAAAGCGGTGGGCATTGCCCCTGAAGGCACACGCATCAAGACCGGCAAATTGGTTGAAGGGAAACCTGGCGCAGCATTACTGGCAATTCGCGCCCATGTGCCCATTGTCCCGGTGGCCATCACCGGCACCATCGGCGCCTTCAAGAAAGTTCTGCTGCTGCAAAGACCTCACCTGACCGCGGAATTTGGCGAGGTGATCCCTGCCCCTGTACTGGAGCGAGGAAACCGGGATGAGCAATTGCAAAAGCTGACCGAAGAGATCATGTGCCGCATTGCAGCCATGCTGCCAGAAGAAAACCGCGGCTTCTATGCAGAGTATCCCCGTGTGCATGAAATCATCGAACAAAGACGTGCTGCCGGGATTTCTTCAAAATAAATCGATATTTGGCAATTATAATGAGGGACTGATTACAAACATTCAGTCCCTATTTTTTTTATGAATCCCTTCATTTCCAAAACTAATTCCACCCCTCAAGATACACCATCATTTATCAAAAGCTGTTTGATCGGCTTGCTTGTCTTTATAATTCTTTTTATTGGATTGGAATTTGGCTACCGGACCGCTCTCCTGAATGATTTTCTTCCCGTCCGGTCAATTGGCAGTTATCATACCCAGTTTGAGCTGAAACTGTTCAAATTGAGAGACTATGTGGCAAAGTATGGTGGGGTGGATGTGATCATCATCGGCAATTCGATGGTGAACACCGGCATCATCCCGGGGGAGATTGCCAATGAATACGAAAGCAGTACCGGCAACCAATTACGCATCTTTAATTTTGGAATTGAAGGGCTCACCATCAGCCCTATTTCTGATATCTCCCAATATCTTGCCGACAAATACCACCCCGGTACTTTGTTGGTTTTTACTGAAATGCGGGATTATGTGCATAATAATGGTGAAGAAACAGAAGAAACATTTGATGATAATGCGTGGATACAAAATCAACTGGGAAACTGGTCTATTGAAGGGACGATTGCTGACCATTCCTACGCTTTACAGCACCTGCTCTCTTTACGAAATTGGTCCCGATACGATTTTCTAGATTCCTATAACCTGGCCTATAACCGATTAAATGCCATATCTGAAACAGGTTATGAAGAAGATTCCTACACAGCCACCACCAACTCTTTGATGCGCGAGCCGGACCCCTCCAACGTTCAAGATGCAATTTTGTTTAAAGAATACCAAAATTATAAAATGGCCCTGGATCGCATTGAGGACTTGAAAAACATCCTAGCGTTGCAAAACGAAGGAACCAAGGTAATCTTAAGTGAAATGCCTGTTTATCCAAGTTATTTCATCTACTTTGGAGACGCCAGAGTTCGACAAAAGTATCTGACGACCCTCAACAGGATCGCCAATCAATCCCACAGTCTCTTTGTCCCCCCTGTCAATCCGTCGATCATCCCGTTGGATGGCAGATCAGATAATCACCACTTGAATTACAAAGGAGCGCCAATCTACTCAGAAGCATTGGGCGTTCAGCTCGGAAGTCTTTGCAGCCAGCGCGGAATATGTTTAAATTATGCTACAGGACCAACGACCCCATGACAGTAACGACCTTCCTTTTCTTTCTCTTTGCCGCACTTGCGGCTGTGATCTTCCATTTTCTGCCGCAGCGATTCAAACTGCCTGGATTGCTGGTTGTTTCGCTGGCCTTTCTCTTTACCTGGTCCTGGCAATTTGTTATTTCCCTGGCGGTGCTGACCCTCATCAATTATTGGATCGGTCTGCACCTGAACCCCGAAAACAAAAAGAATGGACTATGGCTCTATAGCGGGATTGCGATCAATATCCTGGCCATCCTCATCTTCAAATACAGTGACTTTTACCTGCCAAAGTTAGCCGCCCTATTTGGTGAGAGCAGTGATGGCTTGAAATTGCTGGTGCCCATTGGCTTATCTTTTATGGTGGTGCAATGGATCGGCTACCTGATGGATATTTCAAACGGCCGGCTGCAGGCACAAAAAGATCTTGTGCAATTTTCGCTGTACGGATTTTACTTTCCGCGTGTGGTCTCTGGCCCTGTGGAAAAAGCCAAACAATTCTTTGCCCGCCTGGAAAAACCCCTCACCGTTGACCGTCCTTTGCTGGAGCGCAGCGCTGTGCTCATCATCACCGGGCTGACGCGAAAATTGGTCTTTGCCGATCCGCTGTTCAACCTGATCCCGGCCGCGGCATTTACCGCCCCGGCTCAATATGACGGCCAGCAGTTGCTCTTTTGGCTTGTCGGCTATGCCTTTGCCCTCTACAACGATTTTGCCGGTTACACCCTCATCATCCGCGGCGTGAGTTTGTGGTTCGGCATTGAACTAACCAACAACTTTAATCTGCCTTACCTCTCCAGAAGTTTCTCTGAGTTCTGGTCGCGCTGGCATATCAGTCTTTCCAACTGGCTGCGTGATTATATCTATTTGCCCCTTTCCTGGAAGATCATGCACAGCAAATGGAAGATCAAGGTCTGGGTCAATATGATCCTGCCGCCGCTCATCACCATGGGGGTGAGCGCATTGTGGCATGGCATTTCCTGGAATATGCTGGTCTGGGGCGGTCTGCACGCGGTGTATCAGATCATGGAATACATGAGCCAGAAGTTCCGCCCCCAACCCCCGCTGAACGAGCGTCCACGCTGGCAGCAGGTGCTGAACACAGGGGTCACCTTCTTGTTTGCCATTCTGGCCTGGGTACCTTTTAAGATGCCCATTGCTACGGCAGTGGCTTACTGGCAATCCCTGCTGCACTGGACATTGCCAGACCTGCACCTTTACGTTCAGGCCTTGAAGAATGAAATCCCCTTCCCGGCATTGACGGGCACCCAGTACATCAACCTGACCATGCTGGCGCTGCTGGTGTTGGCCATATTCTTTGACCTGTCTCAGAATCGCCATAAGAGCGAGACCTTCTTGCAAAGCTGGCCACGCTGGGCGCAGGTGACCCTCATTGTGGTGCTCCTGTTTGTGATCTTGCTGGCCACTTACGCCAACAATGTAGCGCCCTTCGTGTATCAGAGTTTCTAGGAGCTTGCATAAATCCAATTGCATCTATAATTTAGTAAAGGTGCAATCATGGTAAATACTGGTTTTTTCTGGATACTCCTGGCAGGGGCCATTTTTGGCCCCATCCACTCACTTCTGGCAACGATCGAGATCAAAGCCAAAGTAGAAGGCTGGCTGGGGCAAGCTGGCAAAAAATACTATCGCTTCTTTTACGTGGTGATCGCCAGCCTGACCACGCTGGGTTATGCCGGTCTGGTTCTGGTCTTCCCGGACAAACTGATCTACAAGATCCCCTTCCCGTATGTGATCCTTACGGGATTATTGGAAATTGGCGCCGTTGTGGGGGCAAGCAGATGTGTGCTGGACAGCCGCCCCATGTCTTTTATTGGCGTGGATGTACTTCTCAACCCCAAACTTTCTGCGCCTGATGAAAAATTGGTCACCAGCGGCATGTACCGTCTGATGCGCCACCCCATTTACACCTTCAGCCTGGTGGTGATCTGGCTGAGCCCGATTTTGACGTGGAACCTGTTGGCCTTGTTCCTGGGCATGAGCGCTTATATGCTGGTGGGCTCCTGGTTTGAAGAGCAAAAGCTGCTGCGCCAGTTCGGCAGCGCTTATGCAGAGTACCAAAAGGTGACACCCGCGTTTATTCCCAAGATCAAAAGGTAGCTTTCTCCGCTCCAATGATGCCGCTCTTCCTGACCTCTGTTGCCTTCATCGCTGGCTTATGCCTGGCAAGAGCTCTGTCTTTGCCAGTCTGGGTCTGGGCATCTGCGGCGCTTGCGGCCGCGCTGACCTTTCTATTCAGAAAGAAAGCCTGGGTTGAGCACATTTCAGGCAGGGTCAAAGCGGTACTGTTCGTTTCGCCGTTTTTGTTGCTTGTGTTTTTCTTTTTAGGCGGGCTGCGATACGCCATCAGCGAGCCTGCCTGGACGCCCGCTGACCTGCCCTGGTACAACGACCGCGGCACCTATGAACTGGTGGCCGTGGTAGATGAAAGCCCGGACATTCGCGAAAACTACACCAACCTGCACGTGGCAGTTCGAGAGATCTATGACCCGGCCAGCATGACTTTTACCAAAGTCAGCGGGTCAGCCCTCTTGCGCATCCAGGGCAGCCGTAACTTCCAGTTGGGCGACCTGCTGCGCATGAGCGCTGCGCCAAAGACGCCTTCCAGCTCCGGCAGTTTCTCTTACAGGGAGTATCTGGAACATCAGGGCATTTATTCCGTCATCTATTACCCCACCTCCGTTCAGGTACTGGAAACCGGGCAGGTGGGGAAGTTTGATCTTTGGCTGGAACAGGCCCGCCATTTTGCCGCCAAAACCATTTATGAACTTTACCCCCAACCTGAATCGGGGCTGTTGGAAGGCATCTTACTTGGCAATGACAATAATTTACCCCTCTCCACTGCCAATGCCTACCGGGATACAGGGACAGCACACATCATTGCCATTTCTGGATTCAACATGGCCATCCTGGCCGCCCTCTTTTCTACGCTGTTTACAAAGCTCACCAACCGCTACTGGTCTCTGCCCCTCACCGCCTTTGTTCTGACGGTGTATGCGCTTTTGGTGGGCGCCTCGCCCTCCGTGGTGCGCGCGGCGATCATGGCCATCATCGCTTTTGGCGGCCGGCTGGTGGGACGCAAAGGTAGCAGTTTGAATGCACTTGGGCTCACCGCAGGTATCATGTGCCTCATCCACCCCCATCTACCCTGGGACGTGAGCTTTCAACTCTCCTTTATGGCCACCCTCGGCCTGGTGCTGTTTGCCTCACCCCTGCAAGAATGGCTCAAGAACTTTCTGACCCATCGGGTTTCAGAAGAGGCTGCCGGCCGATTCAGCGGACCGGTGAGTGAGTACTTTCTTTTTACCCTGGCGGCACAGGTGACCACCCTACCGGTGATCTTGCTGCAATTCTCGCAGCTTTCGCTCACCTCGTTACTGGCCAACCCGCTCGTGCTGCCGGTTCAACCGGCATTACTGGTAGGCAGCATGGCTGCCACGCTGGTGGGCATGGTCTGGCTGCCGCCTGGGCGCATTTTTGCCACAATCACCTGGACACTTTCAGCTTATACCAATGGAATCGTCTCTCTCATTGATCGAATCCACGGAGGCTCTATGATACTCTCCCCTCAATCTGTGGTCTTTGCCAGCATTTTATTGGTCGTTCTGCTATTTCTGTTCATCTTTAGGAAACGGCTGCCCAAATGGTTCAATCAGAAACACTGGGGCTGGCTGGTACTCTTTTTAGCTGCGCTGGCTTTTCTGCTCATTACCTCCGTGCTGCGCAGCCCGGATGGAAATTTGCACGTGAAGCTGATCCGCACCGGAGACGAAACCACCATTTATATAAAATCGCCGACCGGGAAAAACCTCCTCATTGACCCCTCGACTGAAAGCAACTCCCTGGCCGCGGACATCAGTCCCAGCCTGCCACTGTGGCGCTTCCACCTGGATGAGGTGATAGCTACCCAACTCACCTCTGCCAAAGCCATCAGCGGGTTGAATGAACGCCTGCCCATTGAGCGCGCCCTGCTTCTGCCCACCGCTTACCTGATCTCACAGGAAGATTCCCCTGCACTCATTCCGGATTCCATTAAGGTTCAGAAATTGAATGAAGCGGAGTCGATCCAGATCGAACCTGACTTAAGCCTCCTAACGGTAGCCTCTGATCTGGACCATACCGCCTTGCTGATCGAACACGGCAAGATCAAGATCCTCATCGCAGGCGGGGTGGACCCTTCCCTGTTGATGGCGCTAAAAGGCGACCTGCTGGCTCAATTGGATTTGCTGATCTTGACCGATGCCGACCTGAAGAACCTGCCCGCCGATATGTGGCAAAACCTGGGAGCCAAAAACATCCTTTGGAACAGCGCCTCCGTCTCCCCGGACCCATCATGGCAAGGATTGGATGAGCATTCAAGTATTGAAATTACAAGCGACGGGAATGCTTTTTCGCTTCAATTGCAGCTTCAGTAAAGCCTGAGAACCTTTCTTGAGTTTTCAAGCATTTGTCTATTAATTACCAGCAAATTGGCATTTTTTATGGGTTATACTTGCAAAGTTGCACCTTATCTTTTGCATTTCCACAGGTGAAAAATGAAATTTCTCATTACCGGCGGCGCCGGATACATTGGCAGCACCATCGCCTCTGCCCTGGAAGAAGCCGGGCACACCCCCGTTATTTTAGATTCGCTCATCACCGGGCGGCAAGAATTTACACAGAGCCGCCTCTTTTACCAGGGCGATATTGCCGATGAAGCGCTGCTGACACGCATCTTCAGCGACCACCCGGATATTCAGGCTACTGTGCACTGCGCAGCCCTCATCGTGGTGCCTGAATCGGTTTCCAAACCCTATGACTATTATTTGGACAACGTGGCCAAATCGCTGGAGCTTTTCCGCATCCTGCACAAACTGGATCACGGCAAGGTGGTCTTTAGCTCCTCTGCATCACTTTATGATGTGGTCCCCGGCTTTATGGTCACCGAGGACGCCCCGCTCAACCCCTCCAGCCCGTACGCCCGCACCAAATACATGATGGAAATGATCCTCAAAGATTTCTGCGCTGCCTACAGCATGAAAGGCATCGCTTTGCGCTACTTTAACCCCATCGGCGCCGACCCCAAGATGCGCAGCGGTCTGTATGTGAAGAACCCCACCCACGTGCTGGGCAAACTGGTTGAAGTGGCTCAGGGTCGTCTGCCGGTCTTCCAGATCACTGGCAACAACTACACCACCCGTGACTGCACAGGCATCCGCGATTATATCCACGTCTGGGATCTGGCCCGCGCCCATGTGAAGGCTCTGACCGAGTTCGACCAGGTCTTTGAGCGCGCCGGCGATCCGGTTGGAAATTACCTGGTCATCAACCTGGGTACCGGCCGCGGCGTGACCGTGAAGGAACTGGTCACCGCCTTTGAGAAGGTGTATGGCCAGTCCATCAACAAAGTGGAAACTGAACCTCGCCCCGGTGATGTTGCCGGCTCCTTCTGCAATGCAGATACTGCCCTGCGCCTGTTGGGTTGGAAAGCCGAACTGAGCGTGGAAGATGGCATCTCGGATGCACTCAAGTGGGATGAGAAGCGTTCAAAGTTGTTGGGGCTCGATAAATAGAAATTAGTGATCAGTGATCTGAAATCAGAGATCAGGAGATCAAAAACAATGCCATCTTGGATGACTTCCAGATGGCATTTTGGTTTGAATAATTAGGGTAATTCGTGAAATTCGTGGATAAGTACTTAGAACGCACGCACATATTGCAAGGGCGCCGGGGAGGGCTGACCCAGTTCTTTGGCGGCGAAGACCGGCCAATTGGGATTACGCATCAGCTCGCGGGCCAGCAAGACCACATCAGCTTTGCCGCTGCGGATGATCTCATCGGCCATCTTCGGCTCGGTGATGAGCCCGACAGCTGCACTGGCAATGTCGGCCTGGTTGCGCACCGCCTCAGCGATATGAACTTGATAGCCGGGGGCCAGGGGCATGCGCACATTGGGCACGTTGGCGCCTGAAGAACAATCCACCAGGTCGACCCCTTCTTTTTTCAATACTTTGGCAAGTGCCACGGAATCTTCTACATTCCAGCCGCCTTCCACCCACTCGGTGCCGGAGATGCGCACCGTTAGCGGCAGGCGCTCTGGCCAGACCGTCTCCACCTTTTGAATGATCTCCACCAGCATACGGATACGGTTGTCAAAATTGCCGCCGTATGCATCTTGACGGTGGTTGGAGAGCGGCGAAAGGAACTCATTCAACAAATAGCCGTGGGCAGCATGGATCTCCAGCCAGGTAAACCCGGCCGCCAGTGAGCGTGCTGCGCCGTCTACAAAATGCTGCTGCACCTCTTGGATCTCATCTACAGAGAGTTCGTGCGGAACCTGATGCTCCTCGGTAAAAGCCAGCGGGCTGGGGGCCACCACTTGCCACCAGTTGGGGTCACCCTGCGAAACGGGCTTGCCGCCCATCCAGGGTTGAGTGGTGCAGGCTTTGCGGCCGGCGTGGGCGATCTGAATACCCGCCACGGCGCCCTGCTGTTGTACAAAACGCACAACCCGGGCAATGGGTTCAATATGGGCGTTGGACCAGATGCCGACATCAAAGGGGGTAATACGTCCGCGCGCTTCCACGGCCGTGGCCTCAAATATAATAAGCCCCGCGCCGCCAGTGGCTTTGGACCCCAGTGTGACCAACTGCCAATCATTGGAAAAGCCATCTTTATACGAATACTGACACATGGGGGAGACCCCAATGCGATTGCGAAGGGTGACGTCTTTGATGGTAAGGGGCTCAAATAAGTGTGCCATATTCATTCTTCCTGTTCTGGATAATTAACGGTTCGCTTCCATGATGAACAATTCCAAGTTTGCCCCCATATCGATCTGCGAGGTCTTGGATTGAATGTCCATCTCCAATAATCTTCTATAAAGGCTTTCAAGTTTCTGCATCGTAAAGCGCCGGGCATGGGTGGCATACTTGGCGCTCTGGTTGTTGAAGATCACCTTGCGGTCCACCAGCACCTTAAGATCTTCGCGTTCGTCCAATGCTTCACGAACCTGGATGAGCTGGCGGAAGCGGTGACTGACCGCCCCCAGGATCACCTCTGGCGGGTCTTCTTCCAGCAGGCGGTGCAAAAGAGATTGCGCTTCCTGTACCCGGCCTTCCACCAGGGCATCGAGCATTACGAAAACATCTGCTGAGCCTTCGTCTGAGACCATCTCGATCACGTCTTTGACGTTAACCGGGCGGGCATAGTTGACGTACATCAGCAGCTTGCCGATCTCCTGGCTGGCGATGCTGGTCTCGTTGCCCACGTGGCGGCTCAACTCTCGGGCCGCTTCGGGTTCGATCTTGCCGCCCTGCCTGGCCACCTCAGCGCTGACCCAGGCATCCATGGCTTTTTCGTCTGGCAGCGGGAAGGACAACTCTTCCGTCTTATCGGTGTGGTCCTTTGCCCACTGAGTAAGCCAATGGGTCTCATGCAGGGTTTCCCACACCTGGATCCAGCGGCCATTGGCATCTTTACGCCAGCGTTGATGGTCGTCCACCACCAGAACAAAATGATTGGTCTCTGGCAGCCCATCCAGCAGCTTTTGAAATTTCTCCACTTTGGATTTGTCGATCTTGCTGAGCGCAGAATCGAGCACGATCCAACGCGCCCCGCCAAAAAATGGCAGGGTCGTCGCGGCGATGACAATATCATCAAAAGAAGCCTGCTTGCCATCCAACCGGGTGGTGTTCATCTCCACTTCAGCAGGATTGCCAGACTCAGCCAGCAACTCTTTGATCTTGCGGTTCAGGCTGAAACTGTCATCTCCGTGCAAAATGTGGATATTCTTAGGCGCAGAAGAGCTCATGCAGCGCTTGTCTCCACGGTCCCCTGGATGCTGTCTTTGGTCTGAATGCGGTGGGCAACCGGTTTATCGGGATTTTCCCGTTCATAACGCACGATCTGCACCACTTTTAAGCCGGCAGGCACGCCGGAAGTGGTGATCTTTTTCTGCACCAACGGCCCCAGCGGCTGGGCCAGAATAACCCCGCCAGTGACCAGCATAACCACCCAGGACCAGCGATCCAGCTTCTTTTTGAAAGTGTTAGCATTGCGCAGGGTGGCCAACCAGGCCAAAGTTCCTGCCACGACCCCTGTGGTGACGGCATTGGTACCGCAATGTTCGTGAATGGCCAGGTTATGTTCGCCTGCGTTCATGCGAGCCAGGGCCTGCTGTACGGTTTCCGCCAGTTCATCGGTGGAAACATTGCCCAGGATCCAAAACCCCTTGCTGTCTGAATGTCCGGCAAAGGAACGAGTTGGGTATTTTTCGCTCAACAGGTTGATGGTTGCGTGCTCCAGACCGTGATTGCGTCGGACCATTGAAACGGGACCCCATTCAAGCGGGGAGATCATATCCGTCATCTTTTTCCTCCGGTGACTATTAGTTCTTTCTAGTTTACTCTGATAAAAGCGCGAACGATAATGCTTCTCGTAAGGAGCGCGCTTCTTTGATGGTAATTCCCCTGGGATAAGGCTCGCCCTGACCTACTTTGTGCGGCACAATGGCGGTCTTGAACCCCAGTTTGGCCGCCTCACGCAGACGGACGTTCATCTGGCCCACCCAACGCAGCTCGCCGGAGAGCCCCACCTCTCCTATCAGCACCACCTCGGCACGAACGGCCACATCTTTCATGGAAGAAGCAATGGCAATGGCCACGGCCAGGTCAGCGGCGGGTTCATCAATGTGCAGGCCGCCCACCACATTGGCAAAAACGTCCTGCTCAGAAAGGCGCAGGCCCAGCCTGCGGGTAAGCACGGCGGTGATGAGCATCAGCCGGTTGAAATCGACCCCATTTGGGGTGCGGCGCGGATTACCCATATTGGTAGGGCTGGTAAGCCCCTGGATCTCCACCAACAACGGCCGGGTTCCTTCCATGGTAACTGCAATGGAAGAACCAGGAGCATTGATCATTCGTTCGGCCAGGAAAGCCTCTGAGGGATTGCTCACCTCCACCATGCCGCGTTCACGCATTTCAAAAACGCCCACCTCGGCAGTGGCGCCAAAGCGGTTTTTGACAGAGCGCAGCAGGCGGTACGACTGGTAGCGATCACCTTCCAGATAAAGCACGGTATCCACAATGTGTTCCAGCACACGTGGACCGGCAATGACCCCTTCTTTGGTTACGTGACCGATGACAAAAACGGCCATGCCACTGGTCTTGGCCAGCTCACGCAAGCGGTTGGCGCATTCGCGCACCTGGCTCACAGAACCGGCAGTTGAATTCATATCCGGCAGGTAAACCGTCTGGATGGAATCCACCACCAGCAGATCGGGTTTGATCTGGTTAACCTGTTCCAACACGGTCTCCAGGTTGGTTTCTGTGAACAAGAACAAATCTTCGCTGAAGGGTTTTTCTTTGCCTTCTGCCAGTCGGGAAAGACGTAAGGCGCGCATCTTGATCTGGCGCTCTGATTCCTCGCCAGAAACGTAAAGCACCCTCAGCCCACGCTTCTCTGCAGAAGGAGGAGTGGACATTTCAAGAGACATCTGTAGCAGTAGTGTGGATTTGCCAATACCGGGGTCGCCACCCACCAACACAATGGAACCGGGCACCACCCCACCGCCCAACACGCGCGAGAACTCACCGATCGGCAACGGGATGCGCATTTCTACATCCCCGGCGATCTCAGACATCTTTTTGGGCGTCGAATGACCGCTGAGGCCGATAACGGAGGGTTTGACCGGGTTACTGCTGGCTGCTTCCACCACTTCTTCTACCATTGTGTCCCAGCCGCCGCATTGGGGACATTTTCCCAGCGGCCGTGGTGAGACTTTGCCACATTGTTGGCAGACGTATTGAGTGATCAATTTAGGCATAAGCTTATTATACCTGTGCAGAGAATGAGAGCCGGCTCTTTGGGTAGTGTTTTAATTCCTTACATCTTTCATTTTGTTGTATACTCAATTTTGTTTACGAATTCACTTTATCTTTTTGGGGGAAAAGAAACCAGATTCAAGTACTTCTATAGGAGAAACTGATATGGGCGACAATGGAAAGAACGACAAAGGGAAGAAAGAAACAAAGAAAAAGCCGAAAATGACCATCAAGGAAAAACGTAAAGCCAAGAACGAAAAGAAGAATCCGACTGGTGTTGGCAGTATTTAGAATTTGGTCGGGAAAACCAATTCATAAACAGTTGAATAAAAAACGAACACCGTGTTCCATTCCTGGACACGGTGTTTCCATTTATGTTTACCAGAAATGTAGGGCTACTTCTGGGTCACCTTTTTTTCAACGAGAGATATCAGCGCTCCAACATTAACCAGATTGGCAATCTCGTAAGGCTTGAACTCAATGCCGAAATGCTCTTCCACAGCCATGAGCATGGTGACATGAGACATGGAATCCCAGCCTTCGATGTCATTGGCAGTGGTCTCAGGGGTGAGCTTTAAGCCGTTTTGATCGAACACTTCTTCAAATACTTTCGTTAATTCATCAATTACTGCCATCTTAATCCTCCATGGTAGAAATATCGCCAACATCCTGGCCGGTGTATTGGGCTTTGAGCACCCGGCGCATGATCTTGCCGCTACGGTTCTTGGGAATACGGTCAACTACTACAAACTCAGAAGGCACGGCAATGGGAGAAACCTGCCGGGTGACGCGGATGCGTGCCTGCACTTCCAGCCCTTTGGACCAGGTAAGCCCTTCTTTAAGTTTTACAAAAGCTACGATCTTTTCAAAGAGCATCTCGTCCGGCGCGCCGATAATGGCCACATCTACGATCTCTTCCATTTCCAGCAACACGCTTTCCACCTCAAAGGGGCCAACCAGATGGCCAGAGGTGTTGATGACATCATCATTGCGGCCGATGAACCAGAAGTAGCCATCGGCGTCCTTCTTGGCCTGGTCACCTGTGTTGTAATACTCGCCGTGGAACTTGCTCTTGTACTGCTCTTCCATGTTCAGGTAGGTGCGGTACATGGAAGGCCAACCTTTTTTGAGGCACAGGCTGCCCGCTAGATCTGGGCCAAGTACTGAATAATCTTCTGCCAGAACGTTAGCCTCAATGCCTTGCAGTGGCTTGCCCATGGAGCCAGGGTGGACCTCCAGGCCGGGGCGGTTGGAGATCATAATGGCACCGGTCTCAGTCTGGAACCAGGTGTCGTAGATCTCGCGCTTTACTACCCGGCGCACCCAGTGGATGATCTCCGGGTTGAGCGGTTCGCCCACGCTGTAAACGCGCTTGAGGGCAGGCAAAGCGTATTTATCCAGAATGCGGGTTTCGTCCTGAATGAGCATGCGCAGAGCAGTGGGAGCGGTGTACCAAATGGTCACCTTTTCTTGCTCCAGCAGATTGAACCAATCAACGGCATCAAACTTGCCAGTGTAATGGATCTGCGTCAGGCCTTTGGCCCAGGGGCCGATAATGCCGTAGGTCACCCCGGTCACCCAGGCCTGGTCAGCGGTGCACCAGTAGACATCATCCGGGTCCAGTTGGAAGACTTCATCCATGGTCTGGATCTGATACGGCAAGCTGGAATGCACGTGCAATACACCTTTGGGCTTTCCGGTGGAACCAGAGGTGTAATGTAAAACAGAGGGAGTCTCTTCAAATGTTTCAGGAATGCTAAATTGGCTGGAGCTGGCCTGTGCCAACTGACTGTAGCTCAAAACGCTCTCGTTCTGGGCTTCTGGAAGGTCGGTGAGGATCACTTTTGCTAAGGACGGAACATCTGCCAGATTATCTTTGAGCTTGTTGAACAAGCTCTGCTTGGTGACCAGCACGCTGGCACCGGCATCGATCATGCGCTCAAAAACGGCTTCTTTACCAAAATTAGAGAAAAGGATGCAGACGATGGCCTGGGCTTTAAGGGCCCCCAAAAAGGCGAAGAAGACCTCTGCCTGTTTGGGCAAGAAGATGAACACTTTCTCCTGCGGCTTTACCCCCAGAGAGACCAGCATGTTGGCAAAACGGTTTGATTCTTCGTCCAGCTGTGTAAAGGTAAAATCTGTGTGGGTCAAGCCGGGTTCTACGAGCCGAAGGGCTATCTTCTGTGCAAGACCATTGTGGCATTGCAGGCCGGTGCAGGCTTCACCAATATTGATCACCTTCTTCATTGATCACTTCTCCTTAACAATACTAAATACACATTTTACAGTATACCCGGTATCAACGTCCTGAATTTCTACCTCAACATTTACATTTCTGGCCTGTGGTAAATCGAAAGAAAAAGAATTTGCCGGAGACCAGTCACCCTCATCCAACTTCTTTTTGTCCGCGACCAAAACCCAACGATAAACGAAGTTAGCTGAACTCTCTTTGTTTTGAATCGTGATCTTATAATGATTGTCGTGATTTTCTTTTGTAAACGCAAATCCCGCAAACTTTAGATACCCGGCGATTTTCGCTTCATCCGCAGATACGCCCAATTCTTGACCAATAAACGTCGAAACTTCAGAAGTAACAACTGTGGCACCCAATTCATTTACGTGTTGGCTATCAAGAAAATATATTTGCGAAAGGTTTGCCAGATCGAAAGTATAACGTGAAATTCCATTCGCTTTGGCATACATCCCAATATTCATGCGATCATCATAATTTGGGTTTTCGTCAAAGTTTTCTAGCATTGGGGTAGTTACAAATACAAGTTTTATATCATTCTCTTTACATAATTGGACAATTTTTTCCAGGAATTCCTGGTTCTCTTGAGGCGGATTGTAACTTCCCATCTTGCTATGTTGAGATTTATCGAAGTATAGATCATCTGAAACAACATTCCAAAATACTTCATGGCCTTTGTTAGGATCAATTTCGAGTGAATTGAATTTCCTTACATATCGCGAGATAGTAGAAAAGAAAGTTGCCGGATGTTCCCAATCGGGGCGGGTCCTTAATACCGGGAAGATATCTGCCAGTTGGTTTGGGAAGAGATATTTGATGAACACTTGTAATTTGTTTTCATCAAGACGGACATCATCGATATACCTAAAAAAGTAACCGGTTGCGCCCATCTTCCGACTTGCAGAGTTCGTTTCCATCACAATGATCTTGGGATTCTGATATTTGAGGGCGGTTTTTAGCTCATAATAGGTGAGATCAATACTCTCTCCAGGAATTCCCAACACATAAGAATTCATCGATGTAACATCGTCTACAATTTTTGGATTGAAAGCAAAATATCCATGTGAATTTCCTAAAAAGAGGATATCCACAGAGTTTTTGGGGAGTTTATAGAAATCGTTCCATCCACCCCAGCGCAGAGCAAATGCATTATTTAGAAATGTAAAAACAAAAACAAACAATAAGCAGAAAACACTAAATCGAATCCAATTTTTTGTCATGATTTGTTCCCCATTAAAATTGAGCATAAATAAAACTTTGGGGCGTGGAAGTACCAAAAAAGCCAAAGAATATTACAGCAAAGATTAATATAAAGTAGACGAACCAACGGAATACAAGCGGTTGTCTGTTTAGATCCTGGATCATGTTGGTTTTATATCTACTGCATTCTAAGATTGCGAAGATCGCCAATGCGATCAAGGCAATCCTTCCATCAGGTGCAGACAATCCTAACTTCATGAAATTCCAGGCAGCATTGGTTGTGATTGCATTCGCAGAAAATGTTTTACCGATGATCAGGAAAGCGTCTTGCAACGAATTCGCTCTGAAGAAAATCCAGGCAAACGAGACCAGGAAAAATGTGAAGGTAACCTGCCAAAATTTGTGACCGAATGATTGCCGATCAATATTGAACTTCTTTACAAATTGATCCCGAACCTTTTGAGTTGCCGCTTCAATAACCTGATACACCCCATGCAACAGCCCCCACACGATAAAAGTCCAGTTTGCGCCATGCCAGATACCGCTCACCAAAAATACAATGATGATGTTCATGTACTTATAAAAGCTGGAGCGTTTTCTTCTGGCTGCAAAATTTAACGGGATGAAAATGTAATCTCTCAACCAGCTCGTAAGAGAAATGTGCCACCTACGCCAAAAATCCGTTACGGATGTAGCGAGGTAAGGTAAATTGAAGTTTTCCGTCAGGTCAATACCAAATAACCTGGCACTGCCAATTGCAATATCTGTATAGGCAGAAAAATCAATGTATACCTGGAAACTAAAAGCAAGAATAGCCACAATGAGTTGAGGCGAATAAAATTCGCCTGGTTTACTGAATACGGTATTAACAACAATCGCCAACCGATCAGCGATCACCAATTTCTTAAAGAATCCCCAGCCTATTCTGACCAATCCGTCGAGAAACCGTTGATATTCAAAAGGCTTTTGAGAATGAAGTTGCGGAAGGAGATTACCGCCTCTCTCTATGGGACCAGAAATGAATTTGGGGAAAAATGATAAATATAATAAATACTGCCCAATGTTCTTTTCTGCCGGAATAACGTCATTGTTCACATCGACCAAATAGCTGATTGCCTGAAATGTATAGAATGAAATTCCGAGCGGCAGGAAGAGATCTATCGGTCCATATTGTCGAGTAATGCCTGCAAAATTTAATACCTGAGAAAATGAGCCAATAAAGAAATTGAGATATTTAAATGAAAACAAGAGGCAGAGATTGAGAATTATTCCTGAAAGTAGAAATATCTTTTTGTTCTTCCGTTCTGAGGTCTTGCTGATCAAAATACCGGCAAAGTAAGAGATGAGAGTGGCCAGAACCAAAACAAAAACAAATTTAATATCAGCAAAGGCTACAAAAGCCAGGCTGGCCAGCAGCAGCCATACCCAACGGAATTTCTTTGGCAATATGTAATAGAAAACCAGGGTGATGAAAAGAAATAAAAGGAACAAAAACGAAGTAAGCGCCATATTATGCAATTCTCCGAAGAAGATGTTAAACACAAAAAATATGTCAATGCCCTGTACCGAGGTTAGTTTACTTTGCACCCCCTCCAATTGGGATTTTTATCCCCTCAATTTTACTTCACAATGTTTAATAATAAATAAAATGCCGGCTCAAATGAACCGGCAACCGCTTCCTTTTTATGCTTCAGGCGGATTGTTGATGACGGTATCCAACGAGCGCTTGATCCCTTCCCATTTGAGGAAGGCATCAATATCGTTGTTGATCTGACGCATCACAAAGCCGATGACGGCAGCGTCATCTACAAAGCCGGCCAGTGGGACCCAATCGGGCAGCAAATCAAATGGTGAGACGAAGTACAGAATGGCCACAACGACCAACACAATGGAGCCCCAGGGCAACACGGTATAATCTTTGTGAATATAGGCCTGGAACATGCGAAAAAGCGCCTGCAGACTGTTCCAGACATCTTCCAGGGGACCCTTGCGGGTTTCTTTGTATTTTGCTTTCTTGAGCGCTTCATCCAGCAGTTGCTTTGATTTTTCAGGATCGCGCAGATAATCTTCCGCTTTATTGCGTTTCTTATCCACTTCGTGTTCGATCACTTCTTCTGTTGGATAGATCTTTTCTTCTTCGTTCATTGTTCTTCCTTGTTTAGTCATTACCGAACCAATTAATATTTCCCCTTGAGACAACGTTAGGATTACAAAGCTGGAACCGAAAACAACTTGTCTGCCAGCACCGCCAGGCTTATGAGCAGTGATCCGCTGACCACACACACGATCAGAAAATTGTATCCCTGCTTGATGTCTTTTACCCACCGGCTGGTGCGCTCGGGTATTTTTTCAGTACTGGCCGATTGACTGTACTGCACATTTGAGTTGCCACGCTGACGGTACGTGCCCAGAATGGTGAGCGTTCCCAGAAGGATGATGCCCGATCCCACCGCGAAAAAAGAATCGCTGTACGGGACGCTGGTCTTCCACCCAAGAAGGAGCCCAAGCAAAACAATACCCACAGTGAAAGCGGCAACGATTCCCAACACCAATTTTGCCAGGTTCCAACCCACTGAAAGTCGCTTCATGCACGGCTCCGCATTGTTTAATCCTACTCGAATTGTATCAAAAGAATGTAAGAAAATTGCACCCCCTTTCAGGGGTGCAATCGCCTGCGTCCTGGCCGTGCCAGGACAATATAAAAACGCTAAAGGTGTTCCGCCAAACGCCCTTAGTAAAAACAAATCCCGGTCAAGACCGGGATTTGAGCCATTGGTTATTTTCCTGCGATGCGGGCGGCCTCTTCGATCCAGGCCGACAGATCTTCCTGAGTGCTGTATTTATAGGCCTTGAAGCCGTTATCAGCGATCTGTGAGGGGATATCACCCGGGTGATCGAGCTTGCCGTTCTCATCTGGGAGAGCATGGATCTGCACGGCCACCAGACCGTTACCGCGTGCCAGCGATTGGTAGATCTCGTAGTTGATGTACTTGCGGGCAGTGGACCCCTGCGTGATGAGAATAACGCTGACGGTAGTGCCATCGAGGGCGCTCTGGATCATGGCTTCCACTTCCAGGTCGCCACGGACTTTCTGGTCATCCCACAGCGCCGAGCTCTCGAAGCCGGCCGCCGCCGATGGTTCGATGCCGGGCAGATTCTTGACCAAATTGGCCTTATAAACGTTCTTGTAATCAAAACTGAAAAATACTTTCCTTGCCATTAAACGTACTCCTGTAAAAAGGATATTCTCCTCGAAATTACATGTTGTCTAGACGTGTGGATTATAGCACTGGTTAACCAGTTTGATAAATGCAAAACGCCAAAATTCACACAGTAAAGTTAGCCACGAAAGCGCCGGTTTCATTTATAATCCAGCCTAATTAATAGGATGAATTCATGCAAGCCACCAAGCGCATTCCTCAGCTTATAAGTTCGCTCAGCCCCGCTCTGCCGGTCGTCATGGGCTATCTGCCCATAGGATTTGCCTTTGGCGTACTGGCCATCAACGGCGGGCTCACCTGGCTGGAGACCCTGGCCATGTCCGTCATCGTCTACGCCGGCTCAGCTCAGTTGATGGCGGTGAGCCTGTTCGCTAACGGCATCAACCCATTCTCCATCATCGCCACCACCTTTATTGTCAACCTGCGCCACCTGTTGATGTCCGCTTCGCTGGCACCGTATATGACCGATTGGAGCAAGGGCCAGGTGGCCGCCTTTTGCGCGGAGTTGACTGATGAGTCTTTTGGCGTGCAAAGCCTGCGCTTTGAGCAGGGTCAGAATGATGCACCGCTTAGTTTGGGCATCAACCTGACCTGTCAGTTGGCCTGGGTGGCGGGTACTGTACTGGGAATTGTGGCCGGTGGGCTGATCACTGATGTGAAACCCTTTGCCCTCGATTACGCCCTGCCCGCCATGTTCATTGCCCTGCTGGTCTTGCAGATCAAAAGCCGCCTGCACCTGATGGTGGCGCTTTTCGGCGGCGTGCTTTCGATGGTGCTGTGGATGGTGGGCGTGACCCAGTGGAATGTGATCTTTGCAACAATTTTGGCGGCCTCTTTTGGCGCAGGAGTGGAGACATGGACCAAACAACCGTCTTCTTAACCCTGGCAGGCATGGCGCTTGTTACTTATCTGCCGCGGCTGCTCCCCGCCTGGTTCCTGCGCGGACGTAGCTTCCCGCCATTTTTGATTGCCTGGCTGCGCTATGTGCCGGTGGCGGTGCTGGCCGCACTGCTGCTGCCCAGCCTGCTGGTGGCAGAAGGCCGCCTGAACCTGGCCTGGGACAACCTGTACCTGTGGGCGGCAATTCCGGCGGTGATCGTAGCCTGGAAGAGCAAGAACATGTTCGCCACCGTCCTCACCGGTATGGCGTTTGTGGCGTTGGCCCGACTGGTCTTTGGGTTGTAAGCGCGTAATGCTATCCACGAATGGAACGAATTTATAGAGCAATTTTGACCAAGAGCTTTGATTAAGCTCTAGCCCACGAATTGCACGAATTTCTCGAATGAAAGGGCATTGGTTTTTTCTGGTTGCCCTGGATCTGGTCACTGTTTACGATTGTCCACTCTCTAAATCTGTTTGAACTTGACAGTCGGGGAGCTTGTATTATAATAACTCTCGCCTTCCTCGTTAGCTCAATCGGCAGAGCGGGCGGCTGTTAACCGCTAGGTTCGAAGTTCGAGTCTTCGACGAGGAGCCACATAAAAATAGAGACCCATACGGGTCTCTATTTTTTGTTGGCAGTTCTTCCGAGGCACCTTATGGGTCGACGAGCCAGGTGGAAATTCACTTTGCATCTGGATCACTCACTACAAAACCTTTGAATTGTATTTTCACAATACTGGTTTTTCTGTTGCGCTATATAATTAATGTCAATGGCCTCATGTGTGTTCTGCGATATTTCAACTAATCAAATAATTTCTCACATTATTTATCAAAATAACGATGTTATATGTTTTTTACCTTTAAAACCGCAGGTCTATGGCCACACTATTATTGCTACAAAACAGCATTATCAGGATATATTTTTTATCCCTGATACTGCTATGAGCAGTGTAATGAATGCGATAAAGTTCTTAGCCATCCATTATAAGAAGCAGCTTGGTGCCCAGGGAATCAACCTGCTCCATGCCAGTGGAACTGCTGCTCAACAATCAGTTTTACATTTTCATATTCATATGCTGCCACGCTTTGAACAAGACAATCTCAATCTTTGGCCTAACCTTCCTAATAGCTCATATGATATTGAGGCGTTGGCAAAGAAGCTAAGAATTCAATAAAACAAAAATGGTGCGTCAGGGACGCACCCTACCAACTGGTCAAATTGATGTAGCGTTCTTGAATGGTTTGGAACAATGAAATTTTGGGGAGTTGTATAAAATGAATGAGAACAGTTTCAACTTAATAATTGTCCTTGTGGTGGTTGGGGTAATCTTCACTGTCATTTATCTTATGGACCGGAGAATGATAACGAAAGGAGCGCTTTTCCCAGCCAATCCCAAAAAAGGATTGCAAACACTTGCGATCGTGTTAGGTGTTGTGTGTTTTCTTATCTGCGTGTTCATGTATTTTGTTTATAGCATTTTTTATCCCTCATTTGTGATTCTGGGAATAGCTTTAATAGGTTATGGATTGGGATCTGGTTTTGATTCTTCCACAACACAGTCCACGGAGCACCCTGTAATTTCCCCAACCATCCCCGTTACAAATAATGAACCGGTTATCGAATCACTGGAAAAGAAGCCCTATAATTCGAGCCGATTTATTCTGTTTATTAAAACTTATATCCTTATTATTTTGGCTTCAATTGTAATAATCGCCGTCTCTTTTTGGGTATCTTCCCATCCCAAAGACCCTCTTTCACGGATTATATTGATTGGCGGAATAATTCTTGGGTTTCTACTTGTGGTTTTCTCAAAAGTGCAAAATATTATTAAGCTTGCCAAAATGAAATAACCTGGTTTTTGTAAGGTGCTTCGCTGACGCATCAAACCGAAAGGGATATAAAATTTTCTCAGCAAGAATTACTGCTTTTGATTAACAAAAGTGGTGCGTCTCAGAAGCACCCTACTATATTTATCTTGGCCTTACCATGGACAAACAGATCAAGAAACTGAGCGAACAACTGGTTAAGAACGGGCTTACCAAAGCGCTGCGTTCCGCCGGGTTTACTCATAACGGGCGGAATTACCATCGTCGGGTGGGGTCTGTGGTGCAAGTAATCAATGTGCAGTTTTCCCGATGGAATTACGGGACCGAAAGAGGATTTTATGTAAATGTTGCATTTGCATTTGATGAATATCGCAACTTTTTCGCTATTCCAATCAATGAAATACCACACGAATACACCAGTGAGTTCAGTCATCGCCTGGAATATATGATTCCCAATACCCCTCATGAGTGGGTAATGAACCCTGGGGCGAACGTAGAAGGGCTTACAAATCTGCTTAATGAAAAAATAATGGCGTTGCTTGAGGCCATCAATGGTATTGACTCATTACCCAAATTTCTCGTTGCAGCACAATACCGTAATTGGTTCGCAATACCCGGGGAATATTCAATTATGGCGCGTTTTTATCGCTGTCTGGGGAATATAAAAGAATCGGCAAAGTATTGGCAACTGTATCAAGAATTTTTGGCTGATCGTGATCGGGCATCGCTCGAATTTCTCAAGAAATTACAACAGAAATAAATTCGGATACAGCGGGTTCGAAAAATTCTCACCGAATGACGCACTTGCTGGCCCAAGTATTAATGGTTTGATGCTTCTTCCACACACCCTGAAAACAGGGGACATCTATTGAGATGACGTTTAATCCGCCTTCGATGTCTTTCAAGCCTCACTCCAAATTCTAGAATAAATTAATATCCTTTAAAAATGCTTTAAAAAACGTAATTGCTTTTTGCATTTAAGTGGGTATACTGTTAAATTAACCCAACAAGCGAATCTATTCAGGAGGAAAAATGAAAAAAGGCATGCGTTTAATATTCAGTCTTGCAATAATTCTTACATTCATGCTTGCATCGTTCTCGACCGCCAAAGCCGATTCTGCTGACGCACCCGTCATCACCCCGGTTTCTGGCGATCAGGTCTTTAGTACCTCGCTTGTTTCAATCGAGGCACTACCAGGTACCGTCAAGCTTGGCGAAATGACCGTTCCCGATGGCTTTCCTTCTGGCGAAACACAATTCGGCGGACAGGGGATTGTTGTCTCAGGGATGGATTACGGACAAGCTTCCCTTTGTTACAACATTAAAACCACAGAAATTTCCCAGGGTTGGGGCGGAAAAGTCGGTATGTGGAATGGCGAGAAGTGGGATCTGCTAGCCACAACCATAACGTCCCCAGCTGAAGGCACCCTGGCCTCTGCCTGCGCAACCATCACCGGTTCTGGCACTTATGCGTTCGTGAAATTTGTGGTTGATCCTTCACTTTTGCCCCCCGCAAAATGTGCTTTTGATATTGAACCCTATTATTACCGTTATGCGGGCAAGGTAGTTTTAAGTGCCCAATTGACAGGCAAAAAACTCCCTGCAGTCAATACAATCGTAAGTTATAAAGTATTAAGCTATGAACCAGATGGCGCTTTGAGCGGTGATATGGAAGGAACGATCAAGCATGGTATTTTCGGTGCATCCTATTCTGATTTTATTACGGTGTTTGTAGACCGGGATAATATCGAATCAGCTACTCTCTATGTTAAATACCCCTCTTGTTCTGTAGTACTTCACTACACCTCTACAACCGGCTGGGATTGATCATTACAGCAGCTTGAAAGAACCTCAGCCAAACATTGATTTTCAGGTTTGGCCGGATTTCTAGAATGAGTTTTTTATAAATAAAACACCCTGAAGGGTGTTTTATTTATTTTCAGGTATAGATTTAAGCTCATCCCGATCAGACCGTTCTCCCTAGATCAGGGCCCGTTTATTCCATTAGCCAGGAGATGGCAGAAGCTTCAT
>JAYFNV010000083.1:0-11664 GCA_034933225.1 Anaerolineaceae bacterium | reverse complement strand
CATTGTGGATCAGTTCCAGGCCACCTTCCAATTCTGGTAGAACCACGTAGTTGGCGCCCAGCTTCTCCAACTCAATGACGCCCTCCTGTGAGGAAGAACGGGCCATGATGCTGAGAGTGGGGGAGAGAGTACGCGCTTTGGAAACGATCATCGCCGTGGCGGTCTCATCTGGAACAGTGCTGACCAATAATTTGGCTTTTTTCAGATGGGTTTGGTCCAGAACTTCAGAATTGGAGGCGTCGCCGTAGAGGGCCGGAATGGCTTGTTCCTGCAATTCCACGATACGGTCAATGTCTTCCTCGATCACGATCATGGGGATCTTCAAAGAGGTGAGCACTTCCACCAGGTGTTTACCGATACGGTCATACCCTACTACGACCACATGGTCTTTGACCTTTTCTTCAGCGGGCAGAGGCGTGGGCAAACGCTTTTGTGCCCGCTTGCTGAAGATCGGGACCTTGCACAGCAGTCGCTCCAGCGGATCGATCATCCTGTACATGAAGGGGTTGATGGTGATGGAGAATAGCGAGGCAGCGAGGATGAGAGAGTACTGTTCTGTGCTCAGCAAGCCCAGGCTCAACCCGCCTTGACCTAGGATGAACGAGAACTCGCCCACCTGGCTTAAGCCGATGGCGATGACCAGGAAAGTGCGTAACGGTTGGGGGAAGAACATGGCCATGACAATGACGATCAAAAGTTTGCCAATCACCACCAGCGCAGTCAGGCCAAGCACCTGGCCCAGATTCTGCCACAGGAAAACCGGGTTCACCAGCATCCCCACCGAGACAAAGAAAAGCACAGAGAAAGCTTCTCTGAAAGAGAAGACATCTGCACCTACCTGGTGACTGAGGTGCGATTGGCTGATGATGGCGCCGGCAAGGAATGCTCCCAACGCCAGCGAAACACCAAACAGTTCTGCAGCACCCAGGGCGGTACCCAGGGTGATGACAAGCACGACCAGGATGAAGAGCTCACGGGAATGCATGTGGGCGACCCGTTCCAGTAGCCATGGGATGACGCGTACTCCACCAAAGAACATGATCACCACGAAGGCAGCCGCTTTGAGCAGGGTGAGGCCCAGACTGGCCCAATCAAAGGTACCGTTGCCCGCCTGCAATACTGGCATCAAGACCAGAATGAGCACGGAGAGGATGTCTTCCATTACCAGCCACCCCACAGCCGCCTGTCCATGAGGGGTGTTGATCAGCTTGTTGTCCATCAGACCGCGCAGCAGAACGACAGTACTGGCAACAGAAATAGAAAGCCCCAGCACGATCCCTGCCGTCAGGCTCCAGCCCCACAATTGACTTAATCCCAGCCCTGCCAGGGTGGCCAGCAGAGTCTGGATGGCAGCGCCCGGAATGGCAATGTTGCGCACCCGCCATAATTGTTTGAGCGAGAAGTGCAGCCCAACGCCAAACATTAAGAAGATCACGCCCATTTCAGCCAATTGTTGGATTGTTTCTGTATCTCCAACAAAGCCAGGGGTGAATGGACCGATCACAATACCTGCTAAAAGATAACCAACAATCGTAGGCAACCCGATGCGACGAGCGATCATTCCCCCAATAAACGCAGCGATCAAAGCAACCGTGATGTTGATCAATAAAGGTAGGTCATGCATCACGTTCTTCCTTTCAGAAAAGTATTCTTTCTCTAATTATCGCAAAAAAATGCCTGCTTAAGTGGAAATTTGGTAAATGTTAAGAAAAAGTTTATGTTTTTATTAGCTGGAAAAACCTTAAAAATCTTATTGAAAGAATTCTGCCGCAGGATTATTAAGGAAAGAACAATTTTATTTAAGAATAATCCCGATATAATGAAATAGAAGCATCACAGTACCATCCGTCGTGGATGGTTTCAAACAGGGAAAGTCCAGCGAAATACTGGCGCTGTCGCGCAACGGTTAAAGCCCGAATGCCTGTCTGTGATTAGTGCACCCTTCGCGTCAAAGGGTTGAGCTTGAAAGAGAAGTCAACTTTCAAAAGGCTCATCCTCATTTTGGGTGAGCTTTTTTATTTGGTCTTTCCAGTTTGTTCTGAGTGGGGGAGATCCACCTGAGGAAAGATCCAAAAGTCTAAAAAATTGCTCAAGACGCGGCAAGTGCATTTCATCTGATCAGCGAAGAACTGAATTATTTCTTCGTACCTGCCGTTGCTATCATAGAAAGAGAAGAGGTCTGTTATGCAAAAAAAACAATCCACCCCAATGCTCTTAACGTCTGAATTGACCCTGCAAAATGTCGGACAACCTGAGAACCTGAATTCGAAGAACATTTTTACGTCGATCCAAAAACGGGATGGGCGGGTGGTTGTTTTCCAGGTGGAGAAGATCACCGCAGCGATCTTCCAGGCAGCCCAGTCAGTAGGCGGGGAGGATCAGAGTATGGCTGAAGCGTTGGCTCAGCGTGTGGTGCAGTATTTACACGATGAGATGAAAGTTGCTTTACCTACCGTAGAAGAAGTACAGGATGCGGTAGAGAAAATTCTGATCGAAGCTAGCCACGCCCGCACCGCCAAGGCTTTTATTTTATATCGCGATCACCGCACCCGCATCCGGGATGGCAAAAGTGAGCTGATGGATACCGTAGAAGAGATCCTGATTGAAACCAATCGGGAGAATGCCAACGTAGGCAACTCACCTTCGGCGAAGATGCTGCAAATTGCCTCTGCGGCCAGCCGGCAGTATTACCTCTCTCGTTTGATCCCGGAAGATATATCCAGTGCGCATCTGAAAGGGGATATTCACATCCATGACCTGGATTTTTATGCAAAGACTTTAACTTGCATCCAGATACCGTTGGGGAAATTGCTTCACAGCGGGTTCAATACCGGGCACGGCTATATTCGGCCGCCACGCCGGATTGGATCTGCCGCCGCTTTGTCGGCGATCATTCTGCAGAGTTCCCAGAACGACATGCATGGCGGGCAATCTTTTGCCCATTTTGATCGGGACATGGCAGATTTTGCTGCCAATTCAGATGAAAACGAACTTTATCAGGCCATGGAGGGGTTGGTGTATAACCTCAATTCCATGCACAGCCGGGCAGTAGCGCAAGTTCCTTTCAGTTCGATCAACCTGGGTTGCGATACAAGCGAGGCCGGTCGGGCAGTGACACGAAATTTGTTGCTGGCTTACGAAAAAGGCCTGGGACGCGGCGAGACCCCCATCTTCCCCAACATTATTTTCCGCGTCAAAGCAGGGGTGAACCTGAATGCGGGGGACCCAAACTATGATCTCTTCAAACTGGCGATGCGAGTTTCAGCCAGCCGGATGAACCCCACTTTTTCTTTTATGGACAGCGAGTTCAACCGTCCTTATGGCAATGAGGTCGCCTACATGGGGTGCCGCACACGCGTCATCGCAGATAGACACGGCGAACCCGTTAGTGATGGGCGGGGGAATCTGTCTTTTACCTCCATCAACTTGCCGCGTATTGCCATCCGCGCCGGTGGGAATATTCAGCGATTCTATGATTATTTAGAAGAAATGCTGGTGCTTGTTTCCAAACAATTGATACATCGGTTCAAGATCCAGGCGAACCTGAAAGTGAAAGACATGCCCTTTCTCATGGGCCAGGGGTTGTACCTGGACTCTGATAAATTGAGCAGTCAAGAAGAGATTGCCTCCGTTATCCAGCATGGCACACTTTCCATCGGGTTCATCGGACTGGCCGAAACATTGAAAGTGCTCACCGGCTCCGATCATTCCCAGCAGCAAGACTCCCAAAAGCTGGGTGTTGAGATCGTCTCATTTATGCGGAAAATGGCTGATCACTTTTCTGACCAGTATGACCTCAATTTCACTCTGTTGGCAACTCCGGCTGAAGGTCTTTCAGGGCGGTTTGTGGGAATTGATCGCAAGGCATACGGCGTGATCGAAGGGGTAACGGATAAAGAGTATTACACCAACAGCTTCCATGTCCCCGTCAACACTCAGATTACCTCCTTTGCAAAAATGGCTTTGGAAGCTCCCTACCATGCTCTGACCAATGCCGGGCACATCAGCTATGTAGAATTGGATGCTCCGCTGCAGCATAACCTGGAGGCATTTGAAACCCTGGTGCGTTATATGGCCAGCGTGGGCATTGGATACGGCGGCATCAATTTTCCCATTGATGAGTGCACGGTGTGCGGATATCACGGCATAATCGAAGAATCCTGCCCTGTCTGTGGCGCCCAGGAGATTCGCCGTATCCGCCGCATCACTGGTTACCTTTCAACTCTGGATCGGTTCAATGACGCCAAGAAAGCCGAGCTACGCGACCGCCATGCCCATATCCACGCGTAGGGCACTATGAAGATACGCCTGGCTGGCATTGCAAAAGAGAGCGTGACGGATGGTCCCGGCTTGCGCATTGTGCTCTTCTTCCAGGGGTGCGCTCATTTTTGTGAAGGATGCCATAATCCACAGACCTGGCCGATGCAAGGCGGCGATGAATATGATGTCAATGAGCTGATAAACAGTCTGCCAGATTCACCCCTCATCCGTGGGGTGACCTTAAGTGGTGGTGATCCGTTTTATCAGGCTGAAGCAGCCCTTGCTGTGGCAACTGAATTTAAAGGCCGCAACAAAGATGTTTGGGCCTACACCGGATTTACCTGGGAACAACTGATGGCTGCGGATGAAACACGCAGAGAACTCGTTCGAGCATCCGATGTGCTGGTAGATGGCCCTTTTGTACGGTCATTAATGGATCCATCACAACCATTTCGAGGATCTACGAATCAGCGTTTGATTTCTGTTAGTGAAAGTTTACAAGAGGGAAAGATCATTGAATGGCAGCGGTTATGATTGATGATCCTCTCAGTTCATTGCGGAAGGTCTTTAATCCAAATCATTATGCCTCAATCTACTAAAACTTGAGTTGCCTTATGAAAAGAGATCGTTATTCAAAGAAATAAATCAGTCGTAAACAGAATTTGGATCTATTAACAAACAAACCTTCAGAATTGAAGGTTTGTTTTGTCACCAGTGAATGTTTGTTACATCGTAAGCTCTGGACGGCGTTTGAAGATGGTAAAGATGAGGGGAAGCAAGGCTAAGTGGATCAGGCCAAACACGATGAACATGCCGGCGAAGCCGATGCTATCGATGAGCACACCAGAAAGCGAAGAGCCGGCTGCTATGCCAAAATTGCCCACGGCCATAGTGACCGAGAACATGAAGGCGGCAATGCGCGGGTCAGCAAAATCCATGCCCATGGCAAAGTAGACGGTCTCATAATCGCCAAAAACAAAGCCGATCAGGAAAGCAATTCCCCACATGATCTGGGGTGATTTTGTGATCGCCAGGATCAAAGTTACTACTGCGGTGAAAATGGCAGCCCAAATGAGGCTGGCTTTGCGGCCAATTTTCTTCATCAGCGTGCCGCCGGTGATACCGCCCACCACGACGCCTATGCCATAAACGGCAGTGTAATAGCCTACGGTCTTCAGGTCAATGCTCAACCCTTCATTGAGGTAGGCGCTCATCATTGATTCGGTACTGTAAAGGGCAAGGGGATAAAGTAGTCCCAGCAAGGCAAAGAGCAAATATGCCGGGTCTTTAAAGGAGCGCATGGCCTCTTTTGAGTAAGCAGCCTCGGCTGGACGCACCGCCTGATCTTTGACTAGAAATGCGAGCACAAGCGCCGGGATGGCTAAAACGGCGATCAGATAAAAGTTGTAATGCCAGGTGCCATTGTTGGAGAATATGCCCATCAGCACAGCGGTCACAATGGCACTCAACGCCCGCCCACCTACCATCAGCCCCTGTACCAGGCCGCGGTCTTTTTCAGGGGTGGAATCGATGGATAGACCATCTGTTGTGGTGTCGTAAGTAGACATGCCCAATGCCGCCAGGATGATGAGCACCAGATAAGGCAGAAAATGGTCGGCGGGGTTGAAGAACGACACCAGCATAAATGCCACGGTTTGCAGGACCAGGCCAATGACGATGTAGGGTTTGCGATGCCCTCTTTTGAAAAGATTGACCCTGTCGCTCAGGTAGCCGATGAAGATCTTGAGAATAAAGGGCAGCATAGCGATGGCACTGATAATGCCGATCATTGAGAACGAAAGATCAAAGCTGCGCAGATAGAGCACATTGAAACTGGAAAAATAGGTTAATACTGCGCCCTCAACAAAGTAGACTGAGGCGAAAAGGGCAAATTTCTTGATGCGTTCACTGTTACTGTTCATATTCTTCTTCCTCTGGGTATGAGATAAATTCCCTTGCGAGTGGTGCCTCGCAAAAGGATGTTTGGACGTAAATTTAGTTGAAGGAATTAAGAAGAAGTCGGGGAGGAAGCTTAATAGCTTTCGGCAACTTTCTGGTTAATCATAGGAGGATTTGGCGTTTTCGTCAACCGAAATGTGGAGGAATTGAAAAAATGGGCGGAAGGTCATTCCGCCCGGATCATGGCGCCACAAAAATCGCATTCGGCAGTTGATTCATCCGCCCATTCCACTTCATCGGCGCGGAGCGGAGCACCGCATTGCGGGCAGGCAGTGGGCAAGGGTTTGGTCTGGCGCGCCTGGACTGGAGGCTGGCCGGGGGCGGAAACCGGTGCATTCTCAGTCTGAAGGCTATTGAGGTGCAGGTCAAACCGCTCTTGAAAGCGCTGTGCTCTAAGGAGCATGCCTAACTGGTTGTAATAACTCACTGCTTTGGTAGCACAAACCCTGGCCTGGGCAATATTTTGGCCATCCAACCAGGCATGGGCGGCGCGGGCATAAAAGCTGCCTGCCCGGCGTGGATGATGGATCAGTTCAGCCTCGTTGGCCAATCGAGCGTAAAGCTGAGCCGCCTGGGCGGGCTGCCCGGAGGAGATCAGCGTTTCTGCCTGGTTCATCTGCGCACTCAAGCTGCTCTCCATTTGAGGGCGAATGATCCTTCTTTGTAATCGTCTGCGAAACATAAGATCCTCCAGAGATGGGTAAGTAATTGTACAGTTTCTTATTGGACAGGGACGCGAAGCAGGATGATACCGTCCTGAGCGGGGAGGGTGACCTCAGTGACGATGGAGCCATCGTTCACCGCAGGGTCCTGCTGCCCATTGATCTTTCTGAACTCGCCCCCAAGTTGGAGGGTAACCGCCTGCCGGGTGGCATTAACGAGCACAATCCCGTGCTCGAAATCGCGGCGGTAAACATCTGCGTTGCCCTGCTTGAGAGATACATCTCCCAACCAGATGTTGGCCACCTGCTTGCCCAGACCAAAATGCAGTTGGGCGGCGCTATCATTTCCTTCAGCGGCGAGTGGCAAAGTAAATGTTTGCCACTCATCGGTGAGGTCGAACTCACCAAACCACAGGTAGGTTTGCCAGGGATCGTGGTCTTGCTGGATCCAGGCGGTGATGACGGTAGGCATATTGGCTTGGGCGCTGAAGGTAAGGGTGTATTCCTGGCCGTTCTGGATCTCTACCGGGGCTACAGAATAGCTGGCCTGCCAATCGGTGCCGGCTGATTGGCTGACCTTTGCCTCGACGCTGGCTGAACCTGCCGGGGTTAAATCGCTGGAGGGGGAAACACTCAGCGCGTACCCCTGGTCAGCCCAGGACTCCCAGGTCAACCCTTGAATGAGGTCTGGAGGAGAAAAAGGCGCCACAGCGACTGCATCGCCAATGGGTTGGCCCAGGTAGCCCTGACCTTGACCCGCGTTATCGTATTCATCAAACCACATCAGGCACAGCGAGCCGTGGCCTTCTGTGTTCATTTCGTAACTGAAATACCCGTTCATCAGCAGGGCGGTGGTCAGCCCAAGGCGCATTTTCTGGTAATTGGGTACAAAATCAGCCTGAGCACAACGGTTGGGGTAACCATCGGTGTCCTCTGGGGCAGGGCCGCTGTTATCTTCATAGGTTTCCACCATGGTCAGGTTGGGCGTTTTGGCTTTACTGATCCAATCCTGATAACTGCCCGCTTCTGTGGGGCCAAAGACCTGGGCATGCCAGTTTGGACTGCCAGTGAGGGTGGGGAAGCCTTCAAAGTTATCGCCGTTGGTATCGGCAAAGTCTGCGATACCCCAGTTGAGGAAGAGGATCTTCTCTTCGCCAACTGCCTGGCGTAATTTATGCAGGTAGGAGCGCAGCCCATCATTCCAGGCGGTGTCAAAGGCAGAGTAATCCGTCAATAGTTGGTTCGACTGATCCGGGTCAATACTGCGAGCGGTGGAATTGCCGATGAGCCAGCTCTCATTTGGGTCGGAGCGGTCAATGAGAAGACCATCCCATTTGGCATCGGCCAGGAAAGCCTGGCCCCGCCGCGCATTAAAATCGGTCCAGCGTTCCGGCCCAAATTGACCATCCAGGACAGCAGTAGGTGAGAGGGTGCTCACGTTGAGCAGCCAGGAATTCGGCCAAAAGGAAATGTGGGCGGCGATCCTTGCGCCTGCCTTGTGCGCTGAGGCTGGCCGCACGTATCCACGTTCCACTTCAAGGGTGAGATTGCTGGAATTGACACGCTTCACATAAACGGATTCATTTTCGATCAGCAGCGCGTCACCTGGCAGGAAAAGGTCAATCTCATTGCCGCTCGAATCTTGGGCGGTCAGGGCGGCCACCGGCAGGGTGGTCTGAGTGGCATCAATATCCTGGGTGAGGGTGCTTCCCACCTGGGTGAGGAACCACTGGTAGGGAATCTTTTTAACGAGGTCGTTCTCTTCTGAATCGTCGGGGTTAAAGCTCAATTCACAAGCGTTGGTGGAGTTGAGCAAAAGTATCTTTGGGTTGAGCGCTCTGAGCTGGGGAATGGCTTCTGCCTGCCAATCTCCCAGGATCACCCAATCGTAGCGGGCGATCTGCTCCAACGGCTGGTTCCAGATATCTGGCCACCACATGCCCAGGCGCGGATACCCTTGACCTGTGCTGCTTTGAGTCTCAGGAACTGCATTTTGCGTGGGCATGACGGTTGGAAGCGCTGTTTGGGTCTTCATTGGCGAAGTGCAGGAATTTAAGAACAATGCGAAGAGAATTAAAATGGGAAAGAGTTTTTTCATAATCAACCTCTTTCCCATTATCCACGAAAATGGAATTATTGAGAACAACTTTACAAAACATTTTTATTTGGAGTGAATAATTGACCCCGTACGATTCTTATGGTGAATTTCTTTTCGGTTTAACAGAGTAGTTCCTTTATTGCGTAAGGTGATTTCCCCGGTGAGAATAACTCTTGATCGGTTCCCAGGAAAAAACCAAAGGAGGAGCGAAACATCGCTCCTCCTGGAAGACCAGATAAAAAATGTTTTATTCGTTGGTAACCGAAGCTTCCTGAAGGATCACCCCGCTTACTGGGTCAATTTGATAGTGAAAAGTGGCATCGTCTCTTTTACCGGAGGGGAAGATGTAGAGCTTCTCAGGCTTCTGATCAGTGGGGAAGGTGAAATTGAAAACGTAGACCATCTCGTTTTCCTTGACGGCTTTGACATCACAGGTAACGTCCTTTATATGCTCCACCGCAGTGCCATCCACTGTGATATAGGAATCTATGGGGAATATCTTCACCATTTGCAAGGCATCCAATAAACCAGCGATCTTGCCCTCTTTGTTCTTCTCCGGGGTCATTTGGATTCTCACCACGGTGTTGCCCTCTTCTGAGGTGGTTACCTCTTTCAATGTAAAGGCAAAGCGGTAATCATCATAGTAAATATCAATGGAGTTCTTTTTCTGGCACCCACTCAGGGTTAAGAGCATCAGGGTCAGGAGCAGGCTGAGGACGAGTTTCTTGATCAAATTCTTGTGCATAATGTTGCCTCCTTAAGATGGGATCAGTAATGACTTTTTTCACCTTCATTGTAAGGAGTGGGTGGAGAAAATGGGTGTGCACCCTGCACACTTTGCGTAAAAATTCCAAAAAGATTATTGGCTCAGTGAACTAAAAAATCGGTTAACAATTTCGCAAATTGGGTTTAATGAGCGAAAATGACCAGTGGTTTTATTGTAATTAAAATTTGGAAGAGGGTTAAAATTTACACTATCCAAACATTTACGAGGAAAACATGAAGAAACTGGTCACAGGTGCTACGGGATTCATTGGTTCTGCCATTATGCGCGAGCTGATTCAGGACGGCGAAGAGGTGAAGGTGTTGGTGCGTCCCACCAGCAACACACGCAATATCGATGCCTTTGATGTCGAAAAAGTGGTGGGAGATATCCGCGACGGTGAATCCATGAAAGCGGCCATGAAGGGCTGCGATACCCTCTACTTTACCGCTGCTTATTTTGCCCACTGGGCACCCAACCCCAGGATGTTATATGAAGTGAACGCAGGCGGAACAAAGGCCACCCTGCAGGCAGCCCTGGAAACCGGGATCGAAAGAGTTGTCTACACCAGCACCAATAATGCCATCGGTGCCAGCGGTCCCACCCCTGCCAACGAGGAAAAGATCTTCAATTACTGGGAATCTGGCGACCATTACTCCATGTCCAAGTACATTGCCGAAAACGAGGCGCGCATCTTCATCACCCGCGGAGTGCCTGTGGTCATCGTCAACCCCACGCTGGTCATCGGCGTCAATGATGTAAAACCCACCCCCTCCGGGCAGATGATCATTGATGTGGCGCGGCAGAACATGCCCGGCTACATCGACGGCGGGGTGAACCTCATTGATGTGGAAGATGTGGCAAAAGGGCACATTCTGGCCGCGAAGAAGGGTCGGGTGGGCGAACGCTACCTGTTCGGCAACCGTAATATCACCGTGCAAGATTACCTTTTCCTCATCGCTAATATTGCTGGCGTCAAACCGCCTTCCCTCAAGCTGCCCTATCCAGTGGCGCTTACGTTGGGTCACCTGTTTGAATTGACCTCCTCCATCACAAAGAAGTCACCCATGGTCACCGCCAGTGAGGTCCGCATTGGCCGCATGCGCGAATGGTACGACTGCTCCAAAGCCATCAATGAACTCGGCCTGCCGCAGACGCCGATCGAAGAGACCATTCAGAAGGCGCTGAACTGGTTCAAGGAAAATGGCTATTTGAAGGGGTGAGGGGAGGAAAGCCAGGCGGGTTTAGGTCTTGGAAATGGGAATTTCGTATTGGAAAGATAATCAAGTTTCCTGAGGTTAGGAAATTTGTTAATTTGAATTTGGGTGCCTCGTCATTATTTATGAAAAATATTTTCAAACAGGTTTTATTCAACACAGGCTGTCTGGCATTTTCCTTTTGTAGCTTTCCATTTCTGCATGAAGGTGGGCATGCGCTAGCTACAATCCTTACAGGCGGGCAAGTTAGTGGTTTTAACATCAATCCCTTGGGTTGGTCATATTTGATTTATCCTTCTTCTCCTCCAAACCTCCTTTTCACGGCTTGGGGAGGTATTCTTTTCAGTACTTTTATATCCTTGTTCTTTATTGGGATTGCTTTCAGATATCGGAATCCCTTTGTTGTGTTGATCGGTTTTCTGGGAATTTACGGATTACTTCACAATGGTTTAGATTTTATTTTTGGGATGGTCTTTGCTACGGGAGATCCGTCCTTATTACTTCGGTTAGGTGTGCCTTCATGGAGCATTCTACTTGCCGCTTGCTTTTCCCTCTTATTTGGCAGTTTATTGGCATTCTTTTTTCAACCGATGATTGGAATAAAGCCTACAGATCTGTTTGCAAAAAGATTCATTCTGCTAGGCTTAGGATTTGGATTATTGCGATTTTTTGTAACAATTTACAATATCCTATTGGGTACCCAAA
>JAYFNV010000082.1:0-9608 GCA_034933225.1 Anaerolineaceae bacterium | reverse complement strand
GGGCGGCATCTGAATCTTGAGCATTGGTTCCGATCACGCACACATAGTCAGTGCTCAAATCCTGCAAGGCGGCAGCGATGCCTTTCACAGCGGAAACCTTTGGCCAATCGACCATCGCCCCCGCATAAGCAGGGAAAGTTTCCATCACAGTATCGCCCCAATCAAAAACTAAATAATGGGTCACGTTCGCGTTCCTTCCAATAAGGTTTTATCAAACTGCATCAATCTTGCAGGTTTTTTGAGTTTCAAGTATAGTCAAATAATATCAAACAGAGTAGTCATAAGGAATTGGATTCATCTATGGAAAACATTTCGCTCACTGACAGTAAAATTTCCTGGCTGGATAAGCCTGTCTTCCCGTTTTGGCCAAAATTCTCCGTCGAACATCTTATCACAGTTGTCCTAATCCTTCTGACAATTGTGTCCCGTTTTTATGATGTAGGCATCCGCGATATGGACCACGACGAGGTAAACCATGTGGTGCCCTCCTACAGTTTGTACCAGGGTAATGGCTACCAGCACGACCCGGTCACTCACGGACCATTGCAGTTTCATTTGATCGCCGCCTCCTACTTTTTGTTCGGTGACTCAGACACCTCTTCGCACCTTCCCAGTGTTGTTTTCAGTATTGCCACCGTCATTTTTGTTATTTTTGCTTTCAAACGCTATTTGGGGCGGGTTGGCGCGCTTTTAGCCGGCCTGTTCTTCATGATCTCCCCGTATATGCTCTTTTACGGACGTTACATCCGCAACGAATCCTTTGTAGCCCTTTTTGGTGTCATCACCCTTTACGCTGTGCTAAAGTATTTGGAGAAGGGCAAACATTCCACCCTCATCCTGTATTCGGTGATCCTGTCTCTGCAATACTGCACCAAAGAGGTCTCCTATATTTACACCGCTTCCATGCTGATCTTCCTGGCAGTGGTTTTTGTTGCTGATTCCCTTAAAAAGACCTGGTTCAGTGAAACCAGGAAAAAGGTCTTTGCCATTGCCATGATGTTGGCCATTTTACTGGCCATTGTCGCCGTCACAGCGGGGGCCATGGATGCCAAGGCTAGCTCCGCCACTCAACCTTTCACAAATGAATTCCTGCAATCGCTGGCGCCTGTTTACCACACCATTTTGCTTTTCTGCGTCGGTCTGGCAGGACTGGCGGGTGCGTTATCCATTTTCAGCCTCATAACCGGCCTGCACTGGGCTGAGGTGAAAAAGATCCGCTCCTTCGACCTGCTCATTCTCACCATTGTGCTGGTTTTACCGTTGCTCACCGCCTTCCCCGTAAAATTGCTCGGCTGGGACCCGCTGGATTATTCTGATGCTGGTCTTATCCACACCTCCATCGTGCTGGGCGTGATGACCCTGCTATCCATTGCACTTGGAGTGCTTTGGAACCCTTCGGTTTTCCTGGTCAACGCCGGTGTTTTTTATGCCATCTTCACTGTCCTATACACCACCTTCTTCACCAACGGTCAGGGCTTCTTCACCGGCATGGTCGGCTCACTGGGCTACTGGCTTTCACAGCAAGGCTTTGCCCGCGGCACTCAGCCCTGGTATTACTATCTCTTCCCACAGATCACCATGTATGAGTACCTGCCTTTGATAGGGTTGATCCTGGCATTCATCTATGCAAATCGCCATAACCTCTTCTCCACCTGGCCGGGACTTTCTCCATACGAGCAGCACACCCTGCATGAAATCAAAGCTGAGGATATCAAAGCAGTGGAAGTGAGCACCGAGGCCACCACTGATGAAGTGAGTGCCGACTCCCTGCTTGAAACCGTTGAGCCTGCCGAAGAAGACGAATCAGCTCCTCGCAAATTGCCGGTGCTATCTTTATTGGTTTACTGGGCTATTATCAGTCTCATCGCCTACAGTTATGCCGGTGAGAAAATGCCCTGGCTGACCGTACACATCACCCTGCCCATGTTGCTGGGCGCCGGTTGGGGTGTAGGGTATCTGATCGAATCCATCCCCTGGAAAAAGCTGGCCAATAAAAAAGGTGTTCTGGCTGTTGCCCTGATCCCCATCTTCGTAATCGCGGTAGCTGAAGCCGTAGGGACCCTCCTGGGTGCTGATAAACCCTTTGCCGGCATGGAATTGGCGCAGCTTCAGACCACCAGCACCTTCCTGTTCTCCATTCTCGCAGCGGGTTTCAGTGCCTGGGGAATTGTGTCCATGCTCAACAAGTGGGCTGGCAAAGACATTCTCCGCCTGGTGTTGGTCACCTTTTTCGCCCTCCTCGCTTTACTGACCGCCCGCTCCGCCTACCAGGCAAATTACATCAACTACGATAACGCCAAAGAATTCCTGGTCTATGCGCATGGAGCGGCTGGCGCCAAACAGGTTGCCAAGCAAGTAGAAGACATCTCCTTCCGCACGACTGGCGGCAAAGACATCAAGGTTGCCTACATTGGCGACGCGCTCTATCCATACTGGTGGTACTTCCGCGATTATCCCAACAAGCTTTGGCTGAAAGACAATATCACCCGCGACCTGCAAAATTATCCGCTCGTAATCGCCGATGACACCTACCTGTCTCAAACCCAATCGGTGCTGGGCGAAAATTATTACCAGTTCGATTACAAACGGCTGTGGTGGCCCATGCAAGATTACACCGATCTGAACTGGACCCGTATTTGGGATGCCGTTAAGAATCCGCAGATGATCCAGGCGCTCTTCAACATCTGGTACAACAAAGATTACACGCTCTACGCTTCGCTCACCAACAGCTCCACCCTTACCGTCGAGACCTGGCAACCTTCTGCCAGTATCCACTTCTTCATCAAGAAAGACATTGTCGCTTCCATCTGGAACTATGGCTCATTACCCAGCACTGCCATCACTGCCCCCAGTGACCCGTATGCCGAGAAAATGGTCAGCCTGACGCCGGATCAGTTCATCGGTCAGGTAGGCACAGAAGCGGGTCAATTCACCACCCCGCGCAGCATGGCTGTGGGACCTGATGGCAGCATCTACGTGGCTGATTCCAGCAATAACCGCATTGAGCACTTCAAGGCAGATGGTACCTTCATCAATATGTGGGGAAGCCTGGGCGACGTCAGCAGCGGGTCTGCACCCGGCGGTACCTTCAAAGAGCCGTGGGGCATAGCAGTCAGCCCGGATGGTTCTGTTTATGTAGCGGATACCTGGAACTTCCGTATTCAAAAATTTACGGCCGATGGTGAGTTCATCACCATGTGGGGCGTGGCCGGACAGGCAGAAACGCCTGATGCCTTCTGGGGTCCGCGCGGTCTTGCCGTGGATAAGAACGGTCACGTGTATGTAACCGATACCGGCAACAAACGTGTGGTCGTCTTCGATGGGAATGGCAATTACATTACCCAGTTCGGTTCAGGCGGCGTGGGTGATGGTCAGTTTGATGAACCAGTCGGCCTTGCCGTGGATGCAGATGGATCTGTCTACGTGGCAGATACCTGGAACATGCGCATTCAGGTCTTTATCCCCAATGAGACCAGCAGCGAATTCACCTTCTCGCGCAGTTGGACAGTTTCCTCATGGGAAAGCCAATCCACAGATAACAAACCCTTCCTGGCAGTCGATAGCCAGGGCAACGTCTTCGCCACCGATCCAGACAAGTTCCGCGTCCTTGAGTTCAACTCTACGGGCGAGATCGTCCGCGTTTGGGGCGGATACTCCAGCGGCATTGATGGCTTCGGCAAACCGGTTGGCATTGCCGTAGATGGCAGTGACCGCGTTTGGGTGGTTGATTCTGGCAATAATTACCTCTTGCGCTTCACCCTTCCCGCCCTGGGGAGTGAGTCTGTAAGCGGAGGGAATTTGCCGGCATTCCCCACCTCTCCAGTAGCCCTCACCCTGGACACAACCTCCAATCAGTTGATTGATTCCTTTGGGAATGCTTATTACCGTCTGGATGAGGCCAAATCGCAATGGGTGCCCATTGTACCGGCAGACGTCGTCAGCCTGGTGCCAGAAGGCATTGTGCCCACCCAAAATGCTGATGGCCTTTGGGTGCTGGCCGCCAGCGATGGTTCTTTGCTCTACCAGTGGAATGAAGGTGCCCTACTCTGGGTCGCCAGCGGGGAACAGCCTACCACTGCCCAGTAACAGAAATCTTGCTACTAAATAAAAAAGACCTTCTCAGAAAAATCGAGAAGGCCTTTTATTTTTTACTTGCCTAAATTAATCGTGTTTGCGGTCGTCAACCAGGAAGCGGCTGAGGATGAAGCTGACCACACTCACAATGATGGCACCCAGGAAGGCGTACAAGAACTGGCTTTCCGGAATGGTGAAACCAAACTGGAAGGCTTGCCCAATCCCACCGGCAATGAGGAACAGGATGGTATTGATGATCAATGTACCCAACCCCAGGGTGAGGATGAGCAACGGGCAACTGGCCACCATCAGGATCGGTTTGATGAGCGCGTTAACCAGACCAAAGATCAGCCCAAGCACCAGGTAAGCATACCATTGGTCGTTTTGCATAATGATATGACCCGCAAGCAATTGCACGGCCACAAACAAAGAAACAGCGTTAATAATGACGCGCAAGAAAAATTTTCCCATGATCGAAATCCTTTCAAAACTATATACGCAGATTGTACCTTTTAGTTGTAAAACCCCAAACGGATAGTTTCGGTTCAGAGTTCGATTTTTGTGATCTTCTTTTCCATCCAGATCAACGTGTTCAACACCTTCATCCCGCCCTGGGTGAAAGCAGCTTCAGCCCGATGCGCCGGGTAATTGACCATGATCTTTTGCGGTCGTCTGACCCGGTGCAGCAGAAAAGGCATCACAGATTGGATGGTTGTTTCTTCATAAGCCAATGAACTGGAGATCCACAGATAGTCCTGGAAGGGATTCACACCCTCCAAAGTGGCAGCGCCGATGAGAGTATCGTTCTGAAAAACAGACCAGAACTGGACAGATTGTGCGTCCAACCAGCGCATAAAGCCATTCAAAAAGCCTGGTTCGTGATTCTTGGCTTGAAATGGCAAAAACCAGGAGACCGTTGCCGGGTAAATACTATCCAGCCACAAACGTTCCTGCGGCCAATCTTCCGGCTTGCGTCTGCGCAGGCGAACCCCTTCAGCCAGCGCCAGTTTGGGCCGAACCTTGCCATTCCACACCCAGGTGGTACGCCGGTTGATCTCAGTAAAGCCTAAACTCTCATAGATGTGGATCGCAGAGGGATTGTCTTCGCGTACCTGCAAAATCACCGAGTTGCCATCGTGATCCAGCACATGCTGAATGGCCCGCTGGGTCAGTTGCTTGCCAATGCCCCGGCCACGATGGTCTGGATGCACCGCCACGTTGGCGATGAAATACAAGGGCTGGTTGCGTTTGTTGGTGTAGATGAGGGTGACATTGCCAATGATCTTGCCATCCTCTTCCCAGACAAAGCCGTGAAAAGGGATCTGCGAGGTCTCAGGCGCTGTGGCATCCAGATACAGTGAATTCTCATCCCGGGCAGAGCTGCGCACGTGGCGCAAGTAAGCCCGCCCTTCAGAATCCATGTGTTCTGCAAAGCATAGTTCTACCAGATCTGCGACCGGAAAAAGGTCTTTACGCAAATGGATCAGACGAATGTGAGGATCAAAGGAAATGGGCTCTGATTTCATAAAACCGATTTTACACCCTCCCGCCCATTTGGTCTTGCACAAAGGCCATGCATCTACAAACTCTCTGCACAATATCTCCATCGTCCTTTCTTATAATCAATATCAGATAATTGTTTAGGAGATTACCATGTCGAAATGGGTGAAATGCTTAAATTTTGTTTTGATATTGATCTTTGCAGTACAACTTTCTGCTTGCAGCAAGAGCACCACCTCCACTGCTGCGCAGTCAACCGCAACAACTCAAATCCTCAGCAGCGACGCAGCACTCACATCCGCATTGGCACAATTTACTGAGGCAAGCTCTTATACCGTTTCCCTGACGAAAATGGTCAGCAACCGCGTGATGAATGTGATGGATCCCGGCAACACCACCACCCCTGAGACCAAAACAGAAGATGCCAATGTGACCACCAGCATCCAATGCCTGGTAAACAACCAGGACAAATCTGCCCAGATCAACTCCACAAATACCAGCGGATCCTATTCACGGATCTATACTGACGGGCGCTGGTACATTCTGGACTCTTCCAATTTGCTCAAACCTTCCGATGATGCCGATTGGTCCACCATTGATTCCTTCTGCACCCCCATGAAGAACGAGTTGGACCTGAGCCTGTACACGCTCCCCGCTGAAGATTACAGCTACACCGGCACAGACACCGTAAATGACACCGCAGTCTATGTGTATTCCGTTACGCTGCCAGAATCAGCGGTCAGCGCTGCCAAAGAAGCTCTCTCTTCTGATTCGCTCACTTATTCAGATCTGGCCCTGACCAATCCGCAGGTGACCCTCTATGTAGATCAAAGCAGCGGCAAAATAGTGCGCCTGCTCATCACCATTGACAAGATGTACACTAAATATTCCTGGGCAAATGGCGTTACCGGGAACTACACCGAATTCACCAACAGCGGCGTCTCGCAGGTAGCCGATTATTCTGGTTGGGATGCCACCCCTGTGGATACCTCTGCCATCGTCACGGTAGATGAAACCACCACCCAGACCTATACCGGCAAATATGCCAGTTTTCTCACCTTCAGTTTTGCCAAAGTAGATCGATTGGTGGACTCTTCTTCTGATAGTTTCTACATTTCTTTACGTGACCTGCAGGGCAGCACCCTTTCCATCATGGAGCAGCCCACCTGGTACTTTACCAACGACACCCTGTGTACCAACTACGCTCAGACGGTCTATCTACAGTATTTACAGACCTCAGATGCCAATGCCAGTATAGAAAGCGCCAGCCTTACAGCCATCAACGGGTTGAACGTTTGCAAGATCGTTGGGGTTTCCAACAACATCGCCAGCATCCAATACCTCTTTACAGAACCGGATGACGTGGCCAAGACCCTGGGTCATGACCTGAACTCCACCTACAACATCTCCATCACCCCGGCCAACGGTGAAGACCCGCGCACGCTATTCTCAGATGTCATTCAATCCTTGAAATTCGTTTCAACCACTTCAAACTAAGGCAATCGGGCTGCTCTCGCAGCCCGATATTTTTGTATTCCTTCCAATCGTTTATCGAATTCCCCAAACTCGAATTGAGCCATCTTCAGCCGCTGAAATTAGCATGGTTCCATCTGAAGCAAAATGTACAAAATCCACATCTTTGGCGTGACCTTCAAGTTTTTTAACCAGGTACAAATCTGATACTCTTGAAATACTGATCGTTCCATCATATGAAGCGGTGGCTATTAAAGAATTGTCTGGCGAAATATCCATTGAAATAATTCCATCGACATCAGAGCTATTGAGCAACTCACCTGTTAAATAATTCCATTCAATTAAAGGCCCATTCCCAGATCCAGAAACAATCGTCTTTCCATCAGGAAGAAACCGAATTTCAGTGATCGAGTCTTTATGGTCAAAAAATGTACGGACCATTGTGCCATCGCTCAATCTCCATATTTTGATGGTATCGTCCCATGAACCAGAGGCAAGATACTTGTCATCCGATGAAAATGCCAATGCACTTACCCTGTCAGAATGCCCTGGTAATGTGAGCATCACCTGATTTTTAGCCAGATTCCAAATATCAATTGTGAATTCTTTTGAGACTGCAAGAAGCTGATTATCCTTGGAAAATACCTTTTCTCCTAGAGTCGATAAAGTTTTCTTCTCAGACCCATCCAATATTTTCTCTGCCACGATTCTTTTATCAGTGTCATATGCAAAATATTGTCCATCTGGCGAAATTAGTAGATTATCAACTCCCTGGTCTTTCACCCTACTCCATACAGAGTATTTGCCTGTCAACAAATTAAAATTCTTTGCTTCACCCCCATAAGAGTAAACAAAATTTTGGGATCCAGGAAGAAGAAAACCCGAAATTTCATAAGTTGGAGAATAGTCACCAATTTCTGCCAGTAATTTGCCATCTGCTAACCGAAAAACTGATTGGATGATTCCATCAGAAGCAATTGCCACCTTTTGTCCATCAGGTGAAATTTGACATTCTTTGATCTCCTGATCAATTTTTATCGAATGTTTAATGGTGCCGTCTTTTAGATCCAGGTTCACAACGGTATTGTCTTCTCTACATCCCCAGAGGGTTGTCCCATCAGCAGAAAACCCAATTTCTAAAAAATTTTCTTGCGAGGCAAAATTTACAATGTACGGGGATAAATCTCCAGCATAAAACATTTCATAATGACCTCCCCAATCTCTACAAAGTATAAGTTCTCCATTCGGAGAAAAACTACACTTCTGAATTTCATTTGACGCGGGTACTTGCTTTATTAGTTTTCCACTTGAAAAATCCCAAATTTCAAGTGACTCACCTCTCCTCATCACAATTTTGTACCCGTCAGGTGAAAAAGAATTTATATAAGATGAAGGGTTGAGGGTTACATCAATTCGGTATAAATAGTTTCCGTTGTAAGTTGAATAAAAACCAATAAAAGTCTCCTGATGTCCACGATCACTCAAGTCAACAAAAACCCCTACCTGGTTCCCATCTGGAGAAAGAAATGGGCACATGATTGATCCCCACGCACCTTCTATGGTAATTCGATTGATGATCTTTCGATCCGATAATCGGATAACTGCAATCTGATCAGACACACCTACTGCAACCAGAACGGTATTGTCTTTGTTCACAGCAATTTTATATCCAGATAATCCTAAATTGAGCAAGTCAATTTGCTCGAATGTTTTTGCATCATAAAAAAAGAGTCCCACAGAAGTTAATACTAAAAGGTATTTCCCATCTGAGGTAAACAGCGAATCATTATATGTTCCATCTCCAAAGCGATGAAGCTCGGTTATGTCTGCGGCATTTTCGCTGGTGATCGGAAGCATAGGCTTATCGAACAAATCTGGAGCGATAGCGGTGGGAGAAATTGTGGGGGTAGGTACTACTGTCGGATTAATGGTGTTTTGCACTTTTGTTGGCACCACAGGAGCCACAGTTTCTTTGACTGCTTGTTCAGGGTTTTCAACCGAGCAAGAATTGACCAAAATTACCAGGATGGCAATCATAAGACAGACAAAAGTAAGCTTCTTTTTCATTATATTCCCCTTAAGTATCAAAATTGTTGTTGTGTCTAGTTATTTACCTGGAGTTGGTACAACCTCAAATAAGTAAATATTGCCAAATGTAGAACCGCACATCAACTTTGTTCCATCTGGAGAAAATGCCAGATTACAATAATCATCTGGATATTGAAAAGATCCCAATACCGTTCCCCGCCTCGCATCCAAAAACTCAATTGTATTCTCTCCAGCATGAATTACCCCCATCCTACCATCCGGTGAAAATATCATACCTCCAGCATCAATTGTGTAAAGAATATGAAAATCAGTAGTATCAACTACATCCAGGGGGCCATCCATATAAGCAATGGCCAGTAAAGTCCCATCTGGTGAAAAGCTAATGTTTTCAGCAGTTGAATTCTGATCGATATTCTCAAAACGATGCAGGAGTTCCTTTGAAGCCCTTCGAAATACTTTTACACCGTCATCAAAAGTAGAAACTGCAACCAGAGTTCCGTTTTGTGTACAAA
>JAYFNV010000081.1:0-6502 GCA_034933225.1 Anaerolineaceae bacterium | reverse complement strand
GAAGCCAGATGATTCCAAACCTGAAGGGACATTCTGGGGGCAGATCGCGGAAACCTTTCAGATCAAGAATTTGCTAGCGCAGCGTGATCTTTTCTTGCTGTTCATTGCCCTCACCCTGTTCATGATCGGTATTAACACCTTCTTTTCCTATTTGATGATCTACTTGCAGCACCATGTGAATCTGAGCATCACCCAGTCTTCCATTTTAGTAGGGGTCGCCATCATCGTTGGTGGTGTTGGGTTTGCCGTTCCACTGGGAATATTGGCCGATAAATGGGGACGCCGTCAGGTAGCAGTGGTCTCTGTGGTGTTGGAATCCATCGGTTTGATCTGCTTTTCCATCTCTAAATCATTACCCACACTCATCCTCAGCGGCATCGTCTGGTTGGGTGCCTATACCGGTTGGGCCGTTGCTACCGGCGCCTGGACCAAAGATCTTTACCCCGAAGAGAAGCGCGGTCAGTTTGCCGGCCTGTACATCCTCTTCAACGTAGCCTTCACCATGATCCCTGGCTCGTTGCTGGGGGGGTGGTTATCGAATAAATTTGGCCAGTCTATTGTGATTGATGGCAACGTGGGCTCTGTGCCCCCACCGTTGATCTTCCAGGTGGCGGCAGGGTTGGTACTGCTTGCGCTTATTCCGCTGGCGGCCATCCATCAGCGCGAAAAGAAACAAAAGCTGATCGACGCTGCGAAGGAATAAGTCCATTGCCAAGCATTCCTGAATTTTTATTGCGTAAACTTTTTATGCCGGGTAGTTACAAGAAACTGGAAGATGGTTTCACCTTTCAGTTGAACAACACCCTGATGGCTGTGACAGTGATCGGAATACAGATACTGACCGATGGGAAGCTTATCCCCACAGAACAGGTCACTTTGCAGTTTCAGGGGCAGGAAGTATTGCCCGCTGCGCACATCACGGCTGAATCGCCACTGATTCTTTCCATGGCTTTGCCTTTGAGTGTGCGTGCTGTGGTGGCCGAAAATTCCGTTAAGAAATTGACTATTTCGGCTCAAACCTTGGAGTTGGGGGAGCTGAGTTTTAGCATGGATCTGCAGCCCAAAAGGGCGAACCCCTTTTTGGTTGCTGCCAGGATGGTGAAAGATAAGTTTCTGTCGATTGCATTGGTGCGAAAAGTAGCTCGAGACCCGCTGCACCCGATCTACCATTTTTCTCCGCCAGCCAACTTCCTCAACGACCCTAATGGCTTGTTAAGCTGGCAGGGAGAGACCCACCTTTTTTATCAATACAACCCCAATGCCCCAGTCTGGGGATCACCCCACTGGGGGCACGCCGTCAGTAAAGACATGGTCTTCTGGCACCGATTGCCCATTGCCATGTCTCCGCGGGCAGGCACTCCCAACGCAGATGGTTGCTGGTCAGGTTCGGCTACAGTCACCGAGGAAGGCCCTGTTTTTGTGTACACAGCAGTCTTTCCGGAGACAGTCTGCCTGGCCAGGCCAGATAAGGCTTTCCGTAAACTGGTACCAGTGGGGGAAGAACCCCTCATAAGTGCACCCCCTGTTGCAATGAAAGTGGAAGGTTTCCGTGACCCAAATCTATGGCAAGAGGATGATAAGTGGTATATCAGCTTCGGTAGCGGCATCAAAGATGTAGGCGGGGCGCTCTTGCTCTTTGAATCGTACGACAGGATCCACTGGCATTACCTGCATCCGCTTCTGTTATGCGATCTGCATCAGACGGAGCCTTTCCCGACTGGGTTCATGTGGGAATGCCCGCAGATGTTTGAGATCGAAGGGGAGTATTTCATTTTCCTATCAGGCATCGTGGAACCGGGGCATCAGTACACCTATTACTTTCAAGGGAGCTACCAGAACCTCCGTTTTACGCCAAAAACTCAACAATTTATGGATTACGGCGCAAGTGTGTATTATGCTCCCCTTAGTTTTGTGGATGATCAATCCCGGCGTATTCAATTGGGTTGGCTGGTGGAAGAGCGGCAAGAAGAGGCTTTCCGTAAGGCCGGCTGGGCAGGCGTGATGTCTTTGCCGCGCTGGCTGCGGCTCTCTAAAGAGCGTACCTTGCTGGTGGAGCCTATCCCGGAATTGGACAGATTGCATGCCGACACGCTATTGTCATTTGAAGGCTCATTGCCCGCAATAGACAGACCCATTTGCTCCCGCAAACCCGTGATCAATGCAGAAATCCGGGCCAAATTAAGATCAGCGGGGGAGGGTAAGGTCTCCTTTCTGTTGGCCGAAAGTCCTACTGCGGTAGAAAAGACACTGCTTGAATATGATTTCGAAGCCGGATTGCTGAGTGTGGACAGCTGCGCATCTAGTATTGATCCATTATGTAAGGGTGAATTAAAACAAGCTCCCTTGAAGCTGAACAAAGGGGAAACCCTGGACTTGCAGGTATTTGTGGATGGTTCAGTACTGGAGATCTTTGCCAACCAGCGGGGGGTCCTCTCCAGCCGGTACTATCCGAGCCAGATCCAGAAGAATCGCCTCTTTATTAAAGGTTCAGATGAGGCGAGCGTGACAGGGGAGATCAAGGTCTGGAAGATGAGAGGTTGTATCGTTTGAGGAATTGCATCCAGCCTAAGTGCAACTGACCTTCCTTTTTAATTCATGCGCTTTAAGGACTTTTAAAGATCTTAAAGCGCTATTTATTATGTGAAAGCACATAACAAGTAAGTTAATTGTTAAAAAAGAATCGAATTTTGGTAGAAAATATTAAAATATTACTAAATTTCATAAAATATGCATAAAAAAATCATTAATTAGAAACCGCTATGCTATACTAATTAACGAATAAGCAGCAGAAAACCGCAAATTAAACAAGTGAATACTTTGGACCTTTCAGAATCCAGTTTTGGGTTCTGAATTAAATAAACATGCGAGTGTTTTTACCTGGGAGGCAAACAGGAGAGAATTGGCAGGTTTGATAAGCCGCCAAATGTTTTGGGGGCGGGGGAATTGAATAGGTGAAATATTCACCAAACTATTTAGCAACAAATTTGTAACATCGAAGACTCAATGCAAAAATATTGCTAAGAAACGGGGAGGGTTTCTGGTATTTTCGCTTACCTCAGCCCTGACCCGGGATCCATCTCACGGTTTGTTTTTATTTTAAGAACGGGTTTTCCTGGAGGGGAACAAAATGAAACAAATTCGTACAAGCTCTTTTTTTGCACTCTTTACCATTCTTGCCCTTGTATTTTGTACAATTCCAACTGGAATTGTCCGGGCAGCCAGTATCTGTGTTAACGTAGTCGGATCAGATGGCTGTTATGCCACCATCCAAAGCGCGGTGGATGCCGCTGCGCCAGGCGACACCATTACAGTGGCAGCGGGTACTTATTCTTTGACAAGTACCGTGGTCATCAATAAGGCATTGACGATCAGCGGTCCGACAGGGGGCGGCGCGATCTTACAGGCTACCAATCCGGCGATTGTGGGGGTATTTGAGATCAACGCCAGTGACGTGACGATCTCAAACTTCACCATGACCCACACTGCGTTTCCTGCATACGGTGTCCTTACCCCTTATGAAACTTCCAATAGTTTCATCAAAGTACCTGCCACCGGTTTAGGGCTCACAAATATTTCGATCTTGAACAATACCATTTCCATACCCGCCCAGAGTGGAGCGATGAGTACCTGGAATGGCATTGGTATTTATGTGAACAAAGTGGCCGTGACGGGTTTGACCATCAGCGGGAACACTATTTACAATACCCGCGCTGGCATCATTATTTACTACAACAATGCAGTAACAATCAGCAATAATGTGATCTACAATACCAAGGGCGGCATCATGAATTACACCGGTTCACAGGCTGATGCCAATAACCGGGTAATGACCAATAATTCCTGGAATGATATTCATAACGAGTGGGATATCGTCTGGAATTCTGGTGGCGGCCCTTATGACCCCGATTATAACCAGCAGGTGCTGCAAGTTTCACAGGCCAACAACGATGCTTACGTGGTCAGCCAGATGACGGCAAGCTACACAAAGACGACTTTGACCGGAAACCGCAGTCATGTTTTTGTGGATGCCACGAACGGCACAGCTACACTGAACTGGAGCAATGGCTGCTCAACTACCCCTTACGCCAAGATCCAGGACGCAGTAAATGCAGTAGTACCTGGCGGCAAAGTGATCGTAGCAGCCGGGACTTATGATGAAAAAGTTTCCGTATCCAAAGCCCTCACCCTGCAGGGTGCCGGCGCAGACACGACGAACATTCGGCCTACCGCCAGCGGTGATTACTCTCTGATCTCGGTTACTAATCCGGGCGGCGATGTAACCATTGACGGCTTCAACTTTGTACTGCCAGTCTTTGCCAATTATGGCACGGCTGTCAGCGTGAATGATGCCTCTGGTGCCATTGACTCCAATACGGTCACGATCTCGAACAATTTGGTCACTGGCAGCAATGATGGCAGTACCGGCACAGATTTTGGCTTCTATGCCCAGGGCAACCACGCCAAATTTGTTGTCATCAACAATGTATTGAACTACACCGGCTCCAATGCCATCATGATGGAGCAGCACCTGGGTTCATCGCTCATCACTGGCAACACCATCCGCATCACGAATGATGTTTACTATGATCCGATCTTCAGCATGATCTATGGCAACAATGACGTTACCACGCCGCAGATCATTTCTGGTAACACCATCTATCTGGCCCATTCTGGCGCCGGCTATTCAACAGCCATCACTTTCAACGCGGCTCCACCTTATGCTCCAAGCCCCAGGGCTGGGCACTATCGCGACATTCAGATCTTGAACAACACCATTTACACAGGTGGAGATGATGCCCGCGGTATCGCCATCAGTGATCGTTCCACTGCGGATGACAGCCAGATCACGGGGGTTGTCATTTCTGGCAACACAATCGTTGGCGTAAACAAAACCGATGCCAACACGCGCGGTATTCTTGTCAACGGCGATGTGCAGGGCGCTGTGATCACCAATAACGATATCCGCAACGTACTGAGCGGTATTGTCATTTCTGCTGGCGCCGGGAATTCTGTGGATCCCAGCGACACTTCTGTAGAGAAGAACAGGCTCGTTGACAACGGTGCTGGCATCAGTTTTAGCGGTACCTCAGCTAATTTGGATGCCTCTCCTAACTGGTGGGGCAGTCTGGTCGGCCCGTCAACGGGTGCGATCTCTGGTTTAGTGACTTACACCCCCTGGTGTTTAAATGAAGCCTGTACCCTGTTCGGACCCGTGGATGGCAAATTGACGCTGCCTGACGGCGTGGGTGCAGATGTGATCCAGCAGGCTATTGATAATTCTCCGGCTGGCACAACCATTGTGATCCCTGCCGGGACCTACAATTACAGCGGCGGTTACCACGTGGATAATGCCCACCTGACGCTCTTGTTGAAAGACGGTGTGGTCATCCAGAACAGCAGCCCCTGCTTTGATGTCAACGCCAGCTACACCACCATCACCACCGAATCTACCGGCGGTGCCAAATGCGTGCCGACCAACGGCGCCAACGGCATCAACGTGGCGAGCGGATTGCAGAACGTGATCATTCAAGGTCTCGATATTGATGGAACTGCACAAACAACTGCTGACGGCATCAATTTTGCCGGCGCCATCACCGATGTGCAGATCCTGGATAACAACATCCACGCGTTGGGTGGCAATGGTTTGACCTTTGCCGCGGCCCCTGCAGGTGTTGTAGATGTGCAGGGCAACCTGTTCAAAGACAATGCGGGTGTGGGTGTCTCTGCACCTTCAGATGTTGATGTGAGTTACAACTCCTGGGGTAGCAAAGACGGTGCAGCAGCTGGAGACGGCGTCTCCAGTGCGATCATCAGCACCACTCCCTATACCCATGTGGATATTTCTATGACCAGCGGTAACTCTACCCCCTGGTCCAACCAGGTACTGCCTGATTACTCCATTACCTACACGATCATTGGCAACTTCCAAAGTGTTTTGGCTGCGGACTTTGCCGTAACCTTCCCGACCAACTTGAGCCTCACTTCCACTACGCTGGGCAGTTATTTCACCATTGCTGCTCCCGGACACAGTGTACTAGAGGCCAGCGGCAACACCATTCACTTTGCCGGTACTGCCAACAGTGCCGTCAGTGGGAATGATCTGGTTCTTTACACCGCCACCTTTGAAGCTGAAACAGCCGGAAGCGATGCGTTGCGGTTTGCTACCAGCAGCGATAAATTTGCCATGCTTCCTGCAGAAGGACCTTCTACCAATGTGTATGCATCTGCTTTGGCTGATGGCGTAGTGAACGTGATCTCCGCCTTGCCGGCCCTGAGCACAACCGGTTTGAGTGTTCCTTTCAGTGTCGGACATGCTCAAGAGTTCAGCCTGATCGTCAACAACCCGCTTGCCGGTGTGGCCTATGCCAACCCGCAATTGCGTCTCTCTCTGCCTGCCGGTTCAACCCTGGAATACTATGATGGCAGTACCTGGCAAACAGTGAGCGGTGGAATCATTGATCTGGCCGCTCTGGCCGCCAGCGGAACCGATGTGACTGTGCCG
>JAYFNV010000080.1:0-16772 GCA_034933225.1 Anaerolineaceae bacterium | reverse complement strand
TCCCAGCGCTGATGTTGCCCGGGCTCACAGTGGTGGTCTCACCGCTGATCGCCCTTATGAAAGACCAGGTAGAGCAGATGCGCGCAGCCGGAGTTCCGGCACTTTTTTTGAATAGTACCCTGAGCGCCAAAGAATACCGCGAGAACATGGACTCCGTCAGCCAGGGTAGGACAAAACTGCTCTATGTGGCGCCAGAAACGCTGATGACCCCCAGGCTCTTTGGCTTGCTGGATTCCATCCAGGTTTCCCTGCTGGTCATTGATGAAGCCCATTGTATCTCTGAATGGGGACATGATTTCCGGCCAGAGTACCGCCAGATGGCGGAAGTACGCCGCCGCTACCCGCAGGCCGTCTGCCTGGCCTTGACGGCCACGGCCACCCCACGGGTGCGCGGGGATATCCGCAGTTCGCTGGGGTTTGATAATGCCAATGAGTTTGTGGCCAGCTTTAACCGTGAAAACCTCTTTATAGAAGTACAGGAAAAGAAAGATGCCCTGCAGCAGACCCTGCGTTTTGTAAAACAATTCAAAGACCAGTCGGGCATCATTTATTGCTTCTCACGCAAACAGGTAGATGAGCTGAGTGCGGACCTGGTGCGCCACGGCTACTCAGCGCGGCCATACCATGCCGGTCTGGCAGACGAAGAGCGCCACCGCAACCAGGAAGCCTTCATCCGCGATGATGTGCAGATCATTGTGGCCACCATTGCCTTTGGCATGGGTATTAACAAGCCCAATGTACGATTTGTGCTGCATCATGATCTACCCAAGAGCATTGAGGGCTACTACCAGGAGATCGGCCGGGCGGGTCGTGATGGTTTACCTTCCAAATGCCTGCTGCTCTTCAATTATGGTGATATCTCCAAGCTGCGCTATTTTATTGATGAGAAGAAGGGTCTGGAGCGTGAGGTGGCGGAGCGTCAGTTAAACACCATGGTGGAATACGCAGAAGAAAATCTGCTCTGCCGACGCCAGCCGCTGCTGCGCTATTTTGGTGAAACGCCAGGCTTTCAGAAGTGCAACCGCTGCGATAACTGCATTCATCCAGCCGGGGTGCGCACCTACCGCGGCTCTGCCGACCGTTGGGAAGGCGAAGAAGTGAGCGAGAGCCGCTGGTCCAGCCAGGAATCCGCGCCGCGCAGCTTGAAAACTCCCGCCCCGCGCGTAAACAAGCCAGAACGGCCGGTAATGAAAGATGTCACTATCCCGGCCCAGAAGTTCCTCTCTTGCGTCAAACGCACCGGCGAACGCTTCCCGGCCAAGTATGTGATCGACGTGCTGCTGGGCGAGAAAACAGCGGAGATCCTCAAGTACAAACATGACGAACTCTCCACTTTTGGCATCGGGCGCGAACTGACCCTGATGCAGTGGATGACCCTCTCGCGCCAGTTGGGAGAGCTGAAGCTGTACGCCAAAGATGAACAGACCCTGGGGCTGAGCCTGACCGACCGCGCCCTGGATATGCTACGCCAGCGCACACCTATATTCATTACCGAAGAATCGCTCAAAAAAGCACCGGTCAGAACGACCGTTCAGCCGGAGGAAGAAGACTACAACAAGGGGCTGTTCGCTCTGCTGCGCCAAAAGCGCAAGCAATTGGCTGATGAAGAAGACGTGCCGCCGTATGTGATCTTCTCAGACAAGACGCTCATCGAAATGAGCAAGCTCTACCCGCAGACTATGGCTGCCCTGGCCAACATCAGCGGGGTGGGCAAGGTCAAGCTGGAGCGCTACGGCCATGAGTTCTTGAGCGTGATCAAGCCGTACTGTACAAAGCATAAGCTGAAAGCGAAATAATGATCCCCTCCTATTGGAGGGGATCATTTCAAAGTTCTTTCTCTAGATCGGCGATCAGTTGGGGCAATTGGCCGAAGTTCCGCAGCGTATAGAAGCTTTCATGCCCGTGCGGCGCCTCCGCCACCTCATGCAGCCAGGTGGTCTCATAGGGGATGTACACCCCCTGGGCGCCCAGTTCCAGCACTGGAAGAATATCAGATTTGATGGAGTTCCCCACCATGAGCAGGCGTTTGGGGTCAATTTTGTGCCGTTCCAGAATGACCTCATATCCCTGCCGCGACTTGTTGCTGACGATCTCCACCTGGTGAAAATAATCTTTCAGGCCTGATTTATTGATCTTGCGCTCCTGGTCTAAAAGGTCCCCTTTGGTAATGACCATAAGTGGGTAGACGGCCGCCAATTGTGGCACCGTCTGTGCCACACCCTCCAACAGCAGTACGTCTGCGTTGAGCATGTGTTTGGAGATCTCCACGATCTTCTGGATCTCGCTGGCAGGGATGTTCCCCTCGGTCAACTCAATGGCGGTCTCGATCATGGAGAGGGTGAACGCTTTGATGCCGTAGCCGAACAGCTCCATATTGCGAGATTCGGTGTGGAACAGCCGATCATCCACCTGGTCGGGGTCAAAATAGCAGCTCATGATCTCTTTAAATTGAGCCTGTGCCTCCACGTAGAGGCGTTCATTATGCCAGAGCGTATCATCGGCATCAAAGGCAAGCATTTGAAAACGGGACATGAAGGTTCCTTGTTGGAGCACGAATTTCAGTAGGTATCGATGGATTTTAGCATGCGCAGCACACGCAGGGTGACCCATTTGTTGGGTTTGTTGCGTGTGCCAAAATTGGACCAGATCTTACCGCGGTAAGTATATTCCAGCGGCCAGCGGCCCTGGTCGTCTTGCTTGCTGAGGATCCAATCCAGGGTCTTTTGCAGGCGCGTATCGTGACCATAGCCAAGAGCGCACAGCGCTTCTAACAGTTGCAGCAGATCACTGATGTAAAAGACCGGAAAGCCGGGCAGCCACCAATCTCGGTTGGGTTGATTGGCATAAGAGGGGAAGGGGTAGGCGGCCGTTATCGGCTCAACGCCGAACAAGAAGTCCACGCCCATCTGGATGGCTTTCTGCATCTGGGGGGTGCGTTTTTGTGGCGGCCAGTTGCCAAAGGCGCGCAAGATCTTCACCGCGCCCCACGAGCAAGGCTGCCCTTCGTTGGCGCCGCAGGCAAAGTTCGGCGCGCATTTATAAGAATAGTAGCGGTTCTCCTGCTTTTTATCGTTGAGAGGTGCGATGCCCTCACCGGTGACGCTGCGTGCCATCCACTCAAAGGCAGGCGCGATGCGGGGGTCTTCATAGCCCAGTTCCGTCAGCGACCAGAGCATATTACCCTGCAGACAATCAATGGTGCCGCCGGGAGCGCCGTTGTAGGCGATGCTGCCAAATTTTGTGAAGGCATGATCGATGTAATAAGCGCAGGCGGTGGCGATGCGCGGGTCATCGGCGGCAGAGAACCCCATCTGTGCCAGGGTCAGCAAAGACCAGACACCGGAATAATACTTGGGGCTATAGCCGCCGCCGGCCTTGCCCCAGAACCCCTGTGGGTCCATGTTGTCTAAAATGGCACGGGCTGGCTCAGACTGCAGAGCAGCCTGGCGGGCGAGGGCAAGCTCGGTTTCACTGGGGGTGGGGGATACCACAAATTTGAGCGCCTGGTAACGTGCGCCGGGTTCGTCAGCTTCCAGGACCCAGGTGAGAGGGTCTGCTTTTAGGATTGATTGCCAGGCCATGAAACACCTCCCGGTAGAGAAAGGCTAGATCGTGATCAGAACAATCGCGCTCAAACAGACCAGAATTCCCAGGCACTGTTGGCGCGTAATCGACTCTTTAAGTATAACCCGGGCCAGCAGAATGGTGAAAGCCGGATAGATGGATGAGAGCACCACAGCAGCATCCAGGCGGGCAAACTGTTTGGCCAATAAAAAGAGCACATTGCCACCGGCATCCAGAAACCCTGCCAGTACAGCGATGGGATGGACCCTGGGGGAGGGAAAAGGCTGTTTAGCCCTGGCTAGAATGAGCAGACTGACAAAAAACATGGCGCTACGCGCTAAAACCAAAGGCGTGAAGACTCTGTTGCCTTCCACCTGGGCAATGCAAATAAAGAAACCGCCAAAGGCAAGTCCTGAAAGCGCAGCTAACCAGAAGGCTTTATTGGCTTTGATGTCTTTCCGGCTGGCGTTAAAGGAAACCAACCAAATACCCACAACGGCCAATACAAAGCCGATGATCTTGAGGGTAGAAGGAGCTCCCTGGGTAAAAATGGTAAAGAACACCGGGAAGACCGCGCCAAGTACCGCAGAGGTGGGGGCGGCGATGGCTGAATTTCCTAAGGAAAGTGCATGATAGAGCGATGAGATACCAATTGCTCCGACACTCCCCGCCAGCAGTGCAAAGAAGATGCCGCGGGCAGATGGGAAACTCTCCTGCCAGAGTAATGCGGCCAGCACAAGTACGACAACACCGGAGAGCGCCGAAAGAGACAGAACCTGGTAGGAGCTGGCTTTGCGAGACGCGTACCCACCACTAAAGTCACCGCTGCCCCAAAATATGGCAGAAGTCAGCGCAAAGAGGGTACCAAATGCCTCAGGTGGAATGAACATGTTCTAGTCGTGATAGCGTTTTTCGCCGGCTTCGATGCGTACCTGCAGGGTATTCTCAAAGGGGGTAAGTGGACAGGTGGCAAACTGGGTATAAGCGCACGGCCAATTGATCGCCTGGTTGAAATCGAGGGTGACTTTGCCGTTTTCAGGCACAGAGGTCAGCAGGTAGCGACCACCGGGGTAAGTACTATCCTTTTTGGTGAGGTCGCTGAAATGCAGCATCAGGCCGTCATCATCAGATTGAGCTTCCAGGGTGCAGTCCACCCCATTGAGGCTAAAGCGCACCTGGCCGGAGAATTCCACTTCCAGCTCGGTGCCGATGACATCAGCGCTCTTCTTAAAGATGGGTGGGTCGTAGGGGGTGTACTCGGCCTCAACGCAGTATTGAGGATCCACAGGGAAGTAATTGAGTCCGTGGAATTCTTTTACCGCTTTCGCCTTGGTATCCCAAACGCGCAGCAGGGTCTTTTCACCGCGACGCAGCACCAGCATGCGCAGCGAGCCGCATTCGATGAAATCGGGGCTTTCGTCGTGGTCATTTTGCAGGGGACGGGTGGGAGGCAGTTCGCCGTTTACCCGGATACTATCGATGGCATGTTTGAGGGTGACAGTGGTTTTATGCAGGTAAAGACCACCGCAAAAAGGTGCGGGGGCTGTGGGTAGATGGATGGGGTTGGAGGGTTCAGCGCCAAAGGTGTTTTCGCCCGGCTCCAACCAGAACAGGCCAGCCAGAGAGAACCAGTTGCGCGGGTTTGCAAGCAAACGTTTCTCACGTTCAAGCCGCTGAGCCTGAATTGTTTCAACATATTGGGATTTTTCCATTAAGGATGCCTTTGCTGTTAAAAAGTACCTTGATTTTACTCGATAAGGCGGCAGATTCCCGATGTTTTCAAAACCAATATAGAACCCCCGCTTTTAAGATCATTTTCATTATAGATACGCAGACCAATTACCGGTTTGGGCACGGTATATCGTGCCCCTACGTTGGCGGAAATGATGTGCAAAGAGAAATCATGGCGAAGAATTACGTAGGGTCACGGCGCGCCGTGACCCTACCGATGCCATAGATCAATTTATGATTGGAAATTTCAACGCAATTACCCATGCCAAAGTTCATTTCCAATTTTGGCATGACCATCACAATTACTGGTTTGGGCACGATATACCGCGCCTAAACGTCGGCGGAAATGATGTGCAAAGAGAAATCATGGCGAAGAATTACGTAGGGTCACGGCGCGCCGTGACCCTATAAAATCCAAAGATCATTTAATTTTACAAAACATCTGCAAATGAACAATCCAATACTTCAATTGTGCTACATCCTGGCCTGGATCAGTTTCTCCAACCGTTCCATTGATTCTCTAGCGCCTGCTTCCATATTGGTGACACCCATGGAATCACGGTCAGCCACGGATTGGCAGACAGATTGTTCCAATACAAGGGTTTTGCCATCTTTCTCTTCAAAGGTGACTGTGTTTAACATCACAAGTTCGGGCATTCCCTCGTACTCAAAGGTGTAGATCAACTTTTCAGGCGCTTTGACCAGGTGGTACACACCGTTAAAGGGGTGAATGCCGCCATCCGGGGCTCGCTGCACCACGCGCCAACGGCCGCCCGGACGGACATCCATCACCTCTACCTCTGTGGTCAAGTAGGCGGGTCCCCACCATTGCGGCATCAAGGCCGGATCGGTATAGATGCGGTATACCAACTCGCGCGGTGCGTCCAGCTCAGTGGCGAAAACGAGATCGTGTTTATTGGGTTCCAGATAAAGCTTAGTTTTGGGCATAGTTCAACATCCAGCGGATACCGAATTTATCAACAAAATTGGCATAAATGGCGCCCCAGAACTCCTTTTTGAGCTCTGAAACGATCTCGCCACCGGCAGAGAGGGCTGTGTAATAGGCATTGATCTGCTCTTCATTGTCGCAATTGATCATGATGGACATGTCATTGCCGTGGGTCAAGGGGTGGCCAATGGCGTCTGAGGCCATCAGCGTCCAGTCTTTGGTGTCCAACTGGGCATGGATGAGGTGATCCTGGAACTGGGCAGGCACCTGGGTTGCCATGGGGCTGGAACCGGCAGATTGCATGGAAAGTTCCCCGCCGAAAACAGATTTGTAGAAGGTCATGGCTTCGCGGCATTGGCCGTTGAAATTGGCATATAAATTCATTTTTGACATTTTGTCCTCTTATTTGATCACTTTATAGATTTGTGAAACAACACCTGTCGGAGTGGTTTTTCCTTCAACGAGTTCCAGTTTGACCGTAGGCGCTGCATTGAACAACCGTTGTCCCTGTCCCAAAATCATCGGGTAGGTTAATAAGTTGAATTGGTCCACCAAACCGGCTTCGGTCAGAAAATTGACCAGCTTCCCGCTGCCGTAGACCAAAATGTCTTTGCCAGGGAGTTCCTTCAATTTTTGGATACTGGTTGTGGTATCGCCTGTGATTAGGTGTGAATTGTTCCATCTCACTTCTTTGAGTGTTCGGGAGGCAACGTATTTCGGGTAACCGTTCATCGCCTCTGCGCCTGGGTCGTCTCCATTTGACCGATGCGGCCAAACTGAAGCAAAGGCTTCATAGGTGACTCGGCCTAAAAGGAATGCATCGCAGGCGGTCTGTTCGGCCCCTTTGAAAGCAGCGATCTCATCACACCAGTAGGGCATTGACCAGGCGGGATTCTCCATCACACCATCCAATGTAAGGAACTCAGTTACAACCAGTTTTCGCATGTTTTTACCTCTGAAATTAATTACAATTATTATAACAAAAATAGTCTAAATTATCAAAATAAACCCTGTACATAGCAAAAACGCTCTCTGATAATGGAGAGCGCTTCTGCAAAGGAGGGAGAAAGTGATTCGTCGATTCAATGTCCGCGGCCTTTCACAACACTTTGTATTTCGTCACGCGTGGAATAAATTTGGACAAGCTTGCCATCGCGCATTTGGAAAATACGATCCACAAATTCGCACATACGCAGGTCATGCGTCACCATAATGCCGGCGCGGTTCTGCTCATGGATCAGGCCGGCGAAGGTTTCCACCACCTGGTAGGCGCGTTCTGTGTCCAGACTGGCGGTCGGTTCATCGGCCAGAACCAGGCTGGGGTTGTGGATGAGGGCGCGGGCGATGGCCACACGCTGCTGCTGACCGCCAGACATCTGCCCAGGTAGGTTGCGCAGGCGGTCTGCCAGGCCAAGCCGGGCCAGCAGTTCCTGGGCGCGCATCTTGCCGGTCTTATCCAGCTTATTGTTCAGGCGCAGCATCAGTTCCACGTTTTCAAGCGCGGTCAGGTAAGGAACCAGGTTATTGGCCTGGAAGGTAAAGCCGATCTTCTCACGGCGCAGAGTGACCCGTTCTACATCATTCATTGCGGCCAGGTCCTGACCATCCAGTAGAACTTTGCCGGAGGTGGGTTGTAAGAGGGCGGCCAAAATGGAGAGCATGGTGGTCTTGCCTGAACCGCTTGGACCAACCAGGGCTACAAATTCGCCTGCTTTCACCTGCAGGGAGACACCATCGACAGCATTGATGGTCCCTGAATCGCTCTGATAGGTCTTTACGACCGATTCTGTTTCAAGTGCGTAAGTGCTCATAGTGCGATTCCTTTAGGATGAAAGCCCAAGCGCTTTGAGCGGCTCAATGCGTACCGCGTAGCGGATGGAGACCAGGCCGCCAAGCGGTCCAATGAGGATAAGGGCGATGATGGCGATGGCCGAGGTGGTACCGTTGAAGACGATCGGTACGGTCGGGGGAAAGGTAAGTGAAAAGAGAAAACTTAGTAAGGCGCCGATGGCGACACCCACCAGAGTAACCACCAAAATTTGGATGATGGAAGCAGCCGCAACGATGGGGTTGGAAGTGCCGATGGCCTTAAGCACGCCGATCTGCGGTACCTTTTGCAACAGTTGGATCTGGAAAAAGCCGCCAATGACCAGCACACCGATGAAGAGGGTAAAGCCCCCCTGGGTGTTAAGCGTGCTCTGCTGGGCAGAGTAGCCCGGTAAGGCCTGGATGGCTTCACTGATGGTGACCGGTTCAACGTTGTTTACCTGGCTGCTGATGCGCTCGCCAACAATGGCGGTATCGGCAGGGTTGGCCAGTTTGACCAGCACCACATTGGCCACCGGATTGGAGGTGTTCACCTCAGCGTCCGATTTTGGCCGCACCCGGTCCCAGGTGTAGAAGGGGACAAAGATGGACGGTTGCAGAGAGTATTGCTGCCCGCTGCTGATTCCTACCACACGCAGCTCATAAAATTCGTCTTTGGTACCCTGGGTCACGCGGATTGTGAGGGTATCGCCCACATTGATCTTGCTGCGGTAGGCGGCGTTGCTATCCAGGATCACCTCTTTGGCCAGGTCGGTGCTGAGGGCGCGCCCCTGCACGATAGGGGGTTCTCCCACATGGCCGGGTTGAATGCCCAGCATGGCTACTTTGAGCGAGCCGGCATCGTTGGGCAGGATGATGTTGGCATTGGTCGTGGCCAGCATCCCGGCATCGGCCACACCCTCCACACGGCGGATGGCGGCCAGGCGGTCACTGCCAAGACGGCTGGCAGAGATGATACTGTCAGATTTTGCCTGGTAGACGATCAACTGTGCATCCAGTTTAGAAATGTACTCGCGGTTGCCATTACCCAGACCTTCACCCAGGGCGGCGATGAACAGCACCAATAGGGTGATGAGGGCGATCACCAGGCTGACCAGAAAGAACCGGCCTTTATTGCGCCAGACTTCCTGCACCGCCAGATAACCAGAAATTGAGAAGAGTTCTTTCATAAATGCCTGACGATTCTATTATTCAAAGTATACAGCGGCGGTCATGCCCCAGCGCATGTGCGGATCGGTCTCGTCCAGGGTGATGGTGACGGTGTAGGTCACATCGCCGCGGGTCTCTACAAAGCGGTCATTGATATGGGTGACGGTGCCGGCCAATTCAACATTGGGCAGGGCATCCAGGATCACTTTTACTTTTTGTCCGACCGTAACATTGACGATCTCGGTTTCTGTCAGGTTGTCGGTTTCCACCACCCAACTGGAATAATCGGCCACAGCCATGAGGGTTTGCAACGCGCTGACTTGCTGACCGGGGAGCACATTCACATCCACGATGGTGCCGCCCATGGAGGCTTTCAATTGCAGGCTGTCCAAATTAACCTGGGCGTTATTCACAGCAGCCTGGGAAGTGGTCAGGCGGGCCTGAGCTGCGGCCAATTGGTCGGGGTCAATTCCGTCTTTGAGACGGGCCACCACACGTTGTGCATCTTCAAGGGCAGATTTTGCCACATCCAGCTTGGCTTTGAGGGTCTGTACATCCAAAGAATTGGGGTTGGAACTGTAATAATTGAGCAGTTTCTTTACATCTTCGCGGTCCAAACGGGCCTGAGAAAGGGTTTCCAATACCTTGGCCTTGCCGGTCTCAGTATCAGCGCTTTCACCCATACTGTTGTATTTGTCTTCCAGATCACTGATCTGATTGTCCAGGATCTGTAAGCGAGCCCGGGTGAGGGCTATGGCGTCTGCAGAGCCCTGCAGGCTGTTGCGGTTCCAGTAATTGCCATAGGCCACGTTGTAATTGTATTGGGCCTGGGCCAGGTTCAACTCAGCCAGAGAGCCAGAAGAAGTGGACTGGCTGATATCGTCATAGGCTTGTTGGGCAGCCAGCTCTTCTTGCTGGGCTTGCGCCAATGCCAATTGAGCGGCGGCCGTATTGTTGAGGGTGACCAGCAGATCGCCTTGTTTGACGGTCTGTCCGTCTTTGACCAGTACTTTATCTACCTGACCGGAGGTGGTGAAAGATTGTTCGAGGGCCTGTACAGGCAAGAGACTGCCTTCAGCAATGAGGCTGGCCGGCACAGGCGTACTGGCTGCGGCTGTCGCACCGCTCTGAGCACAGGCGCTCAGGATGATTGCCAGAAGGGTGAGGATGGGAAGAAGGAATAATTTTTTGTTTTTCATGGTTGTTTCTCCAAAAAGCTTATTTTGCAAGAGGCCCAACAGGCCCTTCCAGTGGTTTGTTCCAGCCGGTCGCATAAATTCCACTTAGCAGTAGATCCAGAGACGGGTGGTCGGCGATGTGATCGTAGTAATAGGGCATTTGGACCTTGCCATCCGGGCTGATGATGAAGGCGCCAGACATCAGCATGGCGTCCTGTCCGGGCGGCGGGGGGTCAATGGGGTAGCCCTTCTTGCGGGCTCTGCCTAGCGCTTTCCACACATTCAGGTTCAAAAAGGTCTGGAAGAGCGTGCCGCGTTCCAATCCGTAAGCCGCATACACCTTTCGTTCAGGATCGCACAGGCAGAGCAGGCCGGGAGCGAACTCGGCGGCAAAGAGCCGGGTCTGTTCCACGCTGCCCTGGGTGATGACCGCCACAGAAAGGCCGGCTTTTTCAATTCTGTCCCGTCCGTTTACCAGTTCTTCTAGCAGTTCTTTGCACTGGGTGCAGCCAAAATGGCGGGTAAAAGAAAGCAACAAAGGCTGTTTAGCCCACAGACTGGACAGTTGGACCGATTTTCCACCCACATCTGGCAATGAAAAATCCGGAGCGGGTTGATTAAAGTTGAGTCGATCACTTTTTCTCATAGAAAATCCTTTGTAATTATCGTTAGTATCATTTTAGGGTCTTTATTCCGATTTGTGAGGTCTTTGTATAAGGTTATTTGGAGTATTTTGATAGAATTAACAAAATATTTACATTTCCCCGAAAAGAAATGTAAATATGGGTCAGGTTGTGAATAAATAACCTAAAGGGAATTGTCTCTGGCAACAAAATCAGCATAATCCTCCGGTATGGGTAAGCTGAAACGCTGACAGAGATGTTTGGTGTCCCGGTAGTCGTTCTCGTCCAGGGGGTAACCGGTATGGAACTGCACCATCCAATCGGGGGGAATGCAGCGTACCGGGTAGCCGTTGATGCTGCCGTGACCTTGCAAAGAGGCGTATTGGTAGGCAACGCCAAAGATGTTCTCCTGTTTCTCGTTGAACGTACAAGAATGGAGGTCCACCTGGCGGCCAAGGGCATCGCCCAACACAAAGTTGCACTCCCAGGTGTCGTTGCGGGGCACATCTGTAAAGCCTTTGCTCTCCAGCATGGCACGGATGCCAGGTACATCACTATGCTGTACCGCAATATCCAGATCGTCATGCGGGCGGGTCTGCTGCCCAAGCAGGGCATCCACCCCCCAACCGCCATCCACCACCACCGCAAAGCCGTTTGCCTCAAACCATTTCAGGATCTCAACTGCTGATTCGGCGCTCATCAAGGGTCTACTCTCGTCCATTTTTAATCCTCCCAACGGGCAGAATGTGCAACGTTCTCCATTTATTTATACAAGATTTTCCGCGCTTCGCAACCACCTCTGGTCTTGACCGGGCGGCGGAAATTGAATAAAATAGTTTAGTCTCTAAACTATTAAGAGACTAAACCGAAAGGATCTGCTCATGGCTGAAGAAAAGAACCAGGTACTCATTAACGCCGCCATCACCCGCTTCTGGGAGACCATCCCGCCGGTGTGGCACAGCGTGCGTGACAATGTGCGCGGCTATGCGGCTGCTGATTTTGGGCTTACCGTGGAGCAGTTTTATGTGCTGCGTCACATCCGGCGTGGCGCCCGCACGGTGAGCGACCTGGCCGCCGCCCGCAAGATCAGCAACTCGGCCATCAGCCAGTCTGTGGAAGTGCTGGTAGAAAAGGGGCTGCTCTCACGCAGTTCACAAAAGGAAGACCGCCGCTTTGTTTACCTGGCCCTCACCGATGAGGGCAATGCGGTCTTGACCGCCATCTTTGAGAAGAACCACGCCTGGATGGAACAAAAGTTGGCCTCGCTTTCACAATCTGACCTGCAAGTGGTTATTCACGCTATGAACCTTCTGGACGAAAAATTGAACAATGAAAAGAACGATTAATCCATGAATCCGATCCGCAGAGTTTTATCGTTTGTAAAACCTTATTGGAAGCAAGCCACTCTAGCCCTGGTGCTGCTCACCAGCCTGGTCTTTATGGACCTGGCCATCCCGCGTCTGATCCAGCGCATCATCGACCAGGGCATCAAAGCCCAGAACTTGAGCGTTGTTATCAGCACCTCTTTGTGGATGCTGGGAATCTCTGCGCTGAGCACGCTCATCGCATTGGGCAACAACACCTTTTCGGTGCGGGTGGGTGAAAGTGTAGCCCGCGATATCCGTGAGGCGGTGTTCCTTAAAGTGCAGCAGTTCTCTTTTAGCAATTTGGATACCTTCTCCACCGGCAAACTCATGGTGCGTATGACCAGTGATGCCAGTGCCATTCAGCGTTGGGTGCAGATCTCACTGCGCATTGGCACACGCGCGCCGCTGCTGATTGTGGGCAGCCTGATCTTGATGGTAAATACCAGTCCCAAACTGGCTCTGACTATGCTGCCCATTATGCTGGTGATCCTGGTACTCATTGTGCTCTTCAGCACCAAAATGGAACCGATCTTCCGCGCAGTACAGCAGAAGCTGGACCGCTTGAACACGGTATTACAGGAGAACATCTCTGGGGTACGCCTGGTAAAGGTCTTTGTGCGCGCTCAGCATGAGACCGAACGTTTTGAAGTGGCCAACCAGGATCTGACCCATGATATGACCCGCGTGATGCAGGTGATGTCGGCCATGAATCCGGCGCTGACCATCCTCATCAACCTGGGCATGGTGCTGGTCATCTGGATGGGTGGTCTGCAGACCATCTCCGGCGACCTGACGGTGGGCCAGTTGGTGGCATTCAGTAACTATCTGGTGACCACCATGACCCCGCTCTTGATGATGACCAACCTGGCCAATGTTTGGGCCAACGGTCTGGCCAGTTCCCGGCGTATTGGCGAGGTGTTGGAGACCGTCTCAGACGTACAGCCAGCCCAAAATCCGCTGCGCTTGCCCACCAATGTGGAAGCCAGGGTGGAGTTCCGCGCTGTGTCCTTCCATTATGATGGCGATGAAGGCGGCGAGGTGCTCAAAAACATCAGCTTTACGGCCCAGCCCGGTGAGAGGGTGGCCATTTTGGGCGCAACCGGTGCCGGCAAGACCACCCTCATCAACCTCATCCCGCGCTTTTATGATGTCTCCGCCGGCCAGGTGCTCATCGACGGCATGGATGTAAAAGACCTGGATCAGGATTCGCTGCTATCGCAGATCGCCATTGTGCCGCAGGAAACCATCCTCTTCTCCGGCACCATCCGCGAGAACATTTGCTATGGCCGCCCGGACGCCACCGAAGAGGAGACCATCACCGCGGCGAAATCTGCCCAGGCTTACGATTTCATCCTCAACCTTCCTTACGGACTGGATACCCACGTGGAAGAGCGCGGCGTCAACCTTTCGGGCGGGCAAAAACAACGGCTTGCCATTGCGCGGGCGTTGATCATGAAGCCCAAGATATTGATCCTGGATGACAGCACCTCTTCAGTGGATATTGAGACCGAGACGCGTATTCAGGAAGCGCTGGATGTTCTGATGCAGGGACGCACCAGTTTTGTGGTGGCGCAGCGCATCAGCACGGTGCTGAGGGCGGATAAGATCCTGGTGCTTGACCACGGCCAGATTGCGGCGCAGGGAAACCACAGCCAGTTGATCCGGTCCAGCCGGGTCTACCAGGAGATCTATGAATCTCAGCTCGGCAACGGGTTAACCGATGGGGCAGAAGTGAGGAGCGCAGCATGACAATTCCTTCTACTGAAAGAACCCCCAATGAGACTCGCGCCAGTTTACAGGCGCGCGGCGGACGCCCGCGTGTCTTTGAAAAAGCCTCCGATCCGCGCCGTGCCCTGGCCCGTTTGGTGCCCTACCTGAGCCCCTTTAAAGGCTGGATCGCGCTGGTGCTGGTGTTCGTTGTTCTCTATACTCTGCTCGGTTTGGCCGGCCCTTACCTGATGGGTCTCGCCATTGACCGCTTCATCGGCAACAAAGATGTGGCAGGCCTGGTGACCATCTCATTGGTCATGCTGGCCGCCTACGTGCTCAACAATGTCTTTCAGGCCTTGGCCAACTGGATCATGGCCAGGGTCTCGCAGGATGCCCTGCGCAATCTGCGTCAGCAACTGTTTGACCATCTGCAAACGCTCTCCATCGCCTTTTATGATACCCATCCCGCCGGTGGGCTGATGAGCCGTCTGACCAACGATATTGATGCCATCAACCAGGCCGTCTCACAGAATATCACCTCGCTCATTGCCAGCATTCTCACCATGGTGGGCATTCTCATCGCCATGTTCCTGCTCAACCCCTGGCTGGCGCTTTCCACCCTGCTGGTGGTGCCCATCATGCTGTGGTTCACAGAATTTGTGGCCAGATACACCCGCAAAGGCTTTCGGCAACTGCAGTATGATCTGGGCGGGCTGAACAGCGTGGCAGAAGAAGCCATCAGCGGACAGAAAGTGGTCAAGTCTTTTCATCGTAATGAATCGGTGATCGCCGCCTTCCGGGTGCAGAACGAGGCCGTCTTCCGGGCAGGGGTGAATGCCAATACTTATGCGCTGATGGTTATGCCCCTCACCACGGTTTTTGGGAACTTTTTCATTATTGTGCTGGCAGGGGTGGGCGCCTGGCTGGCCCTGCAGGGATTGGTGAGCGTGGGCATGATCGCCACCTTCATCAACTACGGGCAGAACTATGTATCCCCGTTGCGCCAACTGGCCAACCTGTACAATTCCATTCAGGCGGCACTGGCAGGCGCTGAACGGGTGTTTGAGATCATTGATACCCGGCCGGAGATGGAAGATGTCGCCGCTCCGCTGCCGTTTGAGAGTATCCGCGGAGATGTGAGCTTTGATGCCGTCCGCTTTGGCTACGAGCCTCAGACCCCCATCATCAAAAATATGACGCTATCGGCCAAAGCCGGGCAGACCATTGCCCTGGTGGGGCCAACCGGAGCCGGCAAGACCACCATTATCAACCTGCTGACCCGCTTCTACGAGGTACAGGACGGCGCCATCAGCATTGACGGCAAAGATATCCGTCAGGTGCGCAAGGCGGATCTGCGCAACAAGCTGGGACTGGTGCTGCAGGACACCTTCTTGTTCTCCGATACGGTGATGGAAAACATCCGCTATGGGCGTTTGGACGCCAGCGATGAAGAGTGCATCCACGCCGCTGAGCTGGCCGACGCCGATCCCTTTATCCGCAAGTTCCCCGAAGGCTACCAGACGGTGTTGGGCGAACGCGCCAACAACCTCAGCCAGGGACAGCGCCAGATGCTGGCCATAGCCAGAGCCATTTTGGCGGACCCGGCCATCCTGATCCTGGACGAGGCCACCAGCAGTGTGGATACCCGTACCGAGGCCCGCATCCAAAAAGCGCTGCTCACCCTGATGAAAGGCCGCACCAGTTTTGTCATTGCCCACCGGCTCAGCACCATCCGCGACGCCGATAATGTGGTGGTCATTGATCACGGCGAGATCGTGGAGCAGGGCACGCATCAACAACTACTGGACCAAAAAGGCTTTTACTACAATCTGTACATGAGCCAGTTCAAAGGTCAGGCTATTTAAGCATGCTTATCTAAAAGAAAACCACCCCTTGAGTACAATCCTCAGGGGGTGGTTCGTTTATTCACTTTTAGACAGAATGTCCTGAATCATCGGCACATCAAAACCGATGCGCTCTGAGATCTGCTCCAGGCTCATGCCTGCCGTTTGAAAGCGGCGGATGACGATGCTCATGTCTTCCCCCACTTCAATGAGGGTGCCAATGGGGTCATAAAAACGCATCACCCGTTGCGCCCAGGGCTGCTCCTGGATGGGGTGCAGGAATTCGGTCCCTGCCGCGCGCAGACGCGCTTCATCGGCCTCAATGTCCTTGCTTTCAAAGTAAAGCTCGCCGTTGTTGGCGCGGAAGTGGATGGGGTATCGGCTCTCGTCCTTGAGAATGGGAATAAAGTTGCGTTTTAAGAACAGGCAGAACTCGCCTTCAAAAACCACATACTCGGGGCTGTCTACCTTCAGCTTTTGCTGCATCAGCTCGGCATAAAAGCGCTTGACCGGCTCCATTTCATCCACGACAATGAGGTAACCACTGTATTTGATCATATTTTCTCCAAAAAAATCTCCCCAAAAAAGGTCAATGATCCAAATTAGAAACTTGTCCGAAGGTTATTTTAATCCCGCAATTGAACTTTAAAATGCAAATGTGATTTTTCGCCAGAATCAATCGCTCATTTTCGGGAACTAATTCGCCTAAAGTTCGTCTTATTACCAAGAACACACAAGGAGAACTAAAATGAAACGAACCCTATTAATCGTACTCGCATCTCTGGTGGTTTTGGGCGCGCTCACTGCCTGCTCTACCACCCCTGTTACCG
>JAYFNV010000079.1:0-9559 GCA_034933225.1 Anaerolineaceae bacterium | reverse complement strand
CCGTGCTCTTGCCATAGCTCCTTCAGGCGGGAGAGCTGGCGTGAGATCACATAAGAATTGGTCCCTTCCTGGCAATCTTCAGAGAGGTCATCCATGAAGGGCTTTAACCGTCCCCCATAACGCTCGCCTGGCAAAAATGCTTCAGCCAGTTCGGAAGTTTCCTTTGCCGTGGATCGCCCTAATTCCACCCAACGCATGGATTGAATGGTGTCGATCAGCTCAGACCAGGTGATGTAAGGAACCGGGAAATCTTCGGGAAGAATTCCTTCATCGATGCTTTCCTGCCGTAATTTGACTGCCTGTTCCTCTAGCTCCTCGGCAAACGATTGAACATTCCCAACATCGTCGATCAAGATCAGCGTGTTCTTGGGCAGGTAATCCAGCAGCGAGGCAGGCATTTTGTGGATGAAGGGCAGGTAAAACTCATCCACGTTCTGGTCTTCTGGCATAAGAGACGTAGCCTTCGATTGCAGATATTCCCTCGCCGGGGAGATCAACAATTCATCCAGGTTCTTGATGGTCCTTTGTGTGGCCGGATTGAATTGCCGAATGGTGTCTACTTCATCCCCAAAGAACTCCAATCGGGCCGGGAAAGGCTCTGAAGGAGCCCAAACATCCAATATGCCACCCCTGCGGGAGAATTGTCCAAAATCGAGCACAGTATCTACTGCTTCATATCCGATCCCAACCCATTGACGTAATAGCTCTTCAGGGTTCACCTGCTGTCCCAGTTTGATGGTCCGGCTGGACACCATAAAATCTCGCCGGGGCAAGGTTCGCGTCATCAGCGCTCGTAAAGGCGAGACGATGACGATGGGTTCGGTTGCCTTTTTGTCACCGGGCAGATGATACATGGCCAGCGCTGTCAAAGCCTGTAAACGGTCACGCCGGGTCACCGCTCCCCAGGCAGCTTGTTCATAGAAGAGAGGGGTGGGTTCCGGGAAATGGTATTTTTCCACATCCGGCAACCAGAATCCAAGCTCATCAAAAAGCGTGATCGCCCGGTCAGACCGGTCGGTCAACAGTAAAATGGGAATATTTAAATCCAATAATAACGACGCCAGTACCGGCAAACGCGTAGCGCGTGCGAGGGATAAGCCTTCTGTGATTTTCCCTAATTTGATCGCATCCAGTATCTTCTCGTATGCTGGATGTTTACGAATGGCGTCTAACAATGGGACCTCTAGATCGTTCCGTTGTACTTGTTCATGGCGGCATTTAAGCCGTTGTTCACAAATTCCCCGGCAGCTTCTGCTGCCTTGGCCAGAAAATTGACCAGGAATTCTTCATCCTCTTTGGTAAAAGGCTGCAAAACATACGCGGCGGCGTCCATCTGGCCAGGGGGCCGGCCTACTCCCAGCCGCATACGGGCGAATTCCTGCGTACCCACCTTTTCGATAATAGACTTTACGCCACGCTGACCTGCAGAACCGCCGCCAGGGCGGATGCGGATGGTGCCAAAAGGCAGATCAATATCATCATGGATCACGATCAGATGCTCTGTGCTGATCTTGTAGAAATTCAATAGACCACTCACAGCTTGACCGGAGAGGTTCATGTAGGTCTGCGGTTTGACAAGAATCACCTTGCTGGCGCCAAACTTGCCCTGGCCCACTAATGCTTTACTTTGTACTTTTCCAAGAGTCACGTTAAGTGATTTGGCAAGCGCATCAATGGCCAAAAAGCCCACATTATGACGCGTATTTCGGTACTCTCTGCCAGGGTTCCCCAACCCTACAATGAGATAGCTCGAATCCGCAGTGGTCTCGCTCTCAGCATTCTGAGATTGTCTGATCAAGTTAAACAACGCGTCCAAAAAAGTTTCCTATCTGCGGTAAAACCAGCCGCGTATGGATGTATAGATTCCGAAAGCCAAAATGCAGAATACGCCCACGATCAAGCCGTTCTTGATCTCATCTGCAACACTGGTAACTGCCGCTGAAGCACGGTTGTTTGGATAAGCGGTAGCGGTTATTACTGGTTTTTCTGGGATATCAGTCACTGTTTGCAGAACCTCTACCACCTCCGTCTGAGTTGGGGCGACAACCTGCGCAGGGGTGTAATTTCGCACCTGTAGATGATCCACAACAACTTCCTGAATTTCACCACTCTTCCTTAATACCGACAGCTTCAATTTGTAATTTCCATCGCTAATGGAAGAAGTATCCCAGATTGCTAATACTCCATCCGTAACCGGTTGACTGATCGTCTGGATCAGAAACCAGGTCTCAACTGTAGTATCCGCATATGCATAATAAAGACTGGCAGAGATGAACCCAGATTCAGATACACTTCCTTTTACCTCCACTGAACCCTTTAGTACATCAGCAGCTTGCGGTGTTTGTATCTCAACGCCAGTCGATGTTACTTCCGCCATGGTGGAAACAACAGTTAAAACAATAATTGCAAGAAATATTTCTTTGAACATAGCAACCTATGATTTTAACCCAATTAACCACATCCTTCAAATTCAATCTTTATTGCTTTTCAGATTGAATCGTACTTAATTTGTCATTATTGGCTTTATGTTATAATTAAATAATGACTGACAAAAATGAAATTGTCGCTTTACCCACTCCATCTGCGGATGCAGAAACCCAGAAGACTCAGCAACAGGTGCGTGTCTGGCTGATTGTGCTGGTTGCTGTGTTGATCGTACTTTTGCTCGGGACGGCAATTTTCTTACTCTTCCGGGCCAACCCGGTTGTCACTACCCAGATCCGCGATATCTTTATCATCGTGCTGTCTCTGGAATTTATGGTACTGGGAGCTGCGTTAGTCATTCTGGTCATTCAACTGGCCAAACTGATCAATTTGCTGCAGAATGAAGTAAAACCAATTCTGGATGCAACAACTGAAACAGTAAATACCCTTAAGGGAACAACCAGCTTCTTAAGCGAAAATTTGGTTGAGCCTGTGATCAAGTTAAATGGTTACATGGCCGGGCTGAAAAAAGCTTTGGATCTGATGAACATATTCCGCAAATAACCGTTATTAAAGATTTGAAAGGAGAATTCCCATGTCAGAACGTGATAATTTCGGTACTTTCTTGATTGGATTTTTAGTTGGCGGCATTACTGGTGCCGTTGTCTCTTTACTCTATGCACCCCAGTCTGGTGAACAGACTCGTGCCCAGATCAAAGAGAAAGCCATCGAGCTGTACGACAAATCAGCCGAGACTATTGAAGATACCTACAAAAAGGCTGAAGTTGCTGCTAATGATGCAGTAAGCAAAGCTCAGGATCTCATCAAGGTTGCCCAGGAAAAATCAGCCGAAATGGTTGAAAAAGGCCAGGTTGTTCTGGAAGACACCAAAGAGAAATTGACCAAAACCAAAAAGGCTTCTGCCGAGTAATTCAAAGATCACCGCCTGAATCAAATCAGGCGGTGATTTTATTTAATTCAGCGAAAACTTCCGGAATCATATTCAATATTTCCCGAACCAGCAGTGAGAACTCATTGCCCTGTGCTTCTGCCACCTTTTCCCCTGCACGGGCATGGATCCAGGCACCTGCACAGGCTGCCTCAAACAGGGGCAAACCCTGGGCGATGAATGCCGCAATGATCCCACTTAGCGCATCCCCGCTGCCAGCCTTGGCCAGAGCAGAATTGGCCACCGGAACGATGGCAATCTGACCCGTCGGAGCAGCCACCACTGTGAGAGCCCCTTTAAGGACAACTACCTGTTTCCATTTTTGGGCGAATTCACTGGCAACCCTTTCACGATTAGCCTGGATCTCTTCAGGTGCTAACCCGGTCAGCGCGGCCATTTCACCTACATGGGGCGTGACCACCAGCCGTAAATTCTTATTTTCTGTCCAATTAGGTTGTTCTGCCAACCAACGCAGGCCATCTGCATCCATAACTATGGGCGGGAATGTAGCTAATAATTTAGAATTGCTCTCGGTTTTAGGCACGAATCCAAAGCTGCTATTTTTCTTGCCTGTTTCTTGTTGAAGCAGCCAACGGCTGAGGAAACGCCGGGTGGTTTCTTCCCTGCCGATGCCAGGACCGACCACCAAACAACTGGCCGTCTTCATCGGCTCAAGCACCAGCGTCGCAGCATCTTCTGAGATCACCCCATTCTCATCATCTAGTAGGAACCAGGTACATTCTGGCAAATTTACCGCTGTGGTTAATTGCACGATTCGCGGCACAGCCAGCGTGACCAAACCTGCACCTGCCCGGTACGCTCCCGTCCCGGCGAACAAGGGTGCTCCGAGGTAATTTGTACTTCCCCCTACCACGACCACCGTGCCAAAATACTTTTTGTGTCCATCCGCTTTTCGCACTGGTAAATGCTCTGCAACCCAACGATTATCGATCACAAAGTTTTCCGATTTTTTCGCCGCCAACCTGCCCGGCACACCGATAGACGTCACCACTATTTGCCCACATAGACTAAATGCAGGTAATTTGAGCAATCCGGTTTTTACTGCTTCCATGCAAACCGTTAACCTGGCGGGGAGCACTTCCGGGGCAGCCTCACCAGTGTCGCAATCAATTCCAGAAGGGCAATCCACGGCGACGACAATCTGCCCGCGCAGATGGGCTTTGATACTGGCAAGGAATTGGGCAACTTCTTCACGTAAGGAAAGGTTGATCCCTGTGCCAATCACACCATCCAGAATAATGGCATTATCTTCTAAAATTGTTTGAATCTTCTTTGCGTTACCCAGAACAGCCGTTGGGGTCAACTCGCCGCCCAAAGAAATAAATTGGGCTACAAGTGGATCATTTAGCCGCTCTTTCACCAACAGCGCTGAACATTTCCAGCCGTGAACCAGCAACCAGTTCAAAGCCACGAGCGCATCTCCACCATTATTCCCTGAGCCCACCAAACCAACAATCGCCTTGTTATCGATCCATCCAAATTTTGAGTGTATGATCTCCGCCAATCCCATACCGGCGTTTTGCATCATCTTTTCATAGCTCAAACCACTTTCAAATGCAAGTCGTTCCAACTCACGCATGTTCTCAACGGTTATTAATCTCATAGTTTTTCCTTGAATAAGCTCTTTCTAATTATAGACCCGCTGATATGATATTTTTTGGACATTATGATACAATGTAGCCCTATTCCCCTCGAGAAAGAGAGCACAACTTGAGCGCACAATCCGAACTTACTAAGGTCGAAAATGACCTCGTCGTTAGCCTGGAATACACCCTGACCGTTGAAGGTGAAGTGGTGGATTCCTCCGAAGAAAACGGCCCTATTGATTACATCCAGGGAAAAGGCAACATTATCCCCGGGCTCGAAAAAGAACTCGCTGGTATGAATGTTGGCGATACCAAAAAGGTTAAAGTTCTTGCCAAAGATGCCTATGGTGAATATGATCCTGAGGCAACTGAAGAAATCGAGCTTTCTGATTTCCCCGAAGAAATTCCTCTGGAAGTGGGCGTTGAATTAGCGGTTGAAGATGAAGATGGCAATGCCACCTCTGCCACCATCTTAGAAGTTGGTGAGACTGCCGTCACATTGAATTTCAATCATCCTCTCGCTGGTAAAGATCTTGAATTTGATGTAAAGATCGCTGGCGTTCGCGCTGCCACCGCTGAAGAACTCGAACATGGTCACGTCCATGGTGAAGACGAATGCGATTGCGACTGCGACGATGAAAATTGCGACTGCGGTTGTGGTTGCCACAACAACTAGTATCTAAAAAATCAGCGGCCTTGTGGCCGCTGATTTTTATTTTAAGTAGAAATCTTCTCCTGGCTGTAGCCAATGATACTTTTGCCTGGGAGCAATCCGGTCGGCAATATCTACAAAGACTGACGGATTGACGTGGTTTACTTTGAAGAGATCGTTGTGCATCGGCAAAATGACATCAGCTTTGATCAGTTTCGCCAACTGCAACGTCTCGGCTGCATCCAGATTGCCTGTCATTCCCATGCGTTCACGCCAGCCATCCCGTCCGTTGATAGGTAAACAGGCCACACGAATTTGGTCAGTGTGGCGTAAAATGCTTTCCACCATTCCATCATAGAGAATGGTGTCGCCGGAATGGTACATCCATTGACCGTTTACCTCAATGACAAATCCGAAATAAGCCAATTCGCCCTTCTCGTTTTTGCCAAAATCATAGTGCGCGGCGGGGACGGTGTAAAACCGGGTCCCTTTTATATCATAGAGCTTGTCCAACTCAGGCACAATGATCTTTTCAGCTGAAACGCCTTCAGAAATTAGGTGGTCGGCAACAGTTCTTGTTCCGATCACCAGCATCTCAGGGTTGCTTTTTAGTAGCGGCACCAGGGTCAGCGGATCACAATGGTCGGCATGATCGTGGGTAATAAACGCCAGTTGCAGCCCTCTCAACTGATCCGGCTGAACCGGAACTGGAAATTCACGAGAAAACATCTCCGCTGATCCAATCCCTCCCTCCACAACATAATTTGAGAGATAAGGATCGATCACGAATTTTTGTGTCTTCGTTTCAACCACAAAGCCGGCTTGTCCAAGATATTGAAGATGGATCAGGTCTTCCATGGTTACCTCTACTTGGAGATTTTCAGCAAACTAATCTTCCGCCTCGGCTTCAGCCTCAGCTTCTTCTTTTCTTTTATTCTTGGCTTTGATCTGGTTCAGGATCTTATTTCCCTTGCTTTCGCCGGGAACCAAGGCATATTCTAGAACTTCATCCATGTGATGCACCAGTATGATCTTCACATCTTCACGGACCTTTTTGGGAACTTCCACCAGATCTTTTTCATTTTTGGTAGGCAGAAGAACGGTCTTCAATCCGGCCCGGTGAGCAGCAAGCACCTTTTCTCGCACACCCCCAATAGGCAGAATATTGCCACGCAGGGTGATCTCGCCCGTCATACAAATCTCTTTGTGTACAGGACGATCAGTGAACGCAGAAATTAAGGCGGTAGCGATGGTAATGCCTGCGCTTGGGCCGTCCTTGGGGATGGCGCCTTCCGGTACGTGAATATGCACATCGATCTGATCAAAAAGATCGGCATCCAATTTCAGCTCATCCACCCGCGATTTCATATATGAGAGGGCAGCCTGAGCAGATTCCTGCATCACGTCACCGATCTGACCGGTGATCTGCAAGTTGCCCTTTCCTTCCATGATCAAGACCTCAATCGGCATAATATCGCCGCCGTTTTCAGTCCAGGCCATTGCCGTGGCTACGCCCACTTCATCTTTCCGCTCTGCCTCTGTAAAGAAGAATTGCGGGGGACCTAAGAACTTTTCTACAGCACTGGTGGTCAGGCTTTTGGCAAAATGCTTCTTTTCAGATTTTAAGCGCGCGGTCTTGCGGCAGATCTTGCCAATTTCCCGTTCCAGGTTACGCACACCAGCTTCATAAGTGTATTCCCGGATCACCTTTTTTAAGGCGCTGTCTTCAAACTTGATCTCTTCTGTTTCGATACCACTTTCTTCCAATTGCCGTGGGATCAAGAACCGTTTGCTGATCTCCACCTTTTCTTCTTCAATATACCCCGGGAATTCAATGATCTCCATCCGGTCTTGCAACGCCGGCGGGATGGTTCCCAGGTTATTGGCAGTAGTCACGAACATCACCTTGGAAAGGTCATACGCCAATTCAAGGTAGTGGTCTGAGAAGGCAAAATTTTGTTCAGGGTCAAGCACTTCAAGCAATGCAGAGGCGGGATCGCCGCGGAAATCATTACCCAGTTTATCGATTTCATCCAGCATAAAGAGCGGATTCACACTGGCCGCCCGCTTCATAGTCTGGATGATCCGTCCCGGTAGCGCGCCAATATAGGTCCTGCGGTGACCGCGAATCTCGGCTTCATCTCGTACGCCGCCCAGAGAGAGGCGCACAAAGTTGCGTCCCAGGGCCAGCGCAATCGATTTGCCAAGGGAGGTTTTCCCTGTGCCAGGAGGTCCTACAAAGCACAAAATGGGTTGACGTTCTTTTTTGGGTTTCAAACTTTTGACTGCAATATATTCCAGAATGCGGTCTTTGGCTTTGCCCAGCCCGTAATGGTTCTCTTCCAGTATCTTGGCAGCATGGGCAACATCCAGGTTATCTTCAGTCGTCTCCACCCAGGGAAGGTCCAACAGCCAATCTACGTAAGTGCGTAAAATGCCCACTTCAGGTGCCATGGCAGGCATTTGGTTCAGTCGCTCAATTTCCTTTAGGGCCTGTTTCTTGGCCTCCTCGGGCATATTCTTTTCTTCAACTTTTACCTTAAGCTCGCTCAACTCGCGCGCCCATACATCGCCCTCACCCAGCTCGTTCTGGATGGCTTTTAGCTGCTCGCGCAAATAGAACTCTCGTTGAGAACGATCCACTTCGCTTTGCACGCGGGTCTGGATCTCATCTTCCAACTGCAGCACATCCAACTCTTGTGCCAGTAGCCAGTTGACCTTCTTTAACCGCTCTGTTGGCTCAAGAATGGTCAATATTTCCAGACGGTCGTCATAGGGCAGCGAGATGGCGGTAGCGATCATATCAGCCAGCCATCCCGGCTCGGAGATGTTGATGGAGAACAGATGGGCTTCATCTGGCAGACTACGGTCCAATTGTACGCAACGTTCAAACAGGTCGCGCGAGGTGCGCATCAAAGCTTCAGTTGTTCTGTCTGCGGCAGTCTCTTCTTCGATCACCTGGCCGCGTACCTGCCAGAATGGTTCACCTTTGATGATCTCGACGATCTTCACTCTGCGGCGTCCCTGCACAAGCGCTGAATTGTTGCCGTCCTGCAGAGAAAGAAGTCTGCCAACGGCGACTTCCACGCCCACTTCCAGAAAATCACCGATCTCAGGGTCTTCAACATCGCTGTCACGCATCATCAACGCCAGCATGGTGCCGGGTTCGCGCTGAACGTAGTTGATGGCTTCCAGGTTGGGTCCGGGTACAACAAATATCGGCGAAACCATGCGTGGGAAAACAACAATATCCCGCATGATCAACGCCGGCAGCAAGATCATTCCATTCTCATCCGGATCTTCGTCTGGGACCTGGTACAGCTCGTCGGTCCGCTGATACAACGCAGCAGTATATTCTTCCGGATTATCTATCCGCTTCTTCCAATCTTCGTTCTTCATTGACATCCTCAAGTATTTTGCTTATTTGGGGTGCTGGTCATCTTGAACCACTCTTCACGTGCAGCAGCGGCGACGAATATGCTCCCCGCAACAATGATGACCTCATCGCCTTTTGCCAGTTCAACTGCCTTCGTTAATGCTTCACCGATATCCTGGGTGGCAGTTGCAGACCGGCCAAACTGATGCGCTAATTCTACCAGTTTATTCGCCAGCATTGCACGTGGATGTGTGCTCTGGGTGGCGATCAAGTGGTTTACGCGCGGGATCAATACCGAGAACATGCCCTTGATATCCTTGTCTTCAGAGGCGCCAAAGATCAAAGCCACTTTACGGTCCCCGATGTAATCATCCAGAGCTAACCTAAGCTTCAGGGCTGAATCCAGGTTGTGGGCAGAATCCACAATGATCAGCGGTTCCTGGTTAATGATCTCAAAGCGTCCGGGCCATTCTACCGAGGCAAAACCCTCTTTGATCGCCTCATCACTGATCTTGACCCCTTCGCTGCGGGCGATCTCGATGGCGGCATAG
>JAYFNV010000078.1:0-20691 GCA_034933225.1 Anaerolineaceae bacterium | reverse complement strand
GCATACACTGGGGCAATAGTTGGCACCCGCATCGGAGATTGTGCAGAAGTGGAGAGCAATTCTGAATCGTAGTAATTCAAGTTTTTCTGCTGCAGATCCTGCGCAAACTCATCCAGGTTTTGGCGGGCCAGGCTGGGTTCTGAGCGAGTCTCCACCAGGGAGGCGTGCACGGTGGTCAATACCTCAGCGCGGGTAAGGTCCTGCAAATTGGTAAGCGTCTCACTGTGGCTCTCAATGGTATCGGCGTGAGTTGTAGAATCGCTGAGCTGGTTAAGCAATTTGACAGCCTGGTTACGGATCTCGCGGATGGGATTCTGAAAGGCTTCCCAGGCGGTCTTGCGAGCTGTTTCTACAATTTCAGCATCTTCTGCCTGCCAGTTTTCCAATTCGGCCTCGCTGGCCACGTTCTCAGAAACAATCCACTGACGGAACTGGGTCAGACAATCATATTTGGTTTCCCAGGCCAGCCGCTCTGGCGATTTATAGCGCTCATGGGAACCTGAGGTGGAATGCCCCAAAGGCTGTGTGGCCTCGGTAACGTGCACCAGGGCGGGGATATGGTGTTTCCTGGCATTTTCAGAGGCAGTCTGGTACACCTCGACCAGCTTCTCGTAATCCCAGGCGTGTACGGAATACAGATCGTAGCCCTTATCGCACTCTTCTGCCGGGCAGGATTCACGTTGGAAGCCTTGCAGAATGGCGTAAATATTCTCTTTTACCATCTGAAACTGGTTTGGAACTGAGATACCATAGCCATCATCGTAGATAGTGATAACCGCTGGCGCGTGCAGAACGCCGATGGCGTTGACTGCCTCCCAGAAAAGCCCTTCAGAGGTTGAGGCGTTGCCAATAGTAACCCAGGTCACCTCGTTGCCGTTGTTTGAAAAACCCTTAAATTGCTTGAGCTCCTCCATCTTTCTATACAGTACAGAAGAGTAGGCCAGGCCTACGGCGCGCGGCATCTGTGAGGCGGTTGAGGCGATATCAGTGGAGGTGTTGAACCTGTCCACCTGGCTGAGCCAGTTGCCATCAGCGTCCAACAAGGGGGAAGTGAAATGGTTGTTCATACTTCTTCCGCCAGAATTGGGTTCCTGGATGGGGTCCGGGTTGCCGTAGATCTGGGCAAAGAATTGCTCAAGGGTCAACAATCCGGCCGCCATCATCCAGGTTTGGTCACGGTAATAGCCAGCGCGCCAATCACCTTTTTGATAGGAATGGGCGATGGCAATTTGGGCTAATTCTTTGCCATCCCCAAAGATTCCGAATTTCCCCTTACCGGTGAGGACTTCGCGTCTGCCTATGATCGATGCCTGGCGAGAACGGAATCCGAGCCGGTAATCTTTAACGATCGCTTCTCGATCGATCTGCGTACCTTTCTTTTGTGTCATTGTTTCCCTTTTCTTAGCTCAGCCACGCATTCTGCTTCAAAAAGCAGTGAAGGTTGAACACATTGACTGACATAAATGATTTGATTTGTATTACTGTTTTCAATGCGGATCCAACCTATGAGACCAATAGCCCCATAAATATTTGCATGGTTCCGTATCTTCATTATGCACTAATTATATAAATATTATCTTAATAATCAGAAATATTCTCAAAATTCATCTTTAATTTATGGGGTTTACCTGGATTGAGGAAAAGAAAATGCTCATTGAAAGAGAGTTTTCAGTGAGCATTTGATTAGAGAAATGAAATGGGTATGAATTTTTGAAAAATTGAGTCTCTATTGATCTGGTTTCACAAATCCATTATTTTTTGACCTACAATAAACGGCAGTAATTTATTTTGGGCTCGTGGCTGATAACCCCTCGCAATATTTCAATGGGCCTGGTTGATATATTGGAGGGTTAGCCAGCAATTGACCAATCATCGCAGTATCAAGAGATCACTCGCTCGATAATGATTCATCTTGGTTGATTGTCTTTTCTGGATTTTGCGCTTCAAAATTATTAATAGCGCCAGTCAAAAGGAAGAATGAAAAACAATACATGAACAGATAGCAGGTAGCCGCATAGCTGCCGGGGAGGGTGGAAGTTGCACGCAAGAGATCAAGCATTCCCAGACGAGAACCAAATAGCACCAGGAAAAAGAGAGCCAGATTGATCGTGGATGAGTATGCAATCTTTTGTTTTTTGGAAAGACGAAAAATTATTGAGATCAGCCAAAATCCTGTAGTGAGAATAAGAAAAACCAGGGTCAGATATTTATAAACGGCAACACTATACCCCATGAGTCTTTGTTTTAAATTCAACATGACTAGGCGAAGCTCATTGTGCTTTCCAACCATTACACGATTATCAGCATTAACCCGATCTAACATTGTGCGCATATCGATCGGGTTGTTAACAAATTCCTCAAAATAATCAAATTTAGAATTCGTTTTTGTAAATGCCCCTTGAGTGATGCTTAAGGGAAAAATTCGACTGAAGGAATTATCATAACTAAAAAGTGAGTGTAAATCCTCTTTTATATAATCAAAAAAGATCGGCAGATGGTCAGCTCGGTAAGCACCGAGTCTGGGAATGCTTATCTGATTTGTGCAATCTAATTGACCAGAATCACAGGCGGCGATGATCTGATCTGCAGTTTCACGGATATATGCGCGGGGGTAAGTGCCTTCAGAAAATTTTCCTGCAACAGAAAGCGCATCCCGCATTAGCCAGGACACATACCCGGCTATCTCACCACCCTCAGGCGCGTATTTCTCTCTGTACCAATCGGGGGTATTTTCATAACTATTTTCGGCTGAAGCCATCCAATTGTCCCAGAGATCATCAATTGGGACCTGGAGCTCCTTTAAGAGGGGCGATGCAGAATAAGCCTTCTCAAAGCTTTCTTTGGTAACCGGGCTGTAGGGATACCATTCGCTGGTTTCGATACGGCCAAGGGCATTGATCAGGCGTGTGAAGTCTTTATCTGTGTTTTCAGTGACTCCATAAAAACCATAATGTGTGTAATTGAGTATTGAAATTATCTGGACTGGCAATGACCAAATGAGGATGATCGACAGAGTAAGAACTATTTTTTTCCATTTTTGCTCATAGTGCTTGAACCAAATGAAGAGCAGACAACTTACCAGAAAAAGAAGTATTGCCGGATAGATCCATACCCCTTCTTCGCGGGTAAGCAAAAATGCGCCCATTGAAAGTCCAAGCCCTATTGCCCAGGGAAATAAAGTCCGAATAGGTTTGTCTAAACGTACAAAAAATCCGACAGAAGTAGCTATGACGAACAGAGTGACCCCAAAATAGACAAATTCACGGTAGACCCTCAAATTCCAGGTGGTTGCCAGGCTGGAGGGACAGAATAATAGCGCTATGAAAAGCACAAGACGTAACCAATTACTTTTTACCAATGGGGACAATGCGAAGAAAATTAAAACGCAGGCAAGAACATAAAAAATTGTCTCGTTCAACATCAAAGGCAAACCGGTTAGGAATGAACCGATCATGAAGAAGGAGTAAAAAGGAGCTTTTATAAGAGTCAGTTGATTATACGGCCCCATCCATTCGCCGTGGATGAGGTAATGAGCAGCCTTTGCATAGAAAAGGTCATCCATCGGTCCGTAGACAAATCTTTTTGGGACCCCAATCATCAACCAGATACGGAGAAGAATGGCGCCCAGGAATAAAATCCAAAAGAGAGTTGTCTGAAATTTTTGTTTTGAGTTCATCAAGAATGATTCCCCTGAAACGAGATTAGGTCACGAATTATAGAATAACTGCGATCAGCAAAATAATGCTAAAAAGGAATGCGATAATTCCTGTACTTCCGAGCGCCTTGTTGAGAGGTTTCCCTTTGACCCAATAAACCGTCTGAATTGTTTTTACCACAAACGGAATAGTAAGCATACAAAATAAAACTTTCCAGGGCAACAGCCCAACCAGGAAATAAATCAATAATAAGATGAATGGGACGATGAGACAGAAGGCATATTCTTTTTTAGCAAAGCTTTCGCCAAATTTGACTGCCAGCGTTTTCTTTCCCGCAACGCGGTCAGATTCGATATCGCGCAGATTGTTAACCACCAGAATGCCTATAATGATCAGCCCAACGGGGATCGACATCCAAACTGCAAGTGCGGAGATGGAGTCGGCTTGAACGAAGTAGGTGCCTACCACAGCTACCATCCCAAAAAACAAGAACACGAAGGCTTCGCCCAGCCCATGATACCCCAGCGGATAGGGGCCGGCTGTATAGGCAAGAGCTGAAAGGATGGCGAGAGCTCCCACCAGCAGAACCCACCAACTTGAATAGGCTGCCAGCGCCAGCCCGATCAATCCGGCCAGGGCAAAGACGATGTAGGCGCCAGTCTTCACTTCACGCGGCGAAAGTAACCCAGATTGGGTCACGCGGATTGGCCCCAGGCGTTCGCCGGTATCTGCGCCCTTCTCAAAATCGAACACATCATTAGCGAGGTTGCTGCCAATTTGCAGCAACAGGGCAACGAATAATGCCCCCAACGCCGGCCAGAAGCGGAATTGATGCGCCTGAACTGCCACAGCGCTGCCGGTAAGGACACCAGCAACCGCAGCGGGCAATGTGCGCGGACGAATGGCCAACCACCAGGCTTGAGGTTTGTTCATTTTGATTTGGGTATTTTGATCCATATTTGTTCTGAAGAAACGAGTTTTCATTATTATAATTCAGCAATGATGAAAACCCTGCCAGAACCCTCTCAAAAAGCCCGTTACGTAAAGGATGTGTTTCGGCGCATTGCCCCAAGGTATGACTTGATGAACAAGCTCATGACCGGCGGCTTTGATGTTCTTTGGAAAAAGCGTGTAGTCAAACTGGCCGAGATCAGCGCAGGCCAGACCTATTTAGATCTGGGAGCCGGGACCGGAGACCTGGCCAGGAGGGTGAAAGCAAAACTACCTGACTTGAAAATGGTCGCTGCGGATTATTCTTTTTATATGATGCTCTCCGGGCGAGAGAAAGGGAACCTGCCGTTTGTAAATGCTGATGCGATGTTCTCTCCATTCGCTTCCCGCTCGTTTGACCGCATCACTTCCGGGTATTTATTACGCAACGTGGCCGATATTGATCGGACGATTGCAGAGATCTACCGCTTGCTTAAACCGGGTGGCAAGTATGTGGACCTGGATACCACCCAGCCGCGGAAAAATATTCTTTCGCCTTTCATACATTTTCACATGCATCATGTTATTCCATTTGTGGGGGGGCTGCTATCCGGTTCAAGGGATGCTTATGAGTACTTACCAGATTCATCAGAAAAATTCTTAACCGCAGAAGCATTGGCAGAACGGCTCCGGGATGCAGGTTTTACGGATGTTACCTTTACCCGGTATATGTTTGGCACAGTGGCCATTCACAGTGCCACTAAACCGAAATAATTATTAAGCTTACTTTGCTAAAGGCGCCTGAATGAGGCGTCTTTTTTGTTAACAAGCCTTTAACTCATTGTTTGAATGCTCTTAATTTGCGCCCGGTACTATGTGAGAAACAAAAAAGAGTATCCGTCGGAGGAAAAAATGATGCCCTTAATTCTGTTCATTGTCGTTTTATGTGCCACCCTGGTAGTTTTTGGTATTGATATCAACCAGAAAAGAAGCAGTTTCTTAACAAGACGTTAACCTCGTGTTTTCTGGCGCTTAAACAACGCTTGATAGACTTACAGAAGATACAAATTCTAAGGAGAAAATATGCGTAAGAGTTTAGTTGTTTCATTGTTCGCCCTCGTTATCGCCGCCATGGTGTTGAGCGCCTGCGGTACTGCCACGCCGGCAGCCACTGAAGCCCCCACCACTGCACCTGCAGCCACCGAGGCCCCCACTGCTGAGCCTACTTTGGCTCCCGGATCTGTCCAGATCAATGGCGCTGGCGCTACCTTCCCGCTGCCCGTTTACACCGCTTGGACCTACGCTTACCAGTATGTTGATCCCTCTGTTGTGATCAACTATCAGGGTATCGGCTCTGGTGGTGGTAAAAAAGGCATCATTGACAACACCATCGATTTCGCTGGTTCCGATTCACTCTTGAAAGACGAAGAGTACACCTCTGGCAAAGACCTGCAGATGTACCCCATGCTCGCTGGCGCAGTTGTGCCCGTTTACAATCTGACCTGGGCCAAAGAATTCGCTGCTGATGCCAAAGTTCCTGCTCTCGTGCTCGATCGCCAGACCCTCGTTGACATCTACAACGCCAAGATCACCAAATGGAATGATCCCGCTATCGTTGCCCTGAATCCCGGCCTCGATGGTTACCTGCCCGATGCCACCATCACCGCTGTTCATCGCTCTGACGGCTCTGGCACCACTGAGATCTTCACCAAAGCTTTGGCTTCCTTCAGCGCCGATTGGACTGCTGGTGGCGCCTCCTCTGTTGAATGGCCCGTCGACAAAGCCGGTAACGGCATCGGTGGTAAAGGCAATCAGGGTGTGGCTGCTGCAGTAATCAACACCCCCAATTCCATCGGTTATGTTGAATTGTCCTATGCAATCTCCAACAAGATGGCCGCTGCTTCCCTCGTCAACAAAGCTGGCAAGACCGTTGTTGCCAACGCCGAATCCGTTGCTGCTGATATGAGCGATTTCGCCACTGCTTTCGACGCCAAACTGACCGCTACCATCGTTGACGGTGCGGGTGAAGGTTCCTGGCCTATCACTGGCTACACCTACATCATCCTTCACACCACCGATAGCACCGACGCTGTCAAGACCCAGAAGATCGTTGAATTCCTCAAGTGGGCTTTGACCGATGCTGGTGCCAGTTCACAGGCTGCTTCCCTGGGCTACTCTGTACTTCCCGAAGCTGTCCGCGATCAGGTCCTCGCCAAATTGGCAGAAGTCTCTGTCAACGGCGTCGCCGTCCTCAAGTAATTGAATTTGACTCACTGAACAGTTCTGGAGGTACAGAACATCGTACCTCCAGAACGATTCGTCAAAAGTCACCTTACAATGAAAAAACTAACTCAAATCCTAAAACGAATACGCGAATCCTGGAAAAAGATTACAAAACATGGTGATCGTCCCTGGCAAGGGGTGTTGATCATCGTTTCCATTTTGGTCGTTGCACTTATGGCAGCAATTGGTTTCATGCTCTGGCAAGATTCAAGCGAGGCACGAACCATTTTTGGTATTAAATTCCTTTTACCCACCAGTGATCCTTCATGGGATCCTGTAAATGATAATTTTCAAGCCTGGCCATTTATCTATGGCACGCTTATCACTTCTTTTGTCGCAATGTTGATCGCTTTGCCCGTCAGCCTGGGAATCGCTGTATTTCTGGCAGAACTTTGCCCGGCCTGGCTGCGAACGCCGTTGAACTGGCTGGTAGAACTGCTTGCTGCCATTCCCTCGGTGGTTTACGGTCTGTGGGGCATTTTTGTCTTTTTACCGGCAGTTGTTGCCCCTGTTGGGAATGCTCTTTACATCGCCTTTGCAAAAATCCCTGTTCTGGGAGCCTTTTTTGCCGGGCCAATCCCTGCCAATGGTTCGTCGCGGTTGGCAGCCAGTTTGATCCTGGCCATCATGATCATTCCCACCATTGCAGCCGTCAGTCGCGATGTGTTTCAGGCTATTCCTAATACGCAGCGTGAAGCGTCGTTGGGGTTGGGTGCTACCCAATGGGAAACCATCTGGCAGGTACTCATTCCTTATGGCCTTTCCGGCATTTTGGGAGCAGTCATTTTAGGACTTGGTCGTGCGCTGGGGGAGACGATGGCCGTCACCATGGTCATTGGCAACAGTATTGAAGGTTCTGTATCTTTGCTCCGGCCTGGATATACCATGTCCAGCATCATTGCCAATGAATTCGCTGAGGCTGTTTCTAAACTGCACACCCAATCTCTGATAGAAATTGGTTTCATTTTGTTCATTTTGACGCTTCTCCTTAATATCATTGCGCGCTTCCTGGTATGGCAGGTGGCTCGAAAAACCCCACAGGAGGCCAGAGCATGAACGAATATGGTCTGCTCTTACAAAAAGGTGGTGCTAAACGTAAAGCCAGCCGGAAAGCCAGCAATGCAATCATGCTGGGACTAACAGGTCTGCTCACACTTTTGGCGCTGGTGCCTCTATTCTGGATCATTGGTTATGTAATTGTACGCGGTGGAAAATCCATCAATCTGGACTTTTTCACACAGTTGCCCAAGCCGATGGGGATGAGTGGCGGTGGCGTACTTCACGCCATCGAGGGGACGATCATTATCAGCATTCTGGCCGCATTGATCGCAATTCCGCCTGGTGTCTTGGCAGCTTTTTATGCGGCCAGAAATCCGAACACTCCGCTGGGAGTTGCCTTACGTTTCAGCACGGATGTCCTCTCCGGGGTGCCTTCTATTGTTATTGGACTCTTTGGGTATGCACTTATTGTTAAACCGCAGGGTCATTACTCAGCCATGGCAGGTGGGGTGGCGTTGGCAATTTTGATGCTGCCGACCATCATCCGCACTACTGAAGAAATGTTGAAGCTGGTGCCCTCCACGTTGCGTGAGGCTTCGCTGGGTTTAGGTGCATCAGAGTGGAAAACCTCTCTCAGCGTTTTATTGCCGGCTGCCATGAATGGGGTCATCACCGGTATTTTGCTGGCTGTGGCAAGAGCGGCCGGTGAGACTGCACCACTGCTGTTTACCGCCCTTGGGAATGAACGTTATGACCTGGGGACGATCGTCCAAAACGGTATTGCCAGTAATCAGAACGTCTTCCAGATCCTGTACAGGATCTTTGAACAACCCATTGATTCTTTACCGCTGACGTTGTGGAAATATGCCCAGCAGCCTTACCCGGAACGAATTGAACAATCCTGGGCAGTGGCTCTGGTGCTGATGATCCTGGTATTGACCACTAACATCACCGCCCGCGTCTGGATCGATATAAGAACGAAAAAATTGAAAGGGTAACCTGATGATGAAAATCGATATTAAACCTGATACCCAAACAGAATTTGTTGTGCGGGAAAATAAAGTGGAAGCTTCCAATCTTTCTGTTTATTACGGAAAATTCCGCGCATTGACCGAGATCAACATGTTGATCCAGGAAAAGAAGATCACCGCCATCATTGGTCCTTCCGGATGTGGAAAATCGACCTTGCTGCGCTCGTTCAACCGCATGAATGACTTGACCCCATCTGCCCACATTGAAGGGGATATCTTCCTGGATGGGGAATCCATCTACGGCACCCGTGTGGATGTGGTGGAAATTCGTCGTCGTATTGGCATGGTTTTCCAGCGGCCTAATCCATTTCCCAAGAGCATTTACGACAACGTGGCTTATGGACCTCGCCTGTACGGCGTCCATCAGCGTGGGGTGTTGGATGGTCTTGTAGAGCACAGCTTAAAACAGGCAGCTCTTTGGGATGAGGTAAAAGACAAATTGGGCCAGTCCGGCATGTCTCTCTCTGGCGGTCAGCAGCAACGCCTCTGCATCGCCCGGGCGCTGGCAGTACAGCCTGAAGTGATCTTGATGGATGAACCGGCTTCGGCACTTGACCCGATCTCAACTTTGCGCATTGAAGAATTGATGCATGACCTCGCCAAAGATTACACCATCATCATTGTGACGCATAATATGCAGCAGGCGGCACGTGTTTCAGATTTTACTGCCATGATGATGATAGATGAGCACCGTTCTGGGCGATTGATTGAGTATAATCAAACAAATATTATTTTCACCCGTCCCCAGGATAAACGTACAGAAGACTACGTTACAGGTCGATTTGGGTAATTTTTGGAGGAGAGTTTAGATGGAGAATCAAGAGACCCATTCTTCGATGAGAAGAACGCTCGAAATTGAAATTCAAGAATTGCGCAACGACTTGCTTTACCTGGGCAGCATGGTGGAGAAACATCTGGTTGAATCTGTTGACGCTATGAAGAAGCGGAATTTTGAAGCTTCCCAGGCGATCATTGCAGAAGATGAAGAGATCAACCAGAAACGTTTTTCAATTGAAGAAAAAGTGATGGTAGTTATCGCCACCCAACAACCCATGGCGCACGACCTGCGTCTGCTGGCTTCAATCCTGGAGACCGCCGGTGAATTGGAGCGTATGGGTGATTATGCCAAAGGAATCGCTACCATCAATCTGCGTATGCAAAACGAAGCATTGTTGAAACCGCTGGTAGATATTCCCCGCATGGCCCAGAAAGATGCCGATATGCTGCACCGTGCATTGACGGCTTTCGTCAATGAAGACGCCGAGGCAGCCCGTGCCATCCCCATTGAGGATGATGAGGTAGACAACCTCTATGATCAGATCTATCGCGAACTAATGGTATTGATCATTCAAGACCCCAAAGCCATTGAACGTGCCAACTGGCTGTTGTGGGTGGCGCATAACCTGGAACGCGTGGCTGACCGCGTCACCAACATCTGCGAGCGGACCGTTTTTGTGGTCACTGGCGAGATGCGCGAAATCGAACACGAGAATCAGCAATAGATCGTTTAGCCTAACTAGAAAGCCGACCTACTCAATTGGGCAGGTCGGCTATTTTTTGTGCGATGGTTTGGATGAGGGACGCATCCCGGATGGGGTCAAACGGATGCCCGTCCAGGTGTGATTTTGGGTAAGACCAGGGGGTATTGCGCCGATATTCATCGGGTTCAGAGGCGTAGCGGGGGGTGATGTGAGCGTGCAGGTAGTTATCTGAATTACCAAAGATCGCATAATTGATTCGGATGGGCTGGAGCAATTCGATCAGCACATCCCCAACGCGTGCCATATCCTCAAGAAACTGTACTCTTTTATCTTCTGGAAGATCGTTAAGTGACGCTACCATGGGTTCTGCTTTTAAAATGCAGTACCCGCGCAGATGCTGCATGTCACATAGGACCAGACTGCCGGAGCGCATTTTGCCAATGTAGGTGGGTTGGAGTTCAGTAGAAGTCCGCATGGCTTAACTGGTATGCCTGTCTATTGAAGAGGTGAGGTGAGCCCCAAAAAGGATGATCCAGCCACTGAAGTAGATCCAGGCCAGCAGGGCGATGATCTTGGCCAGTGAGCCATAGACGATCTCGTAGCGGGGCATGCTCAATTTGAGGTAAGAGCTCAAAACAATGGTTACGATCTGCCAGACCAACCCGGTTATGACCGCGCCGGAGAGGGCGGGTAATTTTTTTACGTGGATCTGCGGTACAAAGTAGTACAAGCCAAAGAAAATGGCCACTCGCAAAAAGGCGGGCACGATCTGGGTGAAAAATGTGGAGGAGAATAGTACGCCCCACGATTTGTCATCGAGGGGAATCCCCAGGCTGATGATGAGGTTCTTGAATGTGACAGAGAAGGACGAAAAAATCAACGCAAATGCCAGGGCAGCCACGATCCCCAAAGAGGCCAGGCGCATTTTGATAAAGGTGTGAGGGGCTGCAGCAGGCCAGGCAGAATTGACGTTACGAATGAGTACAGAAAATACCGCCGTGGATGACCAGACCAATCCGAGCAAAGAGATGATGGAAACCGTCCCGCGCACATCAAAGACCTGCTGGATGTTGGCCAGAATGAAATCTTGCGAGACGGGGAAGAAGCGCGGCATGAATTTGAGAAGTTCTGCTTCTATGGTTGCCTGGTCATAAAGGTAAGACCCAAACCCAACCAGAACCAATAGCAACGGGAATAATGAGAAAAGGGTGTAATACGCCAGGCTGGCAGAAGCCTCAGCGCCTTTGGCATTAGAGAAGGTGATGAAAGCGCCGCGCAAGATGCGGTAAACAAGCCTGAACGGCCCCTCAACTTTGCGCTGAGGGGCAATTCGTTTTCCATTGGAAACTTGGTTCTGCGTCTGATTCATACGATTGTGGTTCATTTTACTGAAAACACCCACTTAAGCAAATAAAAATTGTCTTGTAATTTAAGCATTTCCAGCTTGCAAAGTGTCCTTTTGATCAAAGACATTATATTGCGTTTCAAGCTGTTGTCTGAATTGTTTGGTGTAAAGGTTGTAATATTTGCCTTTGAGACGCATCAATTCTTTATGGTTGCCCAACTCTGCAATACGGCCGTTTTCAATGACGATGATGCGGTCAGCGTTGCGGATGGTAGAGAGGCGGTGGGCGATTACAAAGCTGGTGCAGCGCTTGAGCAGTTGGTCCATCCCTTTTTGGATCAGCGCTTCAGTGAGGGTATCCACACTGCTGGTAGCCTCATCCATCACGAAGATCTCCGGTTCAGAAAGGATGGCTCTGGCCAGGCTGATGAGTTGTTTCTGACCCACAGAAAGCAGATTGCCGCCTTCGCCTACTTCTTCTTCAAATGCTTTGGGGAATCGCATGATGAAGTCATGTGCACCGACGATTGTGGCAGCTTTTTCAACATCAGCATCCGTGGCGCTGAGGCGGCCATACCGGATGTTCTCACGGATGGTGCCTGAGAACAAATGCGGCGTTTGCAGCACCACACCGATGCGGGATTGAATGGCCTGCAAGGAAAGGTGTTTGTAATCGCGGCCACCGATGTAGATCTTACCGGTGCTGGGTTCGTAGAAGCGGCACAGCAAATTGACGATGGTCGATTTACCACCGCCAGTTTCGCCCACCAGCGCGATGGTTTCGCCGCGTTTGACGTTGAGAGAGAAATCGTGCAGCACTTCCTCGCCATCTTCATAAGAGAAGGAAACGTGGTCAAAGATAATGTCGCCGCTTATGGAGCCGGGGTCAACGGCACCAGGAAGATCGGTGACAGCCGGCTGGGAATCAATAAGAGAGAACATACGCTCAGCAGAAGCGATGGCCTGCTGCATCTCTGAAAAGACACGAGCGATATCTTGCACTGGCCACATCATAAAGGTGATGTAGCTGACGAAGGCCTGGATGCCGCCGATGGTCATGCCACCGACCTGCGCCTGATATCCACCATACCAGACCACTGCAGAGACCGCAAAGGCGGAGATAAGCTGTACGGTGGGCAAGAAGAGCGCGCTTAACCAGGCCGCCCGGTAGGATGAGTTATACATTCCGGCGGTGAGCACCTTGAACTCATCCAGGTTGGCTTTTTCACGTCCCAACGCTTTTATAACGCGCACCCCGGTGATGTTCTCGTTGTAAGACCCCACGATCTTGGAGTTGATCTTGCGTACATTGCGATACTCTTTGAGGATGTGCTTGCGGAATTCGTAGGCAACATAGAGCAGAATGGGCAGAATAACAACCACAATGAGGGCCAGTTTCCAGTTGATAGCAAACATGAAGATCATAGAGCTGAGGATGCTCATGATCCCCCATGTGGTATCTACAGCTCCCCAGGTGACCAGATCTGCCACGCGCTCAGAATCTGAAGTGACGCGGGCCATGATCCAGCCCACGGGGGTCTTGCTGTAGTAGTTCAATGAGAGCGCCTGCAGGTGGTTGAACATTTTCTTGCGCAAGTCGTAACGAATGCGTTCGCCCAGAATGCCGGCCAGGTAAACAAAGCCAAAGACACCGGCTGCCTGCACCAGAATGAGGGCGCCATAGATGCTCAGAAATTGGATCACGGCAGCGCCGTTCTTTGCCACAATACCATCATCAATGATGCGTTTGCTCAGGTAGGTGAAGATGGAATCCATGGCCGCCACACTGGCAATGGTGATCAGAAAGCCGATCACCCATTTGAGGTGAGGCCGGGTAAGCCCGATGATACGGCGTAGGGTTTGGCCGTCAAACTTAGTATTAAATTCTTCTTCGTCAAAATAACTATTCGACACGGGAGACCTCTTTCTCAAGTTCGTCTTCGATACGGGTCTGAATATTGAAGATCTGGCGGTACATACCTTCTTGCTGAACAAGATCGTTATGTTTACCGCGTTGAATGATCTTGCCATTGTCCAGTACCAGAATGAGATCCGCGTTGGTGATGCTCTGAATGCGGTGCGCGATGATAAAAGTGGTGCGTTGCTGCATCAGCGATTGCAAGGCGGTGCGGATCTCTGCTTCGGTTTCGGTATCCACGGCTGAGGTGGAATCATCCATGATAAGGATGCGCGGATTCTTCAAAATAGTACGGGCAATGGTGACGCGCTGCTTTTGCCCACCAGAGAGCGTGACGCCTTTTTCACCGACGATGGTGTTGTACCCCTCAGGGAAGGAGAGGATGACCTCATGGATGGCGGCAGAGCGGGCAGCCGCTTCGATTTCTTCATTTGTCACCTCGTGTCCAACACCGTAAGAGATGTTTTCACGGATGGTGCGTGAGAAGAGGAAGGGCTCCTGCTCTACAATACCGATGTGGCGGCGTAAATAGGTGCGCGGATAGCGGTTGAGTTCCACATCATCCAGGTAGATCTTACCGGAGGTGTATTCATAGAAACGGGGCAGCAAGTTGACCAGGGTGGTTTTGCCTGATCCAGTGGAGCCAAGCAATGCCACCACCTGGCCAGGCTGAATATCAAAGCTGATGTCCTGGAGAATGGGTTCGTTTGACTCATACTCAAAAGAGACGTTTTGGAAGGATATTTTGCCAGCAGGGGCTTTCTCAGGCAGGTGGTCACCCTGGGTGAGGGGCTCACGCTCTTCACGGATGATGTCCATGACACGGCCGTAAGAGACCAGGCCACTGGAGGTCTGCACGATAAGACGACCGAGATTGCGCAACGGGAAGATAATGTAAACAACCAGGCCGGCATAGGCCAGGTAGGTACCCACGGTGATCTGGCCGTTAATGGCCATCATGGCACCTACGTAGTACCCCACCAGCATCTGGATTCCGCACAGAATGTCTGAGGCTGGCCAGAAGAGGGAGTGAAGGGTGAGCAGCTTTTTGCCGCGGATAAACTTTTCCCAATTGTCTTTCTCAAACTTTTCCATCTCATACTGCTGGCGGGAAAAGGCTTTCACCACACGAACCCCGGCCAGATTTTCCTGCAGGGTGGTAGAAAGTACCGCTTCCTGCTCCTGATACGCCTCGTAGGCTGTGGAGACCTTCTTAAAGAGCAAGATAGAGACCAACAGCACGAGTGGCACAACGATCACAGAGACGAGCGCCAGTTTGACGTTCAAATTAAGCAGGGCAATGAAGTTGACCACAAAGAGAAGTGTGATCCTGCCAATGCTGATGGCCTGGTCGGCAAAGAAACGACGCAGTGCGTCCACATCGGAAGTGCAACGCTCGATCAGCTCACCAGTCTGGGTCTTGGAATGATAGGTGAACGAGAGGTGCTGGATCTGATCGTAAAGGTAATTGCGCAGCCGACGGGTGACCCCTTCAGCGGTTTGTGAGGCCAGAATGCCGCTGATGAAGGTAAACCCACCTTCGGCGGCAGCCAGTACCAGAAAGCCAGCGGCCAGCAGGGGTAGGGAATAGGTATGAATGCCGTCAACGAAATAGCTGTCAATAAAATAGCGCAGCAGCATATAGGTGAGCGTTTTGGCCAGAGCGGCCGCGCCAATGCTGACCACTGAGCCGGTATATTTGACCCTGAAACCAACCATCAAACGCCATAGCCCTTTAAGGCGGTTGGCGCTAATAGATTGCTTCAGGTCGTAGTCCTGGAGAGCGGGTAAGGTAGTCAAAGGGACCTCAAAAAGAGAGAAAAAGAGGAATTAAGATTCTGGCTGGCAGTGCGGGCAGATAAAGCTGGAAGTGCCGCCTGTCTTGATCTTGACAATCGGTGTCTGGCAGACCGGGCATGGTTGCCCCTCGCGATAACCGATGACAATATCATCCATGGTAAATTGGCCTTTTTGGCCGAAGAGGTTCATTTCATAAAAAGCGCCGCCTTTTTGTAATGCCGGAACGAGACCCTTCTGGATACCATCGTAGAGCGAGTGGATCTCCTTGGGGGTGAGGGAACGAATCGTCCTCAATGGATGTAAGCCGGCAAAAAAAAGAATGTCGTGGATGTACGCATTACCAATACCGGCAACTTGAGTTTGATCAAGCAAGAAAGCTTTGACCTTGCCTTTTTGACCCGCAATGCGAGCAGTGAACTGCTCTTCGCTCAGATCGAGCACGTTTGGACCTAACTTTGCAGTTGGCTCGTGGGCTGAGAGGTTCTCCAATGGTGCAAAATGGACATATCCGAACCACCAAAAATTGATGGACAGGCAAGTGCCATCAGAGAAATCAAAGATCAAACGGTGTTTGGCTGGCAGATGGTCGCGGTCCACGAGTAGTATTTCACCACCCATGCCCATGTTCAAGAGCAACCAGCCCTGCGATGTTTCAACCAGCAGCCATTTACCGCGGTTGGACACTTCTTTTATTGTAGCGTGAAGCAGCCCCTGAGTAAATTCTTCTAGAGGGATGTTCAAACTTTTGGGTTGTTCTACTTGAATCCCGCTGATCTGCTTGCCAGGGAGGGCCTGGTTCATTTCACGGGCGCGCGATGCGATCTCAGGAATTTCTGGCATATTTACTCCCTCCAAAAATTAATGGTACAAACATTCTATCATAAACCGGATGAAATATTTTGAATTTATTTCATGATTGGCGAGAAAGTGGCCGAATTTTGGCCGTTGATTGCTTGTATAAAGATTTGCTTTTGCCGTATAATTGACTCAACTATATTCGTTCCGGAAGGAGGAAACAATGGCTGGTGTAACATTTGAACATGTAGTAAAAAAGTTTGGCGATTTTACAGCAATCAATGATCTAAACATCAAAATCGAGGACAAGGAATTCCTTGTGCTGGTCGGCCCCTCAGGCTGCGGTAAAACTACCGCTCTGCGCTGCCTGGCTGGATTGGAAGAGGTCTCCTCAGGTAACATCATTATCGGCGACCGTGTCGTCAATGATGTGGCCCCGAAAGATCGCGACATCGCTATGGTGTTCCAATCTTATGCTCTGTACCCGCACATGACCGTGTTTGACAACATGGCCTTCGGTTTGAAACTGCGCCATGTTCCAAAGGCTCAGATTCAGAAACGTGTTGAAGAAGCTGCCAAGATCCTTGGCATTGAAGCTCTCCTCAAACGCAAACCCCGTGAACTCTCTGGTGGTCAGCGCCAACGTGTTGCGTTAGGTCGCGCCATTGTTCGCGAACCGAAAGTCTTCCTCCTCGACGAACCGCTATCCAACCTGGATGCGAAACTGCGTGTGCAGACACGTGCCGAGATCAGCAAGATCCACAACCGCTTGCAGACCACTTTTGTTTACGTGACCCACGATCAGACCGAAGCCATGACCATGGCTACCCGTATCGCCGTCATGAACAAGGGTATCTTGCAACAACTGGATTCCCCGCAGAACCTGTATGATAAACCCGCCAACATGTTTGTTGCTGGTTTCATTGGTTCTCCGGCCATGAACTTCTTCCCCATGAAGGTCACCAAATCTGGTGAAAATCTCTATGTTGAGAACAGCGCGATGAATATTCGCCTGCCCAAAGAATCCACCGCCACTTACTCCAAGCTGGTTGGCAAGGATATCATCTTTGGTATTCGCCCGGATGACATTCACAACCCCGATTTCACCCCGCCTAACATTCACGGCGAGAAGATCGAAGCCACTGTGGACGTGACCGAGTTGATGGGTAATGAGATTTATGTGTATCTGGTAGCTGGTGGTGTGAACTTCTGCGCTCGCGTAGATCCTCGCAGCCGCTACAAGATCGGCGAAAAAGTTCAGATGACCTTCAATATGGACAACTTCCATATCTTTGATCCTTCTGAGAATGCTGAAAACCCGGTAGCTGTTCGCTAGTACATTTACCACAATGTATAAGACGTAGCGCAAGATTTATTCTTGCGCTACTGTTGTAAAAAGACCAAGAATAAGGAGATCCCATGTACAAGATCGTATTGTTACGACATGGTGAAAGCCAGTGGAATAAAGAAAACCGTTTCACCGGCTGGACGGATGTTGACCTTTCTGAGAAGGGTGAAGAGGAAGCACGCAAAGCAGGCAAGACCATGAAGGAAGCCGGTTACGATTTTGATATCGTCTTCACTTCTGTGCTTAAACGTGCCATTCGCACAATGACCCTGGCTCTGGGTGAAATGGACCTGTGGTGGTTACCAGTGGTAAAGTCATGGCGTTTGAACGAACGTCATTACGGTGCCCTGCAAGGCTTGAACAAAGCCGAAACCGCCGCAAAGTATGGCGATGAACAGGTTCACATTTGGCGTCGCAGCTATGATGTTCAGCCGCCCGCCTTGGAACTCAGCGACGAGCGCTATCCCGGTTTTGACCGCCGCTACCATGATCTGAGCAAAGCTGAGCTGCCACTCACCGAGTGCCTTAAAGATACTGTGGCTCGCTTCCTGCCTTTCTGGCATGAGACCGTCGCCCCTGCCATCAAATCGGGCAAACGGGTCATCATTGTCGCCCACGGCAACAGCCTGCGCTCCCTGGTCAAGTACCTGGACAACATTCCGGATGATGAGATCGTAGAATTGAATATCCCCACCGGTGTTCCCCTGGTATACGAACTGGATGAGGATCTGAAACCTATTCAACATTATTACCTGGGCGACCCCGAAGAGGTCAAGAAATTGGCCGAAGCGGTTGCCAACCAGGGCAAAGCCAAAAAGTAATTTTAAATTGAACCAAAAAGAGGTCAGAGAAAATTCTCTGGCCTCTTTGTTTATTTACCTAGCTGCAATCAGGCTTTGCGGGCCAAGCGGTTGCCGCCAAAACCAAATACCAGTGCTCCCAAAATAGTAAACACGCCCATAAAGGTGAACGCGTCTGACCAGAGCTTTTCTGGGAAGAGGCGAATGAGGGTGTCATCAATGTAAAAAAGCCAGGTGTCGCCTGTGAAGAAAATGGCGTGAAAACCGCGGAAGAGGGCATCAAAATTGATGGCAACTCCCAGCAGGACGGCCACGATCACAGCAATGGTCAGGAAGCCGCCATTGGAGAGTGCCCGCCAGAATTGCCCCAGCCATTTGCCACGCCAGGCCCAGATCCCCACCAGAACTATGAATGCCAGGGCGATGTACCAGCCAAGCAAGGCAGCCTGGATGAGGTTCTTGACGTCCAGCATATGGCTGAGCTCGCGCTCGTTGTAAATACCGGTGCCATCATCGAATTTGAGGTTCGCCAGGAAATCAATTCCCTGGTCATTCACCAAGTACTCCAGAGAGAGCTTTCCCCAGTGCAGACGATCTGTTTTGGTGAAGCCGAATTCATCTGCCGGGAAGTTGGCCTGGTTGTATTCAAAATCCAGGAAGGCCGGGTGAAGCAAGAGGCGAATGGAGGTCATCATCAGCACGAATGGCAGCGCCAGGGTGATGAGCAATAAGAGAATGGTTCGAAAGATTTTCATTGCAGAGCATCTACCTTTCCGGAGAGCAAAAAGTTCAAAACCATAGAATTGGTGATCTGCTCCACCGGAGCCAGATCATCTGTAAATATCACACCGCCGCTGGCAGGAGGCTGCAGGCCATCATAGGTGTGTGCCAGGATCTGCAACACAAATTGCGGGGTGGTGGTGTCTTGATAGAGCAGGGCATAATTATTGATCAGATTCTGGACTGTGGTGGGTTGTTTGGTAGCAAACAGCACCGAGTTATAAGAATCTGAGAGGTCCGTGACGTAAAGTGTGGGGAAGACGGTATTGATGGTTGCGTATAGCGAATTAAGCAGGCGGCGGTCTTCCGGCGCTCGGCCAATGTTGATGACCATCACGCCGTTCTCATCCAGATGGTCATAGACGATCTGAAAGAACTCCTGAGTGGTCAAGGAGTAGGGGATGTAAGGCGGGCGGTAGGCATCAATGCTGATGATGTCATATTTTTTGCTGCTCTTTTCCAGCGCCCAACGACCGTCTTGAATGATCACATTCAAGTTGGGGTTGTTCATATCAAAGTACTCTTGGCCCACTTCCACGATCTTGGGGTCGATCTCAATGCCATCTACCTGGATATTGGGAAAGGCTGCAAAGGCTTCACGGGCGGTGGTGCCGGCCGCCAGGCCAACAATGGCCATGGATTTGATCTCTGCCCTGGAGATGGGCGCCTGGTTGAAGAAAGGCGCGGTGAGCACCTGTTCCCAGGGACCATTGAAGTTGTACTGGTCGGGTTGATAAATGGAATGTACGCCCTGACCTTCATTGAGGCGAAGCATGGTGTAGCCGTTTTGCTGCAAGACTTGAATGTAGTTATAAGCAGATTCGGTCTCATAAACCACACCCTGGCTGGTCTTGTCCAACCCCCTGGCGCCAAAGAGGAATAAAAGTAGGATGATGACGGGCATCCACACGTGATAGAGCAGGGATTTGAGACCTTTGGCCAGATAAATGCCCAACAGTGCCACAGCCATCAGCAAGCTGCTGATCACCAGAAAGGTGCGGTAAGTGCCAATGCTGGGGATGAGCACCAGAACTGGCAAAAACGTGCCGATGAAAGATCCGATGGTAGAGATGGCGTAGATCTGCCCGGAGACTTTGCCGGCCTTGCTGGTGTCTTCAATAGCCAGACGGATGGCAAACGGTGAGGCTGTACCGATGAGGGTAACCGGAATGATGAAGAGCACCATCACCGCAGTGAAGGAGCCAAACAAAATGCCCAACTGTAACTGGTCAAAGGCGTTTGCAGCCAGGCGCAAAATGGGGCGGGAAGCGATAGGGATCAGCCCAATGGTCAGTGCTCCCCAACACAAGATCTCATAGAGAGTCGCATACTTGGGCGAGCGGTCCGCCCAGGCGCCGCCGATGAAGTAGCCCGCGGTCAGGTAGATGAGGATGAGCCCCACGATGCTGGCCCACACCAGGTTGGAGGTGCCAAAGTAATTGCCCAGCAAGCGCGAGGCGGCAAACTCAACGGCCAGCGAAGCCAGCCCGGAAAAGAAGACGGTGATGTAAAGGTATTTTCGCAT
>JAYFNV010000077.1:0-27184 GCA_034933225.1 Anaerolineaceae bacterium | reverse complement strand
CCGCTCAAGACCAACCCGGAGAGGGTGACCATGTTCGGGGTCAGCCCCAGTTTCAAAAAAAATCCGGCGATTGCGTCCAGAATCCCTTTAAAGGTCTTCCTCAAGAATGATTCAAACGTCCAGCCGGTCTTCTCTTTATTTTCTTCTGAATTTACCATTAGCAACCCTATCTTAACAGGTATCAATAAGTTTCTATACTAATCGTACGCAGGGACAATGTCAAGTAACCTGTCCGGTCTAGTACGTCTCGCTTTCATCTTCTTCTTCACGGTCGATCAGCACTTCACGGTCTTTGCCGCTGCCCACTGATGGGCCAACGATACCGCGTTCTTCCAGTTCATCGATCAGACTGGCGGCGCGCGGAAAGCCAATGCGCAAGCGGCGTTGCAATAGGGAGGTACTGGCCTTCCCGGCGGCACGGACTACCGCAATGGCCTGGTCCACCAATTCATCCTCGTGTTCATCTTTGGGGCTTTCGATCATGCCCTCCCAGGGAGCTTCAATCGCCTCCCCCTGGTTCATGCGCTGCCAGTGCGTCAGTACTTTTTCGATCTCCCGGTCGCTGACCATTACGCCCTGGGCGCGCTGCAGGTTGCCTTTTTGCGGGTCCAACAGCAGCATATCGCCTTTGCCCAACAGCGATTCAGCGCCGTTCATATCCAGCACCACCCTGGAATCGACAGAGGAAGCCACCAAAAAGGAGATCCTGGCCGGGAAGTTGGCCTTGATCAAGCCGGTCACTACATCGGTGCTCGGCCGTTGCGTGGCCACAATCAGATGGATGCCCGTAGCGCGGGCCATCTGCGCCAGCCGGATGAGGCTGTGCTCAGTCTGGTCAGGTGCGTTTAGCATCAGGTCTGCTAGTTCATCGATCATGATGACGATATTGGGGAGCGTGGGTTGCTTTTTAAGGCGCATTTTGCGGTTGTAATCAGCCAGATCGCGGGAATGGGCAGTTTCCAATAAGCGATATCGGCTATCCATTTCCACCAGTGCCCAGCGCAAAACAGCCAGCATGCGCTCCAATTCGGTTTCCACTTTGCCAAGTAAGTGCGGAATACCGTTATAGCGCACCAGCTCCACCATCTTGGGGTCCAGCATGACTAGCTTCAAATCATTGGGGGTGTTATTCATTACCAGGCAGGCGGTGATGGCGGTGATGCACACGGATTTTCCTGAGTTCGTTGTTCCAGCGATCAACAAGTGAGGCATCTTAGCCAGATCAGCCACCACAGCATCGCCGGCTACGTTACGGCCCAACCCAAGTGCCAGCGGAGAGCTTAATTTGCGAAACTCCTCAGATTCTAACACGCCGCGCAGACGGACCATGGCAGTGGCAGAATTGGGGACTTCAATGCCCACATAAGAACGCCCCGGCACAGGGGTTTCAATACGCAATCTTGAAGCAGATAGTCTCAGCGCCAGATCACGGTTCAAAGAGGCAATCTGAGCAACTTTTACCTTCTGTTTGATAACAGCGCCATCGCTGCCGACCTTCTCAATAAAGCCGGGTTCGAGGGCGTACTGCGTTACCGTGGGGCCAACTCGATAACCTATCACTCTGGCCGGGATGTTGAATTCAGCCAACGTTTTTTCAATGATTCTGGCATTGGTACGGATCTGACCCTCATCTGGGACCCAGTTCGTATCGGCCAACAATAAATTCAAAGGTGGCAGCCGGTCATCCCGCCACGAAGGTGCAGCAATATCAATATCGGGTTCGCTCTTTACCTGTTCAGAACGGCGTTGAGCGGCACGGTTCACCGGTGCAGGCTTGGGTGCCTGCGCGGACTCTGAATCTGCCCAGCGCAGCAAAATGCGATAAAGCGGTCTCAGCAATCCCAGGCCCAGGATCAGCAGGAGCAGAAAAATGACAGTAAAAATGAATGCTGCCAAAAAAGATGGCAGTACCGGCCAGAGAATATTGGCAAGGCCCCAGCCCAGAATGCCACCATCCTGGCCTGCTTCAGCGCGGGTAAAAGAACCGCCGCCAAACAAGCTCATCAGCGGGAGTAAAGTGAAAAAAGCGCCTTCTAGTGCGATCACCCGTCCCAGGGTAAAGAGGTTGTCCTTGCCAGCGCGGTGACGAAAACACAGAATGCCCAATCCAGCCAAAGAGAGCACAAACGGAATGCTCCCCCAGCCAAAATTATGTTTGAGCACCCATACCCAGGAGTTCAACAACGACCCCTTGGAGACACCCAGAAAGCCTAAAAGCGAAAGCACGGAAATTAGGATCAGAAATACACCTACCAGATCCCAGCCAAAACGCCGGATCTGGTAAAAGACATCCCCAGTTTTATCTTGCAGTGTCGGTTTTAATCCATCCTGAAAGTCATCGGAAAAGCCTGTTTCTTCAGGGTCGTTTTTTCTAAAAATGTTCATTCAAGAGATACCAATCCTAGACCTAAACGCCTTTTTTCTGCATCTACATGCAAGATCTTTACCTGCACGTTCTGACCCGGTTTAAACATAGTAGAAAGTTGTCCGGCTTCCACCGGCTCTGGCATGGAAGAAATATGGATCAGGCCTTCGATACCTTCTTCAAGGCGAGCAAAAGCGCCAAACTTCATAATAGAGGTGATGCAAGCATTCACCACATCCCCGGGCTGATAGTTGCGTTGCACTTCTTCCCATGGATTTGGCGATAGCCGCTTGATGCTTAACGCGATACGCGAATTCTCTTCGTTGACCTGCAAAATGATCACTTTGACCGATTGGCCGATCTTCAGGATCTCGGTCGGTTTGTCAACCCGGCCCCAGGAGATCTCAGACACGTGGATCAATCCTTCAACACCGCCCAGGTCAACAAAGGCGCCAAATTCGGTTACGTTGGTGATGATGCCGCAGGCCACCACACCGGCCTTCAGCGATTCAAATAATTGTTTGCGTTTTCCCTGCCCGGCTTGCGCTGCCCTCTCAGAGAGTACAACCCGCTCGCTGGTAGGTTCACATTCGATCACCTTTAAATACAGTGATCGTCCGGAATAGCCTTCAAGAAAGGCATGTCGCTCTTCTTCGCTGGGGTTGGCAGGCGCATCTACCAGGTGCGAGATGGGTACAAACCCCTTGATACCCTCACCTTCCACCAACAGACCGCCACGGTTAAAACCGTTTACATTGAGAAGGATGACTTCGTCGTTTTCGAACAGCTTATGAACACAGTTCCAATCGACGCCATCTTCAGAGGGCGTTGAGCATGGTTTGCAGTTAACAGTTTTTACTTCGGGTAAATAAGCATTTTCATCCGCTAAAACTGAATTCCACCAACCTTCGTCCAACTCCGGCATTCCAGAATCATCGTCCATTTCATAAATATTCGACATACTCCCCTCCATGCAGTACGGATAATCAGATCTCTTCAGAATTCTCTTGTTCTTTTCGCTCAACTTCCATATGCACTATTTCATTCGCAACAGCATCGATGGCGACCCTCTGTTTCCTGTAAAGATCCGCCTCGGAAACAGCCAGCCGCATCGCAATTTCCCTTACCTTTTTACCCTCAAGAAATTTTAGGTCAAGGATATTATACAATATCCACTCGCCCGTGTATTTCCTTTCGCCGTCTGGTCTTAACTTCTCTATAGCCTGTTTTAAGATACTTCTCAATGCATTGGCACCATTGTTCTCATGATTCTTCAATTCAGATTGCACCACATGCAATTGCAGAAGAGGGTTCTCAGTCAATTTTGGTCCGCCCCAGTAATGGGTCAGCGCATCTTTGATCCAGGAGGTCATTTCCTTGCCCTCAAAGGCCTGGTCGTCCAACAACATCGCCTGGCGGTCATAGCGCCCCGCAGCACGTAATTGCTGGATCATATCCACTTGCGGATCTAATTGCTCCAGAGTGCGGAACATCTGCTCCTGTACCGCACGGTCGCGCACGGCAATGGCTGCTCGATGCAGCAACAAATTCACCGATGCCATGACTTCGCCTTCCAGAAGCATTTGTTGATCAATATTGTGGATACCCAAATACCCCACCACTGCGAGCGAATCTCCACCGTCGATCAATGGGAAGATCACATCCTTTTGCCAGACGGACATTTCAGTCAGATCGGTGTTCTCTTCCAGGTAGTCCTGAAATTGGTCTTTCAGGTCTGGCAGGTCTTTCAAATTGCCGGTCTGGATCACCAGGTCAAAATCATCTGAATTTTTGGAGACAATATAAGCGCCCGGCGCCTGCAACTGATCGCAGATGGCGGCCAGCACCATTTCCAGAAACTGGCTCAGATCACTTCGGGTCAGCAATCGTTCTTCAAGAGCTCTCAACTGCAGCAATTCAGTCTGGTCATTTCCAAAAAGAAGCCATTGTTCCAACTTTGGGAAAAAGAGGGTGATCATGAATTCGCTTAACAATATGGTCACGATCATTACGATTGGTACCAGCGCAGTGTATGGATTGCCGCCCAGTACATCCCCTGCCCGCCGGACGATTGTCACCAGCGCCAGGGTAAGGCTCGCCGTCACAGGTCCGCGCAGCAGCCATTTGATCAAACGGCTCTTCACAACCCGGTCCGGCCAGGATACGCCAAAGAAGGCCACAGAATAAGCCATGCCCACGATCAAGGCGCCTACCAACAGGTTCACCAGGATCAGCATCAACCAGAACAGCAAAGCCTGGTCCGAGGCAAAGGAGGAACTGTAAAGCAAAAATGGGAAACATCCCAACGCCGGTGCTGCCGCGCTGATACCCAGATAGGTCATGCGGCGATGGCTGGTTTCGGTCACGGTGCGGCGCATGGCACGCACGTAGTTGATCCAGGACAGGAACATGATCACCAAATAGTATATGGTGAATAGTTCGGTAATCAAGGTAGGACGATTGAAGGGTACCGGCGCTTCGTTAACCACCACTTCCCCTAAAAAGAGGTCGGTGGGCAGCAAGCAGAGCAGTACAAACGAGATGATATAGGCGATGCGAACCGCCCAGCGGCGGCGCCATCGGGAGGGTCGACCGGTAGTAGCCAACAATGCATCAGAGAAGTGGAAGTAAGAAGCAGGCAAAAACAGAATGCCCACCCATTGAATGTGCAACCAGTAATCAATTGCCATCGAATTGGTAGCGGTACTGCCCAACGCTTCAGCGGAAAAGACGATGACCACACACACCAGGATCAACGCAAAAGACCTGGCTACGCGGTTGCGTAAGTTAAAGGAAAGCGCGTAGAGCAGCAAAGAGAAGGCTGTTACAGCGATGCCCGCTGTCAGGATCTCACTGATGGTAACAAGAACTTTAGTAACGCCATTCATCCACAAAGACACGGTTCTGCCCGCCTATTTTTTCAACACGCTGATGAAGAAAACTCCAATATCGTGATTGGCAAAATAATCATCACAAAAACCGCAAAATTCAAAACCAAGCTTGCGCGCCAACTGGATCATGGCGTGGTTTTTGGCCTGTGTTTCCAGAACCATGCGTCGAATACCTCGCTGACCCGCCCAATCGCGGGCAGCCAGGATCAAGGCAGAGGCAATTCCCTGTTTGCGCACACTCCGCGTCACCACTAGATCCACCACACGGGCTGTATAGGTCTGCTCCACTTCAATGGTCAGGTAAGCCACGGGTTGGTTCTGTACTGCAGCCACCAAAAAGAGGTTCTTGCGCGTCCAGGTATCTGCCATATCTGCTGCGTTTCGCGGGTAAGCCAGTATCACAGAACGTGGCAGCCGAATTTCTCTAAATTTCACCTCGATCTGGTCAACATCGGAATTGCTGTCCATTTGCCAGACATGGGTGGTATCTACTGAATGATCAAATTTTATGAGGGCGGGTAGGTCAGATGAGATCGCCGGCCGAATTTCAATTTCAGGCATTCATTCCTCCTAAGATGGAGAGACAATTGTAACGGTGATGATGCATTCATTAAAGGCGGTATTCTGGTGGTCAAAGACCGCCAGCCGTAGCTTGTATTTGCCCGGTGTCAAAACGGATGTATCCCAGGAACCACCACTCTGCTGGTCTGCAGAACTGCCCAGAGGCTGATCGATGATCTTGCTGCTGCCAGCCGCCAAAGTGGTCCAGGTATCGCTCTGATCAGCGGCGTAGTCATAACGGTAATATCCCAGATCGGTGACGTTGACGGTACCCGTAAGGGTGATGGTTCCGCTGATCGTGTCGCCATCCACAGGGTTCGTCCAATCGATCTGATCGGGCACACAACCGCGGTTGAACACCGATTCAAGCGTGGGGATCAATCCCGTGGTGGCCACCGGTGTTTCAGTGGCAGAAACCACCGTTCCGGTCGGCTGAGCCGTCAGATCCACCGTGGGGGTGGGTACCTGCTGCAAATTGGGTACAGAAGGGGCTACAAACGTGGTGATGATGAACAAGCCCATCCCCAAAAGGCCGCTTAATATCAAAATGGTGATGCCCTGATTGAACGAGTATTGTGCCTTTTCTTTCTCGATGCCAAACAGGGCGGTTCGCCAACTCTTCCAGGCCACCATCACCCTGCGCAAAGAGATCACCACAATGACGCCGATGAGGAAGTACAGCAATACTTCATATTTCACTAAAAAGCGTAACAGACTATCCATAATGGGTATATTGCTCTACAGGTCGATTTTTTCTATGACGCCGCGGATGATGCCTGTCAGCTTGGGGACGATCAATTGGCCCGCCTGTAAGACCTCTTCGTGGGTGGTGATGGTGCTACCGTCCAGATTGGCCTTGTTGCTGATGCCAGAAAAGCCAAGCACACGTGTTCTGCCGTGACGTGCCACAATCGTCTCTGGCACAGTAGACATACCCACCGCATCAGCACCGATCCCGCGCAAGAAGCGCAGATCTGCCGGTGATTCAAAAGAAGGGCCAGAGAGGCAAACATACACGCCAGCATGCAACCGTATCTTGAGGTCGGTGGCCACCTGTTGGGTAAGTTTGATAAGTTCGTGGTCGTACGGTTGGCTCATATCCGGGAAGCGTTCTCCAAATTCATTCAGGTTGGGGCCGCGTAGCGGGTTCAAGCCGGCCATACCGATGAGCGCAATGTGATCGGTCAACACCATAACATCGCCAGGTTCGTATTCAGGGGCAATAGCGCCGGCAGCATTGGTGAGGATGATCAGATCAATGCCCAACCGCTGCATAACACGGATCGGAAAGGTAACCTGGTCCATGCTGTAGCCTTCATAATAATGCACCCGGCCCTGCATCACCATGGCGGGTTTGCCATAGAGGGAGCCGATCAGAAGACGCCCGGCATGGCCCTGGATGGTCGAGACCGGCCAATGGGGAATTTCACTAAAAGGAATGACAACAGCGTCTTTAACGTCATCGGCCAAGCCGCCCAGACCAGATCCAAGCACAAGCCCGATCTTGGGGGAGACTTTCGCTTTACTGCGAATGTACTGAGTGGCGTCGTCAATATCTTTGATCGTAATAAAAGAATCCATCATCCTATCCTTTTTTATCGTTGATAAATTTTAATAATGTTTTAACCAATTAATTATATCAAGGTTTGCAAATATGAAATAAATTTCACATTTATTATTTGAGTGCCTTGCCCATGGCCGCGATCGTCCGCTCCACGCCTTCATCGCTGATCCAATAATGGGTCACCATTCTGAATTTGCGTTCCCCCACCACCCCAATACGAATGTCTTCAGCAGCTAGTTTTTTTGCGATATCTGCGGCAGAGGCTCTTACCTCAGCGGTCAAAGACGGAAAAACCATATTGGTCTGCGGCATGCCCATCTCAAATTGGATGCCGGGGATGCCGGCCAGACCTTCTGCCAGCCTTTTGGCACGCACGTGGTCCGCCGCTAGCAGTTTCACCTGTTGGTCCAGTGCCACAATACCGGCCGCGGCCAGAACTCCTGCCTGGCGCATTCCACCGCCGAGCATCTTCCGCAGATGCCGCGCGCGCTGAATGAACTCCGCATCGCCGCACAGAACTGAACCCACCGGGGCGCATAAACCCTTGCTCAGGCAGAAGGTAACGCTATCGGCGTCTTTTACCAGTTCGCGGGCCTCAATACCAAGCGCCACAGCGGCGTTGAAGATCCTGGCGCCATCAATGTGCAGCTTGATGCCGTGATTGTGAACCAGTTTGGCTGCTTGCTTTGTATACTCCGGGCTCAACACCACCCCGCCGCAGCGGTTTTGCGTGTTCTCCAAAATCAACAATTTGCTGGACGGTTGGTGAACATCATTGGGCCGAATGGCCGCTTCTATATCCGCCAGCGCCAGACTGCCATCCGCCTGGTTGACCAGGGTATGCGGGAAGACTCCCCCCAATGCAGAAATGCCGCCGCCTTCAAACAAGAAGGTATGCCCCTGCGTTCCCATCATGGCTTCTTCCCCGCGCTGACAGTGACTGAGCACCGCCAATAGGTTGCCCATGGTACCGGAGGGCACAAAAAGGCCTGCTTCCTTACCCATCAACTGTGCAGATTTTTCTTGCAACTGGTTAATGGTGGGGTCTTCCTGAAAGACATCATCCCCCACCCTGGCAACTGCCATGGCATCACGCATAGCCGGAGTGGGCTGCGTGACGGTATCCGAACGCAGATCAACGAGCTCCATGATTCACCTCTATTTTGTGCGGACTTCTTCGAGAACTTCCTGTAATTCCGGCGGTAAAGGGGCTTCAAATGTATGCAATTCCTTTTCGCCTGGGAAGAGCAGGCTTAGCCGGGCGGCGTGTAAAAAGTGACGGTCAAGCTCGACCGATGACTTTTTATGGCCATAAATAGTATCGCCCACGATCGGACAGCCCAGAAAAGCCAGGTGCAAACGGATCTGATGCGTACGCCCCGTGAGGGGATGCGCTTCGATCAGTGTGAATTCTTCAAATTGTTCCAGCGTCTGATACTCGGTCACTGCCGTGCGCCCCCTGCCATCAGAAACCACCGCCATCTTCTTGCGGTGTGATGGATCACGGGCGATCTCGGCTTCGATTCGGCCAGTGGGAGTAGGGGGTTTGCCATCTACTAACGCCAGGTAAACTTTCTTCACCGTGCGCAGCTTGAATTGCTCTTGCAGCCAGCGATGCGCCTTTTCGTTTTTGGCCATTACGATCAGCCCGGATGTTTCTTTGTCCAGGCGGTGCACAATACCGGGGCGTTCTTCGCCGCCGATGCCCTGCAGATCTGGGATGGCTGCCAGAGCAGCATGCACCAGGGTGCCGCTGTAATGCCCTGCCGCCGGGTGGACCACCATGCCAGCCGGTTTATTGATGATGACCAGATCGCTGTTTTGAAAAACGATGTCCAGCGGGATATCTTCAGGGATCAATTCACTGGATTGCAAGGGTGGAATGACGATACGCACTTCATCCCCTGGTTCTACATCATGTCCAGTCTTTGTGGTGATTTTGCCAACAACGGTCACCTTTTCATCTTTAATGAGGTTCTGGATACGTGCGCGCGAGAGGTCCGGCAGGCATTCCACCAGGTACTTGTCCAAACGGCCAGCCTGACCCCCGCTTACTGTAAATGTACGAATAGTTTCACTCAAGGTTTATTTTGATCCAGTGGTTCAGAATTAGGTTCCAATTCTTGTGCCGCTTTCTCTTTCTTTTCACGGCGATCTTGCAGCCACACACCAATCGCCAACACAACCACCCCCACGGTGATGCAGGAATCAGCCACATTGAAGACAGCAAAGTTTCCCACCGATACAAAATCGGTGACTTCGCCTACAAATACGCGATCAACAAAATTGCCCAACGCACCGCCCAATTGCATGGCCAGGGCAAAACGCAGGATCTTGTCTTCTGCGGGAACCTGCGGATAGTAGTACACGATCACACAAGCGACGATGAACGCGACAACCGCGAACAGAATGTTGTTTCCCTGGAACATACCAAATGCAACACCGGTGTTTGTCCAATGGATGATACGGGCATAAGGGGCCAGCCACGGCCAGGGCACCCAGGTCTCACCAATCGCCAGATTGGTGCGCACAAGAATTTTGCTCACCTGGTCCAGAATAAGGATAATGGCAGCAATGAGGAACAACCAGCGTGTTTTTTGAAAGAAAGACTTCAATTTGGCCTCCGGGTATCAAACTAATAAATTTTACCCCATAATCAGCCTGAATTAAAAAATGCGCTCCTCCGTTTGAGGAGGAGCGCTGAGTCATCAGGCTTTCTGGATCGTTACGGTCACTTTTTCTTTATCAAACTCGTCTTCCACGCTGGGCAGACCCTCCGGGTTGGTACCGGGCAGCAGGTCAACTGCAAGGGTTTCGCCTTTCACGTAATCAGCAAAGGCGCTCACCGCTTCAAGCAGACCCGGCGTGGCTGTGTAGTACAGGTGAATACGGTCGGCGATGTCCAGATCCGCAGACTTGCGCAGATCCTGAACGCGGCGCACAAATTCGCGTGCCAACCCCTCCTGAATCAACTCAGGGGTCAGATCAGTCACAAGAGCCGCCAGGTAGGCGCCATCAGCGGCTACGGAATAACCGCTCTTGGCCGTGACCCGCACTTCGATCTCCTCCGGCAAGATCTCATACTCGCCGCTGGCAATGCTCACCTTCACGCTTTGGCCGGCCAGCAATTCAGGGGCGGTCTTGTCTACATCCAAAGCCAGAATGGCCTTGCGCAGTTCCGGGAACAGATTGCCGTACTTCTGCCCCAACTGCTTGGGCAACGGATTGAGCGCAAAGCTGACGGCTTCGCCGGCTGCATTGAGCAAACGTACATGCTTGACATTGAGCTCTTCTTCCAATAGATCGGCGTGTTCTTCAACTACACGCATCTCATCGCGGCTGCCTACTGCAAATGCCACCTCAGAGAGTGGCTGGCGAACCTTGCGGTTGGCCTTGTTGCGGGCGGCGTGCCCAAGAGAAGCCAGGCGCATGACCAACCCCATCTCACGGTTGAGTGGGTCATTGATCACGTTTGCATCAAACTTCGGCCACTCGGCAAGATGCACAGATTCAGGGGCATCGGCATCAAAGCTGCGTACCAGGTTCTGGTACAGGGTTTCTGCCATAAACGGCATGGTGGGAGCGATCAATTTGCTGATCGCCACCAAAGCCTCGTACAGGGTGGCATAAGCGGCCTGCTTATCGGCATCCGATTCGCTCTTCCAGAAGCGGCGGCGGCTGCGGCGCAGATACCAGTTGGAAAGGATGTCCACAAAGGTCTCAATGGGCCGTGTGGCTCCCAGAACATCATAATGCTCCAGAGCCTCGGTCACATCGCGGACCAGGGCGTGCAGAGAAGAACGCAGCCACTGGTCGATGGGGCTGTATTCAAGTTTGGCAGAGGGATCCGGCTTCCATCCATCCAGGTTTGCATAGGTCACGAAGAAGGAATAGGTATTCCAGAGCGTCAACGTGAAGGTGCGCAGCACTTCGCTGACCAGGTCGCTGGAGAAGCGGCGTTCCTGCCCGGGAGGGCTGGCCGTATACAGATACCATCGTGTGGCATCCGCCCCGTTCTTATCCAGTACTTCCCACGGTGAAACCACATTGCCGCGCGATTTAGACATCTTCTGCCCTTGCCCATCCAAAATGAGCCCCAGGCAGATGACGTTCTTGTAGCAAACCTTATCAAACAACAGCGTGCTGATGGCGTGCAGTGAGTAGAACCAACCACGCGTCTGATCTACTGCTTCGCAGATGTAATCGGCCGGGAACTGGTTGGCAAACTCTTCCTGGTTCTCAAATGGATAATGCCACTGAGCCACCGGCATGGAACCGGAGTCAAACCAGACATCGATCAGCTCAGGCACACGGTGCATCTTGCCACCGCAATCAGCGCATTTGAAGGTGATCTCATCCACATACGGGCGGTGCAGATCAGAATCGCTCAGGTCGCGGCCGGCTCTTTCTGAGAGCTCTTTGACAGAGCCAACACATACCTGAGAATGGCAGTCTTCACATTCCCAAACCGGCAGCGGGGTTCCCCAGTAGCGTTCTCGGCCAAGCGCCCAGTCAATGTTGTTGGACAGCCAGTTGCCAAAGCGGCCGTTCTTGATGTGCTCCGGGTACCAGTTGATGCTGTTGTTCAGTTCCACCATACGGTCTTTGTACTTGCTGGTGCGGATGTACCAGGTGGGACGGGCGTAATACAGCAAGGGAGTACCGCAGCGCCAGCAGAACGGATAGGTGTGCAGATGTTTTTGTTCACGGAAGAGCAGCCCGCGTTCCTGCAGATCCTGAATGATCAGCGGGTCGGCTTTCTTTACAAACATCCCCGCCCAGGGTTTGACCTCAGAGATGAAGGTGCCATCAGGGGCGACTGTGCCCAGGAAGGGCAGATCGTTTTCCAGCGAGACCTGCATATCGTCCGCGCCAAAGGCCGGGGCAATATGTACAAGGCCGGAACCATCTTCAGTGCTCACGTAGTCAGCATTGACCACAAAGTAGCCCGGTTTGGTGGTGGGCAAAAAGGTATACAGCGGCAGGTATTTCTTGCCCTTCAATTGCTTGCCCTTGTAATGTTCCAACACCTTGACAGGTTCGTCACCAAAAACGCTGTGCAGCAAGGCTTCAGCCAGGATCAGCTTTTCGGTTCCGCCTTCTGCCAACTCGTGCTCTACTTTTACATACTCTACTTCAGGTCCTGCTGCCACAGCCACGTTGGCCGGCAGGGTCCAGGGGGTGGTGGTCCAGACCAGCAGTGAGGTGCCGGGTTCATCTACCAGCGGCAGGCGCACATACACAGAAGGATCAGTTACCTCTTTGTATCCCAGCGCCACCTCATGGTCTGAAAGCGGCGTACCGCAGCGTGGACAGTAAGGCACCACTTTAAAGCCCTGGTAAAGCAGGTCTTTTTCCCAGAAATCGTGCAGAATGTGCCAGACGGATTCGATGTACTGGTTCTTATAGGTAATATAAGCCGTTTCCAGGTCCACCCAGTAACCGATGCGATCGGTCATCTTTTCCCATTCCTGGATGTATGTGAAAGCGGATTCGCGGCACAATTTATTGAACTTCTCAATGCCGTAATCTTCGATCTGTTGTTTGTTGGTGAAGCCGAGTTTCTTTTCTACTTCGATCTCCACCGGCAGGCCGTGTGTATCCCACCCGCCGCGGCGTGAGACATGATAGCCGCGCATGGTCTTGTAGCGCGGGAAAATATCTTTAAAAGCGCGAGCCAGTACATGGTGGATACCGGGTTTACCGTTGGCAGTGGGGGGACCTTCAAAGAATACGTACTCAGGTCCACCTTCGCGTTGCTTCATGGTCTCATGGAAAATATCTTTCTGTTTCCAGAACCGCAACACTTCTTCTTCAGATAATGTGACGTTGAGTCTGGGTGAAACTGGTTTGAACATTCAGCCTCCGATTAAATAAAAATCTCGCCCTTGAACTCAGGGGCGAGAGAGAAATCCCGCGGTACCACCCTGCTTCCCATAAAAATGGGCGCTCGGTCAGGTGCATCTTTCGATAGACCTGTTTCTCGATAACGGCGGAAAGTTCCGGCTTTCTTACTGGCCTCACAGCGTTCAGATCGCAGCTCCAGAAGGATTTTCAACTCGTCTTGTCTGCCCGGCTCTCACCTACCCGGGTTCGCTGAAGACTTGACCAAGTCTACTCGTTTCTATCATCGCTTTTGGTTCCCCAATTATGCCATTAATTTCGCATTTTTACAATTTGAATTGCTATAATTATTCAAATAAAAGGAATTTGATCATGAATCATGCCGTAGAGCTCTACTTTGATGAGTCCGCCACCCGCCAGATCAACATCGTTCGCGAACATTTAGCTGCCAGCGGTGTGCCCATTGATGCCGGTACGCGACCACATATTTCATTGGCGCTGTATGAAGACCTGAACCAACAAAAACTGATAAGGCAAGTCAGTTCATTTGCGAAGAGACCTTGCGACCTCAACCTCTCATTGGGATCTGTGGGTATCTTCCCCTCCAACGAAAGTGTGATCTTCTTCACGCCCAAGGTCACGCCTGAGCTGCTTACTTTTCATGCCACGTTTTTACAGTTCATGCAATCTTACCATCCCAATCTGATCCCGTATTATGATGTTCCCCGTTGGGTACCTCATTGCACACTGGGAATTCACTTGAACGCTGAGGAACTTACTACAGCAGTGAGGGTTCTCAAAGAGCTTGCTCCATTGCCCATCCAGGCGGGTATTACCCACATAGGTGTATTAGCCTTTCCACCCAACACAGAAGTATTCTCCACCCCATTCTCGATGGAATAAGAAAACTCGCTGGCCGTTTCTGGTCAGCGAGTTGTTATTTATTTGATCACGCCATAAAAGAGCGGCAGCGGGTCACATTTTTCCGCTTGGATCACATGTGCACTAAGTAATCTTTCTTTGGCCGCAGCCAACTTCTTTTTATCATTGGCGTGGATCACAAACAGAGGTTCGCCGGCTTTGACCGCATCTCCCACCTTGTGTAGGATGATGATTCCAACTGCCGGGTCAATGGGGTCACCCTTCTTCACCCGCCCGGCGCCAAGTTCTACTGAGGTCTCGCCCACGATCTGGGCATTGATCTCATGCAGGTATCCGCTCTGCGGTGCCGGCACGGTCTCGATTAAGCTCGCCAGCGTCAGCTTTTCTGGATGGTCCACATAATCCACATCGCCACCCTGGTTTTGCACCAGCATGCGGAATTTCTCCCAGGATCTGCCGCTATCCAGGGTCTCTGTGACCATCTTGCGGGCGGTCTTGAGGGTATCTGCCTTCTCGCCGATCACTAACATGTGGCTGGCCACTTCCAAACAATGCTCGCGGAAGTCTTGCGGACCCCGCCCGTGCAATGTTTCAATGGCTTCTTTCACTTCCAGGGCATTGCCAACGGCATTGCCGAGGGGTTGGTTCATATCCGACAGGCAGGCAACCACCTTGCGTCCACTTAATCGGCCAATGGCCACCATCAATTTGGAAAGCTTCTTGGCGTCGTCCAGGTTACGCATAAAGGCGCCCAACCCCACCTTCACATCCAGCACAATGGCCTGAGCCCCACCGGCGATCTTTTTGCTCATGATCGAAGAAGCGATCAGCGGAATGGAGGGCACAGTACCAGTTACATCGCGCAGAGAATACAATTTACCATCTGCCGGAGCCAGATCAGCAGTCTGACCGGCCAGCACCAGCCCTGTGGTTTTAAGCAGATGAATGAACTCCTCATCCGTCAAACTGACGCGGAAGCCAGGGATGGCTTCCATTTTGTCCAGGGTGCCACCACTAAAGCCCAGCCCGCGCCCCGACATTTTCGCTACCGGCAGCCCACAGGCAGCCACGGTAGGTTCCACCACAAGGGTGGTCTTGTCTCCCACCCCACCGGTGGAGTGTTTGTCCACTTCAATGGGGATCACATTGCTCAGATCCATTACCTGGCCGGAATGTGCCATGGCCAGGGTCAGATCTGTGGTCTCCTGATCGGTCATACCATTAAGCATTATTGCCATGGCCCAGGCTGCCGCCTGGTAATCGGGGATCTCATTTTTGGTAATGCCATTGATAAAGAACGTGATCTCCTCATTGCTCAACACCAGGGCATCACGTTTCTTGATAATGATATCAACTGCGTTCATTCAGCCTCCATCTTGTCTGACAATCTAGTGAATTGTACTATAACCTTAAAGAAAAACCAGACCCTGGTTGGGGTCTGGTTCAATTACGATACAAAAAGATTACTTCTTCGGGACGATCGTTACCTTGCGGAAGGGTTCGTCGCCGGTACTTTCGGTGGTTACGTAAGCATTATCACGCAGCTCTAGATGGATCACGCGGCGCTCGTTGGCAGGCATGGGTTCAAGCACCTGTTTCTTGCCCGTCTGCACTGCCTGGTCGGCCATGCGGCGTCCAAGCTGACGCAGTTGGCGCTCACGGCGGCTGCGATATCCCTGCACGTCGATCATCAGCGGAACCCAGCGGTTCAATTCCTTGCTGACGATGAGGCTGGTGACATATTGCAAAGCGTTCAGAGTCTCTGAGCGACGGCCAATGAGGATGCTCAGGTCTTTGCCCTGAATATCCACCATCACCAGACGATCATCATTCTCATCCGCCGGCTCAATGTAGCAGGAGCTGACCTCTGCCTTGATGTGCATGCGTTTCAAGAGCTCAAGTACCGTCTCTTGAGTTTTTCTCAATGCCTTAACTTCGTCTTCGGAGAGTTCAGCCTCATCAATTTTCTTGATGCTGGTAGGCTCTTTGAAGCTCGCCTGAGAATCCTGATAACCTTGCTCGGATTTTTCTGAAGCTGCTGCTGAAACAACCGGAGCTGCTTCAACTTCTTTCAGAGATAGGCGAACTCTTGCCTGGCGGCCACCAATTCCCAGCAGCCCCCGGCTGCCGTTATCCAGAACTTCAACAGCGACGGCATCTTTAGGAAGACCTAACTGTTCAAGCCCACGGGCCACCGCTTCTTCGACACTCGGTGCGATAATCTCAAGAGTTGTTTTTTCCTGGCTCATTTTTGCCTCGATACGGTTTATTTTTTGACAGGTTTCTTGGTATCGGGAGTAGCACCTCTACCAGGCAGGATGTTGCCCCAGTAAACTTTCCCGGTAACTGCGTATTGTAAGATCTGGATCAAGTTGGTAACAACGAAGTACAGAGCCAAACCAGAGGCCAAAGTCCAGGCCATCCAACCCATCAGCAAAGGCATGTAGATGTTCATCATATTGGACATCATGGCAGTCTGATCGTTGGCAGAACCTCCCGCTTGCGGAGGCGGGGTAATGATCTTGGTAGAAATATAGGTGGTGATGACCACAACAATGGCCAGCACAGGAATTCCAAAGCTCAAGCCAGGAATATACAGGCGTTCCGGGTGACCCAGGTCCATCCACAAAAAGCGGGTGTTCAGCGGGATCAGGTCAGCAACCTTGAGGAAGCTTGGGTAAATGTGACGCACCAGGTTCAACAGGTCGATAGGAGCAGAAGCCACGGTCTGAATGAGGGCCTGGTACAACCCGATGATCAGCGGGAATTGCAGCAAAGTCGGTAAACAAGAGGCGAACGGGCTGATCTTGAGCTCCTGGTACAGTTTCATCTGTTCCTGAGCTAATTTCTCTTTGTCGTTCTTGTATTTCTCTTGGATCTCGATGTAACGTTTGTTCTTCTGCAGTTCCTGCATGGCCTGCGAAGATTTGATCTGCTTGGCGGTCAACGGATAAAGGACCAGACGAGTAGCCGCAGTAAAGAGGATGATTGCAACACCCAGATTGCCTACGGTCGCATAGATCCAGAGCAGAAAATTAATAAAAGGCTTGATGATCACAGAATCCCACATGGTCTCAATTCCTTATTTCTTGGTTGAATAATTCCAGATCTCATTACCATTAGCGTCAAACACGTGCAAGGGTTGATCGCCTTTGGTTGTGAGCACATACAACTGGTCACCAGAATAGACCAGATTGGAATAGATCTTGCCGGTCAGGGTGCGCGTCCATGCGCGTGATCCGTCCAAACCGATTGCGATCAGTTCGCCGTTTTCATCGCCGAATGCGACCTTGTCACCCATCACCACACCACCGCCTAAAATGGCAGAGCCAATTTCCAGGCTGGTGACCGTGGTGCCATCGCTTGCGTTCAGGACATAAATATTGCCAGCCTGATCGCCGATGTACAACTTGTCATCCACTTTGGTTGGGGCAGACCAAATACCACTCTTCAGGGTTTGAGACCAGAGAATGCTACCGTCTTCCGCTTTGATTGCGTAAAGCTCACCATTAAGGTTACCTGCGTAAATGGTGCCGTCTTCGGTGAGGAGAATGCGTCCCACCAACGGACCGCTCAGGTCTTTCTTCCATTTTAGGGTACCGTCAGAAAGGTTGAGCGCATAAAGAGAATGATCCATCGAAGGAGCATAAACGGTGGTGCCGTCACTGACAGGGGTCGCCCAGAAGGCATAATCACCCTTGAACGTCCAAAGCAGTTGACCATTCAGATCCAGCGCGTGGATCGAGGCATCAGCGTTTTGAGCGATGATCGTGTCATTCACTACCAACGGAGCATCGATATAACGTCCGGTGGCGCCGGTGAAGTTCCACTGTTCAGCGCCGTCACGGGTGCTGACGCTGGAGAGCGTACCGCTGTAATCACCGACGATCAACTGTTCCCCTACGATCACTGGAGGAGCAGAGAAATAGCGGGTGGAAGCAGCAGCAAATAACCCTTTGCTGGTAGATTGCGGTGGGAATGACCAGATATCATTTCCATTGTCTGCTTTGACGGCGACCAATGCATTGGCGTTGGTAAAATACACCGCTGTATCGGTAGCAGCCACACCTGACCAGGCATTGGTTGTGCTGGAGGTGGAGCAGGCACTTAACACAATCCCAAGCAAGAGGATGGAGAGCAATAAGAAAATACGTTTAATCTTCATGTTTGTTCTGATTCCCTTTGTTCGTGGGTTGATGCTCATTATATCTTTAAAGAGAAATTTACGGGACGGGGTCAAATCCACCCGGGTTGTACGGATTGCAGCGTAAGACCCGCCAGATGGCCATGCCGGTTCCTTTTATGGCGCCATATTTATAGATCGCCTGGTAGCCATAATGCGAACAGGTTGGATAAAAACGGCAAGTATCAGGGGGAAGTGCTGGCGAAATGAGAAACTGGTAAAGCCGGATCAACGCCAACAAAATAAAGCGGGGAATGTACAGAATGGAAAATGGAAGATCCCTTAATTTTGGTTCTTCCACATGGATGTGCTCATCTTCTTCAATTACTGACATTCTTTTCCAATATCCCGGCTCTGACGAGGAGCTCTACAATCGCCGATCGCAGCTCCCAATAAGTGGCTGAGCTGGTCGCACTTCGTCCGATCACTACAATATCGACCGTTTTCTTTGTGTTAATGATCAAGCCGCTCAAGATGGCGCGCAAACGCCTTCTCGCCCGGTTTCTCTGCACCGCATTTCCGACTGATTTTCCGGTAATGAAACCCACTCGTGATTGCGTCGACTGGCCTTCAGTTACCAGAACGACTGCAAGCGGGTGGGCATAAGATTTTCCATCACGCCGCACCCGCTTAAAGTCATTTGAACTGGTTATTCGTAAACTGCGGTTCAATCATGTACCATCCTGACAGTGATCAGCACCAAAGGCACCGATCCATCAGAGGATGCAGATATTACCAGCGAATCCTTTTGACATGGTTATTCATGGAAACCGTCAACTTGTGGCGGCCTTTTGCGCGACGGCGTTTCAACACTTCGCGTCCATCGGCTGTTTCCATGCGCGAACGAAAACCGTGTACACGTAAACGACGGTGAATTCTCGGTTGGTAGGTCCGTTTGGTCATTCTATTTCCTCTCAAAAGCAAACATTATTTATACGCAACAGCGCATAATTATACCGCAGGGCTGTTCAGGGGTCAAAGGTTTTAAGGGTTTTAAACCTTAGCAAACATACCTTCCAACTGTTTGGCACCATCATCATCGGTGACTGCAAGGACTTCATCGCCTTCTTCAAAAACAGTGGCTCCTCGGGGTACTACAATCTCGCCATTACGAATGATGGCGGCGATCACACAATTTTCTGGGAATTGCAGATCTTTGATGGGTACACCCAGGGCGCGAGCACCGCTGGGAATCTTCTCTTCCACCAGAGAATATTTGCCACGTCTTAATTGCAGCAGTGTCATCATATCCCCAAGAGACATTTCTTCTTCGATGAGGCGAGCTAGCAACTCAGCCTGGTTTACAGCTACATCAACATGCAGCTTATCATCGAAGAGCCATGCGTTCCGAGGATTGTTCACCCGGGCGATTGTACGGGCTACCCCATATTTCTCTCGAGTGAAGTAGCACATGGCCAAATTTCCCTCGTCAGAGGTGGTTGTGGCTGCAAATACATGTGCATCCTGGATCCCGGCTTCTTCAAGAACACGTGGAAACAAAGGATTCCCAATAAAGATGGCTTCAGTGGGCAGTTCTTTATGGATTCGAGCCAGAACATCTTTACGCTCTTCTACAATGCGCACTTGATGTCCTTCATCAAGTAAATAACGCGCCAGTTGAGCGCCTGTTCTTCCACCACCAGCAATGATCACAAACATGTCAGGCCTCCTTCTGCGCAGCTGCTAATCTTTTGCGAAGATCTTCAATTCCATCGAATGTTGCAGCCAGGTTTAAAATATCTCCCTCCGCCAGGACAGTTGTTGACTCGGGGAGAAATGCCCTTCCAGCTCTAGTGACTGCAATCGGTTTGCAATCTGTACAAGGCACTAGATCATCCACAGTTTTGCCTTCCCACTGTTCAGGGATGGTGATCTCATAAACTTCCACTTCACCATTTCCAGCAGAGAAGACAGTGCGAGCCTCAGAATGATACATCAGCTCCTCAATACGTTGAGCCCCCCAACTGGTGGAACCCACAACCTGAATGTTGAATACTTCAAAAAGCTCACGCATGTTGGGGTTATAGTTTCTTGCCACAACATTGGGGATATTGAACTCGCTCTTGGCTACCTGGCTCACGACCACATTCAATGCGTCATTGTTCGTTACGGCAGCTAAAACTTCACAGCTTTCAATACCGGCGCGGATGAGCACGTCCTGGTTCAACGCGTCGCCTTCATGAACTCTACCTTTAAAATCTGGGGGAAGATTATTAAACGAAGCAGCCACATTATCAATGATAGATACTTCATGTCCTCTCGCAAAGAGACGATAAGCAAGTTCCGCTCCTATACGACCACAACCTACGACAATCGCCTTCATAATTTCCTCTATAATCCCTTAGTCAACCTGATATGGAACTTCCATGATCACAATATCTTTACGGAACAAAAGCACACGCCTCAATGTATCGGCAGTACGAGTGTGTAACAAATTAGTATACCAATGAAGGGTCACAAATTGCGGCACAACAATGGTGATGATCTCATTTTCCTGTTTATTGGCATCGATTTCATCAATATAAGCCAACAAGGGTTCAATAAAGAGACGGTACGGAGAATCGAGCACGACCAAACGGTAGCCTTCTCCCCACTTCTCCCATTTATCCTGCAATTTGGCGGTCTCTTCTGCATCGCTGGAAATATTGACAACGGTAATATCGTCGGAGAGCGTTCTGGCGAAGCGCAAAGCAGCCAATGTGCCCTTATGCACGCCGCTAACGGGCATGATCACTTTTTGATGCATGACCCGAGTTTCGGGTTGGAACCCTTCAAGCGAGAGCTTCTTTGCAAAGCGTTTGTAATGGCTATGGATCGCAGAAAATAACGCCACCAGTGCGGGGGTCAAGATCACCACTACCCAGGCGCCATCTTTGAACTTTGTTACAGCGAATACGATCATGACAACAAAGGTACATACAGCGCCAAAGCCGTTGATGATCATCTTCACGTGCCAGCCAGAATCATAGATCAATTCAGAGCCGCGCTCCTTCTTTACCTCACCCGGTTTCAGGTGGCCAGATTTCCACCAACGGTGGGCCATGCCTGCCTGTGAAAGGGTGAATGAGAGGAAAACGCCGATGGCGTACAGCGGGATCAACTTGGTAACGCTGGCCTGGAAGATCACGATGAGGATGCTGGCCATAATGGCAAGCGCTGCGATGCCCTTGGAGAAGACCAAACGGCTGCCACGATAAGTGAGCTGGCGGGGTAAGAAACCGTCTTTGGCGGCAATGGCACTGAGACGCGGAAAGTCTGCAAAGGCCGTGTTGGCAGCCATGATCAAAATGACCGTGGTGCCGATGATGACGGCCAGATACATCAGTCCGCCCTCAGAGAAGATGGTACGTGCCAGTTGTGAGATCAAGGTTTCTTCTTCAGAGGGTAATGCACCCACCTGATGAGCCAGGAAGGTGATGCCGAGCATCATGAAGCCTAGAATGAAGCCCATGATCACCAGGGTGTTGCCTGCATTCTTGCTGCGCGGTTCACGGAAAGCGGTAATGCCATTGGAAATAGCTTCCACGCCGGTTAAGGCAGTGGTACCGCTGGAAAATGCCTTGAGGATAAGGAAGAGTGTGATCGGTTCCAGGGTGGTGCGCAATTCCATAATATCCTTGGGCGGGTGGGCAACCAACCCTAATGAACCAGTGAAATAGCGGAAGAAACCGACTAAAATGGTGATGAACATCATCCCCAGGAAATAGTAGGTGGGGATGGCGAAAGCCTTGCCAGATTCTTTGACACCTCTCAGGTTCACCAACATGATGAACAAGACCAGTGCCACTGCGATGATCACCCGGTAGTTGTAAAGGCCCGGGTATGCAGAGATCAGTTGTGCCACACCTGAGGAAATGGATACAGATACGGTCAGGGTGTAATCGGTCAACAGCGCCGCACCGGCAGTCTGCGCCGGAAACTCACCTAGATTATCCCGCGAGACGATGTAAGAACCGCCACCGTCCGGGTAAGCATGGATGGTCTGCTCATAGGACAAGATCAAGATTGCCAGCAAAACGCAGATTGCGATCGAAAGCGGTAGAGAAAGTGAGAAAGCCGTCGATCCAGCCAGCGAAAGGATGAGCAGCATCTCCTGTGGGGCATAAGCTACAGAGGAGAGCGCATCAGACGAAAAAACGGCCAACCCCAGAAATTTACCGATGGTCTGATGCGGTGCATCAGCGGTTTGTAAGGGGCGGCCAATTAAATAATTTCGCCAGTTTTCACCAGGTTGATACTCTGATGTTCGTTTAAAAACCTTCGATCCGTCTTTCTCTTCTATGTTCATGCTTATCCTGAGCCTATAGTTACCGACAATATGACGCAAGGCTGAAAATTATACGCCTATTCAAATGGCTGGTCAATTCTATGTCTAGAATGATTGCTGCAAGTATCACAGATTATAGCCTGAATTTCCCGTCTTTTAAGAAAAATCGTCTGTCAGTTATATTCAGACAGACGATTTTAGCTGTTTTTTATGACTTATTTCAAGAGGAGCGCCGCAAAGGGATCCAACTGGATCGTTTGCGGATTGAGTTGCTTCAACTCTGTGTTGGCGGAGAACAAGATCTCTTTATACCCCTCGTTCTGGATCTGCGCTGATTCTGCGCTCATGTTCAAGACCACCGTGATCTTTTCAGCACCGCTGCTGCGCTCGTATTTGACGAGGCTCGACGGCGTGTTCTCATCTAAAACGAACTCGCCCGTTTGCAACACCATATGCGCTTTCCTGAACGCGATCAGTCGTTTGTAGAAAGCCAGCATGGATTCATCGTCCTGCTGCTCATCCGCCACGTTGATGCCCTGCCCTGCGTTTGGGGCCACTGGCAACCAGGGGGTCACGCCCACAGGGGTAAAACCCCCATTAGCATCGCCTGCCCATTGCATGGGCGTACGGCATTTATCCCGTCCCTGCTGGGCAGCAACGGCCACAGCCTCTTGCTCGCTCAGATGCATCAGATCGCGGGCGATGGCGTAGCGGGGCAATGCCAGCGTATCGCGGAACAGGCTCACGTCATTCAGGTAGTGGTCGCTCATGCCGATCTCCTCCCCATAATAAAGGAAGGGAGTGCCTTTCAGCGTGAGCAAGAGCACCAGGTTCTGGCGGGCAATTGCATCATTATGGATGCCGTCCCCAAATTGATTTAACATGCGCGCGCAGTCGTGATTTCCCAGTGTGTTGCAGGGCCAGGCGCCACCGGGCAAATGGCTCAGGCGGTACTGCTGGTTTGCCTTCACATGGTCGGCACTCAACCGGTCCACGCGCATCATGGGGAAGTTGAAGTTCAGATGGATCTCATCGCTGCCGTTGCCGTAAAAGGAGATCTCTTCGGTCTCCCCCACCAGCACCCGGTCTTCGTATTCATCCATCACCTGTCTCAACTCCCGCATGATCTGGTGCACACCGGGCAGGTCATGCTGGTAGCGGAAGGTCTCTTCCCACTGCTCCATGACTAATTTTCGCTCTTCGTCCGTTTTGGCGGTATGTTCTTTTTGCAGCAGCTCGTTCTGGCTGAATTTGGCCTGATGGTCCAGGTACCGTTCATCTTCAAAGATGGTACCCACCGCATCCAGCCGGAAGCCATCCACGCCCATATCCAGCCAGAATCTTGCAGCGTTAAACATGGCTTCCTTCACGTGCGGATTGTTCCAGTTGAGGTCCGGCTGTTCTTTAAAGAAGAAATGATAATAATACTCATCTGTAGTGGGGTCATACTCCCAGGCACTGCCGCCGAAGGTGGAATACCAGTTGGTAGGCGGGTTGCCGCCCTTGCCAGGCTTCCAGATGTACCAATCCCGTTTGGGGTTGTTTTTGCTCGATCTTGATTCCATGAACCAGGCATGCATATCTGAGGTGTGATTCAAGACCAGGTCCAGGATCAGGCGCATGCCGCGGGCGTGCAGGCCATCCAGAAATGTCTTAAAATCATCCAGGTTGCCATATTCAGGTGCCACGTTCTCATAATCAGAGATATCGTAGCCGCAGTCCACATACGGAGAAGGAAAATGGGGCGAAAGCCAGACGGCATCCACACCCAGCTCCTGCAGGTAATCCAGCTTCTCGATCATTCCTTTAAAATCACCAATACCATCCCCGTTGCCGTCGGCAAAACTACGCGGATAGATCTGGTAGAAAACTGCTTTTTGCCACCATTTGTAATTTGATACCATGTTCACTCCAATAAGGGGGTTAATCCAGTAGTTCCCCTTCCAACGCATCCGTGCTGATGCGCAGCAGGCGAACCCGGTTGATCGTGTTCCAGCGGTCCATTTTGCTCCAGGCTGTTACCGGCAAGTAATTATCGGTAAGGCCGTGGATCCTCCAGCCATTTTCTGAAAGGAAGCTGTTCGATTCCCACAGCACGTCCACTTCTCTGCCAATAAAACGCTCACGGTAGGCTGCTTCACTGGCTGCCAGCACCGCACGCATTTCTTCACTGCGGGCATGCGCCACCCTGCCGTTGATCCTGCCCGGCAAGCGCGCGGCGGCTGTCCCTTCACGCGGGGAGAAGCGGAAGACGTGGCCGCCGGCGAAGTTCATTTCTTGCACAAATTGCAGGCTGGCCGCAAAATCTGCCTCTGTCTCGCCGGGAAAGCCAACGATCACGTCAGTGGTGATGGCCATCTCTGGTATATAACTACGGATCATTTCCGCCAGGGCGCGGAATTTTTCCGGGGTGGTGTTGCGCGCCATACGCCGCAGGGTGGTGGCTGCGCCTGCTTGCAAGGGCAAGTGCAGATGCCGGCACATGCGCGCGTCTTGCCACAACTCCATAAACCGTTCATCCAATCCCCAGGGTTCAATGGAAGAAAGCCGCAGACGCTGAATATCGCTGTTCTTTAAAAGGTATACGATCAGATCAGTGATCGTCTCGCCCGCGCTCAGATCGCTCCCCCAGGATCCCAGGTGCACCCCCGTCAGCACTGCCTCGTGGGTATGCCCGCTCTGCGCCAGCTTGATCTGTTTGAGCACGCTTTCCTTCGATTCACTTCGCGGAACGCCGCGTGCCAGCCGTGTGACACAAAAGGTGCAATGATTGCTACATCCGTCCTGTGCTTTGATGAAAGCTCGTGTACGCCGGTGAATGCCCGGCAAAGGCGCCCGCTCCAACGGCTCAGCCTCATACAGGGGGGGTAAATTTCCTAATATCTGCGTGGTCAGAGAATCTTTCTCTTCGTTGACAACCACGTGGGTCACACCGGGTAAGGCTCGCGCTTCTTCAGGGCTGAGTGTGGCCCAGCAGCCGGTGAGGACAATATTGCCCACTCCCAGCCGGTTGGCCTGGCGCACCTTCTGCCTGGAGTCTGAAGCCGCCTCTGCGGTGACGGCGCAAGAATTAACCACTACCATGTCGGCCTGGGCGGCTTGCGCAACGATCTCATGCCCGGCGGCGCGGAATTCTGCTGCCATTTTTTCAATTTCTGCCTGGTTGAGCCGGCAGCCGACTGTATCAAAGAACACTCTCATGCTTAGGGTTGGCTTACCTGTAAATGATCAAAAAAGAGTTCGGATCCCCCGTTTTCATACGTCCCGGCGATCAAACCAATCTGACCGCTGGCGTAGCTATCATCCTGAACAATCGAAAGCAATTGGCCGTTGACCGCCAGCGACAGCTTGTCGCCCTGGCAGGTGGCCGTGATATGGTTGACCGTTCCGCCCTGCAAAATAACGTCACTGTACTTCAAGCCCTGGTCCTGATCTGCCAGGATCAGACTGCCGTTCTCCATCTTGAAGATGCCGTAATAGCCGTCGTGACTGATGAGAAAACCGTAGAAATGGTTGGCGTCGCTAAAACGGCAAACCGCGCCGAAAACGTCATTGGAAGGGCCGCTCAACAGCACCCCGTCCACGTCGATTTTCACATCTGCGTACTTTTTGCCGGCCACCGACCATAATAACGAGTTGGGCTGGTCCACTTTGATGTCCAATCCCTCATAGACAAATGAGACAGCGCCGGTAGCACTGTTGGAAGTTCCCCAGTGATTGGCGTTGTCATCGAATTCATCAGAAAAGAGCACTGTCCCGCCAGGGGCGGCCGTGGCTACAGGCTGCAAGGAATTGATAGCCTGGCAACTGCTGAGGAAAAATATTGAAAGGATGGCAATGAATAGGACTCTTTTCATCAAACTCTCCTGATCACTCTACTCCCCTTATTATACCTACTCGCCGCCGTTTGTCTGGATCAATCGGTTGGCAGCTTCGCGGATGCGTGCGTCTGTGGTGGCCTCGGCTGCTCGCCGCAGATAGGTGAAGGCCGTGGCCTTGTCACCTTTTTGCAGATACAACTGGCCCAGATGGTACAAGATCTCCGCCCGCCCCGGCAATGCCTGTTCAGCTTGCAGCAAAAAGCGCTCAGAGCTGTCCAGGTCGCCCATCACCAGATACACCGACCCCATCAGGTCAAGCGCCGAACCGGAGCCAGGGTTGAGCAGCAGCGCCTTGCGGGCCGCCTCCACCCCCACCGAATCGACCAAATAATTGTAAGAGACGCAAAAACTGGCAAGCGCTCGCCAGGGAACCGGATTGCTTGCATCCATCAGCGTGGCCACCTGAAAATGGATCAACGCGTCGCTCAACTGACCCTGCAGCGCCAGCGTGTTGCCGATCTCCACCTGCCAGGTGGGCTCGTTGGGGTTGCTCTCTGAAGCTGAATACAGGTACTTGATGGCCAGGTCGTACTTTTGTTGGCGCCTGTAGTACACCGCCATCAGCCCATTGACGATGTCTGAGCGCGGCGCAAGCTCAAGTGCCTTGCTCAGGTCATTGAAGCCAGATTCGCCTACATGCTGGATGGCTTCTCCGTGCAACGCCCAGGCAATACCGTTCTCAGGGTCAAGTGTGCGCGCCTTATCAAACGCCACCCCGGCAGCCTGCCACTCGCCCAGTGTACTGA
>JAYFNV010000076.1:0-2585 GCA_034933225.1 Anaerolineaceae bacterium | reverse complement strand
GTGCGGGTGGCTAACATATATCGCACTCTCAGACTGTCACCCACTTTAATGCTGTTTTCATCGGTGATGTTGTTCAAGTTCTTGATCGACTCAATGGTGCTGTCAAATTTATCAGCGATGGATTGAAGAGTATCGCCTAATTTGACGGTATATTCAATGATGGTGCCGCGAGCCAGATCAGTGGGCAACGGCGTCTCAGTGGGCAGCTCAGCATTCTGAGCCGGGATGATGATGGTATCACCGGGGGTGATGGGGCAATCATTGCCAAAGTTATTGACCTGCAAAAGCACCAGCAGATCCACGCCAAAGGCATTGGCAATTGACCAGCAGTTGTCGTCTTGCTGAACAATATACTGCTGAGGGCCGGCAGGTGTATTGGTGGGGGTGGGTCCTTCGGTTGGGGTGATGGTAGGCGTTTCTGTTGGCAACGGCGTCACTGAAGGGGTCAGGGTGATTGTGGGGGTCGGTGTGTCTGTAGCAAACATCGCCGCGAATGGATTGCGTGCACCAGCGACCACCATCACGATGATCAGAATGCCTAACAGTGCCAAAAAGCCCGCCAATGCTCCAAGGAAGAAGGGCATCATTTGCTGCCGTTTATTGTTCTTATTGATCACATTCTTGGGTGTAAAGTTTATGCTCATTTTATTCCTATTCAATTCCAATTATTTGTGCTGATTTGCAAAATGTAATTCTACTAGGGTTTACTGTCAAGGTCGAGATTAATCTACAGAAAAGTCCATCCGTTTTTCATGCCAATTATTTGCATCATACCACAGAATTCTGGCAATTTTTCTGCAAAATTTTTAGCCATTATTTTTCTGCATGATATAATAATTTATCGAACTTACCCATCAAGTATTTTACGGAGAGAAGATATGGAAATCACGACATCTCAATTCAAGCACTGCGATCTGGTCAAAGTGAGTGGACGTATCGATAGCTCAACAGCGCCGAAATTTGCCGAGGAGTTGGCAAAGGTCACCACTGGCGGTCGCTTCAAGATCGTCATTGATATGAGTGATGTTCAATTCTTATCCAGCGCCGGCTTGCGTGTGCTTATCTCCACTTTGAAGAACTGCAAACGTTACAATCGCGGTGATGTTGTACTGGCCTCAGTTCCAGCTAACATTCTCTCCGTGTTTGATCTGGCCGGTTTTACCTCGATCTTCAAGATCTTCGAGGATGTGACCGCAGCTGTTGGTGAATTCTAATCTTTGAGCGATATGCCTACTCAAAAATTCCCAGGCCGATACGAAAGTCTGGAGAGAATCGCAACATTCATCCGCGCTGAAGCAGAAACCACCCAGCTATCCCATTCGGATGTATTCGCAGTCGAGACCGCTGTTGATGAGGCGGTCTCGAACATAATTGAACACGCCTATCACGGGGAAGAGAGCGGCGATATCATCTGTACCTGCATCACCAATCCTGAGGGTATAACAGTTACACTGGAAGATACCGGCAGACCTTTTGACCCGCACAACATACCTGAGCCAAACCTGAACGTTCCCCTGATGGACCGCTCTGAGCATGGTCTGGGGATTTATATGATGCGAAAATGGATGGACGAGGTCCGTTACGAATTTGAGAACGGCACCAATCGTGTCATCATGGTGAAACGGATCAAGAAGCAGGCGGGATGAGCAGTATTTCGCAAGAACCGGCATCCATTTGGAGACAGTTCCTTTCACTGGGCGAAGACCTGCTCAGCCAATCGGACACAGCTTCCATCTGCCGGCTGTTGAAGGAACGCGTCAGCATTCAGTTCAATTGCCAGGCGGATCTGTTCCTGGCAGAGCCGGCATACCCCTTGCCGGGTGAAACAGCAGTGCCTACCATCCCCTCTACAAAGTGCCCGGAGATCGTTCAAAAGGTCTACCGCACCAAAACGGCCACTGGGGCAGAGATAGCCGGTGAGGCCACATCTGTCACCCAAAAAGCCTTGCCGCTGATGACGCAGGAAACCCTCCTGGCCATCCTGTTGGTCACGCGCCCACAGGAGAATCCATTCAGCACCCAGGAACTTGAACTGCTCGATGGTATTGCCTCTTACGCCGCCATCTCCATGCAGATCACCCGCCAGGCAACGCTCAAGAATTGGCGTTACGACCAGATCTCACTGGTGCGTTCGGTCAGTTCCCAGATCGCCAACGTTCTCAACCTGGATGAGCTGTGCCAGCGCGTCACCCAACTGATCCAAAGTTCCTTTAATTATTATTTTGCCTCCATCTTCACCCTTGAACCCAAATCAAATTTACTCCACTTCCGCGCCAGCTCCAGCCAGGGCCAGCCAGGCGTCAACCTGAGCCAGGTAAACCTGGAACTGGGCAAAGGTCTGATCGGTACCACAGCACTGGAAGGCAAGGAACACGTCTCAAGAGACGTTACCAAAGACCCCACCTTCCAATTTATCGATCTGCTGCCAGATACTCGTGCCGAAGCCGTTCTACCGATCATGATCGAGAACCGCGTGCTGGGTGTACTTGATGTGCAAAGCGACCGCCTAGAATCCTTCCATGAGAGCGATATGTTGGTGCTGCGTTCCCTGGCAGATAACATCGCCCTGGCAGTGGAAGGCGCCC
>JAYFNV010000075.1:0-29611 GCA_034933225.1 Anaerolineaceae bacterium | reverse complement strand
CACCTCTTTAAAGTAGCAATCGCCGCCAACGGTATCTGCCGTGAAACTGTTCACCTTCTGCACGGTCAGATCACCGCCCACCCGCTGCACGATCACCTGCCCCTGCAGGTTGAGCAAACCGGCATCGCCACCCACCTTTTCCAGGGTTACGCTCACCCCGGCGGGTACACGCAAACGCGCATCTGCATCAGCGCGCACATAAATGGCTCCGCCTTCATCCTTCATGCGGAAGGAATCACTGTCATCCACAATCGCGGTCAATTGCGGGAGTTCGTTGCCTTCCACCAATACATCCGCGCCAGATCGAATGATCAGGCGAGCATCTTCTTTCATCGGTACAGTCGTTTGTTTCATCGTTCAATCCTTTACTAAGGTCTCTTACGTGCCCGGGTATTACTTTTATGAGATACAGAATAACTATATTTCAAGTGTTTGTCAATATTTATTCAAGATTATTTAACTTTAGTTCAATATTATTGATTTTGTCTATTCTACCGCCCTTGCAACCCCCACAACCCGGGTCTCGTATTACAATAGCAATTGAAAAACGAGTGAATTTCACTAAAAAAGAGGAAAACATGAAGTTAAAGAGCATTTTCATCATCGGTTTGATCATCAGCATCGCCCTGCTGAGCAGCGCCTGCTCCTCCACCCCGGCCACCACTTTGGACGGTGATGCCAAAGACCAGGTAGTTGCCACCGTGGATCCCTTTGCCAAAGACATTCTGGATGGCATCAACAACAAAGACTACAGCACGTTTATCAAAGACTTTGATGACGCCACTGCCAAAGCCCTGACACAAGACAAATTCAACACCATCACCGATTCGCTTGGCAAACTGGGTGCCTTCAAAGGCTATGAGGTGGATTCTGTTGAAAGCGAAGGCTCTTTCTACCGCGTCAGCTACAAGGTCACCTACGAAAGCGGCTCCTTCACCATGCGCGTGGTCATCCCACAAGAAGGCACCCCGGCCGTCACCGGCCTGTGGTTCAAGTAGAAATCGAAAAGCGCCCTACAGGGCGCTTTTTATTTAACTTCAACTTCAAAGAAATCCCTTACTTTCATTTTTTCCTCCTCCACCCCCACGCCGAAGGGCTCCAGAATGGTCTCGGCGGCACGTACCAGCAGTTTTTTGTACTCCCCGGCGTTGACCTCTTCCGGGCTGGGCCGGGTGGGAGCGTCCCAGGCGTGGACGCCGCTCTCGGAATGCACGTAGATGAAGCGCACGCGCTGACCGGGACGTTTGTCTTTGCCTACCTCGTGCAGTTGCATCAGGGCACGGGCGGCCGGCGAGGGGCTCTTGTAGGCGTCCAGCTCGCGGCTAAGGTGCTGCCCCATCACCAATTGACTGAGCGGCACGCGGCCGTGATACAGGTCAGCGATGCGCTGCTGCAAGAGGTGCTGCGCCTGGTAAATGGCAAAATCGAGCTGGCTCCTGGAGCGCGCCGAGCACAGCAGACGCACCATATCCAGTTGGGTATCCACCACGTAATCGGGCATATCACGCCGGCGCGCCTCGATGCCGCGGTACTTGAGGCTGCCATCCTGAAAGACTCCAAAATAGCGGTTGGGCACCGATACACGGTCATCGCCCTTGGAGGGCAAAAAGGCCACCCAGCGGTAGATGCCGTCCAGGGCAATAGAGAGCCCGGTGCGCTCGGCAATGGCGTCCAGCAGCGGCTCGAGCTGGTCTGGCCGGCTCACCCCCTCTTGCTGTACCCACAAAGCATCCACATACATGTGCAGCACGGTGTAGCCCATATCTTCGGCGGTCTCCTTGGCCTGCAGCAGCGCCTCGCGCCCCCAGGTGGTCACCGATTCATGCGATTCGATGCGCCCAAAGCGGGCATTCTTGTAGCCCAGGTAGCCAAAGCAGGTGACCAGCAGCCATTTGTAGGCCGATGAGGCCGCCTGGTAACGTTTGTAGCGCGGGTCGGAGCGCGCCATCGTACCCAGCGCCACCTTGATGGCCACGCGCTTTTCCAGCAGCGGCTGCAGCGTGAGCGGGATCAGCCCCAATTCCTCATCCGTACCCAGGTAGGTAGGACGCGGTTTTTCGGGGGAGATGTTGCAGCGCACCATGATGGAGGGGTACATGGAAACAAAGTCGATCTCGGCCACGTCGCTGTGCAATCCTATCAGCGGCTGGTAGACCAATCCGCCCTGGTCATAGCGGATAAGCTCGCTGGCGGTTTTGGTGCCTTCCACCTGCTGCTTGTGCCAGGGCACCAGAATGGTGTTACGCATGGCGGTGAGGATCTGCATGGAAGAGATGCCCGTGCCCGGCGAGGTACGCGCCGCCGTCTGAATGGGCAATGCAGTGACGCGCGCTGATTCCAGCACGCCTTCCAGACCGTTATCGGCCAATAAAAAGGAATTGCGCTTGTCCAGGTGCAGACGCCCTGCCAGGTGCACCTGCTGCCCGTTATAAACAATATGTCCGTACGAGAAGTACGAGCGTTCTTTCTTGTGCATGGAGCCGCGCGTTTCATCGCGGTTGAGGGGCAGTTCAATGCCCAGCTTCTGGCTTTGCTCCATCAGCAGGGGCAGCATCCAGGTATCGCCGTAACTGGTGATGAGCACATCCGGGTCATACTCGCTCAGCACGCCGGCCAAGGTATGCAGCAATGCTTCTGGCTGCTCCAGCGGCAGCTCCAGGCTCAAGTCTTTATCATCATAGATCAGCAGTGAATGCGGATCGCTGTGCTGCGGATCCAGGTCGGGTTCCAGGGTGAGCACGCGCAAGGGCGCTGGCAGCGGATCCAGGTCCCAGGCGGAATCGAGCACGCGCAGTGAGGTGACCACGTTCTGTGGGGTATATTCAAAGACGCAGCGCGCCATGGGAAAAGTGCCAAAAATGGCGGCATGGCGCAACGCGATCTGCACGTCTGCATCGTAGTAATCCAGGTCTGGGAAGGCAGCGGACAGGCGCGAGAAAAGGCGCATCTGCTGGCTGGCATCCACCTGGATGGTCAGCAGCGTCACCGGCTCTGATAAAAAAAGGTCGCGCCCCTGGCTGCGACCCAATACAACAGGAATGGGCTGCTTTTGCAGCCAGCGCCACACCACGCGCAGATGTTGGCTCGGCCCTGCCACAGAAAACGTGACCACAAAGGGCTGGCGCAGACACAGGCGTTTGCCGGTCTGCGTCACCACCCACAGGATCACGCCTTCTTGCGCGTCCGGGTAAAGATCCAACAACCAACCGGCGCTTTCCATTAGCTGTTCTTCAGCCTCCCTTGCAATTCTTCGATCTGTACCTGCAGGTGCTTGAGTGCTTTGTGCTCTTCAATGAGCATGGAAAGCAACATCGATTCCATCGGCAGCGCCCGTGAGGCCATGGCTGCGGCGGCGCGGTGGTTCTTGGCCGCTACAAAAAGCTCATCAAAGACCATCTGGTCGGAGCGGCGCAGCGCCCGACGGAAGGGCAAGAACGCCTCTTCCTCGATCTGAACCTGTTGCGTAATGGATGTCTGAGTTCTACCCATAAACTTCCTCCAATTAAAGTTGATCCGCCGAAAAGAGCATGCCCTGCAATTGCGGTTCGGGCAGCGGGGATGGATCTTCCAGGCGGTAGACCGCCGTGGCCGTTTGCATGAGCACTTCCAGCAGCGAAGCGCGGTCAGCGCTAAGTGTAAGGAGCGGCTTGACGGTGATCAGCACAGGGGCAGCCTGGCTGAGACGTTCGATCTCGTAAAGGGAATGGTCCAGCAGGCGGCGGCTTTCGGCCAGCGGGATGTTTTCATCCAAAAAGGTGGCCAGCAGATCCACCACCAGAATAGGCGCCGGTTTGGGCGATGTTTCCTGGCGCAGCAGGGCCAGCACCTGGTAACAGGTAAAGGCGCGGCTGAGCAGAATACGCTCCAGCACGGGGTCCATCTCAGTGGTGAGCCGGCGCACAGCCTTGGCCACCGGGTAGACGTTAAAGCGGTTGCCGCAATCGAGCACACGTACCTGCCCGGCCAGAGCCAGGCGGGCGGCCGTTTCTGTAATGAGGCCAGTACCGGCGTGCGGAGCAATGACCAGATGAATGGCGCCGCTGGAAGCAGGCAAGAGCGAAAAGTTCATAGCACCTCCTTTTCGCTCTTATTATAACAGAATTTATGTTCTAGTACAATCGTTCTAAATTAGTTTTCTTTCGGGTTCGATCAAAGTGGGGGAATCTATTGCCGGGCTGTTGACGCGGCTGCTCACTTCCACAACCTGCATCTTCTCAGCCGGATAAGGGACGAGCAAGGTCTGCGCCTGTGCGGCAGATTCGGCGTTCAGCCAGCTCCAGGCTGTGACGGCATCCAGGATCACCGGCATGCGGTCGTGGATGGGCGCCACCAGCTCATTGGGGCCGCAGGTGATGATGGTGCAACTGCGGATGCCCTGCCCTTCCGGCGAGGTCCATTGTTCCCACAGGCCGGCAAAGACAAAGGGTTTGTGATCTGCGAGGGTAAAGTAATGCGGAATAGAGGTGAGCTTGCCAGGACGTTTTTGCCATTCATAAAAGCCATCGGCCAGCAGCAGACAGCGTTTCTTTTGCAGAGCGACCTTGAAAGAAGGTTTTTCTCCCAGTGTCTCTGAACGGGCGTTGATCATGCGGGCGCCGATGCTGGGATCCTTGGCCCAGGCAGGGATGAGCCCCCAGCGCATCCACTCCACTTTGCGAGCGGTGGCATCCGTCACCACAGCCACAGGCTGAGTGGGCGCTACATTGTAGCGCTGGCTGAAATCGGCCGGGAAATCTTCAAAACCAAATTCAAGCTGGTATTCAGCAGGGTTTAGGGCAATGGTATATCGTCCGCACATGGTCAATCTCCTGTAAATATTGTATCTTAAATAAATAATGGGGTTGGCAAAGTGCATTTACAATCAAACGGAAAAATCATCTCCAACATCCCCCTTGAAAATGAGAAAAACACCATGACCGAGGAAACCTCCCCCAATTTACCCGAGCTGCTGCAAGCGAAGATCGAATCGAAAAGCATCCCCCTGCCGCGCGTTTGGGCCATGCTTGCCCTGCGTTCCGTATTGAGCTTTATTCTGCTGCTCCTCACCGCCCTGCTGTTAAGCCGTCTGGGCAGCCAGTCTGCCATTGATGATGCCTCCGCCTGGTGGCTGTGGTTCGTGACCGTCACCAACATCGTCTGCATCTTGCTGCTGGCATTTCTGGCCAAACGCGAGGGAATGCGCCTGCGCGATCTCTACTACGTGAACGGCAATTCCTGGAAGCGCGATCTGGCCTGGTTTGCTTTGGCATTGGCAGGCACTGCCGTTTTTGCCATGCTGCCGGGTAATTTGCTGGCGACCCTGCTTTTAGGCAAAGGCGTTAGTCCGAACAGTCTGCTCATCCGCCCGCTGCCGCTGGCAGCCATCTTCCCGCTCTTCCTGCTGATGCCCGTCACCCAGGGGTTGGCCGAGCTCCCCATCTATTGGGGTTATGTGGCGCCGCGTTTGCGGGCTGCCGGTATGAAAAAGTGGTTCGTCATCTGTGTGATTGGCCTTGCCCTATCACTCCAGCACCTTTTCTTTTCCTTCCAATTAAACTGGCAATACGACCTCTGGCTGGCGCTCAAATTTCTGCCCTTTGCCCTCTGGACTGGTTTCATCATCGAGCGCAGGCCTAGTGTGCTGCCTTATATGATGGTACTTCATCTGCTGATGGACAGTTCGCTACCTGTGCTGACGCTCCTGGTCAGCCAGGGCACACTCACCTTCTGATAGATAAAAAAAGTCTGCGCATAGTTTCTGCGCAGCCTTTTTTTAGGTTACTTGAGCCGGGTAATGAACTTGAAGATCAGCCAGGTAGACAGGTTGACCTTGTTGAAGCGCAGCTTGAACTGGGTCCATTTATCCCCCAGCAGGCTGGTCTTTGGCTCAACATCTGCCATGGATTTGAGGCGCAGCCCTTTGGCCACATCGTCATCGCTCATGCCCTCAGGCACCGCCACGCTGATGGTTTTGGGCTGGCCGGGCAGCAGATCAAAGTAGTTATCTGAAAAGGGCGCCAGGACCTGCTCCAACTCCACAAACACCGACCTGGCAAAGACATCTGTATGCAGGGTGATGGCTGCCTGGCCGTTCCTGACGGCGCAGTTCGCCTGGATGGTCGGACCGGGGAAAGCCACGTGTTTATCGGCGCACAGCAGCCATGATTTCTCGTCCAAAGTCTGGCCATCGCTGATGAGCCGTACTGTGAGCACCACTTCATTCTTGGCCTTCGTGCCGAGCACCTCATTGAAGTTCAGCACCATCAGACGGGTGGCTTCCACTCCGCCTGCCTCCACTTCCAGATCGGCGTTGGAGATCACCTGTCCGTCAAAGCCGCTCACCTGCCATTCCAGCTTGCCTTTGATGGGCTCCGGCAGGTCATTGGCCAGGTAGATCTCGGCGCGGTCGGCATAACAATCGTTGGAAAGGCAAACGGGTTTGTTATACTGGCGCGAGTGATAATGTACGGCCTTGGGCTGCTTCAGGTAATCAATGCCCGCCCATGAGGCAACCGGCCAGCAATCATTGTACTGCCAGTAAAGTGAACCGTTGCACACGCCCATTTTGCGGCGCCAATCATCGCTGGCAAAGCGCATGGCCTGAGCCTGGCTCAATTGTGAAAGGTACACAAAATCTTCAAAGTGCAACGGATCGCGGTACTGGTCGATGAGGTAAAAGAGGATCTTCTGGTTGCCGCCCGCCGATTTTTGGTGGGTCAGCATCACCGGGTCCAGGTAGTTGACATCTGCTTTGTCGGTGAAGGAGCGGATGGCGCGCATGGAGGGGAAGGATTCCAGACCAAACTCTGAGGTAAAGCGGGCCGGCATTCTACGGAAAGTGCTTACCGGCATCAAGCCATGCCAGACTGCCCACAGGTGGTTGTCGCCGTGGTCCAGCGACGCGGCATCAATGCTGCGCTCGCCAGAAGAGGGCGACCCGAACCAGTAGGGGGTCACCACATCCAGTTCACTCACCCAGCGGCTGAGAATGTTGTAATAAAAATCGTAATTGGCCTCGTAAGTGACCTTTTTCTTTTTCCACAAGGCGGCCATCAGTTCGTTCTCGTTGTTACCACACCACAAAGCCAGGCTGGCATGGTGACGCAGCCGCTGCACGGCATCGATCACTTCCTGGTGCACATTCTCCAAAAACTCAGCTTCCTCAAACGGATAGGCACTGCAGGCGAAGGCAAAGTCTTGCCAGACCAGAATACCGTTGCGGTCGCACAGTTCGTAAAATTCATCCGATTCATAATAACCGCCGCCCCAGACGCGCAACATGTTCATGTTGGCCCATTTGGCCTGTTCCACATAGAATTGCAGATCCTCATAAGTGGTGCGGTTGATGAAGGAATCGCTGGGGATCCAATCTGCCCCCTTGGCAAAGATGGGCACGCCATTGATAACAAAGCGGAACTGACGGCCCAGCCCATCGGCGCGGGTGTCCAGCTCAATGGTGCGCAGGCCAATGCTCTGCACCACCTCGTCTTCTACATTGAGGAATTCCAACAACTGCGTCTCGAGCTCATAAAGCGGCTGCTCGCCCAGGCCGTTGCACCACCACAACTGAGGCTTATCGATCTCAAACTCCAGGTGGGCCGTGCTGCCATTGACCTCCGTCCTGGCCGTCTGCTTGTGGCCTTTGGGGTCGGTCAGGGTGGAGCGTACCGTGCGGCCTTTAGCTTCACCGCCCAGAATGGCATCGATCGAAAGCGTCACCCGACCGTCTGCGTGGCGCTGCACCACACGCACCTCTTCGATGCGGGCCATGTAGGCCTCCAACCCGATCTTGCCGCTGATGCCCACTGGCGGCAGGTTCGGACCCCAATCCCAGCCAAAGTGGTACTGCGGCTTGCGGATGTGTCCGATACCTTTTTCAAAGCCCATGCCGCCCAACGGATTGGCCGCTTCCCGTTGCTTAATATAAGCATACGGGCTTTCAAAGCGGACTTCCAGGGTGTTGTCCTTTTCGCGCAGGAGTTCCTTTACATCCAGCCGGTACGTGCGGTGATAGTTGGCCGTGCGCGCGATCTGTTGCCCGTTGAGGGTGAGGGTTGCCAGCGTATCCAGCCCGGATACCACCAGCTCCACATGCGGCTGGCGCAGCAGATCAAAGCCAACCTCAAATGTACGGCTGTAAAGATAATCGTCTCTGGCAACCAGGCTTGCCTGCGCCTCGTTCTGCCCCCAGAATGGGTTTTGGATCTTCCCTGCTGCCAGCAGGTCTAAATAATTACTGCCTGGAACCGTTGCTGATATCGTCTCATTGTTCGTACAGTTGGTCATCTGCCAGGTGCCGCCAAGGTCAATTCGCTTCATAACACCTCATCTTTGTTGGAAAAATGGTCCGCTGGGTCAACATTGAACGATTAATTTTACCCGTAAAATAACTATCTGGATAATTTTGCCAATCTTTACCAGTAATAAATTTCAATTGCAATTCGATACAGTAATTCATATAATGAATCTTGTAATCACATTCTCAGGTAATCAAAATTGAATATGGAGGGAACCATGAAACAGATCTTGTTTGCTTTTTTGGCAATTGTGCTGGCATTCAGTGCTGTAATGGCAACATCTCCCCAACCTGCTTTGGCAGTTGGCAGCGATGCCTGGCTTACCCCTGGCGCCGATCCAGCGCTAACGGTCAAAGTTGTGAATGTGGATGATGCCGCCAAATCAGCTCCAAATTGGTTGCAACAGTTCTCAGAGGGCATCAACATTTCGAAGCCCACCCAGATCTGCTATCCGTTTCGCCTGGGTCGATACCATTGGGTGCCTCAGATCCTGCAATTGACTGATGGTGTTTGGACAAAGATAACCACCACCCAGGAATATTTAAGCGGCTCTGATGGTATCCCCTCTGCCTGCGCAGCACCCTCTGCTGCTGGCACGTTTGCCCTGTTTGCTTATTACAATGGCCCTATTGAGACAAAGTCGGTAGCCGGTAAATTATTCACCGTTTCCAGTTGGACTGTAACAGTTGAACCTTATGCTTCTGGGTACGATGTTTCTCTCATCCTCGCTAATAAGGTCAATTGGAAAGGATATTATCCGACTGCCACTAAGCTGTCCTGGGGAATTCGTATGTGCTGGGATGGTTCCTGTAAAAATCACATAGAAGGATCAAAAGCGATCAATTCAATTTCTGACCCCTATGCCCAGAACTTTGATGCCACGATCTTTACAGATTCTAACATGTACATTTTTCTCTCAGAGAAATCGGTATGTGAATTCAAGCCCTTTGTGGAACTGCTAGACGCAAGCGATAATGTACTTGATATCATCTATTACGAAGACTACGCCGATTATTGCGTATCATAAATTCGGTTTTGGTTGATAAAAACGAGCAGAAGTGATTTCTGCTCGTTTTAATTTAAACAAAAAATCCTTTTTTGGGGATTTTTCTTATATGACGAGAGGAGAAGAGACTTTGACCACTTAAATTAGGGAATTATCAAAATCAATTTCGCAAATATCCATTCTTTCTCTTTATTATCGAAAAAACTACCCTTTTGCCTGGAAATTGAAGAATAAAACCTTGATAATCTCCTCAAAGTAATTAACAAACGGACTAACGCAATATTCACTACAGATACTTAATTAGTGGAGTGTATTTCCATCTATGGCTATTCCACTGCAAAAGGGAACGCCAAGGGTTTTGAAAGTATAGTTACTTCCGTCCGTGTAGATAGCGATGGTTGCCAATTTCTCGGTAATCCATTGACTTGAATCCGAAACCACACCGCTGCCAGCCACCCAATTAGGATTTGGGGAAACAGGTGGTTTGACAGAATACTGTAGGTCTACTATAGAATCTACTTGCAATTCTTTCGCACATTCAGCTGATTTTTCAGATATTGCTATGTTATCAATTCTATAATCATCAAGCTGGATGCTCTCATCTTGTAATTCATCTTTGAATTGATCCAGGTAAAGGCTGAACAATCTCTCTGCAATTTTTTCTGTGGAATCCCCTGAAAATAAACTTTGTGGAAGACTAACCCAGTGGTTCCAAGCATTTGAGGTTGACTCAATAGATTTTGTTTGGCCTGTTTCAGTCGCTTGTTTGCTACATGCTACAACAACCAAAAGAAACAAGAGAACAACGATCACTAACCAAAGGTATATCTTTTTCATAATTATTTTCCAAAGGAAACCGAAAAGTTCCCCTGTGTTCATTCATGATGCTGATCCATCAACTGCGGTTGCAAATAAATTGTACCGCAGGTCACTATGTGTATGCCCTTTCTATTTTTTGATGCATTAGCCAAATAATTGATTCCTCTTTTACACCTTGATTCAGCCCGTAACAATACAACCTGGTTTCCGAAATCTCAAATCCCTGTTTACTACTTAATTATTCGATTAAAGGATGCGCGAACGAAGTGAGTCCCTCGATGGGGCACCTTTGACCAGGCATCCTTAAACAAAGATACCCTGGTTAAGGGTATTTCTTGTCGGGGTGATAGGATGTGCGAAGTCCCTCGATGGGGCACCTTTGACCCTCTGGGTTAAACAAAAATACCCTGGTTAAGGGTATTTCTTGTCGGGGCGAAAGGATTTGAACCTTCGACCTCTCGGTCCCGAACCGAGTGCTCTAGCCGGGCTGAGCCACGCCCCGTGGCGGTGCTGATTATACCTTACCTTGTCGAACATCGGCAAGGGCAAATGTTTAGAGGAATACTTTCTCAGCAGCAGACACCTGGGCGGCGTTGAGCGGCAACAGCATGGAGAAGCGGCTGCCCTTGCCTTCCACACTCTCCACAATGATCTTGCCGCTGTGCATCTCCACCATCTCTTTGGCGATGGAAAGCCCCAGGCCGATACCGCCGTGCTTGCGGGTGAGGTGCTTTTCCACCTGGTAGAAACGTTGGAAGATCTTTTGCTGTTCTTCTGCGGGAATTCCGATGCCGTTATCCAGCACTGCTATCTTTACAAACCCTGGCAGTTGCTCAGACGTCACCTTTACCGCTCCACCCGGATTGGTGAAGGTGAGGGCGTTCTTGACCAGGTTGCGCAGGGCAATGGCGATCTTTTCAGGGTCACCTTCTACAATGAGGTTGGGCTGTTTGGCGGTGATGCTCACAGTGATCTTCTTTTGGTTGGCTACATCCGTGAACGATTCCACCACGCTCTGGATCACTTGCGGGAGTTGTACTTGTTGAACGCGAATGCGCCGCATACCGCTGGTGAGGTTATCAATATCGCCGATCTCCTCAATGAGGTCCTTGAGACGGGCAGCGTTGCGGCTGATGATCTCCACGTCCTCTTTCTGGTCCTGCGTGGCGCTTTCCATTAAAAAGGCGGAATGTCCCAGGATCAGCCCAAGGGGGGTGCGTAATTCATGCGAGGCAATGGCGATGAAGTCGCTTTTCATGCGGTCCAGCTCCATCACCTTTTTGTAAGCGGCGTCCGTATCTGCGATCAGACGGCGGTTCTGCACCGCTGTGGCAGATTGGACGGCCAGCGTATCTAAAAAGAAGATGTCTTCATTATTGAAGTTGGCATCGCCGGCCTTATTGATGGCTTCTAAAACCCCAATAGTCTCACCTTTGTATACCAGGGGAACTGCCAGCACCGATTTGGCGCCATAGGTCCGTTCCCACTCAAAGTTGCTGTTGCGGTTCTCTTTGGCATCCAGATCGCGTACCACCATCATCTGGCCGCTGCTGAACACGCTCCCGGCCACGCTGTGATCCAACGGGACGCCAACATTTTCCAGTCCTTTAAGCAAGTAAAAAGGCGCCGCGCTAACCTTGAGATAATTGTTGGCTTTATCATAGATCAACACAAGGGTCTTTTCGCTGCCGGTCAGGTCAGACGACACTTCCACAATGTTTTGCAGGAGGGGACCAATCTCAAGATTGGCTGTCAAATTGCGACAAACCTCAAGCAATCTTTCCAAACGCCGTGTATAATCAGAATGTTGTAGCATGCTATCTCACCTGAATGGGTTACTAAAAATTATAGCATACCCCACATTTCTCAACCTCCTGGAGGAGAATATTTATGAGCAATGGTAAAAAAGTAAGAGTCGCAATCATCGGTGTTGGCAACTGCGCTTCTTCATTTGTGCAGGGCGTCCAGTTCTATAAGAACGCCAGTGAAACCGACCGTGTTCCCGGCCTGATGCATGTCAATTTGGGCGGCTATCACATCTCAGATATTGAGTTTTCGGCGGCCTTTGATGTGGTGGATACCAAGGTGGGCAAAGATCTTTCAGAAGCCATCTTCGCCTACCCCAACAATACCTTTAAGTTCTCAGATGTCCCGCACCTGGGCGTCAATGTGGACCGCGGCATGACCCACGATGGTCTGGGCAAGTACCTCTCTCAGATCCTCACCAAAGCCCCCGGCCCCACCGCAGATATTGTTAAGATTCTCAAAGATACCGGTACTGATGTTGTGGTGAACTACCTGCCCGTTGGTTCAGAAATGGCCACCAAATGGTATGTAGAGCAGATCCTTGAAGCCGGCGTTGGCATGGTCAACTGCATCCCGGTCTTCATCGCCAGCTCTGAATACTGGGGCAAACGCTTCCAGGATGCCGGCCTGCCCATCATCGGCGACGACATCAAGAGTCAGGTAGGCGCCACCATCCTGCACCGCACCATCACCAGTCTCTTTGTAGACCGTGGTGTGCGTCTTGACCGCACTTACCAGTTGAACTTCGGCGGCAATACAGACTTCATGAACATGCTCGAACGCGAACGTCTTGAATCCAAAAAGATCTCCAAGACCGGCGCCGTGACCTCCATGCTGCCCTACAAACTGCCGGAAGGTGACATCCACGTGGGTCCGAGCGATTACGTGCCCTGGCTCACCGACCGCAAGTGGTGCTATATCCGCATGGAAGGAACCACCTTCGGTGAAGTTCCCCTCAACCTGGAAGCCAAGCTGGAAGTTTGGGATTCTCCCAACTCTGCCGGTGTGGTGATGGATGCCGTGCGCTGCGTAAAGCTGGGTCTCGACCGCAAGTTGGCCGGCCCGCTCATCGCCCCGGCTTCCTACTTCATGAAGACGCCTCCCAAGCAATTCAAAGATGATCTGTGCCGCGACATGACCGAAGCCTATATCCGCGGGGAAGAACAAAAGAAATAAGTTCTGGCTCAATCTGACCGGCACAAGAGACCCTTGTGCCGGTTTCTTTTTGAAAACAGGCAAGTAAGTTGCAACAGGTTTAATTATGGAAAACTGTATTTTTTGTCAGATCGCCCAACATAAAATTCCCACCCAGCCCGTCTATGAAGATGAGACCGCAATTGTCATCCGCGACCTGCACCCGTTAGCGCCTACTCACCTGTTGATCATTCCCAAACAGCACTACGCCAGCCTCAACGAGATGCCTGAATCTGAGCCGGAGACCCTGGGCAAGCTGCTCTTCTTGGCACGCAAAATGGCCTTTGAGCAGAACATCGGCGAGAGCGGCTATCGCACCGTCATCAATACCGGCGCCGATGGAGGCCAGTCGGAGTTTCATTTGCACATTCACGTGCTCGGCGGCGGCCGGGTGGGTGTGGATTTGATGACCAAAGGCTTGTGAATGGGCAATACTCTGCCGCGAGCCGCCTTCACCCTCAGCTTTGCCGCACTGCTCCTGGCTGGCTGTTACCGACCGGGTCCAACCGCTCAGGTCTGGCAGCCTGAAGCTACTGTTGCCCCATTGCCGGCACAGCTGACCCCGCAGGGCTCTGATTTTGCCTTTCCCACCCAGCGCAGTTTTACCTCTCCATACAACACCCCCACCCCAGATACTCCGCACAGCCTGCCCACCCTGCGCAGCCAGGAAGAACAGTATGTGGTGCAATCCGGTGATTATTTAGCGCTCATTTCCGCGCGCTACAACATAAACATCAGCAGTCTGGCCAGCGCCAACGGGCTTTCTGCTGCTGATTGGCTGCAGCCCGGCCAGGTGCTCACTATTCCAGCGCCTCAGCCCAATGTTTCGCCCTCCGGTTTTAAGATCATTCCCGACTCTGAACTTGTGAACGGCCCCATGAGTGCCACCCTGGACGTGGACGCCTTCATCCAATCAACAGGCGGATACTTGAGCCGCTACACTGAAACCGTGGATGAAGAGCCCACCTCCGGCACCGAGGTGCTCAAACGCGTCAGCCGTGAATATTCGGTCAGCCCGCGCCTGCTGCTGGCAATTTTGGAATACCAATCGGGCTGGCTCAGCCAGACCAACCCACCTGAGACCATCGCCACTTACCCTATGGGGCTGATCGATTCCGACCACAAGGGGCTTTACCATCAGCTTGCCTGGGCGGCCAGCCAGCTTAATTACGGTTATTACCTCTATAAGGTAAACGGTCTGGCCTATTCCCAATTGGCTGATGGCTCCCTAGTCACCTTCCCGGCCACGCTCAACGCGGGAACAGTGGCGGTGCAGCGTTTCTTTGCTAAGATCGAAGATGCCTCCACCTGGCAAAACGCTGTCTCACAAAATGGACTTTACGCCACCTATGCCCGCTTGTTCGGCATCCCCTTTGACCTGTCCGTGGAACCGCTGCTCCCGGCCAATCTGAGCCAACCAGAGCTACGCCTTCCTTTCGAGGATGGCGCTGTCTGGTCCTTCACTGGCGGCCCGCACGCCGGCTGGGATGCCGGTTCTGCCTGGGCTGCCCTCGATTTTGCGCCTCCCGGCACCGCATACGGCTGCTTTACCTCTGATGCCTGGGAGGTGGCTGTTGCAGACGGCGTGATCACCCGCTCTGAAAACGGAGAGGTGGTTCTGGACCTGGATGGCGACGGACTTGAACAGACCGGCTGGACCCTTTTATACATGCACGTGGCCACCCAAGACCGCATCCGCGTGGGAACAGTCGTTCAGGCCGGTGATCGTATCGGACATCCTTCCTGCGAAGGTGGGGTTTCAAATGGCACCCACTTGCACATTGCCAGACGGTATAATGGAGAGTGGATCTCCGCTGATGGAGAGATTCCCTTTGTCATGGATGGCTGGACCTCTCATGGGGATGGCACAGAATACGATGGTACATTAAGCAAAGGCGGGCTGACGCTCACCGCCTGGGATGGTCGCATTGCAGAAAACCAGATCCAACGCTAGAAGAAAAAGCTTCCTCTTCGCAGCCCTCTCCTGGCTGGTGGTGACGCTTGCCTGCTCGCAAGGCTACATCACCCCCTATGAATTGACCATGACGGCCCAGGTCAGCACATCAGTACCCAGCGTGGTACTCCCATCGCCCACCAACACGGAGCCTGAGGCCACTGCCACCCAGAGCCCCACTGAAACCCCCGCCGAGACAGCCCTGCCTACCTTCACCGACCTGCCCGAAGAGACGGCCACGCCTGCGCCCACGAATACAGTGGACCCAAACGCTACGGCCAAACCACCAATTCTATATTACACGCAGTCTGGCGACACCTTGCCTTCCATTATGGGGCGCTTCAACGTCAGCGCCGCTGAGATCACCGCCAGTGAGCAGATTCCCAGCACAGGGCTCATCAACCCTGGCTTGTTGCTGGTTATGCCAGACCACCTGGGCGTGAATACCACCTCTGATATTGCCATGCCGGACAGCGAAGTGGTCTACTCGCCTTCCGCTACCGATTTTGATATTGATAAATTCATCTCAGGGGCCGGTGGTTACCTGAGTACCTACGTAGAAAGCCTGGGCAAAGGCAATTACAGCGGCGCTGAGATCGTCAAACTGGTGGCCTTGGAAAATTCTGCCAATCCTTATTTACTGCTGGCCATTCTGGAATACAAAAGCCACTGGGTCTACGGCCAACCTACCAACCTGGCCGAACGCGATTACCCTATGGGCTATATCAAAGTGGAATCGCGCGGGTTGTATCATCAGCTCAGTTGGGCCGTCCAGCAGCTCTCCATCGGATATTACGGCTGGCGGGCGGGAACGCTCACCGACCTCACTTATATCGACGGTACGCAAATGCGCATGGGGCCGGCCCTCAATGCCGGTAGCGCAGCTTTGCAATACCTGTTTGCTTTATGGTACGACCCGCAGGAGTGGAATGCCACTCTCTACGGGGATACCAGCATGCCTGCCCTGATGGAAAAAATGTTTGGCTCCTTCTGGGCTCGTTCAAAGAGTGTGGAACCGCTTTACCCCACCAACTTGGTGCAGCCCGCTCTGAACCTGCCCTTTGTTTCGGGGACCTGGAGCTTTACCGGCGGCCCGCACCCGGCCTGGGGACCAGGCGGTGCCCTGGCTGCCCTCGATTTTGCCCCTCCCTCCACCGAGTCTGGCTGTGTTCGCTCAGACGAATGGATCACCGCCATGGCGTCCGGCCTGGTGGTGCGTGTGGGTGACGGCGTGGTGATCGAAGATCTGGATGGCGACGGCAATGAGCTGACCGGTTGGGTCATCATGTACCTGCACATCGAGACCCGCGATAAGGTTGCCCTCGGTACTTACCTGAACACTGATGATAAAATTGGGCATCCCTCCTGTGAAGGTGGCGAAGCAGTGGGCACCCACGTGCACATTGCCCGCAAGTTCAACGGAGAATGGATGCTGGCCGGCGGGCCTGTTCCCTTTGATATGGATGGTTATATCGCCGCCAATGGCGATGCCCCCTATGAAGGCTCGCTCTCCAACGGCACCCAGACGGTCATCGCAGCCGCCAACTCAGCCCCCAAGAGCCTCATTTCCCGGCCCTGACGCTTTTTGAAACTATGAAAACTTGCTTACCGGTTGTAAAACACAAGACCTTCAGCAGATGGCTGCATTTGCTGATCTTGAGCCTATTCCTCACCTCATGCACAGCCGAAGCTACCCCCACATTAACCCCTACCCTAATCCTCTCCGCTCTGACCCCCACCGCCCTGATGCAGGATACAGTCACCCCCTTGCCCACGCGCGGCATCTATGACCCCGGCACTTTGGTGGATTACATTGCCCAGGATGGCGACACCTTGCCCGCGCTGGCAGCGCACTTCAATTCCACAGAAAAAGAGATCCGTGACGCCAACCCGGACCTCCCCGCTACCATTACCACCTTGCCGGCTGGCCTGCCCATGAAGATGCCCATTTACTACATGGCCCTGTGGGGATCGCCCTACCGCATCTTGCCGAACGCTTTGTTCGTCAATGGTCCTGCCCAGGTGGGGTTCAATACCGTTGATTACGTTAATTCACAGCCAGGCTGGCTGAAAGACTATTCTGCGCTTGCAGGAGAACAAACCCGCAAAGGCGGCGATCTGATCGATTACGTGGCCTGGGAGTTCTCCATCAGTCCACGCCTGCTGCTGGCCCTGGCTGAATTCCAGGCCGGCGCGCTTAGCAGCCCGCAGATCCCCGCAGACAAAGTGGATTACACCCTTGGCTACGAGGAACGCTACCATAAGGGCTTTTATTTGCAACTTGTCTGGGCTGCCAACACCCTCAACAACGGGTATTACCAATGGCGATCCGGTAGCATCAACACCATCAATTTGCTGGATGGCACCCTCGAGCACCCGGATCCCTGGCAAAATGCCAGCAGCGTGGCATTACAGAACTACTTTGCGCAGATACTCACCACCGAGCAGTACCGCCTGGCTATCTCAGCAGACGGAATCAACGCCACTTATACGCGTCTGTTTGGCGACCCCTGGCTAAATGTGCAGGCGAATATTCCCGGCAGCCTGGAACAACCCAGCTTCCGTTTACCCATTGAACCGGGCAAGACCTGGGCGTTCACCGGAGCACCTCACTCCGCCTGGGGTTCCGGCGACCCGCTGGCCGCGCTCGATTTTGCGCCTCCCTCCACTGTTGGTAAATGCGCCAGCTCTGCCGATTACGCCGTAGCTGTGGCAGATGGCGAGATCTCGCGCGTTGATAAAGGCGTGGCCATGTTGGACCTGGATGGCGACGGCGACGACCGCACCGGCTGGGTGGTGCTTTATTTACACATCAGTTCGTATGAGAAGGTGCGTCAGGGCACGCTGGTGAAAGCTGGTGAGTTTATCGGCCATCCTTCCTGCGAGGGCGGCTCTTCCACCGGCACGCATGTTCACATTGCCCGCAAATTCAACGGTGAGTGGATGCCCGCCGATAGCGCTGTTCCGTTCAACCTGGATGGCTGGGTGGCCCACAATGGCACAAATGCCTACCTGGGCTATCTGCTCAAGAATGGCAATATCATCACCGCCAGTGAGCAGGCGGCCCCCAGCAGTTTGATCTCAGCGAATAAATAAGGCGAGGAGAAAATCCTCGCCTTTTGATTTATGCTTCTTTGAGCGTCACTTTTGTAGTGACATTCGCTGTCTTTTTCAACATGGCATTGACCGAGCAATATTTGGTCTCACTCAATTCCACTGCCCGTTTCACCGCTTCAGGGTCCAGGTTGGTACCGGTGACGATGTACTCCAGAGTAATATCGGTGTAGACCTTGGGGTGCGCCTCTGCCCGATCGCCATGAACTTTGATCTCAAATCCGCTTACCTTTTGCTGTTTCTTTTCCAATATGGAGATCACATCCATGGCCGTGCAACCGCCCAGGGCTACCAGAACCACTTCCATGGGGCCAGGGGCTGAGCCATCTCCGCCGTGATCCACAGCAGTGCCCAGGGGAATTTGAAATCCGGAACCGGTTTCGCCGGTAAATGACAGACCAGTCTTCCAGGTTACTTTAGCATCCATCTTGTTCCTCCACCTTCAATTATAGTGCAAGTGCGGCGCGGATTTCCTCCACCAGTTGCGGTTCGGGGTAAGCGCCCACCACACTGCCGGCGCCCATGTTGATGGTAGTCTGCGGCACGCCAGAGACTGCGAAGCGTTCCGCCAGTTCGGGGAATTCGGTGGCTTCCACCATATCAGCATAGACGTTTTCGCTTTCCAGTGCCATGCGGTGGGCCAGGATGACCGCCTGCGGACAGTACGGACAGGTGGGGGTGACGAAGACCTGCAAATGGATGGGCTTCTTGAGATCCGCCAGGAATTTGCGGGTTTCTGGCATCAGACCAGAATCACGGCCGGAGACCAGAATGAGATCATTGATAAAGGTAGAAAACTCGTGCCCGCTGGGAATGCCATAGAAGCGAATGCTGTAATCCTTCAACTCGCCCTGATCATTTCCCGCCAACACAAAAGCGGGGGCCTGCTCCACCTTGAATTTCTCGCGCATTTCTACGTCACTGTCAAAATCGTACTCCTTGAGGTCCAGTTTATCTGATAGTGCGCTGACCTCGCTGAGTAGCTGCTGAATTTCCTCACAATAAGCACAATCTTCTTTGCTGCCAAAGAAAAGAATGGAGACGGGTTCTTTCAGGTCTGCAAACATTTCCTGGATCTGCTTTTCAATTTCGCTGTTCAAGAGTTTTTCCATTGCGTCCTCGTAATTTGAATAAGTAAACAGATGGGTAGGTTAACTTTTAATGATCCTCTGTTTTTGTCGTTCTATTCAATTGGATGCAAGGTCAGGAAAAAAGTGACACTACTTTAAAAAATCATCCAGGTTCAGGCGGGTATACAGCCGGCTCTTCACAGGATCTGGCAGCGCTTCCTGGCTGGTCTCAAGATGGTACAACTCAATGGTGCGTTTTAAGGTGTCCACCACCACGGTGCAATCAGTGCAGCCGTGCAAGTGCTCCTCCAGCAGAGCGCACAAACGGGGATCCAGCTCGCCGTCGATGTATTCGGAAAGCTGAAGCAAATAATTCTGGCAATCTTTGTGTTCGTGAGGCTCAGTCATGGCTCAGCCTTTCTCCAAAATAAACCGACAACTCTTCGCGCAACTTCAATCGGGCACGTAATAAACGTGTTTTCACCACATCCACGCTGACGTTTAAGATGGCGGCCGTTTCTTCACCAGAAAGACCCTCCACATCGCGCAGCAGAAAGACAGCTCGCAGCCCCTCAGAAAGGTGGCTGGCTGCTTCTTCCAGCTTCTTGCGCGTTTCCAGGTTCATCAGCTCCGGCTCTGGGATGCAGCACCAATCCACGATCTCTTTGGGCTCTTCCACGGCTTCCTCTTCGCGGTCGATCTCCATCACCGCCTGCTGTGGCTTGCGTTTGCGCAGCAGCATCAGCGCTTCATTAGTGGCGATGCGGAACAACCAGGTTTTGAGGGAGGAACGCCCTTCAAAAGCGGGCAAGGCCTGGTAAGCCTTGATGAAGGTGTCTTGCAGCACATCTTCGGCATCCTGCTCATCGTTGAGCATGCGCAGCGCCAGACGGTAGATGGGCGCAGAAGCGAACTCTACCAGTGGGGCAAAAGCCTCACGATCTTGCTTCTTTAAAAGCTCGATGGAGGGCTCAGCAGGCTGCGCTTGTGGTTCTATCATTTAGATGCTTCCATTCCGAAAAGGTAACATTAAGAGAGCGGCCAGGTGGGGTTGCCATCCAAATTGAGCGGATCACGCTGCCCCAGAATGTAATGATAATAGCCAGCGGCGCCGATCATGGCGGCGTTATCGGTACACAGGCTGAGCGGTGGAATATGCACCGGGAACTCATCTTGCGCCAGGAAGGCATCTCGCAGGGCTTTGTTGGCCGAGACGCCCCCTGCCACTACGATCTCTTTGACGCCGAATTCGCGGGCAGCCTTGAGGGTCTTGGTGAGGAGCACATCCACCGCGGCGGCCTGAAAACTGGCGGCCATGTCGTTGACCGGGATGGGTTTGTTGAGATCTTCGATCTTGCGTACTTCGCGCAACACGGCGGTCTTGATGCCGCTGAACGAGAAGTTCCAGGTGCCGTCCAGGCGGGCGCGCGGGAAGGCAAAGGCTTCCGGGTTGCCCTCCGCGGCGGCCTTCTGTACAGAGGGTCCGCCCGGGTAGGGCAGACCCACCAGGCGGGCCACCTTATCAAAAGCTTCGCCGGCAGCATCATCCAGGGTAGCGCCCAGACGGCGGTATCGTAGATGGTCGGTAATGAGGTTCAGCTCAGTATGCCCGCCGGAAACCAGCAAAGCCAGCAGCGGAAACTGCGGGGCAGGCGGCGGGTTGGGGGTATCGGCGGGGTAGACCCAGGCGGAGTAAATGTGACCTTCCAGATGATTGACGCCTATCAGCGGCAGGTTGCGGGCCAGGGCCACGCCCTTGGCAGCGTTCAGCCCCACCACCAGCGAGCCGGCCAGGCCGGGGCCGCGGGTGACGGCGATGGCGTCAATATCGGTCAGGCTCAGATGCGCCTGATCCAACGCCTGTTCAATGATGGCGTAGATGGTGCGGATATGCTGGCGCGAAGCGACCTCGGGGAAGACGCCGCCGTATTTTTTGTGGATCTCGATCTGGGTGGCGATGACGCTGGAAAGCAGCTCGCGGCCGTTTTGAATGACAGCGGCTGCGGTCTCATCACAGGAAGATTCAATGCCCAGAATACGAACTTTTTCATTTGCCATAAAGCACTCTTTCAGAACCTACTTTACCGGTAAGATCAGATCTTTGGGGAAATCGGCCAGAATTTCAAAGCTGCCGTCGGCTTTGGCCACCAGAGTGTCTTCAATGCGTACGCCCATGCCTTTTTCGGGGTAATACAGGCCGGGTTCGAGGGTAAAGACCGCGCCGGGGGCAAGAATATCATTAGGGGATGGGTTGAATGTGGAGGAAAAAGGCTTCTCGTGGATGTTCAAGCCCACGCCGTGACCCAGACTGTGCACGTAGCCTTCCTCAGTGGTGGGCTGATGGAGGACAGTGGGGTGACCCTGGGCCTCGAACAGCTCACAGGTGCGTACCTGATAGTTGACAAAGGGGGCATTCAACTTCAATTCAGCTGTGACCGTGTCGTAGACTGATTTCACATCATCGTAGAGTTTCTGCACTGGATCCGGGGCATAGCCCAGACTCCAGGTGCGGGTGAAATCATAGAAGTAACCACCCTGTGCTTCACAGGGGAAAATATCGTAAACAATGGTCTGGCCCAGGCGCATGGGGTCGGCATCGGTACCGGCAGAGTGCGGCACACCGGCATCACGGCCGATGGCGAAGATAGTTCCTTCGGGGTTCTCCACCCCTTCTTCTGCCAGCCACAGATTGATCTTTTTCTTAACCTCGCCAATGGTGACGGGAGTACCATCCGCATGCACAAGGGTTTCATTCTTCACCTTGTGACCGGTCAGGTAATCGGCTGTCTTGCCCACTACGGTGGTGGTTGCCTTACCCATAGCGCGGATGTGTTCGATCTCGTTGGCGTCCTTGGTCATCATGGCGTTGAGGATGATCTCATCCTGCAAGAAGCCCAATATCTTGATCTCCGGGACCATCTGCTGCAGACGGGTGAGGATGGAGTAAAAACCGCCCACCTCGTTGTGACCGTAGACAGCCACCTTGCCTGAGACCACGCCCAGTTCGCTGAGCATCTTTTTGTAGCGCAGGGCCACTGCATCTACAAAATCGTTGCGGCTTTCCTTCATGAGCTGAGCGAAGGGATATTTGGAAAAGGAAATGGTCTTGAGGCCGGTATGCTCGGCTTCATCACGTTCCATGGGGCCGTGAAAAAGCGTAGCCGCTTCGCCGCGTTTCTTGATGAGATCCGCGTTGGTCACATGGGCCACGCCGGTGAAATACACCATAGCCGGGTTGTGCTGAGCAGTGCCGGTGACCAACAAAACATCTACCCCATGTTCCTTCATCAAGCGATCGAGATCAGATTTCATTATGATGTCCTTTGTGTAGAGGTTCTATCCACGAATTTAATTTTCTATTAAGAGCATTCAAACTAAGAGCAAATACGACCCACGAATTACACGAATCTCACTAATTATTAAGAGCATTATTTCTTAAGGTTTTCTTCGCGATCTTTGCGGCTTCGCGTGAGAAAGAACTTGTCCACGAATTACACGAATTTCACTAATTATAAAGAGCGTTATTGCTTAAGGTTTTCTTCGCGATCTTTGCGGTTTCGCGTGAGAAAGAACTTGTCCACGGATTACACCAATTTCACTAATTATAAAGAGCGTTATTGCTTAAGGTTTTCTTCGCGATCTTCGCGGTTTTTGCACCCCCTGCGGTCTTTGCACCCCTTTGTGGGGTTGTGGGGTTGCGGTTTCGCGTGAGAAAGAACTTGTCCACGGATTACAAGAATTTCACTAATTATAAAGAGCGTTATTGCTTAAGGTTTTCTTCGCGATCTTTGCGGCTTCGCGTGAGAAAGAACTTGTCCACAAATTACACGAATTTCACCAATTATGAAGAGCAAAATTCTGAGGCATCTTTAGTGCTTCGCTTTACTCTTCACTGCCGGGGATGAAGCGATTGCGCTCGCGTAAACGCAGCAGGAATTCGATGACCGCAAAGCCGGCCAGGAGGAGCACGCCAAGGGCGAAGTTGAGCACTTTGCCGAATTGCAGCCAGATGACCAGGTCCAGGTAGAGCCCCACCCACAGGGCCTCACGGATGAGGATGTTGGCATCCGCAGGAGGAGTGCTGGGGAAGCGCAAATTGAGGAAGTAGGCGCCGGGTAAGGCCAGCCCGCTGCCCGCCAGGGTGATTAAGAAGAAGAGCAGCCAGCGTGGACCGAGAGTGGGTACGGTGAGGGAGAACAGCACAACCAACCCCACGATCCCCACGCCGAGCAAGCTGAGGCTGGTGATGAGGATGGGTTTAAAGGGAGGGTATTGGGATCTATCCACAGGGGCTGCCTTTCATTTGTTCAATATGAACTTGATACTACTATAAGGTAGCGAATAATTCAAGAAGCAGGAAAGAACGAGAGTTGAGAATTGAGAGTGGAGAGCCGTAAAAACCATGAGAGTAGAGAATTGAGAGTGGAGAGCCGTAAAAACCATGAGAGTTGAGAATGGAGAGTTGAGAATGGAGAGTTGAGAGTGGATAAATTCCCGAGAGTTGAGAGTGGGAAAAAACTGTAGGCTGAGAGGCTCGGATTCGTTTCAAAAAAAAATATCAAAAACGAATAAAACGAATGGAACGAACCAACTGCTTTCTAAAAGATTATTATCCAAGAGGTCAGATATATTGAATGATTATAGTATATATTTTCTATTTAAGAAGTCTTACATAAAAGAAACATACACTGGAAAAATTTTAGTCTATAGACCAATGCTGCTTGCTTCAATCTACTCGTTTTTTGATTAAGGTTTACGTCTTTTCAATAACGCCATGAAGGATTACCATAGCTTTAATTTCTAGTTTTTAGGGGAAGTATATACTTTGCTGCATCTACAAATTGATAATTTTTAGATAAAGATGCATAGCGAGGTAATTTCAAAAAGAAGCTCGCTTTGATACAACACATGACTTGAGAGATTTTAAGGAGGGGCCATGATCTCAAAAAAGAATTTTCCCAAATCTACAAGTAATAAAGAAAAAGCATTGCCACTGCAAAAAAAGTTTAACTGGAGCCAGTTCCTTGCATGGGGAGCCACCGCGCTAATAGTCAGCATTCTTTTATTTGTCTCTTTAATAAAACCGGTTCTTTCAGAAAAACAAACAAGCGGCTATTCTACGCCGATTTCCACACCATTATTGGCTATGAGACTGCCCACAATGAAGGAAAATCCGCCCGCGAAATTTATAAACGTTTCTTTTTCACCGAATCTATACACCAATATTCCTCCAGAAAAACGGTATTCGGTCGTAAAGTACACCGTTCAAATCGGCGATTCTATTTTCAGCATTGCCAAACAATTCGGCTTAAAACCCGAATCAGTGTTATGGGCAAATTATGATTACTTTAAGGATGTGGCTACCTCAATGATCAGCATTGGCTGGGTGCTAAACATTCCACCAACAGACGGAATTTTGTACACCTGGAAAGATGGTGACGATCTGGTAAGCATTGCTGCCCAATACAATGCAAGTGAATCAGATATCCTGTGCTGGCCATCCAACCATTTGGATATCAACAATCCGACCATTTCAGCCGGGGCACTTGTGATGATCCCGGGTGGTTCGCGTCCATTGCAATCCTGGATTCAGGTGGTGCCTTATGCGCCAAAATCTGGTGTTACGCGTGTGGTGGCCGGTCCGGGTAGTTGCCAGGTGCCAGATGGAGGTCCAATTGGTTCTACGGCTTTCATTTGGCCTAGCGCTAACCATTATCTTTCAGGTTTTGATTTTGTCTCCTGGCATCTAGGAATTGATATTGCGGCCAATACAGGAGATCCAGTCTGGGCGGCGGATAACGGTACAGTGGTCTACGCTGGCTGGAATGATTCGGGCTACGGGAACATGGTGATAATTGATCACAATAATGGATATGCAACTGCCTACGGCCACCTTTCAGCCATTTATGTGACCTGTGGTTCCTCAATTTATCAGGGGCAAGCTTTGGGCGCAGCCGGTTCCACAGGCAACAGCACTGGATCACATTTACATTTTGAAATCCGGCAAAATGGCGGCTTTATCAACCCCTGGTATTTGCTTCCGTGATTATCATCAGCGGCTTGTAATTCGTACCGCAAGATGCACTCTAGCAGTATAGAATTGCAAGCCCGCTGTAACGCGCAATCATTTTAACCTCCGTGAGGGTGAGCAAAATCTTTCCAGCGAAATTTATCATCTCTGTTGAATCCTGATTTATGGTACAATCCAGACAATCTGGGTAGGTTTATAGGCTACCCACTCATCCAGAGAGGTGGAGGGACCGGCCCCGTGAGACCTCGGCAACCGCGCTCAGCGCTGGTGCCAAATCCGGCAGAGCTTCAGAAATGAGGCGTTCTGGAAGATGAGGGAACCGCGAATTTTCGTATACCTCTCCCTTTCAGAGAGGTATTTTTTATCTTGAGCACTTCGGAGGCCAATTATGACAACCCAAACTACCAACCGCACTTACCTGGACGCAATGCGCGGCAAGATCATGGTCTTCGATGGCGCCATGGGCACCAGCCTGCAAAAGCAGAACCTGAGCGCTGAGAATTTTGGCGGTGAAAAGACCAACGGCTGCAATGATTACCTGGTGCTCACCTACCCGCAGGCTGTAGAGAAGGTTCACCGCTCCTTTTTGGAAGTGGGTGTGGATGTGATCGAAACCTGCACCTTCCGCTCCAACCGCCTGACGCTGAAAGAGTACGGCCTGAGCGAGCAGACAGATGCCATCAACTTTGCCGCCGCCCAACTGGCTCGGCGCCTGGCCGATGAGTTCAGCCAGGGCGGGCAGAAACGCTTTGTGGCCGGTTCTGTTGGCCCCACAGGCAAGCTGCCCTCCATGAACGACCCCGAGCTTTCTGACATCAGCTTTGATGAACTGAAGGACATCTTCCGCCAGCAGGCTGCGGCATTGCTGCGCGGCGGGGTGGACCTGCTGCTGATCGAGACCAGCCAGGACATTCTGGAGGTCAAGGCCGCCATTCTGGGGCTGGAAGCCGCCTTTGAAGAGACAGGTATACGCGTGCCCATTCAGGCGCAGGTAACGCTGGATACCACCGGCCGCATGCTGCTGGGCACGGACATCAGCGGGGTGCTGGCCATTCTGGAAGGTCTGCCCATTGATGTGATCGGCCTCAACTGCTCCACTGGCCCTGACCTGATGCGCGAGCCGATCGAGTTCCTGGGTCAGAACTCCCCCCTGCCCATCTCCTGTATTCCCAACGCCGGCCTGCCCCTCAACGTGGACGGCCAGGCGGTTTATCCGCTTGAACCAGAACCCTTTGCCAAGACCCTGTACGATTTCGCTGCCAGGAACGGCGTGCGCGTGGTAGGCGGTTGCTGCGGCACCACCCCTGCCCATTTGCAGGCGCTGGTAGAGAAGGTGAATACCCTCAAACCGGTTGAGCGCGCTGTGGCGCAAGCCCCTGTACTGGCTTCTGCGCTGGCCGCCCAGCCCATGCTGCAAGAACCGGCGCCTTTCTTTATTGCCGAACGCCTTAACACCCAGGGCAGCCGCATCTTTAAGAAAATGGTATTGGCCGATGATTACGACGCCATCCTGACCCTGGCCATGCAGCAGGTAGAGAACGGCGCCCACGGGCTTGACCTGTGCGTTGCGCTGACAGAGCGGGCGGATGAACAAGAAACCATGATCAAGCTCATCAAAACCGTGGCGCCCGTCATCCGTCTACCGCTGGTGCTCGACACCACCGAACCCGACGTGCTGGAAGCCGCCCTCAAAGCCGCTCCCGGCCGCTGCCTCATCAACTCCACCCATCTGGAAGGCGGGCGCGCCAAAGCGGACCGCATTCTGGGACTTGCCAAGAAGTACAACGCCGCCATCATTTTACTGACCATTGATGAAGCCGGCATGGCCAAAACTGCCGAGCGCAAGCTGGAAGTGGCCAAACGCCTGTATCACATGGCTGTGGATGAATTCGGCCTCAAACCAGAAGACCTGGTCTACGATGACCTGACCTTCACCCTGGCCACCGGCCAGGAGGAGTTCCTCAATTCCGCCATTGAGACCCTCAAGGGCATCACCCTAATTAAAAAGGAACTGCCCGGCGTGCTCACCTCGCTGGGGGTCAGCAACGTCTCCTTTGGGCTGGCACCGAACGCCCGCGCCGTCATCAACAGCGTGATGCTCTATCACGCCGTGCAGGCCGGACTGGATATGGCCATTGTCAACCCGGCCACCATCACCCCCTATACCGAAATTTCTGAGCAGGAACGCCAACTGGCGGAAGACCTGATCTTCAACAAACACCCGGAAGCCCTGCAAAAACTGGTGGAGTTCTTCCAGGCGGCAGGTCCCGGCGAAGAGAAAAAAGACGTCCAGCAGGAAATGATCAAATCGCTTGACCCGGCTGCCCGCCTGCACTGGAAGGTAGTCCATCGTTACAAGGACGACCTGGATAGCGATATCGACAGCCTGCTGGCGCACATCCCCGCCGGTGAAGAACGCCAGGCCAAAGCCGTGGACGTGCTCAACAACGCCCTGTTGCCGGCCATGAAAGAAGTAGGCGATAAGTTTGGCTCCGGCGAGTTGATCTTGCCCTTCGTGCTGCAATCCGCCGAGGTGATGAAGAAGGCCGTCAGCCACCTGGAAACCTATTTGGAACGCAAAGAAGGCACCAGCAAAGGCAAGCTGGTACTGGCCACCGTATACGGCGACGTGCACGATATTGGCAAGAATCTGGTCAAGACCATCCTCTCCAACAACGGCTATGAGGTGGTCGATCTGGGCAAACAAGTACCCGCCGAGACTATCATCAGCAAGGCCATTGAAGAAAAAGCCGATGCCATTGGTCTGAGCGCCCTGCTGGTGAGCACCAGCAAGCAAATGCCGCTGGTAGTCAATGAGCTGCAGCGGCGCGGCCTGCAATTGCCCGTACTCATCGGCGGCGCAGCCATCAATGAGCGTTTTGGGCGGCGCATTCTGCGCACAGAAGACAATTCCCTCTACGAAGCGGGCGTCTTCTATTGTAAAGACGCTTTTGAAGGCCTCTCCACCATGGATGCACTGGCCAACCCGCAAACGCGCGTGGCCGCTTTGGAGAAGATCAAGAAAGACTCAGATTTTGAGTTTAGCCGCAAAGAAAGCGAAGGCAAGAGCCAACCAGCCGCAGGCAGGCATTCCAACGTGCAAGCTGCCCCAGGCATCCCCGCCGTCACTACCTGGGGGCCGCGGGTGGTTCAGCAGATGCCGCTGGAGATCGTGCTCAAACATCTGGCCAAGAACGAACTATTCCGCCTTTCCTGGGGAGCACGGAACACCCACGGGGACGACTGGGTGAAGCTCCAGGCTGAGTATGAAGAGCGGCTGGAACGCATGAGCAAGCAGGCCCTACAAGAAAAATGGCTGCAGCCGCGCGGCGTTTACGGCTACTGGCCTGCCCAGGTGGAAAATGATGATCTGCTGGTGTACGACCCGGCCAGCCTGTCTGCAAGCCAGCCAAAGGTGCTGACCCGCTTCCACTTCCCGCGCCAACCGGGCGCTGAGGCGCTGAGCCTGGCTGATTATTTTGCGCCGGTGGATTCTGGCAAGATGGACGTGGTGGCCTTCCAGGTAGTCACAGTGGGTCAGGCGGCCAGTGAGCGTTTTGATGAACTGCAAAATGCTGCCGAATACAGCGAAGGTTACTTTACCCACGGTCTGGCCGTACAGACCGCCGAAGCCGCCGCCGATTATCTGCACAACCACATCCGCCGCGAGCTGGGGCTGGGGCAAGAGCAGGGCAAGCGCTATTCGTGGGGATACCCGGCCATCCCCGAACTTGACGACCATGCCAAGGTCTTCCAATTATTGCCCGCCGAAAAAGAACTGGGCATGAAGCTGACCGAAGCCTTCCAACTGGTGCCTGAACAATCTACGGCCGCCATTATTGTGCACCATCCAGCGGCCAAGTACTTCAATATTGGTGAATCACGCGTAGAACAATTATTAAAGGACTGAGACTTTATGAGCAACAAGAAAACCTTCAAAGATCTGCTGACGTGCAACCGGCCCATCCTTTCGGATGGCGCCATGGGCACCCTGCTGCACCAGCACGGCGCCAGGATCAAAGGCAGCTTTGAAGCGCTGAATTTGGAAAGCCCCGCCCTGGTAGCCCAGGTGCACTCCGATTACATCAACGCCGGATCGCAGATGATCCAAACCAATACCTTTGGCGCCAACCGCTTCAAGTTGGCCCAACATGGTCTGGCCGACAAAGTGACCGAGATCAACAAGGCTGGCGTTGAGCTGGCCCACAAAGTGGTCTCCGCTTCTTTCAAAGACGTACTCATCGCCGGCGACGTAGGTCCGCTGGGCGTGCGTCTGGCCCCTTATGGCCGCGTGCAACCGGAGCAGGCCCGAGAAGCCTTTGCCGAACAGATCCGCGCGCT
>JAYFNV010000074.1:0-35728 GCA_034933225.1 Anaerolineaceae bacterium | reverse complement strand
CTACATCCGCACCATGGATGTTACCGGCTCCGTAAAGTTGCCGGAAGGTGTAGAGATGGTTATGCCTGGTGACGATGTGACCATGGAATGCGATCTGATCATTCCGGTTGCTTTGGAGCAGGGCTCTAAGTTCGCTATTCGCGAAGGTGGTCTGACGGTTGGCGCCGGCGTGATTACCAAGATCATTGCCTAATAAAGGACAGCCTGCCAGCTTCTCGCTGGCTGACTGAATGGTGAAGTTATGGCTTCTAAAAAGAAAGATGTTCGTCCTGTGATCACATTCGCCTGTGGCGACTGCAAAGAGCGCAATTACACCTCTGAGAAGAACCGCCGCAACGATCCGGGTCGCATGGAAATTAAAAAGTACTGCCCTCGCTGCCGAAAACACACGGTACATCGCGAGACCAAGTAACTGAATGCAGCGTGTAAGGCGAGGGAGCTCTCTCGCCTTACCGTTCTTAGGCCAGTAGCTCAATTTGGCAGAGTGCCTGTCTCCAAAACAGGAGGTTGCGAGTTCGATTCTTGCCTGGCCTGCCTAAGAACTCCGCCAAGTAATAAGCGGGGCGTCAATAAATCAGACAGCGCCGTCCGTGAGGCGGCGTTTTAGACGTATTATAAGGAGCAAGTCATGGCCGAAAAAGTTGAAAAAGCTAAAAAAGAGAATCGCCTGCAAAAATGGTGGCGTGAGACCATTGGCGAACTCCGGAAGGTCAATTGGCCTACCCGTAAAGAGGCTTTACGTCTGACCTGGATCGTCATCATTGTGATCGTAGTGATGGGCAGCGTATTGGGGTTACTTGATTTCGGGTTCACCAAACTGATCTCCCTGATCATCGGCACCGTATAAGTTTGAAAGGTTAAGGCGAAGTATGGACGCGCAAGACGATTTCGAAAGAAACGAATACGAAGAGGAAAAGCCTTCAGAAGAACAAGATGTCTCTCTGGAAGGCTTAAACGCGTCTCAACCTGCTGAACCCATTGAAAAACCTGCCAAGTTAAGTGAAGAACTGCCGCAGGAAGCAATCCTCGAAGGTTCCAACGAGCGCGCCTGGTATGTTGTTCACTGCTATTCCGGTTATGAGAACAAAGTTCGCTATAACCTGGAACAACGTATTGAAACCATGGGCATGAAAGACCGCATTTTTGATGTGGTCATTCCCACCCAGGAAGAAATTGAAGTCAAAGACGGTAAACGCCGCACAGTGGAACGCCATGTGTTCCCGGGCTATGTTCTGGTAAATATGATCCTCTCAGAAGAGTCCTGGTACGTGGTACGCAATACCCCTGGTGTGACCGGCTTTGTGGGCATGGGCAATGATCCTACCGCCCTGCGCCCTGAAGAAGTACAGCAGATCCTGCGCCGTATGGAAGCTGAAGCACCGCACGTGAAGGTCTCCTTCAAAGTGGGAGAACGCGTGCGCATTGTGGATGGACCTTTCAACGACTTCCGCGGTCAGGTTTCAGAAATTGATATGGAAAAAACCAAAGTTCGGGTCATGGTCAACTTCTTTGGCCGTGAGACTCCCGTTGAATTGGACTTCTTGCAAGTAGAGAAGGCGTAATCGGGCAAGTTAGTTTTGTGGGAGGGTGCTCCCCTATCACCCGCTATAACCACCAAGGAGAAAAACTGTGGCAAAGAAACTAAAGGCAATAGTTCGTCTGCAGATTGCTGCTGGTAAAGCCAATCCTGCACCCCCAATTGGTCCTGCGCTGGCTGGACACGGCATCAATATTATGGCTTTCTGCAAAGAGTACAATGCTCGTACTCAGAATCGCCCCGGCGAGATCATCCCTGCAGAAATCACCGTCTATACTGACGGCTCATTCACCTTCGTCCTCAAATCGTCTCCTGCCGCTGTGCTTTTACGTAAAGCCGCCGGAATCGAAAAAGGCTCTGAGACTTCCACCCGTACCAAGGTTGGAAAAGTGACCAAAGCTCAGATTCGTGAGATTGCCGAACTGAAGTTCAAAGATATGAACGCCAATGACCTGGAAAGCGCTATGAGCCAGATCGAAGGCACTGCCCGCAACATGGGCCTCACAGTCGAGAAATAGTTTGTGGGAGGGTACTCTGTACCCGTTTGCACCACTAAGGAGAAAAAATGGCGAAACACGGTAAGAAATATTTAGAGGCTCTCGCCAAGGTTGAAAACGAGAAACTCTATCTGCCCAGTGAAGCAGTTGCACTGGCAAAAGAAACTTCCTACGCAAAATTTGATTCCTCCATCGAGGTTCATCTGCGCATGGGCCTTGACCCACGTCAGGCTGATCAGCAGGTCCGCGATGTGGTAGTTCTTCCCAATGGACTTGGCAAAACCGTCCGCGTTTTGGTCTTCACCCAGGGTGAAGGTGCCACCAAAGCCCACGAAGGTGGCGCTGATTTCGTTGCCGATAATGATGAGATGATCAACAAGATCGCCGCCGGTTGGACCGATTTCGATGTGGCAATTGCCACTCCCGATATGATGGCCAAAGTTGGTAAGCTCGGTCGTGTTTTGGGTCCCCGCTCTTTGATGCCGAACCCCAAAGCCGGTACCGTTTGCTCCCCAGACGACCTGCCGCGTGTCATCAACGAAGCCAAAGCTGGCCGTGTTGAGTTCCGTTTGGACAAGACCGCCAACATCCACGTTTCCATTGGCAAAGCCTCTTTTGAAGCCAAGAAGTTGTTCCAAAACTTCACCGCTCTTATGGAAGCCATCAAGAAGGCTCGTCCGTCTGGCGCCAAAGGTGTTTACATCAAGAAGATCACCGTTGCAGCCACCATGGGTCCTGGCATCAAAGTGGATACCCTGGCTGCCACTAACATTTCTTTGGAAGAATAGTGGTATAATGTTCCACGCTTGATTGACCATTTGTCGGTCAACAAGCTTTCACCGTAGAAAGCTGGTACCCGAAAGGGTTCAAATTCCTGCCGAGGTGGAGACTAAATCGTAAAGTTCGTTGGAAGCAGGAGAGATCCTGGTTCTGACACGACGAAAAAGTCTTTGCCTGGCAAAACCAGACAAAGACTTTTTATTTTGCAGGGAAGGAGGTATTTTTCATTGGCCTTTACAAAGAACAAGAAAGGCGAGAAGATCGCCGAGTATGAGAAATGGTTGGATAACAGCCAGGCAATGTTCGTCCTTGGTTACCAAAAGATGAACATGAAAGAGATCGATGCTTTCCGCGCCAAAGTTCGTGAAGCTGGCGGCGAAGCTCACCTGGTTAAAAACACCCTTTTCAATCGTGCCCTGAAAGGGAAAGGTTTCCCTGAAACCGAAATTTTTGAGAGCACATCTTTGGTTGGTTTCGCATTCAATGATGTCGCCGGTTTAGCAAAAGTCTTCACCGAAGCCACCAAGGGTTCAGAAACCACCAAAGTCAAAGGCGGGTTCCTTGGAAAAGAAGTTTTAACTGACAAACAAGTTAAAGCTCTATCCGATCTTCCGCCTATGCCCGTTATGCGCGCCACTCTCTTGGGTGTTATCAGTGCCCCTGCGAGCAAACTTGTGCGTACTCTGGCAGAACCTGCTCGCTCCATGGCAGCAGTTATCCAAGGCTATTCAGAAAAAGCGGGTACCGCTGCCTGATAAGCTGTTCAATTCAATAATAATCAATTCTTTTTAAGGAGATTTAAAATGGCTGATTTAGCTAAAATTGTCGATCAGTTGAGCGAGCTCACTGTTCTCGAAGCTGCAGAACTTGTCAAGATGCTCGAAGAAAAATGGGGCGTCTCCGCTGCCGCTCCTGTTGCCGTCGCCGCTGCTGGCCCCGCCGCCGCTGCCGAACCCGTTGAAGAGAAGACCGAGTTCGATGTCGTCCTCAAAGACGCTGGCCCCAAGAAAATTGATGTCATCAAAGTCATCCGCACCCTCACCAACCTTGGCCTCGTCGAAGCCAAGACCATGTCTGAGACCGCTGGTGCCAAAGTCCTCTCTGCTGTTGGTAAAGAGGCCGCTGCTGACGCCAAATCCAAACTCGAAGCTGCTGGTGCAGTCGTCGAGCTTGCCTAATTCTGGCATCTCTGTAAATAAAAACTCCTCTCAATTTGAGAGGAGTTTTTTAGTTAATGATAAGGGGAGGTTCAGGCTGCTACTGATTTGATCTGGCGGATGACCATGACCACTTTGCCCATGATACGCAGGCTCTTGGGGTCTTCCACATAGATCGGTCCCATATAGGGGTTGGCAGGTTGGAGGCGAATTCGGTTGGCTTCTTTGTAGAAGTATTTGAGGGTGGTCTCGTCTTTATCATCCAGCCAGACGGCCACCATTTCGCCATTGTTTGCCGATTGGGCCTTCTTCATGACAACAATGTCGCCATCATTGATCATGGCATCTACCATTGAGTCACCGCTGACTTCCAGGGCGAACAGATCTGAGACATCGCGTGTGGGCAAGAGGCTGCGGGCGATATCCACGCTGGTTTCAGCATCATAATAGCTGAGGTCTGAGGTCGGCATGGGTAACGGGGCGCTGGCAACAATACGCCCGGCAATGGGGATGGAAACCAGATCGTTAAGGGCGCTGCCAGCCTTCTGGATCACTTCGGATACTTTTTCTGCAAAGGAGGGGGTTTCATGAACAGGCTGCAAAACACGGATACTGCGAGAGATGCGATCTTCACGCTCGATAAAGCCCATCTCTTGTAACTGAGTGAGATAGTAATCTACCAGCGAGGTGGATTTTACATCAATGCTGTCACCAATTTGCCGGATGGACGGTGAGTAACCATTGTCCTCCTGAAACTTGGTGAGAAAATCCATGATCTTGCGGTGACGTTCACTTAAACCTGGGCTTCTACGGGCCATATCTGCCTCCACTATTATCGTTCATTTGTACTATTATAATACACGAACATACGTTCTGTGTCAAGCATAGATTAATTGAACAAGAGCCAGAATGGCTGGAACTTGGCAGTATTGAAGAACGTTATAATGTGCAGGAGTGAACTTATACAGAAAAGGAAAATATGAATTACAAAAAAGTTATTTCTATGATCGTGGTATTTGGTGTTCTGCTGGCAGGCTGCCAGTCTGGGCAGGGAGGCGGAACAAAATCGGTTGAACCCACCAATGCGCCAACCGTGATCGTTGTGACCAACACCCCGGAAGCAGCCGCCACCTCCACAGCCGTGGATCTGCCTACTGCAACCCCTCAGGTTGCCACCACCAGTGCTCCGGTAGTCACATTGCCAGATTATTCTTCTTCCGCCTACGTGGATGATCACAGCACCCCGGCGGGGTTGGTTATTTCTTACGCCAACGCCATCAATCGCCATGAATACATCCGCGCTTATTCTTATTGGTCAAATCCTGGCAAGACCTTCGGCACGCTGGACGCTTTTACCACCTCTTATGAAACCACGGACCACGTGACCGTCTTATTAGGCGAGGTGAGTTCTGAGGGCGCTGCCGGGAGTGTGTATTCCACCATCCCTGTGGTCTTGACTGAATCTCTCACAGATGGCAGCACCAAACGTATGGCCAACTGCTATGTGCTGCGCTTCTTGCAGCCGGGCAACTTTGGGGAACCTCCCTTTGACCCGATGTTCTTTGATCAGTATTCCCCTTCTGTGGTGGATGCCGGTACCAGTGATGCCGATGCTCTGGCTTCTGCCTGTTCCACCACCGATCTGACCCAGGGTCTGAACGCTGAGGCGCCTGGTTTCGCCTCAGTCAGTGATATCAGCAGCAGCAACTATCTGGATAACCGCAGCGGCGCTGTGGAAGTGGTGAGCTCACTGCTCAATGCCCTCAACCGCAAGGAATATGTGCGTGCCTATTCTTACTGGCAAGATACCAAACCTGTGGGTAGCTACGATTCTTATGCCGCCGGATTCAAAGATACCGACACCGTGACTGCCGTGTTTGGCACCGTCAATGTGGATGCCGGCGCCGGTCAGTATTACTACACAGTTCCGCTGGGCATGGTAGTGAAGACCACTATCAATACCACCCAGACCTTTATTGGCTGCTACACACTGCATCTTTCCAACCCGGGCATGCAGGGCACCCTGCCGTTCCAACCGCTGGGCATTACCAAAGGTACCTTTAAACAGGTCACCAACGGTACCGACCTCAGTCCGTTGCTGGCGAGTGCTTGTAAGTAGAAATTAGGGATCAGAAATCAGTAATCAGTGAAGGCCCGAAGAAATTCGGGCCTTTCTGTGTCAGAAGGTTAATCTTCGCAATGATCTTCGCATTCACATTCAATCCCCCTGGCTTTTTCAAAGGCTTCTTTGCCTTCATTGATGGAGAAGTAGATGAGGCCAAGCGAGCCAAGAGCATCTCCAAATCCCAATCCGGTGAATTGAAAGACGAGGCTGGATGCGAGCAATACCAGTGACATGTAAATGCATACCAGAGTACAGTTGGCATCTGCCAGGATGGGGGTGGAGTTGAGTGCCTTGCCCACTTTGCGTTTGCTCCACACCAATGCCCACATGATGGCAATGGAAACGAGCGAGATGATGGTGCCGGCCAGAGTGGATTCGGGTTTGTGCCTCAGGATCAGGTTATAGACGGCAGTAGCGGCCAACCCGACAGCCAGGATGTAGAAAGAGGTCCCGGTAATGCGAAGGGCGGTCTTTTCAAAGCCGGAGCGTTCAGACTCTGGGTTTGCCTGGATGCGCAGCACCATGGCCAGGATGCCGATGCCGGACAGCACTTCAATAAATGAATCCACCCCAAAACCAAACAGAGTGAGCGTCTCATCTTGAACGCCAAAGAAGATGGAAAACACGCCTTCGGCAATGTTATACACAATGGTGAAGATCGCCAGCCCCAGAGCATAACGCCAGAGCTTTGCTTGTTGTTGGGTTGAATTCGTCATAAATCCTTCTGAAAGAAAAGGGGCGGAGCAACGCTCCGCCCCTACGGTTGGGTGAAATTAACTTCTCAGTTTGGCGTTGACCTCGTGCTCGAGGCGTTTGATGATCTTGTTGCGCAACTGTTTGATCTCATCATCCTTGAGGGTGCGGTCGGGGGCCTGATAGGTGAGCGAGTAGGCCAGGCTCTTTTTGCCGGCGCCGATGAGCTCGCTGCGGAAGACGTCGAACAGGCGCACATCAGAGAGCAGCTTGCCGCCGGTCTGGCGAATGAAGGTTTCCACTTTATCTGCGGGGATGGCTTCATCCAAGACAAGGGCCAGGTCTTCCAGTACGGGCGGGAAGGTGGGCAGGTTCTCGGTCTGATACATGGGCGGCACCAACTTCAGGAGCAGGTCCATATCCAGTTCGGCGGCCATTACCGCGCCTTTGAGCGTGGCGGACCAGTCGAACTGTTCGCGTACGCGCGGGTGCAGCTCGCCGAAGACGCCGATCTGCTGCTCTCCCACCAACACTCTGGCGCATTTGCCGGGGTGGAAGCTGGGGGCCTCGGCGGGTTCAAAGCGGACGCCGCTGAGGCGCAATCCTTTGAGCAGCCCTTGCAGCACACCCTTGAGGTCATAGAAATCCATATTGCTGGTGTCTGCGGGTTGCCAACCGGCGGGCTGGCGCTGACCGGCCAACACGATGCCAAGCCGGCGCAGTTCATCTGGCAGACCGCCTTCTTCGCCTTGCAGGAAGATGGGACCGATCTCAAAGTAGGCCAGGCGTTCGCGGATGCGCGAATTGTGCTCGGCTACATCCAGGACAGAAGACATCACAGAATGGCGCAGGAAAGCTTTATCGTAGGAAAGCGGGTTGAGCATCTTGATGTACGGTTTGCTGTCCGCTTCAGCACCCGGGGCAATGCGGCGGGCTTCTTTTTCAGGGGTGGACCAGCGGTAGCTGATGACCTCTTGCAGCCCGAAGGCCACCAACAGGTCACGCACGCGCTCTTCTTTTTCCAGCACCGGGTTGCCCTTTTGAGGGGGCAGCACATCGGCCAGACGAATTTCGGGGATGTTGTCGTAGCCGTACACGCGGGCCACTTCCTCGATCAGATCCGCTTTGCCGGTGACGCCTTCGCCAATATCCAGGCGGGTATCCGGGCAGGTGGCGCGGATGATCTCGCCGCTCAACTCCACCTTGAAGTCCAGGCGGGTGAGCAGGTCGGCGATCTGTTTGGCGGGCAGGTCAATGCCCAGCCAGCGTTTCACATCGGCGGCGCTGATCTCGACCACCGGGGTTTTGGGAGGCAGGGGGTAATTATCCACCAAACCGGCAGCCACTTCTCCGCCGCCCCAGGTGTGCATCAACTCAAGACCGCGGCGCACACCGCGCTCGGCCATGGAGGGATGAACCCCGCGGGAATAGCGGTAGGAAGCCTCAGAGGGCAGGTTCTGGGCGCGGGCGGTCTTGCGGATGTTGATCATGTTCCAGGAAGCGCCTTCAAGCAGCACATTCTGGGTGTCGTCGCTGACCTCGGTCTCAGAGCCACCCATGATACCGGCAATCGAAAGGGCGCCGGCTTCATCACAGACCAGAACGGTGGTCTCGTCCAGTTTGCGTTCCACGCCGTCCAGGGTGGTGATGATCTCTCCCTTTTTGGCGGTGCGGGTGTGCAAACGCACGGGTTTGCCACCGGCGCGGGCGACCAGTTTGTCATAATCAAAAGCGTGCAGGGGCTGGCCGATTTCCAGCATGACGTAGTTGGTAGCGTCGACAATGTTATTGATGGAGCGGACGCCGGCCATTTTGAGGCGGCGTTGAATGAGCGATGGGCTGGGCTGAATGGTGATGTTGCGGATCAGACCGATATCAAAGCGCGGGTTGAGTTCCGGCTTGCTGATCTCTACCGAGGCAAAGTTGGGCGTACCGGCAGCCGGGAAGGCAGAGACGGCCGGCTGTTTGAAGGGAGTCTGCGTCATGGCTGCGATCTCGCGGGCAAGCCCCAGCATACTGGCACAGCGGGCATAACTGGGCAACAATTTGATATCAAAGATGGCGTCGCCAAACAGTTTGGAAAGCGGCGTACCGGGGATGGCATCGTCGTCCAGCAGGATGATGCCTTCGTGTTCCTCGCTCATGCCCAGTTCTTTTTCTGAGCAGACCATGGAGTAAGACTCCACCCCGCGGATGGTGGCGCGCTTGAGGGTGGTCAGTACCAGGCCGTCGGCGTGACCGTCATAGATCACGGCGCCTTCTTTGGCGTAGGCCACTTTGAGGGGTTTGGCCAGGGGGCCTTTGCCCTTGTAATCGAAAATATTGGGGGCGCCGGTGAGCACCAGATGCTCCTGCTGGCCGTCATAGAGTTTGCACAGGGTTAGACGGTCCGCGTTGGGATGGGGCAAGACCTCAGAGATGGAGGCGACCACGATCTTCTCGTCGTCCCAGGAAAAGCCGGTTACTTTTGTATCCACACTGCCGGGGGTGGGCATGGCTAAGCCGATGATCTGAATCTCTTCCACCTCCATGCCGGCCATGGTAAGCAGATGCGCGATCTGCGCAATCGAGAGATCGGTATCGACGAATTCTTTAATCCAGGATAAAGGTGCTTTCATTTTTCTCCTAAGGGATCAGTAATCTGTGATCAGTGAACAGGAAACCCTGGTTTCTGGTCACTAGTTACTGGTCACTAGAACTAGAACTGCTCCAGGAAACGGGCGTCGTTTTCCCAGAAGTAGCGAATATCGTTAATGCCGTAGCGAAGCATGGCAATGCGCTGGGGGCCAAGGCCAAAGGCGAAACCGGAATAGCGTTCGGGGTCGTAGCCGCCGTTGCGTAAGACGTTGGGGTGAACCATACCGCAGCCGCCGATCTCCAGCCAGCCGCCGCCGCAAACCGGGCAGCCTTCGCCGTGGCAGAGGAAGCATTCCACGTCGAACTCAGCCGATGGCTCAGTGAAGGGGAAGTAAGAGGCGCGGAAGCGGGTGCGCACTTCCTGGCCAAACAGCCGCCGAGCCAGATCTGAAAGGGTGGCTTTGAGGTTGGTAAAGGTGATGCCGGGGCCGACCGCAATGCCCTCGATCTGGTCAAACTGGGTCTCATGGCGGGCATCGGTCTGTTCATAGCGGTAGCACATACCGGGCAAGACAATGCGTACCGGCGGTGGGTTGAGCGGATTGGTGGCAGATGCCTCTTGCATGGCGTGTACCTGACCCGGGGAGGTATGGGTGCGCATCACAATGGGGTTGTCGCCGCGTTCGCCGGCATCTACAAAGTAGGTGTCTTGCATATCGCGGGCGGGGTGCCCCACGGCAAAATTGAGCATTTGGAAGTTGAACTCATCCGTTTCCACTTCGCGGGAGCGGTAGACCTGAAAGCCCATCTCGCCAAAGACGCGGTAAAGCTCACGCAAGATCTGCGTATCTGGGTGCAGGCGGCCATGGGCAATGGGGCGGCCGGGCAGGGACACATCCAGCTTTTCGTTGGCCAGGGCGTGCGCCAGGGCTTTGGCTTTGATGGTCTCGCTGCAGGCGTTAAAGGCGCCTTCCAGCGCTACCTTTACCTGGTTGGCCGCCTGACCCACCTGCGGCCGCAGGGTGGCATCAAAGGTGCCGAGTTTCTGGAAGACCTGCATCACCGGTGCGGACCGGCCCAGGTGGGCTGTGCGCCAGGCTTGCAGCGCTTCTTCATTTTCCAAACTTGCCAGGGCATCCAAACCGGCCTGCTTGATCTGTTCGAGTTCGTGCAAAACGTTCGTATCGCTCATAAAAAGACTCCTGCAACTTAAAATAAAAACCCGCCCAAAAATTGGGACGGGAGAGGGGACCCGCGGTACCACCCAGGTTGGCTGAAAGTTCAGCCCGCTTTACCCGACGGCGAACAGATCGCGATCGGCTGCCCCGGTAACGTGTGGCACACGGCATGGACTAATGGACGGGGTCGTTCACCCATGCAGCTCGGGAGGGAACTTCAGTCGGCAATCTCCGGGCGGGCGTTTCAGTCACCTCTGTTCAGGTGCACCCGCTTCCCTGGCGGTTCAGGCCGGCGTACTTTCCTCCGTCATGGCTGTTGCGCATATTATAGCCTCAGAGAGGTGTTTTGTCTATAAACCTGAAAAATGGCAAGCTAAGTGGCTTTTCCCAGCGTAAAGTAAAACGTTGTTCCTTTGCCAATCTCAGATTCGGCCCAGATGCTGCCGCCGTGTTTGCTGATAATGCGTTTCACCAGCGCTAGACCCACGCCGGTGCCTTCGTATTCCTGGGCGGAGTGCAGGCGCTGGAACATATTAAACAGCTTCTCGTAGTAATTCATATTAAAGCCCACACCGTTGTCGCGGACGTAGAAGCACTGGCGCGGACGGGTCTCCTCACCGCAGGGGTATTCGGGTTTGGAGGTGGTGGTGCCGATCTCGATGACCGCATGCGGTACTTTTCGTGTGAATTTGACAGCGTTGCCGATGAGGTTGAGCAAGATCTCTTTTGTCAGCACAGCGTCTGCCTGGACTTCGGGCATGGGGTGGAGAATGAACTCGATGTTGCGGTTCTTGGTTTCAGGAGCAAGTTCTTCCAACACATTCTGGATGATGGAATCGAGCGATAAGGTTTGCAAGGTGAGCTCCCGCTGACCCATGCGTGAAAAGCCCAGCAGGGCGTTAATAAGCTCGCTCATATTGGTGGCATTTTTCTTAATGGCTTCCACATAGCGCAGCACGTCTCCATCTACTTTGGGGGCAAGATCATTGACGATGATCTCGGCATAACCGTTGATGGCCCGCAGAGGCGCGCGCAGGTCGTGTGAGACGGAGTAAGAAAAGGACTCCAGGTCTTTATTGCTACGCTCCAGTTCCAGGGTGCGGCGTTGAATGCGTTCTTCCAGTTCCAGGTTCAGTTGTTTGATTTCGTTTTCAACCCGTTTGCGCTCGGTGATATCCACAAGCGACACGATCACGCTGCTCAGGTCTTTCTCGTGACCTGGCATGATGGTCCAGCTTAATTCCAGGTATAAAGTTCTCCCGTTAAGCGTGTTATTAACCGTCTCGGTAACGAAGTTGGCTGTTGCAAATTGTACCTGCAACAATTGTTCTTTGATGCTCTCCCAGGCTTCTTGAGTCATTAACGGAGTCAGCGAGCTAAGCAGTTCTTCTTTGTTCTTAGCGCCAAAAAGCTCAAGCGAGACCCGGTTTACGTTCTTGATCCGGATCAATGAAGCCAGTCTAAATACCATATTTGGGTGTTTCGTTAAGTAGGTATCCAGATCGGTCACCCCTTGTCCTTTAAGGGTATCGATCTCGGCCTTGACCAGAGAGAAATCTTCTTCCCAAATGGAAATGGGGGAACTGTCAAATAGACTGCGGAAGCGGGCCTCACTGGCCTGTAAGTCCTTTGTTTTAAATTCTACCCGGGTACGTAAAGAATAGGACCAGAGCGATAACAAGAACAACACCAGTAAGCAAGCGCCCAGTGCAATTGCCCCGTATTCGATGTATTTACCATCCAGGGTATGAATGCCGAACCATTTGCGGGTAATAGCCTGATGCTCAGATTTTGATATGGAATCAAAACCGTTGTCGATGAGTTCCAGCAGATATTTATGTCCTTTGAGCACAGCGCGGTGGAATTGCCCGCTGGAAATAGGTTCGGTTTGGTTGAAGTCTTCTGTCAGGTTGTACAGGTTCAGGTAGTACCCGGCAGGAGGTTGATCCATGACGAAGACGACAATTTCCTGGTTCGCAGCTGCCCGGATGATTTCTTGATAACTATCAAATTCAATGATGTTTTCAATACCGTGGCTATGCAGGTTGGAAAGGATGGCATCGCCACTTTTGACCCCAACAGTAAAGCCTCGCAATGAGTCGAGGTTATGAATCCCCGAGATATTTTTATTAAAGTAAATAATGGTATCAATATCCGCATAGGGCTTTGAAAAATCAAAGATCTGCGCGCGACCGGTGGTGTAAAAGAGGGAATCGATGACATCGTAACTGCCATTTTCTGCCCCTGAAAGCGCTTTAGCCCAGCTCGTGCCGGTGAGGTTCACCTTGATGCCGGTCTTCAACTCCCATAACTTCCACTCATCAATAGAAATTCCCTGTAGAACGCCATCTGCATCGCGGAAAGCGTAAGGAGGATAGTTGTCGTCAATGACAACCGATATTTCTTTGATGGTGGTGACTGGGGACGGGGTGGGTTGTTGATGGCAAGAAACTAAAATGAACAATAATCCCACTAGAAGGGGGAAAAGTAAAAGTAACTGATACGTACTTGGATTCTTTGTTCTCTGTAGTAGATTCATAGTAGTAAAAAAGTTGGAAATCAGTAATGAGTCAAGTATAGCAATATCAGGCAACCAATGCAACTAAAAACGAGTGATTTTACAAAAATCACTCGTTTTTTTTACGGATTTTTTCTTTTATTCCTGATAGGGGCCCAGACACTCAAAGATGTGATCAATATCGGCTTCGGTGAAGCGCTCGTAGGCTTCTGAGGCGCCCAGGTTCTCATCCAATTGCTCGGGGCGGGTGGCGCCGGTGATGACGGTGCTAACCTCTTTACGGCGCAAGATCCAGGCAATTGCAAGCTGAGAGGGGGTGATGCCCAGATCGTTGGCCACGCCGGTGAGCTTCTTAACAATGCTTACACGTTCTGGGGTGATGCGGTCTCGGATCCAGCCGTAATCGTCCAGGCTGGCGCGGCTGCCTTGAGGGATGCCCTCATTATATTTGCCGGTGAGGATGCCGTAGTAAAGTGGGCTAAAGGTGGTGAGACCCAACCCCAACTCGCGGCTGATGGGCATGAGGGTGTCTTCTACGCGCTTGCGGTGGAACAGGTTGTACTGCGGCTGCTCCATCGAGGGCGGGATGAGCCCGTACTGGCGGGCCACACCATAGGCTTCCATTACCTGGGCAGCTTCCCATTCAGAGGTACCCCAGTAGAGCACCTTGCCCTGCGAGATTAAGTCGGTCATGGTGCGCACCACCTCTTCCACGGGGGTATCCGGGTCAAAGCGGTGGCAGAAGTACATATCCACATAGTCTGTGTTGAGCCGTTTCAGACTGGCATGGATGGATTCGCTGATGTGCTTGCGAGACAGGCCGCGTGCATTGGGACCTTTGCCGGTAGGCCAGAACACTTTGGAAGAGATCACCAATTCGCTGCGCGGCAAGTCGGCGATTGCGTTACCCATCACCACCTCAGCCTGACCGTTGGCGTACATGTCGGCATTGTCAAAGAAGTTGATGCCTTCTTCGTACGCTTCATGGATCAACTGCTGGGCAGCGGTCTGGTCCACCTGGTTGCCAAAGGTGATCCAGGAACCAAGTGAGATCTCGCTAACTTTTAATCCGGAACGTCCTAAACGACGATAGTGCATGGGAACTCCTTAAAAATGAGAGTTGAGAGTGGAGAATTGAGATCAGTGATCTGAAATCAGTGATCTGAAATCAGTGATCAGGGAAGAACATTAATCCCAGGGAAGAGATTTATTCACTCTCGTCAGAAAAAGCCAAGTACTGGGATCCTGGCTCATGGATACCTCTCTTCGATTTCTTTAGATAGTTAATGTAACCGCTGATCAGGCGGCGGATTTCAGAAATATCTGAAGACAACGAATCGAAATCCGTGTTTGAAAGATACCCCATTTCTTCCGCAAAAGAAAGGTGGCTCAGAGTTTCTTCCAGGGATCCTCTGGCAATATAGGCGTACCGGACACCTTCTTGAAAATAAAACCGACCGTATCCTTCTGCGATATTCGCGGGGAGACTTTGAGAAGATCGACGTAACTGGTCTGCCAAAGCCCACTTTTCATGATCAGGAAGTTTTGGAAGAATGGTTTTGCAAATATTAACCGTAAAGCTCATCGATTTCTGCCAGACGATTAAATTTTGCAACCCTTTCTGCTCACCAGGTTGTTCCAATTTATCCATTCTCCAATATCAACTGATCACCGTTCCCTAATTACGGATCACTGATCCCTAATTACTGATCACTAATCACGATTCTTTATTCTCGGTACTATCCCCAATTCCCAGCGGTTTCCACTTGGATTCATCGGCGCGCAGACGGTGTTGGCCCCCGCCGCGGTTGTGCAGATCGTCAAAGCCTTCTGGTTTGATGAACATCTGGTCACCATCCAGCATGCCGCTGATGCCACCCTGGCCGGGTTCCATGCGTTTGCTCTTGCAATAAGAGCAGGTCTTGGGGTCGTGTGCTTTGTATTGTTGCGGTTCTTCGTAGGTAGTGATGTACCCTTCGTAGTTGCGCAAGATGATCTTATGGTCGGAGGAACTGATGTGGTAATTGGGCATGACGGGTATCTTGCCGCCGCCGCCAGGAGCATCGACCACATAGGTGGGTACGGCGTAGCCGGAGGTGTGTCCGCGCAGGCCTTCAATGATCTCAATACCTTTGGCCACGGGGGTGCGGAAGTGCCCGGCCCCTTCCACCAGGTCGCACTGGTAGAGGTAATAAGGGCGCACGCGGATGCGTACCAGCTTCTGAACCAGATCGCGCTGAATATGGACACAGTCGTTGACGCCAGCCAGCAGCACGGATTGGTTGCCCAAAGGAATGCCTGCCCGGCTGAGTTTATCGGTGGCAGCGGCCAGCTCGGCGCTGATCTCGTTGGGGTGGTTGACGTGAATGTTCATCCACAACGGATGGTATTTTTGCAGCATATCGGTCAGTTCATCGGTCACACGCATAGGCATGAAGACCGGCACACGCGAGCCGATGCGGATGATCTCAATGTGTTCGATCTCGCGCAGCCGGCTGAGCAGCTCTTCCAGCAGCTTGGGTGCCAGGGTCAGCGGGTCACCGCCAGAGAGCAGCACATCGCGCACCTGAGGGGTGCGTTTGAGGTAATCGATCTGGGCTTCAAAATCAGCCCGAGAGAAGGTCTGGGTGGGATCGCCCACAATACGGGCACGGGTGCAGTAACGGCAGTAAGAGGCGCACTGCGTGGTCACCAACATAAGCACGCGGTCAGGGTAGCGGTGTACCAGGCCAGGCACAGGGGAGTGGCGGTCTTCGGCCAGGGAATCTTCCATCATACCGGTAAAGACATCGATCTCGCCTGCAGTGGGGATAATCTGCTTGCGAATGGGGTCATCCGGGTCGTTGGGGTCGATAAGGGAGACATAATAAGGGGTGACATCTACGCGGAAGAGGCCCGGGGTATTGAGGGCTTTTTTCTCGCTTTCGGTAAGCGGGAGGACAGCTTCAAAATCTTCCACTGAATTGAGTCGGTTGCTTAACTGCCAACGCCAGTCATTCCACTTTTCATCGGGAACATCGGCAAAAGCAGGGGCGCGTTTAGAAACGAACGGTGCGGGGGTCATAATTCTCCTTTGACCAAATACAGAAAGGTAACAATTAAAGTTGTTGTTAAAACTATTTTACGAGTTAACCAGAGGGAGGTCAACCGATGGTTGGATAAACTCTTGACAAATAATATATATGAATATATTATTCATATATATTGAACATTTAATTCATATGCGGAGGGGCTATGTCTTTGGATTTTGGTAGGGCCAGTGGTGAAGCGCTTGTCAGTATTGATGAAGAAAAATGTACGGTATGCGGCCTATGTGTAAAGGTCTGCAGAGGCGCGCCACTCTATATTGAAGAAAACAAAGTAAAGGTAGACCAGACCCGGTTGTTTGGATGTATCGCCTGTGGCCAGTGTGTTGCCATCTGCCCGGCGAATGCCATCAGTGTAGTGGGGCGCGATCTATCCCCTGAGGACGTTTTCAAGTTGCCACCCATGAATGAACGGGCAACTTTTGATCAGTTCAATTCTTTACTGGTCTCACGCCGCTCTGTACGCGATTTTCAAGATCGCGAGGTGGAGCCGGAACTCATCCAGAAGATCATTGAAGCAGCATCCACCTCCCCAATGGGCGTTCCACCCAGCGAGGTGGGGGTGACGGTACTGGCAGGCCGGTCCCGTGTGGCTGAGTTCAAAGAGATGCTGCTAAAAGATGTGCAACGAATGAAACCCTTCTTCAACCCTTTTACATTGGCGCTGATGCGGCCTTTTATGAGCGAAGAAGATTACTTGGGGATGAAGCAATTTGTCTTGCCGGTGTTTAATTTCTATATAGAAGATGCCAAAACTGGCAGAGATTGGTTCCTGTACAATGCACCTCTGGCCATGTGCTTCTATGCCTCAGCGTTTGCTGACCCGGCAGATGTGTATGTGGCTGCTACCACGGCCATGTTGGCAGGCCAGGCCATGGGGCTGGGGACCTGCATGTTGGGATTCCCGATGTATTTTGTGCGCTATGATGCGAATGTTCGCAAAGAGCTTCATATGCCGAAGACTGTCCGCGGCGGGTTGACGGTCATCTTTGGCTATCCGGCAGTAAAATATGTCCGCGGCATCAAACGACGGTTGGCCCGCGTGGAGGTCTTAAGCTAAGCCATGGATGAACAACAACTCGATCAAGAAAGCTGGGCCATCCTCACCCAACGTATTTTGCAGTTGGAACAAGCCGGCCTGGTAAAACGCACCTTTCGGCGCCTGGATCCGCAGCGGCAGATCGCTATTGTGGATGCCATCCTCTATGAGGCTGGCGAGAAGGGCATCAAAACCATCGGCATTAGTGAGGTGGCAGCGCGGGCCGGGGTGGCGGTGGGTTCGATGTATCAGTATTTTCCCAACCGCCAGGGCATGATCGATTTCGCTATTGATCTTTCCGTGCACTATCTCATCGATGCTGTCGAACTGTACCGTCAGTATCTGGATTCCTATTCGCTCTATGATGGCCTGCTGGCTTTTGTCAACGCGGGGGTGGAGATGTCTCGCACCCAGCAGGGGATGCTGCGGTTTTACGGCCGGGCGGCGTACCAGGGCGACCCTGAACTGAGCGAACGGGTGGTCAAACCGGTGGCGGACTGCTTCTACAGTCTGGTGCGGGACCTGCTTGAAAAAGCCCGTGCTCGCGGCGAGATCCGCGCCGATGTGGACATAGAAGCCATAACCCGCCTCATCAACACCCTGCTTATCATCAGCGGCGATTGCCAGCTATTCCCCTATTTGAACACCTATATGAATTTGCTCAGCCCTGAGATCAGCCCAGATCGGATCAACCTGGCCATGGTTTCTATGCTGCAAGCGGGTATTGGCGCCCATTCAACCACTGAATAGTCCCTGCGCATCAGTCTGGATTTTTTCGGGAAACAGTTATAATTCTTTAAAAATCCAGGAGTATGAATGAACCAACTTCTGCCAGAATTTATTATTGGCGATCTGCTGAAATCGAAGAACACAAAACTGACCTTTGCCGAATCTTGCACAGGGGGTCTGGTGGGGCATCGCATCACCAATGTGCCGGGTTCTTCTGAGTATTATCTGGGCAGCGTTACTGCCTATGCATACGAAGTGAAAGAATCTTTACTGGGGGTGAAGCACGAAACGCTCAACACAGTAGGCGCTGTTAGCCGTGAATGTGTGCTGGAAATGGCCAGTGGAGTGCGCAAAGCGCTCAGCGGCGGGTTCCCACTCGAAAACGTCATTGGCATGTCCATCAGCGGTATTGCCGGCCCAGGCGGCGGCACTCCAGAAAAACCGGTGGGTACCGTGTGGGTGGGGATGAGCACGCCAGATGGCGAATGGGCCTGGAAGTTCCAATGGCAAGGGGACCGTTTGAAGAACAAAGAAGATTCCGCACAGGCAGCTCTGCTATTGGTGGTGTATTACCTGCAAGGGCGCTTGCCCTCTGAAAACTGGGACGGAACCCCGCTCCCAGATTAATGCAGCCGTCTTTTCTCTTGAGTGAGGATAAATGAAGAAAAAAGTGTTGATCTTGACTGCTGACGCCGGTTTCGGACATCGGTCTGCTGCCAATGCAGTGGCCGCAGCTCTGGATGAGAAGTACAGCGAAGAATTAACCTACGAGATCGTCAATCCGTTGGATGACAAACGCGCGCCGGCCTTCTTGCGTGATTCTCAGGCAGATTACACCAAGTGGGTACGCAGCGTACCCGAGCTGTACAAGTTTGGCTACGAGGCTAGTGATTCTCTGGTGCCAACCAAGTTAATGGAAAACTCACTAGCGATCTTGCTAAATGAAGTGATGCGGGATATTCTTCGCACCACCCAGCCAGATGTGATCTTGTGTACTTACCCGCTTTACCAGAGTGCCATCACAGCCCTGGCTTCCAGCAAACGTTATCGCATCCCCATGTATACCGTCATTACCGATCTCTCTACGGTGCACCGCATGTGGTTCCACCGCAAAGCGGATGGATGTATTGTGCCCAACAGTCTGGTGGCGGATCTGGCAACCAGTTACGGCATTGACCCGGAAAAGGTAATCATTACCGGTATTCCGGTGCATCCCAATGTGGTACGCGAATCCCGATCTAAGAACGAGATTCGCAAAGAACTGGGCTGGGAGCAGAATATTCCTACCGTGTTGGCAGTGGGCAGCAAGCGGGTGGAACGCCTGGTGGACACCTTGAACATCATCAATCACTTTGGCGGCCCGGTTCAGCTTATTGTAGTGGCCGGCAAAGATGAGCGCCTATTGGCCGAATTGGAACATTTTGATTGGCACATTCCAGCTCATGTGTATGACTTTGTAGATAACATCCCCACCATGATGCATGCCTCTGATCTGATCATTTGCAAAGCAGGTGGGCTGATCGTCACCGAATCATTGGCCTGCGGGCTGCCCATGATCCTGATCGATATTATCCCGGGGCAGGAGACAGGGAACGCCGAATATGTGACAGCACTAGGCGCCGCCGATTTAGCCGAAACGCCGGTAGCGGTTTTGGAAGGGCTGAATCATTTGATCATGCATGACCAGGCTTTGCTGCATCAACGTGCCGAGAACGCCAAACGCATTGGTCAGCCGCGCTCTGCATACAAGGTGGCCAGTATTCTGTACGAGGCCATAAAAGACCTGCCTGTCCGGGCAGAATCCACGACCAAACGCGGTCACCGGCATCCGACGAATCCGCCAGTAGAAAACGAAACACCTACCTGGATACCATGATCAGCATACTCATTTCTGCAAATTCTGAATGGCAGGCTGCATTGGAATATTTGCAGCCGGACGATATTAAGAAGAGTCCGGTGGGCGATTTCTTCTTTCACAAGCTGGATGAAAAATTGCTGTTGTTCTTTCACGGCGGTTGGGGAAAGGTTTCTGCCGCAACGACCACACAATATGTGATCGATCACTGGCGGCCGGAGCTGATCGTCAACCTGGGTACCTGCGGGGGCCTGGCCGGCCAGATCAAAGTGAACGAGACCGTGCTGGTGAACGAGACCGTCTATTATGATGTGATCGAGCGCATGGGCGATGCTCAAGCAGCGCTTGACTTCTATTCCACTCAACTGGATCTTTCATTTATTTCAGAACCGTACCCGATCCCGGTGCATGTGGGCCGGCTGGCCAGCGCTGACCAGGACATAGACCCTGCCATGGTGACCACCCTGATAGAGCGGTACAAAGTGGTGGCCGCTGATTGGGAATCTGGCGCTATTGCCTGGGTGGCGGCGCGTAACCATACCCGCTGCCTGATCTTGCGCGGCGTGACCGATGTGGTCAGCCCGGTGGCCGGGGAGATCTACTACGACGAAGCCGTGGAGTTTCACATCCGCGCCGGCAAGGTGATGCAGGGTCTGATCGATTCTCTGCCGAAGTGGTTGGAACAGATAAAATAAAAAGAGAGGGTGAACAACCGTTCGCCCTCTCTTAGTAAATATTCTTAGATCAACTCAACTTTTAATTTCTTACCTAAAGATCTAGCTGCTTTTTCCAGTGTTTTCAAAGTTACATCTGCATGTGGATCAAGCAAACGCTCCAAAGAAGACCGGCTGGTCTTCATTTTGAGTGCCATTGCTGATTTGTTCAATCCTTGAGATTCCATTAATTGTTGGATTTCCCAGGCTAAAATGCGTTTAGTTGCAGAAATCTCAACTTCCTCTAAAATTCCTTCCTCTTGAAGGAAATCATCAAAATTACTACCGATAGCGTGGTTATTCATTCCTGGTCTCCTGAATGTTGCTGGTTGGTACAACTCAACTTCTACATTCCTTGTTTCTTTTTGATGCAAGGTCCAGATCATCCTGTGGAATTTTTTGGGTTTTCTTGTTGAACGCATGCAACAAAATTATTTTGTTGTCCAGCACGGTAAAAATCACCCGGGCAATCCCTTGGCTGATGGTGATTCTTATCTCCCATAAATCCGGACCAAGTTTTTCGACCATTGGGTAGCCAAGCGGCCATCTAAACTGAACTGTTTTAATATCAACACCAATGATCTTTTTATCAGCCTCGGTTTGTTCTTTAAGCCATTCCCGAACTGGTTCGCGTCCAGACCTGGTTGCAAAGAAAAACACAGAGAGTTTAGGTTGGTCTGGCATGTAAAAAGTGTACCACAAATGGTACACTAAGTCAATCGCCGGATAAAAATAAGCGGTGTTCGCCCTCTTCTTGAAGATAGATCAATTCTCCAGAAAAAGTCCCCTTGTTTAATGGCCTTTCAACTCGCCTTGTAATGACAGGAGGTTGGTTTCTGGTAGACTTTTGGCTTTCTGTCTGAGATTCTTTACCCCCTTGTTAATTTCTTTTGGCATATTGAAATGATAGTGACACGATACATCGTACCACCACCCGTGTCTATATCTGTACTTACTAAACCATTTCGTTTTCATCCCTATATCAAAAAAGGGCGCAGCTTTGCTGCGCCCTTTTGGCTTAATAAGTGGGATTTGATTTATTCCGGTTTGACGCCCAGTTTGGAGCGTTCTTCTTCGACGATCTTCACATCCAGCTTCTTGAACAACGGTGCAGGTTGGTTGAAGGCGGTCCCGGCTTTGATGCTGCCGGCTTCCCATTTGCCGCTGGCCTTGCTGGCATCGTAGCGCAGCACCTTGTGCTCGCCCAGGTCATCGCTGACGATCTGGTCGAATTGGCTGCCAAAGAGCGGCTGGGGATAGCCCAGGATTTCGTGCAGCTTCTCGCTGGTAAAGGGCAGGAAGGGCGCAAACATGACCTTGAGCATGTCAATGGCCTGAATGGCAGTGTAGATGGCGCGACCTGCTGCTTCTTTATCGGTTTTGACGGCCTGCCAGGGAGCAGTCTGATCCAGATACTTGTTCACCTCGGTGGCCAGGCGCATGGCTTCTGCCACGGCGGCGCGCAGATGGACGGCCTCGATCTCGGCGCCGACGGTCTTGAAGCCGGCGTTGACCTGATCGAGCAGGTCTTTATCCAGAGCGGTCAGTTCGCCAGGCTCGGGGATGTGACCCTCCCAGTGCTTGTAAGCAAAGGAAAGCACACGGTTGGCCAGGTTGCCCCAGGTGGCGACTAGTTCGTCATTATTGTGATGATAGAAATCGTCCCAGTCCCAATCAGAATCACGGGTTTCGGGCATGTTGACGGTCAGGTAATAGCGCAGGGCGTCTGCATCGTAGCGGGTGAGGAAATCGCGAGCCCAGACTGCCCAGTGGCGGCTGCCGCTAATCTTCTGGCCTTCCAGGTTCATGAATTCATTCGCGGGCACATCGTAAGGCAGGGTCAGATTTTTGGGGTCTTTGGCGCCGCGCAATTCGTCAAAAGTGGTTCCCACGCCGAGGAGCTCGGCGGGCCAAATAACGGCATGGAAGGGAATGTTATCCTTGCCGATGAAGTTGTAGATCTTTGAATCGGGGTTTTGCCAGTAAGCACGCCACTCATCTGCCTTGCCATCCAACTGACTCTCTTCAATGGCAGCAGAAAGGTAACCAATGACCGCCTCGAACCAAACGTAAAGACATTTGCTTTCCCATTCTTTGCCCTCGGCGCGGATATCAGTGGGCAGGGGGATGCCCCAATCGAGGTCGCGGGTGATGGCACGGCCGTGCAGGCCATCGGTCTCGATCTGTCCCAGCGATTGGCGTAGCACATTGGGGCGCCAGTAGGTTTCACGGACCTTCAGGTACTCGGTTACCAGCTTCTGCAGGCGACCCAGGTCGATGAAGTAGTGCTCAGTAGATTTAAGCTCTGGGGTGGAGCCATCGATCTTGGAGCGCGGGTTGATGAGTAAGGCGGGGTCGAGCAAGTTGCCGCATTTATCACACTGGTCACTGCGGGCGTTGTCGTATCCGCAGATGTAGCAGGTGCCCTCCACATAGCGATCGGGCAGGAACTTGCCCTGGCTAGGGGCGTACCACTGCATCTGGCTTTCTTTATAAAGGAAGCCATTCTTCTTAAGAGCAGTAAAGATCTGCTGTGACACCTGCCAGTGATTGCTGGTATGTGTGCTGGTAAACAGGTCATAGGTGATGCCCAGATCTTTGAACAGGTCAATGAAGCCGTTGTGGAAACTCTGGTAAACGGCAAGAGGGGTCGTTTTCTCGGCATCGGCACGCACAGTGATGGGAGTGCCGTGAGAATCGGACCCCGAAACCATCATCACTTGCCGACCTTTCAGACGCTGATAACGGGCAAAGATATCACCGGGCAAATGGGAGCCGGTGAGGTTGCCTACATGGATCTCGGCGTTGGCGTAAGGCCAGGCGATGCAAACGAGAACATTTTCACTCATAAAATACCTCTCAACTGATTATTGCGTCCATTTTAACACGTTCTCGACCTTCCAGAATCCCAAATGGTGGAAAGAAGGGTTATTTGAGGTTTCGGCTGGCTAAAAAGTCTACTGGCTGAATCACTGGCAGCAAAGCTGGCTTGAAATCTTGGCCATTGCGAGTGATGACTGCTTCGACCTTTTGTTGTACGGCCGCCATCATTTGCACAGCGTCTTCAAAATCGGGGTAATCAAGGTTTAGGGCCTGTTCTATGGTGGTCTGGTCAACCGGAGCAACTTTTAGGATCTGCAGCACATTGGTTAGAACCGCTCTCGCCTCTGATACACCTCTTTCTTTGCGAATGAGGTAAAAAAGGGTGGGCAGGCTATGAGAAGCTATATACCCGGTCACCAGGCGAGTTTCGATGAGCGCCAGAACCTGGGCTGAGGCGTTGTAAAAGGGCTCGCGTTTTTGCAAGACGTCCAGCAGGATGTTCAGATCGACCAAAACTGCCGGTTTACCCGCCATATTTTTCATCCAGATGGGCTTTGTAATCATCGGCAGAAGAATTGGCAGAGAGAACCCCCGTCAGATAGCGAACGGTGGGAGCATCTTTTAAAGAACCCTGGACAGGGATTTGTTTAAAAAACGAATCGATCAGCTCTGTGAGGGTGGTGTTGTTCCTGGCGGCAAACTTTTTTACGTTTTCCAACAATTCCGGGTCAACGCGCACGGTCAATTTTGTCTTTAACATTCAGTTCTCCTGCCGTACATAATAGCATTAATCAGTACGGCAATCAATCCGAAGAGACTTGTGCCTGCCAGAAATTTCATTCCCCGTTCAGGCTTTTTTGTGTTAAAATCATGCTCACCGCAAAGGAGTACTTCTTGGGGCATGGTGCAATGGCAGCACACCAGACTTTGAATCTGTGAATCTTGGTTCGAATCCAGGTGCCCCAGCCTAAAACTTTCTTAGATGCCTTCAGAACCCGAATTTGATTCACCGGCCGGTCTTGCTGGCCAAATAATAGACGAGCGCCGAACCATCAAAATGGGTTTGAAGCTCGCTTTTTTATTTTTAACCAGGTTCTCAAGTTGAAGAACAGGAGATCTTTATGAAAACAGCCTCTATCATCCTGGCAGCCGGTCAAAGCAAACGTATGGTCTCTGATCTGCCCAAGGTGTTGCACAAATTGAACGGAAAACCGTTGATCGATTATTCCATCGCTGCGGCCGTGCAGGCTGTGAGCGAGATCCCCATCATTGTTATTGGCAACGCTGCCGAACTGGTGCAGAAGCAAGTGGGGGAGCGGGCTGTCTTTGCAGTGCAGGCCGAGCGCCTGGGTACGGCTCACGCTTTGCTCGCTGCTGAGAAACAGGTCCCCGCTGATGCCGACCTGGTACTTGTTACCAGCGCGGATATGCCCCTGCTGACCGCCGAGACCCTGAAAGCCATTGTGGCGGCGCAGGCAACCAACAGCGGCCCCATGACGTTGCTGACCGTGCATTCCGGCAACCCGCGCGGCTTTGGTCGCATTTTGCGCGGTGCGGATGATTCAGTGCAGGCCATTGTGGAAGAGGCGCAGGCGACCCCGGAACAGCTCAAGATCGACGAGTTGAACGTGGGGGTGTACTGCTTCAACAACAAATGGTTGTGGAATGCGCTCAAACAGATCAAAAAATCTCCTAAGGGCGAGTTTTACCTGACCGATGTGGTGGAAGTAGCCGTCAAAGCCGGCCAAAAGGTACAGGCCATTGTAATGGAAGACGAAGACGAAGCGCTGGGGGTGAACAACCGCGTGCATCTTGCAGAAGCTGAACGTATTGTGCGCAGACGCATCAACGAAGGCTACATGTTGGCGGGAGTCACCATGTTTGACCCAAATTTGGTGTATATTGAAGAGGGAGTGGTGATCGGCAAAGATACCACTCTGCTGCCCAACACCTATCTGCGCGGCAAAACAGTCATCGGCGAAGGCTGCATTCTCGGGCCGAACACCATCGTTGAAGACACGCAGATCGGCAACCGCTGCGACATCAAAGCCTCCCTGCTGGAGGGCGCCATCGTGGAAGATGATGTGGATATGACCACCTTCTGCCACCTGCGCAAGGGCGCTCACCTGGGACCGGGCGTACACATGGGCAATTTTGGCGAGGTCAAAGATTCTTACCTGGCCGCGAACGTGAAGATGGGGCATTTCTCTTACATCGGCAATGCCACCATCGGTGAAAATGTGAACATTGGCGCAGGCACCATCACCTGCAATTATGACGGAGTGCACAAGCACCCCACCGTGATCGGGGCAGACACCTTCATTGGCAGTGATACCATGCTGGTGGCTCCGCTCAACATTGGCAAAGGCGCCAAAACCGGCGCTGGCGCTGTGGTAACACATGATGTGGCCGACGGCGAAGTGGTGGTAGGGGTTCCTGCCCGGCCGCTGACAAAGAAAGAAAAAGGAAGTAGTGGATAATCTCCCCTGGTTTTTGCTGGTCTTGTGGATCTTGTTGGATCTGTTCCTCTCGGCGGTGCGCACGGCTCTGGTAAATGCGCGTATTCCCCGCCTGGTCACCCTTGAAGAATTCCCTCCCGCTGACATTGAAAAAACAGTCAAGGTCATAGAGCGTCCCCGTTTGCGCGTCTCTTTTAGAGTGGCGCTGGGTCTGACGCATTTTCTCTTTGCCGGTACATCGGCCTGGATCGTATACACCCTGTGGGGCACTGGCCTCACCCTGGCCGGCACCATCGGCATCTTTTTGGGGCTGATGCTGGCCCTGTTGATGCTGGAATTTCTGGTGGACCGCCTGCCGCTGCAAGAGCCTGAAAGATGGGCCCTGGCACTAAACGGCATTGCAAAAGGGCTGGATTTTGTGCTGACCCCGCTCTCTTTGCCGCTTGCGGCCATGCAAGGAAGCAGTGGGGGTACCCTGCCGCCCTCTTATACCATGACCGAGGACGAGCTCAAAAACTGGATGGAGACGGAGCAGCCGGAAGGCGGCCTGGAAGAAGACGAGCGCCGCATGATCTACTCCATTTTCCAATTTGGCGATACGCTGTGCCGTGAGATCATGGTGCCGCGCATTGATGTGCACGCCCTGGATGTGACCACCCCGGTGGGCCAGGCCATGGATGAGATGATCCGCTCCGGGCATTCACGGGTGCCTGTGTACGAAGAATCAATTGATAATGTGCTGGGGCTGCTCTACGCCAAGGATCTGCTCAAGATCCGCAGCGATGGCAACGCCGATCTGCGCAAGCTGATAAGGCCAGCCTATTTTGTGCCCGAATCCAAGAAAGTGGACGACCTTCTGGCCGAAATGCAGCGCCGCGGCGTTCACATGGCCGTTGTGGTAGATGAGTACGGCGGCATGGCCGGTCTGGTGACGCTGGAAGACATTGTAGAAGAGATCGTGGGCGAGATCCGCGATGAGTACGACACCAGTGAAGAGCCCGCCATCCATCAGGTGAGCGCCGATGAGTACCATTTTAAAGGGCAGGTTTCGCTGGACGACGTGAATGACGTTTTGGATATCAACCTGATCGCCGAAAACTCTGATTCGCTGGGCGGGTTCATCTACGGCCAGCTCGGACGGGTGCCGCTGGAAGGCGACCACGTGCAGGTGGGCGATTGGGAATTTAAGGTAGAAGAAGTGCGCAACCGCAGGATCCTCAAAATTTGCGCAGAACGCAGCGGGCATCGCATGCAGGAGGAAACAAATGACTTTGGAAACATCTCAGCGGCAAAAGCTGATTGAGCTGGCCATTGCGGCCAGACAGTGGTCTTATTCGCCCTACTCGCATTATGCGGTAGGAGCAGCCTTATTGACGGCCAGCGGCAAGATCTATGATGGGGTGAACATTGAAAACTCTGCCTATCCCACTACCATCTGCGCCGAACGCGTGGCCATTTTCAAAGCGGTCTCAGAGGGCGAACGCCAGTTTGAGGCCATTGCGGTGGCCACCGAAAACGGCGGCAGCCCGTGCGGCTCTTGCCGCCAGGTGATGGCTGAGTTCGGGCTGGACATGCAGGTGATCGTGGTGGATACGACCGGCAAGGTCTACCTGGATTGCACGGTCGCTGATCTGCTGCCGGGCGCCTTTACCCCCAAAGATCTGCTCTAACACATCACGGGAGGCAAATGCCTCGTACTGAACGCTCCATCAAGGTTGATGCGGTCATTCTGCGCCACAGTGATTACGGCGAAGCGGACCGCTTGCTCACGTTGTTTACGCGTGAGGCGGGCAAACTGCGCGCCATTGCCAAGGGCGTGCGCAAAATGCAATCGCGCAAGGCGGGCCATTTGGAGCCATTTACTCAGGTGACGCTGATGTTGGCGCAAGGTCACGACCTGTGGATCGTTACCCAGGCGGAGGCCACTGAGCTGTTCCAGCCCCTGCGCGAGAACCTGACCCTCATCGGTTACGCCGGCTATGTGGTGGAACTGCTGGACCGCTTTACCTATGAAGAAGGCCAAAACTGGCAGCTTTATCAGTTGCTGGTAGAAACCCTGGGCCGCCTGGCCAGCGAGCCCGACCCCTTTGTTCCCATTCATTATTACGAGATGCGCATGCTGGACTTGATGGGCTTTCGCCCCATGCTGTTTGAGTGCGCCTCCTGCGGCAAGGCCATTCAGCCGGAGGACCAGTACTTCTCTGCGGAGCGCGGCGGCGTGCTCTGCCCCGATTGCGGCTTGCAGGTGAACGTGGTGCGCCCCATTTCCATGGACGCGCTGCGCTATCTGCGCCATTTTCAGCGCAGCAGCTATAATGATGCCAAACGGGCCAACCCCGGCCAGGATACGCGCGATGAGGTGGAGGCCATTCTGAACTACTACCTCACCTATCTGCTGGAGCGCAACCTGAACTCGCCTGAGTTCATCCGGCAGGTGAAGGAGTAGGGTGAGGGATTGGATGCCCTCTGACGATGGTAATGATGGGACGTGGTTCAGCATCTGGCTGTGTCAGGTCATTGCGAGAAGGGTTGCAAGACCCGACGAAGCAATCTCCTGTACTAATTATTCAGGACACCATGAGGGGGATCGCCACGCCCTGCAAAGAACGCAGGGCTCGCGATGACGGGCAACTCGGTACGTGTAATGCCGAAGTTTGGCGCGCCAGGGGCGCACCCTACAAGATCTTCTTCGCGGCTTGGCGTGAGATAAACTTGTCCTTATTGGTGTCAAGGACGTACCTTAAAATGTCAGGACTAGTATGACGACGCTTTGCGGGGGACGAAATAGACCGTGTGGTGTCATCGCGAGTAGCAAGCTTTTGCGACGAAGCGATCTCCCCCAAAGCAAGATCGTTAGTAATTACTGGAGATCGCCACGCCCTCTACGAGGGCTCGCGATGACGGGTAACTAAGTGCGTGTAATGCCGTGGTTTGGTGCGTCAGGGACGCACCTACAAGATCAGAACAAAAATATAGAAAATGTGAAGTAGTAATAATAAAGAATTTTTCAAAACCCTTGAATAGGATATTATCTAAACTGAATTGAAGTTTTGCTGTAAATACTGATTAAAGGTTTACTTTCTCGATTTCGTAATTAACTATCTCTTCAATAATTTGTCTAAAGCTTTTAGATCTCTTCCAATTGATTATTCTTGTTAGTTTATCTGGTATTCCACATAAAGATGATTGAAATGGTTCGGTTTCAATATCGGGAACTATTTCTACAAACGGTTCCCAATCATAACCCTCCCCTTTAATAATCGAAAAAGCTAAATCTATAATTTCTCGAATGGAATTAAGCTCGCCAGTAGAGATGATGTAATCATCTCCATTATCTTGCTGCATAATTTTCCAAATCGCCTGCACATAATCTGGTGCATAACCCCAATCCCTTTTACTATTAAGGTTTCCAACCTTGATTTTTCCTTGGCCTGTTTTACAGATCTTTACAACTTCTCTGCAAATATATTTGGTGGCGAATTGATTTCCTCTTCGAACTGACTCGTGGTTATACATTATTCCTGTTGAAGAATGAATATTCTTTCTTTCACGAAAATATTTAGTTATGAAATATCCATTTGCTTTTGCGATGCCATATAAAGATCGTGGTTGTAATGGTGTTTGTTCATTTTGAAATAACGTATTTGTATAACCGAATATTTCACTGGATCCCGCAAAAAAAAATCGACAACTTTGTTTTCTCTCATAAATAAGAGAAAGCAGGTAATTTGTACAAGTTAAGTTGAGGTTTAAAAGTGAACTTTCTCCGGCAAATGAATATTGTATAGTGCTTGGTGAAGCGAAATGATAAATCTCGTCAGGCTTAATTTGATTAAAAAGTAATGATAAACCAGTAAAATCTTCTAATGACAATTCATGTAAAACAATGTTGTCTTTAATATGTGCAATATTCCGTAATTTGTTGGGATCAAGCATTGCTCCGGTGCGTATTGTGCCGTGAACTTCATAACCCTTACTAAGCAACAAATCAGCAATATAAGAACCGTCTTGACCATTAAGTCCAGTTATTAATGCAACATTCATATAGGCTTACCACCATCGAAGCATGAACCCAATTGAAATCATTATGTCACAAAGAAAAATTAACGTAAACATCCAGCAAATTATATTAAAAGCTTTAGCTTTTTTAAAAACCCTGAAAAATAATGTGTTTTTCTCTCCGATTTCTTCAAGATCAAATGAGTCTTTAGAAAAATCATAAAATACTATTCTTTGATCTTTGTTTTCGTTTAGTTTCCGTTCCAATTTTCTAATGTTAATTGACCGAATATCTTGATGTAACCTATGCTTTATTAATGCAATTAGTAAAGTGATTGTAAATAATCCTGCCATTAAAGGAATAAAAACTTTTACTTTTATGTCTATTGTTTGATTAAAGGCTAAAACAATTAAAAAACCATTCACAACAAATGTGATATTAGTAACTTGCCAAATCTGTGTATCATAATGGCGCCAGTCTTCACAACATCTTTCATAGAATAACATCATGCTTTCAAAATTTTGATTATTATTATTATTATCCATTTTCCCCTCATTTTTCTTGTAAATACCTTTTTATGTAGTTTATTTTAGCAATAATTTCACAAATATACTACCATTTTCTAATTGCTTTTGAGTAATTATTAGTCTTTTTGTGAAAAGATGCCAAAGGATACAATAAAAACTGGTGCTTATAAGCAATAATCCCTAAAAAATTAATCTTCATAGTTTTAAAGTAAACTAAAAGGTGGTTATTAGGAAAATGGTTCATGGGTTACTGCCAAAAAGTGAAGGGGATTTTCTAGAGAGAATCTTCTTCGCGGCTTCGCGTGAGATGGATCCGTTTTCAGCCTGAAAACAGGTTAAAATGGGAGCGATCCAACAAAAAGGAAGGGCTGCCATGTTCAATTCTCCACATCGAAGATTCAACCCACTGACCCGCGAATGGGTATTGGTCTCACCGCAACGCGCCACCCGGCCGTGGTTGGGGCAGGTAGAAAAGCCAGTGCAAGAGGTGATCCCGCAGTTTGACCCCACCTGTTCGCTCTGCCCTGGCAACAAACGCGCCAACGGGACGGTGAATGACGTGTACACGTCCACTTTTGTGTTTGATAACGACTTTCCCGCGCTGCTGACGGAGAAGGTAGAAGACACTACGCCGGAGAGAAGCTCTTCGCTGCTGGTGGCTGAAGCTGAGACGGGGCGCTGCAAGGTGATCTGCTTTTCGCCGCGACATGACCTGTCTCTGCCCTACATGGATGTGGCCGGGGTGAGCGAGGTGATCCGCACCTGGACGCGTGAGACGCAGGTGTTGGGGGCGATGGAAGACATTCAATACGTGCAGGTGTTCGAGAACAAGGGCGCCATGATGGGCTGCTCCAATCCGCACCCGCACAGCCAGATCTGGGCCACGGCGCACATCCCCAATGAGCCGGCCAAGGAGCTGATCAGCCAGCGCGAGTATTATGCCGAGCACGGCAGCCCTCTGCTGCTGGATGTGCTCAAAGAGGAGCGCGCCAACCCGGTGCGTATTCTGGCAGCCAATGATTCGTTCACGGCACTGGTGCCCTTCTGGGCTATCTGGCCGTTTGAGACCATGATCGTGGCCAACCGCGCGGTATCTACCCTGCCTGAACTTTCTGAGAAAGAGGTGACCGACCTGGCTGCACTCTTTTTAGATGTAACCCGCCGCTATGACGGGTTGTTCGGCGTCTCTTTTCCGTATTCCATGGGCTTTCATCAGGCGCCCTTTGATGGCCGCGAGCACCCCGAATGGGTGCTGCACATCCACTTTTACCCGCCGCTGCTGCGTTCCGCCACGGTACGCAAGTTCATGGTGGGCTATGAGCTGATGGCCCAACCGCAGCGCGACCTGACCGCCGAAACTGCCGCCGACCGTCTGCGTTCCATCCCCATTGAGGCGATCCGGTAATGGACCAGCAACATCCGCGCCAGCGCTTCCCATTGGTAGAACCCAGCGCCATTCATCATCTGGCGGTTTCCCCGCTGCATACCCTGTATATTGAAGAGATCGGCAACCCGCAGGGGAAGCCGGTCATCTTTTTACATGGCGGTCCCGGCATTGGCACCCTGCCGCATTACCGTCAGATTTTTGACCCTGAAAAATTCCACGTATTTCTCTACTCTCAGCGCGGCGCGTACCCCAGCACCCCGGTGGGAGAGTTGCATGAGAACGACACCTGGCAACTGGTGGATGATCTGGAAAAGATACGCCGCCATTTTGGTATTGAACGGTGGGTGGTCTTCGGCGGGTCGTGGGGATGCACCCTGGGTCTGGCGTATGCTTTGAAGCACAAAGAGGCCGTATCCGCGCTCATTCTGCGCGGGCTGATGCTGGGTAGCCAACGCGAGAGCGATTGGGTCTACAAGGAAGGTGTTTCGCGCTTTTTCCCGGAAGAGTGGCAGAACTTCAATGCCCTTATTCCAGAGGACGAACGCGGCGATCTGGTGGCGGCTTACCATGCGCGCATCTTTGACCCCGATCCGCGCGTGCATCTGGCGGCTGCGCAGGCCTGGACCCGTTGGGAAGAGAAGCTCACCCGCCTGCTGCCGGGAGAAACCGTACCGCTGCCGGATGTGACCGTTCTTTCAATGGCACGCATTGAAAACCATTACGAATTCAACCGCTTCTTCCTGCCGGAAGACGGCTACCTGTTCAATCATATCGACGAGTTGGCAGAGATCCCCTTTCACATTGTGCAGGGGCGCTATGATATGCTGTGCCCGTTCGAAAGCGCCTACAAGCTGGCGGCCAGGCTGCCGCAGGTGAAGATCCACCTGGTGCCGGGCGCAGGCCACTCTGCCAGTGAACCCGGTGTGACCAGTGAGCTCATCGGCGCACTGGATGAGGTGTACTTCACTCTTAACGACAAAGGTTAAGCCATGCCCGATCATAAATCCATTTACAGCCAGGAAGCCCAAAATTATCAGCGTCTTGTAGGGCGAGAAGACTATCAGGGCAACATCCTCAAAGCTATCCGCGGGCTGATGCCCATCGAGGGCATTGATGTGGTGGAGACGGGTGCGGGCACCGGTCGGCTGACCTGCCTGCTGGCGCCGTATGTGCGCTCCATACAGGCCTTTGACAGCTCCGATGCCATGTTGGACGTGGCACGTGACCGACTGACGGAGATGGGGCAGCACAATTGGAGCGCCGGGGTGGCGGATCATCGTGGGTTGCCGGCGGCAGATGCCTGTGCCGACCTGGCTATATCAGGCTGGAGCGTGTGCTACCTGGTGGATTGGAACCGCGGCGATTGGAAGCCGGATGTAGCGAAAGCGCTGAGTGAGATGCAGCGGGTCCTGCGGTCAGGCGGAAAGATCGTCCTCATTGAGACTCAGGGCACCGGGTTTGAAACGCCGCATCCTCCGCAGCATCTGTTGGACTATTACGAATTCCTGAAAGAGCAGGGGTTTGAAAACACGTGGTTCCGCAGCGACTATGAATTTGAATCTATCGCTGAAGCAAGAGAGCTTACCGAATTCTTCTTTGGCAAAGAGCTGGCCGACCAGTTCAGCGGGCGGATTCTGCCAGAATGCACCGGTATCTGGTGGAAGTAAGGGAATTCTGACAAAAGCCTCCATTTTTCAGTTTATAATAAAAGCTGTGGGTTAAGCCCGAACCGACTTCAGGGACAATATGAATTTAAACGATCTTCGCAATGATTTCCCCGTATTGAGGAACAAAACTGCTGTTTATCTGGACACAGCCTGTCAGAGCCTGCGACCCCGTCCCGTAACGGAAGCGCTGGTGGATTATTACGAAAACTATCCCGCCTGCAGCGGCCGCAGCATGCACAAGCTGGCCGCCAAAGTGACCCAGAAGTGCGACTATTCCCGCGCCCAATTGGCAAAATTTTTAGGTGCGGCCAAAAAAGAAGAAGTGGTCTTTACCCGCAACACCACCGAGGGCATCAACCTGGTGGCCAATTCTTTGAATTTTCAGCCGGGCGAAGTGGTCCTGGTCACGGGCAAAGAACACAACTCCAATCTCATCCCCTGGCAAATACTGGTTAAAAAACGCGGCATTCAGCTCAAGATCCTGCCTCCCAAAGAGGACGGCACCTTTGATCTGGACGCCTTTGAACAAGCCCTTAAAACTCCCATCAAACTGGTCTCATTTGGATTGTCCTCCAATCTGGATGGCGTAATGCTGCCTGCCGAGGCAATCGTCAAACTGGCGCACAAAGCAGGCGCGCTGGTGATGTTTGACGCCGCCCAGACGGCTCCGCACCACAAATTGGATGTACGCAAGCTGGACGTAGATTTTCTGGCGCTGTCGGGGCACAAAATGCTCGGTCCTTCTGGCACCGGCCTGCTCTACGGCAAGCTAAAGCTGCTTGAGCAGATGAGCCCCTTTTTAGTGGGCGGCGATACGGTCGCCACCTCCACCTACGAAACCTGTGAGTTCCTGCCCGTACCCGAAAAGTTCGAAGCCGGTCTGCAAGATTATGCCGGCATCATCGGCCTGGGCGAGGCTTCCCGTTACCTGCAAGCGGTGGGCTTTGACGCCATCCACAAGCAGGAGACGTTGCTCAACCAGGCCATCGACAGCGGCATCCGCGATCTGGCGGGCCTGCACATCATCGGCCCCGCTGACCCGGCCCTGCGCTGCGGCATCACCACGTTCTACATTGATGGCATTGACTCGCATCGCATCGCGCTCATGTTGGATCAGATGGCCAATGTGTGCGTAAGATCCGGTCAGCATTGCGTGCATTCCTGGTTCAACGCCCATCAGATCAAAGGCTCTGTGCGCGCTTCCACTTATTTCTATAACAACCTCGAAGATGTGGAAATATTCATCGAGAATTTGAAGAAGATCAGAAAGGTTCTCTGACCTATGTTTTGTATCGTCTCTGCCCTTATCCTGTCCATTTTAGGAATTTTCAGCGCTTCCAACCGTCAACTGGCCAAAGAAGCACTCGATTGCGTCCTGCACCGCATCACCTTCAGACCCTGCACCACCGGCTTTGATGAGAAAATGAAGGCCAAGATCCTGGGGGTGGTGATCAATCGGTCAGAAAAGGCTGCCCGTTTTCTGAACAAATACTTTGAGGCGCTCAGTTGGGTGTTCTTTATCACCCTGCTGGCGGCCAGCGTCATGTTCATCCGCGGGTTGGTGCTCTTTTATGTCACCGGCTCCTGCAACGGCGTGAACAGCACCGGATTCTGCGTGTTTGACCCCACCGGCGAGAATACCAAAACCTCCAGCGCCACCGGTGAAGGTGCCTGCCCCATCCCCACCAATCCGGCCGGGAGTGAGCTCACCCTGGAAAATGTGGACCTGAGTCTGTGGCCTGTGGAAAATTCTGGAAACCCCAATCAGTTGGTTTTTGTGGGCTGCTACGCCTGTGAATACACCCGCAAGGTTTACCCTGAGATCCGCGCCCTGGTAGATAAATACGAGCCGGAGTTCTTCTTTGGCGAATATCCCACCAAGTTAAAAACAGACTATCTATCCAAAGTTGGGGCCTGTGTTTACAAAGAAGACAAAGAAAAATACTGGCAGTTGAATGATGTGCTCTTCAGTGAAGATGTGGCTTTGTTGGAAGACCCTGCTGCCACAGATACTGTGTTGACCAATCTTGGTCTGGATGCCACTGCCATTGATGCCTGCGCAAATGACCCGGCCACAGAAGAACAGGTGCAGAAATTGTTTACCGAGATCAAGGAAACCAATTTTTACGGCACCCCGACCATTTTCATCAACGGGGAGCCGCTGGTGGGTCCCAAACCCTACCGGGTGTTTGCCATTCAACTGGAAGGTTTCTTTTACTGGTTGAAGTAGGCATTCGTAATTTGTGATCAATGAACAGGTGTGAGAATTCACACCTGTTTTTTATTTATTATGCAAAGCAGCAAAGGATGCGATCGGTCTTTCGCTGTATAAAAAATGGAGGGGTTGGTTGGCAAGGTGTGGGGCAAGGCATGCCTTGCCC
>JAYFNV010000073.1:0-5794 GCA_034933225.1 Anaerolineaceae bacterium | reverse complement strand
GCAGTTTTCGCAAGGCCTTGTCTTCGATCTGACGGATGCGCACACGGGTTACGTTAAAATATCGGCTCACTTCTTCCAGGGTGTGGTCATTGCCATCGATCAAAACAAAACGCAGCTCCAGAACCTGACGTTCGCGCTCAGAAAGTGCTGCCAGGGCGTTCTGCACCTGTTCGCGCAGCATTTCGCGGGCGGCTGCGTCCATCGGCTCCAGCGCATCATCATCTTCAATAAAATCGCCAAGCTGACTGCTTTCTTCATCGCCTACCGGACGTTCCAGCGAGATGGGTTCTTCAGCCGATTGCAGAATGCGCTGCACCTTCATGGTTGCCCAGGTCCAACGGCGTTGCAGTTCAGGATCGAGCGGTTGGTTGGTCTCACGGGCGCTGCGGATGGCCTTGGCGTCTTCAGCGGAGAGCATTTCAGTTTCAAGGGCGAGTTCTTCCAGGGTCGGTTCGCGGCCCAGAGTCTGCACCAGGTTGCGTTGTACGCGTAAGATGCGCGTGATGGCTTCAAATAGATGAACAGGGATGCGGATGGTGCGGGCATGTTCGGCAATATAGCGGCTGATGGATTGTCGGATCCACCAGGTGGCATACGTAGAGAATTTGAACCCGCGCGTTGAATCAAACTTGGAGACGGCACGCAGCAGCCCCAGGTTGCCCTCCTGGATCAGGTCCAGGAACGAGATACCGCGGCCCAGATAACGCTTGGCAATGCTCACCACCAGGCGCAGGTTGGCCCGGATCAGTGTCTGGTTGGAATCATCAGCGCGGCGGTGAACTTCATCAATTTCTGCGGCCAGCTCTTTATCCTCAGGCAGATGGCGTTTAAGCCAGGTGAGCGAGGGCATATTTTCATTTTTGGTCAAGAAATCCAGCGTAGATTGGGCTAACACATCGGGCAGCAGGTACATGGTCAAGAAAATGGTAAATGCCTGCCTCACCAGCACTTCCCAGGCGGCATCTCTGCCCCACTGGCCGTTATCCAGGTAGGTCCGCAGGTAAGACGGGTCATCTGCCTGCCACTGGCGTTTGAGCAATTGGCCTTCGGCCAGCATCAAAGCCAGATCGGGGATCTCTTGCTTGTTGACTGTTTTTGCGGTTTCTTGCAAACCTACCCAGTTTTCCACCATATCATTGAGCAGGTTGCCGTAAAGTTCTTTGTAATACCCATCAGCCTCTTTGGCAAGTTTGATGTCGTGACGCGCTTTATCTACGCGCACAACCGCTTCGATGCGGGCTGCCAGACGAAACTCGCTATCAGCGTCCAACAAGTGGATCTGGCCGATCTCTTTTAAGTAGAGTCTGACCGGATCTTCAGAAAGCTCCAGGGCAATTGAGGGGTCTTCGAGGATCTCTAATGGATCTTCGCTGACCAGCTCACTCCACTCACCGTTGCTCTGCGCCAGAGCCGAATCATCTGGCTCCTGTTTGATCAGCGCATCATCTTCGAGTGAAGCATTCTCACCCAATGGAATCTTTAAACCGCTCTTGGATCGGACGGTCTTTTTAGCGGTTCCGGTCTTGGCTGTTTTTGCACTGCTATTGCGAGTTGTGGCCTTGGATGGGGTCGTGGGCATGGGTTAACTATACCATAATCCTTAAAATCAACTTGTCAATTGCGGACGGCCGATAGCTTGATCGAGTTTTCCGCGTAACAACGTGTACTGAAGGGTCATTTTTTGCCAGGTCTGTTTTTCTTCTTCTGTTTCCGGCTCTTCCTGCTGCATAAAGCGCAGCTGGTTCAGGGTTTCCTTTACACGCAATAAGCGCAGGTTCATAATGGTTCTGATCAGATCTTCCAGTATCTTTTCGTCGTTCTTCTCTTGCTCCAAAGTACCCGGCTTTACCAGCACAGTGTACCTTTCTTGCAGGTCTTCCGGGATATGCTGGCGGATGTACTCCAAAGGCTCCTCAGCATCCTGGGTCAAACCTTCCATCAGCACTTTGACGATGAGCTGATGCTCGGCGTTCTCAAAATCTTCGGGCGAAAAACGATCCAGCCCGTTCATCTGCAAGGCCCGGTCAAGCGCGTAAAGGTCATCCGTCTTGCGTAAGAGGAGTTCCAGGCAATGGCCTTCCAGGTTATAGGTGCGGTTCTCTGTTTTTACTTCAGCTTTGGCAGCCGGTTTTTCAGAGGGCAGCCCGTCCACCCGGGTACGCCTGCGCCGAGGGGCACTATTATAAACACGCTGAGAGCCCAATAAGGTACGCTCATCTAGCTTCAACAGACGGGCTAATTGTTGACGGTAAGCATCGCGTTCCACCGCCGATGGCACGTCTTCAATAAGCGGCTGGACCTGCGCCACAATATCCGCTTTTACCTTGGCATCATCCAGGTTGGCATGCGAAGCCAGCGTTTCCATCACATGCACCACGATCGGCTTGGCGTTGTCCAGAATGCGCTGCCATTCTTCCGGGTCCTGCAGCACCACTTCATCGGGGTCTTTGCCTTCCGGCAAAGTGGTCACACGCACATCTGCCTGCAAACGTGCCTCATGGCGCAACAGCCCGTGGGCATCAAACACCAGTTCGTCTTCATGGTCAAGCGCCTTACGCGCCAGTTCAAGCCCGCGCAGGGTGGCTTTTTCACCGGCAGCATCCGGATCAAGCGCCAGAACAATGTGGCGGGTGTAACGTTTGAGGAAGCGCAGTTGATCTTCGTTGAGGGCGGTGCCCATGGGGGAAACCGTGTTGGCATAGCCCGCCTGGTGCAGGAGGATCACATCCAGGTAGCCTTCTACGATCACCACCTGATCTTTGGCGCGGATAGCCTTGCGTGCCTGGTCGAGCCCATAAAGCAGATGGCTTTTATCGAACAAAACGGTCTGCGGAGAGTTTAGAAATTTGGGCTGATCTTCCGGGTTGAGGATGCGCGCGCCGAAGCCTGCCATCCTGCCCTGCCCATCGCGGATGGGGAAGGTAATGCGGTTGCGGAACTTGTCGTACACGCCGCCGCTATCGCGTTCGTTCACCAACCCCACCGCAGAAAGCTCCGTGCTGGCGTAACCCAGCCCGCGCAGGTGGGTGAGGGTGGCTTCGTAAGAATCGGGGGCGTACCCCAACTGAAAAGCTTGCATGGTTTCGGGGGTCAGACCACGCTTGCGGATGTAGTCCAGCGCCGGCTTGCCTGCCGGGGTGTGCAACAACAGGTCCTGGTAGAACCTGGCAGCCTCTTCCAATAGCACGCGCAGACGGTCATATTGCTCATCTTCGGCCTGCTTCTCAGGGGTGAGCTGCTCCAGCTTTACCCCGGCCCGGTCAGCCAGGTAACGCAGCGCCTCGCTGAAATCCCAGCCTTCCTTCTTCATCACAAACTTGAAGATATCGCCACCCTCATTGCACGAACCAAAGCAGCGCCAGGTACCAGAATCCGGGAAGACTGCAAAAGCCGGCGTCTTGGTGTTGGTATGGAATGGGCAAAAGCCCGTATAGCTCTTGCCGGCGCGGCGCAACTTCACCGATTCCGAAACAAGGTCTACAATGTCGATCCGGGCTTTGATCTCGTCAATTACTGGCATAAGAATGTTTGAATGAGTCTTTCTTTATAGACGAATAAATGTTCATGTTCAAAATGAAATGGTATGGGAGAGTGAACGTTGTTTATTTTGACCTAAAATCAAATTAAAATCAAGCCGATATAAGGCCAAATAGGCAATTATTTAAACCAAAATCCCGGAGAAAAGTTCCTCCGGGAAATAGTAATGGACGATCAAGCACAAATCTACAGGGTTATCTACTAGGGAGTGGCAATTTCAAAGCTATCAAAGACAGCATCAATGTTTCCATCTGCAGAAATACCCACTCCGGCGTATCCACTTGAAAGGTGAGAATCGCTAACAGATGCAATCTTTTGATTATCTATGTATAAAGTAAGCTCATTTCCATCACATTCCGCAGCATAGGTATCTGTAGCTCCGGTGAAAATGACCGAGCTGGATTCAAAATCCGTGAGGTTGGTTACGCCTCCATTCCAGTAATCGATCTGGTAATAGCCATCAGCACTGATCCAGAACTCATACCAGCTATTGCCCGGGTCAAGTCTGCAAACGAGCTTGGTGCGTTGGGCCCTTGTGGTGTTTTCAACCACAGTCGTCACCATCACATCTGAATAACTCTTCTCAGAATAGTATAAATACGGCCAGAAATCACCGCTGATCTGGAAATGCAGTTTCCCGTCTTGCATGAAGATTTTCAACTCATTGTCATTGGGTTTGGAGCCAAAAACAAAATAATCAAATCCGTCCAAACTATCTGATGAAGAACCGCTGCTTCCGCTGTTGTTTGTTGTACTGCCACTGCTGGAGCTGCTGGTATTTACTGAACCAACGACCTCCAATTCACGCCCATTGATCTGACCCTCCAACACTTCTCCGGTTGGCCAGCGCAAAACAGTAAGGGAGAGCGTTGATTTCTCATCATGGGTGCGAATGATCGAGCAGTAATCTCCCATGGTGCCATCAGTACCCACCACCAATCCTTCCATTTGGGTGATGATATCACCGGGTTTCAAACCGGTTTTATCGGCAGGAGAACCGCTTGCCACAGAAGAAACCCACACGCCGGTGATTGATCCATCTTCATTGGAGACCATTGTTCCGTTGACGCCAATCGATTCAAAATTGTTTTCTTTTTCAAGCTCAGCCACAATGGTCTTTCCCGTTGCAGCAGGAATGGCAAAATACTGGTTGGCGTCCGATCGGCTGGCAAAATTGACTCCCACCACTTTGCCGTTTGTATCCACCAATGGTCCGCCAGAATTACCGGGGTTGCTTGTAGCATCATGGGCAATGACCCCACCAGAAACTGCCGTCCAGGACGTGTCTCCTGAAGTGTGCTCTTTACTGACGATTCCCTTGGTCAATGAAAATTCCGGCTCTCCCAATGGGAACCCGGCCAGATAGATCTCCATCCCGGTAGAGATCTCACCATCATACCAATCCAAATAGCTGAAATCAGATCCATCGATCTTGATGACCGCCAGGTCATTGCATTCTGAGTACCCCAATACCTGGGCATTGCGAGGTTCAGTTTCGCCATCCACCCATACCTTTACCAGGGCAGCGCCAGTGACCACATGATTATTGGTCACGGCAATACCAGAAGAATCAATGATGAACCCGGAGCCGCGACCCGCGGCATTGACTTCTAGGCCTACCTCAGGGTCCAAAAAGGTGCCCTGGGCTTCAATTTGGATCACTGCCTTGTGTACATCCGTCAAAGTGGTGACCGCCTTAGTGCCTTTTCCGGTGGGTTTTTGGATGGAAACCTCACCCACAAAGGGTAAATTACAGGCAAGACTGACAACCATCAGCAAACAAGCAAATAGAAGGAGTGGGCGGTAATGTTTGATTGTCATAGCGATCCTCTCAAAGCAAATATTTAGTTTTTGTTGAAATTACATTGGGTGATTCTTAAAGATTTTAAATGGATTTTGCAAAAAGAACAACTCATTAACGTGGGTAATCTGGGGAAATTTCCCATTAATAAATAAAGCAGGGCATTGAACGCCCTGCTTTACGCAATTCCGACACAAGTGATTAAAACCCTTCAAGCAGTGAGAAATCAGCCACACCTTTGGCCAGCCCGGCCACACGCTGCAGCAGACCCAGGCGGTTGGCGCGCACTGTTGTATCTTCTGCCATCACCAGCACTGCATCAAAGAAGTTATTGATGGCCGGGATGGCGGGCACGAAGGCTTGCATCAGATCTTCCACACTGCCAGCGGCACGCGCAGTCTTTTCGATGCGCTCAATGGCTTCGTAAAGGGCTTTTTCGGTGGGTTCTTCAAATGC
>JAYFNV010000072.1:0-2396 GCA_034933225.1 Anaerolineaceae bacterium | reverse complement strand
CCCAGGGCTCTGAGTGGCCTGTGAAGCGCTTCATGAAGCGGGCATAACAGTAGCTGCACTGATGCTGACACCCCGTGTACGCGTTGATAACGTAAGGGAAGATCTTGGAGGGCGAAAGGATGGACTTGGCCTGGACTTCTTTGATGATCATAGCTTAATTATAGATTGATTAATTAAATGAAGAGACACGTCGTGCTCTAGAGATCAAAGTTGGTGGAGCGCGGGTTGAGCGCCTCGTTGAGACCGTCGCCGATGAGGTTCCAGCCGATGCCAAAAAGGATCAGCGCCAGGGTGGCGGGTACAAAGGTCCACCAATAGCCGAAGAGGCCGCCGGCACTGATGATCCAGTCTTTGCTCAGCACCAGGATCTGCCCCCAGGCAGAACCCTGACCGATACCGATGAAGGTGAAGGTAGCTTGCAGCAAAACCATCCCGCCGACATCTTTGGCGGCCAGGACGATGGCCGGAGAGATGGCGTTGGGGAGAATGTGGCGGAAAATGATGCGGATCTTCTTGGCTCCCACCACTTGCGCCGCTTCTACATATTCGTTCTGGCGTACGCGGGTGATGGTGGTATCCATGACGCGGGCGTATGGCATCCAGGAAAAGAGGATGAAGGCGATCATCACCGGGTCCAGGCTGTTAAGAAAGACCAACCAGGCGGGTAACTGATCTGGCAAATAGACTTTTCCTGTGGAGGCAAAAATGCTGGCCCCCATACCGCCCATCATATACATAGCGCCGGCATTGGAGAGCAAAATTGTAAAGAGTTGAGTGATAAGCACCACCGCGGCGATGATGGGGAAGGCCAGAAAGGTATCGGTTATGCGCATGATGAGGTTATGCAAAAATCCGCCGCTGACGGCGCTGAGCGTACCCACCAGGACACCGATGAGCATGGCAAAGAGGGCAATGGACAGGCCGAAAATGAGGGCAGAACGCGACCCCCAGATGACGGCGTGGTAAACGCTGAGCTGTCGTGACATGGTGCCGAAAGGCTCAGCGGTTGAGGGTGCATGGGGGGTGAAATCGCGGCTGTTGCCTACTACCTGGAGAACGCTGGGGTTCTTTGCATCCATAGGGGAGAGTAGCGGCGCGGCGATGGCCACTACCACGAAAAAAAGAATGAGGACAATGCCCAGCCAGTTTTGCCAGCGAGAAAAGAACCTGCGGAAGCCTCTCATATTAAAGCGCCTCCCGCAGACGAGGATCAACGGCAGCCTGGACCAGGTCGAGAATGAACATGAGGAGCAACACCACGATAACGCTGTAAAGGGTGAATCCGAGTGCGGCCGGAGCATCTGGAATGAATTGCATGCTGTTGACGGCGATCTCTGAGATACCCTTGAAGTTGAAGATGATCTCCACCACGAATACCCCTGTGATCAGGGATGCTGCCGAAAGCAGACTGCTGGTGAGGGCGGGGGCAATGGCATTGGGGAGGACATGACGCCATAAAATGCGGCTTTCTTTCATGCCACGCGCTTTGGCAGCGGTGACGTAATCTTGAGACATCTCATCCACCATCGAAGCGCGAGTAACACGGGCCAGGGTGGCCCAATGAGCAAAGGCCAGCGTCACCACCGGCATCACAAGGTGGCGCAGGGCATCGAGCGAGACATCCGGGCGGCCGTTGAGCAGACCATCAATGGTGAGCAGGCCGGTAATGGAATGGAAATCCTTCGAGTTGAGCAAAAGCCCGACCGCAGTTCCGGTTCGTTCAGGGGAGAACCAGTGTAAATTGACGTAAAAGATGGAAAGGAGCACCAAAGCCAGAATGAAAGGGGGTAAAGAAGTGGCCAGATAGGCAGTGAAGCGGAAGGCTTTATCGGGGGCCTTGTGTTGTTTGGAGGCCGCCAGTACCCCGCTGAGCAAGCCGAGTGGAATGAAGACCAAAATGGAATAAAGCGCCAGTTCAGCGGTGGCTGGGGTGCGTTGCATGAGAGCCTGTAAGATATCAACCCCCATGGTAGGGCTGTAACCCCAGTTGCCGTGCAGCAGATTGCTCAGCCAGTAATAATATTGCACCGGATAAGGATCGTTGAGGTGGTTCTTCGCTATGATCAGTTGGATCATATGGGCGCGTTGCGCTTCGGTCTGGCGGGCATTCGCCGGCATATAGAGTTCGGCGCGCGTTTCGGCAGGTGTGAGCATTACCGTGGCGTAAAGAACGGCTGTGGTGATGAGCAGGGTGATAATAAATGAAAATGTCCGTCTCAGGATGAAACGCAAAATTGGAGGCATCTTTAGTTCAGGCTTTCCTGGTTGGAATTAGTTTCTCTATTTTACCACCTGGGAGGAAAGGGTTGGAGGGAAAAAGATTGCTCTTACCCCCGGCCCTTCTTCCCCGGTGGGCAGGAGAAGGGAGAACTGCAGTCGGTTTAAATGGCGATTAA
>JAYFNV010000071.1:0-91616 GCA_034933225.1 Anaerolineaceae bacterium | reverse complement strand
AAGAGAAGGCCCTTTAGGGGCAGCAGAGTGATAAGGCAAAAGGCTTGAACAAAGTGAAAGCCAGCGTCTTGAGGCGCTGGCCAGTAACAGAGGCTTATAGCCTCAGGTCAAACCACCCGTTTTACGGGTGGTTTTGATTTTATCTGGTTATGTTACTTGGCAAACTCGCTGGCGCGGGTTTCACGGATGACCGTGACCTTGATCTGTCCTGGATACTGCATGGTCTCTTCCACTTTCTTGGCAATATCGCGGGCCATGCGGGTTGCGGCCAGATCGTCCACTTCGTCCGGTTTGACGATGATGCGAACTTCGCGGCCAGCCTGAATGGCATAGCTCTGGCTGACGCCCTTGAACGAATTGGCGATCTCTTCCAGGGCGCGCAGACGTTTGATGTACTGCTCCAGGTCCTCACGGCGGGCACCGGGACGGGCGCCAGAGATGGCGTCAGCGGCTTCAACGATGACCGCTTCAATGGATTCCTGCTCCACCTCATGGTGATGAGAGGCCATGGCATTGACGACCTTGGGGTTCACACCGTAACGTTTGGCGAACTCTGCACCCAACTGGGCGTGGGTACCATCGGTGTTATGGTCCATGGCTTTGCCCAGATCGTGCAGCAAACCACCGGCGCGGGCGATCTCAACATCAGCGCCCAACTCTGCGGCGATGACCGCGGCCAATTTGGCCACTTCAACGGCATGTGATAACTGGTTCTGCCCGTAAGAGGTACGGAATTTTAAGCGGCCCATCATCTTGAGGACTTCAGGATGCAGACCTGCAACACCAGCATCGAAGGCAGCTTCTTCACCGGCTTCAACGATGGCCCGGTCAACGGCTTTTTCTTCTTCAGCCAGAATCTTTTCAATATGGGCGGGGTGGATACGGCCGTCTGAAATGAGGCGGTCCAGAGAGCGACGAGCGATCTCGCGGCGTACCGGATCAAAGCAGGAAATGGTCACTGCTTCAGGAGTATCATCCACGATCACATCCACACCGGCGGCCTGTTCAAAGGCACGAATGTTGCGGCCATTGCGGCCAACGATGCGGCCTTTCATTTCTTCATTCGGCAGCGTCACAAGCGAAGTGGAAACACTCACCACATGCTCTGAGGCAACCCGCTGAATTGCATCAGTGACGATCTCACGAGCGCGTTTTTCGCCTTCGGAGCGGGCTTCGTTCTCGATCTGGCGGATGATACGGGCCATATCATTGCGGGCTTCTTTTTCTGCTTCGCCCAGCAAGACCTGTTTGGCCTCTTCCATGCTCATCTGGCCAATGCGTTGCAACTCTTCCAACTGGTCAGAATACAACTTCTCAATATCATTGGCGCGTTTATCCATCACGCTCTGGCGTTTGTTCAAATTTTGTTCGCGCTGCTCCAGGCGTTCAATACGGTGATCCAACTCGGCGCGGCGTTTCTGCAAGCGGTCATCTTCGCGTAAAATATCCGCCCTTCGTCGCTGAGTCTCAACTTCCGCGTCCTGTAATACTCTGATGGCTTTATCGCGAGACTCGATCTCTACAGATTTGGCTTTTTCAGAAGCCTTCTGGATGATGTTATCGGCTTTGGCCTTTTGTTCTGCTTTGAATTTATCTACCAGTACTTTGACCAAAATGGCGGTCAGGATGGCGGTCAGTACGACCACAGCCAGGATCAGTGGCAAAATGAATGGGGCGAAATTCTTTGGTAGTAACATCTCTCAACTTCCTCATTTCCAAGATTAGCTTTGATCTTTTCGCACAGATTCCCAAACCGATTGGACTACAGGGGCAATTGTTCCATAAGAGAAACCACGTCGCATTAAGAATGCGCTCAGCTTTTTACGAAATTCGGTCCATTCCAGACCTGCGTACTTTCGTATTTGCTGCATTGCCGCCTGGGTTGCCAGATCAGCGTCATCTGCTGAATCCACCAAAGCGCCTTCAATTTCTTCGACCGCAACCCCTTTTTGCATCAGCTCCAATTTCATCAATCGCTGACTGCGGGGGTGGCTCTGATTGCGGTTTTCAACCCACAATCGAGCGAATTCGCGGTCTTCAACCAGGCCTGCTTCAGCCAGTCGGGCAATGACGGCCTGGGCCTGGGTATCTTCAAATCCTTTTTCGATCAGTTTTTGGTGGATTTCTTTGCGAGTGCGTGGTCGGTGACTGATCAATCTGAGGGCACGTTGGTAAGCGACTTCATTGCCGTCGTTTGCCCGCAATGCCTCGATCTTCTCTTCGCTCAGCCGTTGGCCTATACTCAACCAGGCAGCTACGATCCGCGAAAGTCCGAACGCATACTCACCATCCAGATAGATACTTACTCGATCTGGATTCCGTTTTTGTACTTTTATGCCGGTAATCTCTTGTTCCATCATAAAAACAAAAACAGCCAAAAACTGGTATCAGTTTCGGCTGTCTGATATTTCGGTCAGCTAAAATGTTTGGAATGTTTAATTGAAAAACGACAATTATTCCAGGATGGAACAACAAACTAGACGATGACACAAAGTATAGGATTTATTGGATGATTTCAACATGTTGTCATTGCCTATTTTGTTCTGCTTCGATGCAAACCTTGGATGCGAACAGATCCATCCAGAATTTTCCAGGTAATTGTCAGATCTCAGAAAAATAAACACCCAAACTCCCTGAGGAGCACTAAAACTCAGTATTGCTGATCGAACCATCATTCAGCCATTTGTTTCTGAGGATGTCTTCTATTACATCCTATACGCAATTATACATTAAATTTAACATTTCATCAATTTTTTATTAACACTATTTTCACATAATGAAATATCCCTGCTGACCAGAGAAAATAGCGACGCATTCTTAAATAACCCGATTTGTTGTGTGCTAAAATTACTGTATGGAAAATTCTAGTAAGAAGAGCCAACTGACACCCGAACAAAAACACAAGCAGCAATTTTGGCTTGAGATCATCCTGCCCGTTGCTCTGGTTCTGATCCTCTTTATTGTTCTCATCGTTTTGGCCATCTCCATGACAGGCGAAAATTCCGGGATACTCTCGCAGTGGGCAGATGTTTCGATCATTCTGCTTGTCTTGCCTATCCTGCTGTTCGTCCTCATCAGCATTGCCCTTGTGATCTTACTCAATTGGGTGCTGGGAAAGTGGAACAAATCTCTTCCTCCCCTGCTCTTTCTGGCCCGCACCAAAGTAGATGAGGTCGCGAGCAAACTACGTGCTCTTATCGAAATGCCTGCCAAACCTGTCATCAAGATCGAGTCAATCTTTGCCGGTATCAAGCAGTTCTTCACCACTCTGATCAAACGCTGACCATTCACACGGAGATAACCTCATGTCCGAAAATAATAATTGGAAAACCTACACCTATATCATCGGAGGGCTCATTGGCCTGGCTGCCGGAGTTGCCTCTGCACATTTGCTTATCAAAAATTCTCAAGATAATGAAGGCAAAGTTTCGCTGACTTCAAATGAAAAGCTCAATCTGGGCATGAGCCTCGTCGCTTTCCTGCGCCAGATCGCTGCAACTGGTAAAATCCGCTAACCCTGAAAAGGGATGTAAACTGCACCGCTGCCTACAACATTCATGAGAGAAGAATCTGCTCTAAAGATCCTGGTCGCTGGAGATCTCACCAGAGATTACATCATTGACCGCACCGGCCGTGCATTTAACAATGCTCCTGGTGGGTCACTTTTGTTTGCCAGTGCAGGCGCCAGAATGTGGAACGAGCAGATCGGCATGATCGGCCGCATCGGCAAAGGGTACCCTGCCAACTGGCTGGAGAAGATGAAAGCCCACGGTCTGGATACTCGCGGCATTCTGGATCTGGACGAGCCCATTGAGCAAAGGCGGTTCTACGCCTGGCGCGATAACGAAAATGCAGATACCTCCAACCCGGTGGCCAATTACGCCAGGTTAGGCTTGCCCTTCCCTCAGGATCTGCTGGGCTACCAGGGGCTCGCTGGTACAGATGCGCTCTGGTCCAATATCACCACTATTGCCGGCACGGAGTTCCCCAAGGAATATCTGGATATCACCGGCCTGCACATCTGCCCCATGAGCTTTTTGACCCACGTAAAACTGCCAGCTTACCTTTCGCGCGGCTCAGTGAATACCATTACCCTCAGTCCGTCTGATGAATACATGCGCGCTGACTATGCAGACAAGGTCCCCGCTTTGCTCAAAGGCATCAGCGCCTTCTTCCCCACAGAAACGCAACTGCGTTCGCTTCTCAGAGCACGTTTCACTGACCTCTGGGACATGGCTGCTTTGATGAGTGAGTACGGATGCCCCATCATCGTCATCCATCAAGGCGATAAAGGCACCCTCCTTTATGATTCACAGTCCAAAAAGAAATATTCCATCCCCAACTACCCCACCAAATGGATAGACCCCACCGGCGCCAGGGATGTTTTTGCTGGAGCGTTTTTAGGGGAGTATAAGAATTCGTATGACCCCTTGCAGGCGGTACTGCATGCCAGCGTGGCCGTCTCGATTGCGGTGGAAGGGTCAGGAGCTTTTTACTGTCTGGACCGCCTACCCGGTCTGGAAACAGCCAGGGTTGAATCGATGCGGCCTATGGTGAAAACCGTCTAATTATTCCGAGGAGAATTCAATGGACGCTTTACTGCAACTTGAGATCGCGGTCAATCTGTTTCTGCAACATCTTGGTTCCTGGCTGGCCATTCCTTTTTCAGCGATCACCGCCCTTGGGAACGAATATTTTTATCTGATCGCCATGCCCGCCATCTACTGGTGTGTCGATTCCGCCCTCGGGTTCAGGCTGGGCGTCATGTTGGTCTTCACCAATGTTTCCAATGGCTATTTTAAGGAACTCTTTCACAGCCCACGCCCCTTCTGGGTGGATTCCAGGGTTAAAGCGCTGGCCACCGAGACCTCTTTTGGCTTGCCCTCAGGGCATTCTCAAAATGCAGCCGCGCTGTGGGGAACTCTGGCCGGGCATTTTAAGAAAACCTGGCTCACAATCGTTTCCATTGTCATCATCTTTCTGATCGGTCTTTCCCGCCTTTACCTGGGGATGCATTTTACGCGTGACGTGATCAGCGGTTGGCTCATCGGCGCACTCCTGGTAGGGTTGTACTTCTGGTTGGAGAAACCCATCGCCAGATGGATCGGCCCCAAACCCCTGAGCGTAAAGATCCTGCTCTCCTTCTTTGTGTCCGTTTTGTTCATTGCCGGCGGTTTACTGATCACCGCCTCGGCCGGTCAGTGGGTGCTGCCTGCTGAATGGATCAATAATTCAGTCGCAGCCCTTGGTGTTGCCCCAGATCCTTATGATATTGAGGGCTACTTCACCATCTCCGGCGTGTGGTTTGGGTTCACAGCGGGGTATGCCTGGTGGCAAAACAAAAAAGGCAGCTTCAAGATCCAGGGCAAGCTGGGCAAACGCCTGCTGCGCTTTGTAGTGGGCATGGTGGGCATTCTGGTCCTGTACCTGGGGCTCAAACTGGTCTTCCCTGAGTCACCGCAATGGCTTGGGCTCAGTCTGCGCTTCGTGCGCTATGGGCTGATCGGCCTGTGGGTCACCGCCCTTGCTCCCTGGCTTTTTGAGAAAATACATCTGAACGTTTAATATCTCTTAAGGTATATTGACGCACTTATAAAATATAATTAATGTAATAGATAGAGGAGTCATCTTATGCGAAAATTTGGATCATACATACTCGGAGCCGCAATTGGCGGTTTGATTGGCAGCGCCCTGGCACTTTTATTTGCTCCTGTTTCCGGAGGGTTGGTGCGCGAAAGAATTCGCAACGCAACCTCCAACATCCAAAACGATGTGAAGAGCGCCGCTGAACAGAAAAGTTTAGAATTACGCCAGCAACTTGAAGCATTACAAAAGAAATAAGTAAAACGAAGGCCAGGAAGAATCCTGGCCTTTTCATTTATTCGATGTCGATCAAGTAACTGGCTTCCTGCCTGGAATACCGGGCAGATCCGCTGACCACCAGCACCAGGTCATCCAGCTCACCATTTTTGCCTGAGATCGTTAACTTTTCACCCGGCGCCAATTGATATTTGGCCACGATGGCGCTTCCGTCTTTGTATTGAATGGTGGAGAGCAAGAAGGTTTGCGGAATACGGTTGTTCATGCGCACGAAGCCGGCCAGATCCCAACCATCTGCATCCGTCTCAAAATCCGCTACATAATCTATCTGCGGAATGGAGAGATTATCAATGGCAAAGCCTTCCCCTGTCACGGCCGCATCGGTCACATATTCAAAACGCAGCCAGATCTTCTTGCCGGCAAATGCGCTGAGATCAACGGTTTCTTTCTTCCAGGTAGGGGTCTGGCCGTTATAACTACAGCCGAAGTTATTGCCCGTCAGGTTGGTGGTGGTGCAGGAGGGCGGGTTCAGCAATTGCCAGTTCTCGCCGTCTTCAGAGGCCATCAGGTACAGGAAGTCATAATCGGTTTCCAGATCATACCAGGTATCGAAGCTCATTTCTACGGGTCCGGAGACCTGGGTGAGGTCAAATTCGTGGGTCATGGTCATATCTGAGGCGTCCGCCTTGTTGGACCAGACATAGAAATCCCCGTCTTTCGGATCCATGGGGATAACAGGCACGGTTTCCTGGCCCACAAATTGAAGGGTGTAATCCCCGCTGCAATTGAAGTGAATGTAATCCGTCCCGTATTGATGCACTGACCTCTGTAACTGGGAGTTTCTGCAGTCTGAGATCAGCTCAGTATCTGAAAAAGAAGGTACCTGGGCATAATTGTGATAATCGTAACGGCCATCTGAAACTGAAGCAGTCTGCAGATAATTGGCCAGTGTCCAATCCTGGAAGAACAGATCAGCATTGATTGCCTGCCCGTCCAACGGGTCAATCACCGCTTTGTCTGTAAAGACGGCATCAACACTGCTCAAGCCGTTCTTGGGTTCTGCCACTACCGCCTGGGTGAAATCTTCACCAAATCGGTCCAACATGTATGTGGTGAACAAAAAGCCCGCGCCATAATGCGGTTCCACCAACGACGAATCATCGGGCCACTCATTCAATTGCATATCTGGATCGTAAGAGAAAACACTGTCAAAACCACCGGTCTCGTAGCCATTTAAGAAAACTGCCAACTCTGAAAAACCTTCGTTCAACCAGCTTTCCTCATTTGAATCGTGGTAATCGTGGATCAGATGCTGCAATTCATGGGCGGCCACGCCATAGGTGTACGGATCGGACAGGGTCTGAATATCAGAGTTGATGGTGAACATCTCATGCTGGTTGGTATAGGGGTGGGCTGCGGTGAGAACGCCATCTGTGCTCGACATGTACCCGGCCACACTATCGCCCAGTCCAGGAGCAAACAAAATATACAGGTGCGCATCGTTATCCACGCCCGGTATCCATTCTTTGCCAAAAAACTCCTGGTCAGTGGGGTAGATCTTGCGGGCAAAGGTTTCCACCAGCTCTTTAAGGTCTTCCTGCTCGTAAGAAACGCCCTCAGCGATCCAAAAGTAAACATCTTTGGTCTCGTAAGCCAGACGTGCGTTGATCTGAGTATTGACGGAGGTATCCACGTTCAACACCCAGAAGGGCGCTTCATCGCCCACTTTGTAATCCACAGGCGCTGAGGTCAGCGCTCTGGGAATATCTTGCTTGCCCTCGAATTTTTCTGCGATCAACACAAGGTCCGTGGCCGGGATGACGGTAGTGCTGAGCATCTGTTCCGTCTCCTCAGCAGAAGACATCTGCCCGGAGGTTACGGTGGGGCTTTGCGTGATTTCTAGCGTCGGTTGTTCGGCTTCAGTGGAGAGTACCTCAGTGGCGGTCACGGGCGAAGTCGCCAGTTTTTGTCCGAGCAGTAAAAAGCCCCCAAAGGCCACAGCCACACACAGTCCAAAACAGATGATACCGATAAAGAGGAACAGTATGATTTTTTCAGATCGATCCATGTTGAGTGGTTTCCTTTTCTACATTGTCCCAGCGCCAGGCAGCAGCCACCAGTCCCAGGGTGAACCAATAATAGGGAAGCGCAAAACTGTCGACGCTGAAGCCTTCAATGAGGAAAGCGATCAACATGCAAATTCCCATCCAGCCAATGGTCTGTTTCGTCTTGTTCTTTGAAATGATCAAAACTCTGGCTGTGTATAAACTGGCGAGAAGAAATACAACGAAAAATGCGAACCCTACCACACCTGTCTCTGCCAACAAACGTACCCACAGGCTTTTGATATTGATCAGATTGGTTGAATGATACACAAGCGAACGAACTTCCGTCAACTGCCAGGCTTCATCTGGCAGAAGCTTTTGAAAGTAGAACCCTGCATTGCCCACTCCCACCCCAAAGAGTGGATACTGATTAAAAATGCGCCAGCCTGTTTGCCAGTAAGTGATGCGTTCGCCAAATTGCAGCATGTTGGCATACTGGGTAAACCCCTGTTCGCGCAGCGTCTGCAATGAGAAGACACTGGCCATGCGTGGATCAAATTTACTGAAGACATACAGCGCGCCGGCCGCAAATGCAATATAGGCCGCAATCAAAACAAAAATGAATAGTGCCGTGATCAATGCTTTTGTTTGCGGACTTTTCCAACAGGCGCTGAGCTTCTTGACCAACCAGACGTTCAGGCGGATAAACAAATAAGCCAGAACCAGCATGAAGGCTGCCCAACCCGCCCGTGAAAAACTGACAAACAGGGTGGCAACCCCGCCCAGCAGCAGCACATTTTCAAATGTGATCTTTTTGAATTGAACCTTGTGGGCAGAAAATCGTGTCAGGGTGGCGGCCAGCCAGTACGGCAAATAGACCAGATTTACCAGATGCGCCAACCAGGACGGCTCTGAGGCAAACCCCACAGCCCGGCTTCCGAAGAATGTGGTGGTAGAGATCAGGTGCTGTACCACGCGTAGATAGTGCGGGGTATCATCCGGCGAAAGCATGGTGATCACTTGCACCAGGATCGTCCAGCCGACCATCACGGCACCGCCCCAATTGATAGCACGCAGAGTAGCATTGAGCTTCTCGTGGCTGTTCGGCAGCACAGTGAATACCAAATAAAAGAGCAGGCCAATGACCAGAGTCGCCAACCCCTCAAACACACTGCCGCGCAGCCCTTGCCCTTTATAAGCGGGCAAATTTAAGAAAAAGCTCAGCGCAGTAGAAATAATTGCAGAGAAGAAGAACGCCAGCGCGATCCAGGTCTGAAATGGGAAAGTCCCCTTACGCCAGACGTAAACCGGGATCCAGAGCAGCAATAACGGCACCAGAAATAGCAGCGAAGCCGGGGCAACCGCGGAGGAATGGAATAGTTTGGCGACCAACGGCATGCTGGTGATGGGCAAGACCGCTACCAGCGCCAGCCATAAAACCCAGGTGACTTTCTCAAAAGACTTCTGCATCAGCCATTTTTCTTATTGAACAGAGCGCTGTTCACCAGGCCAACTCCCAACAGCAGACCAATAAGCGCGCCGGCCAATACGCTGATATTGCGTCCAAACAGAACAGGGGAAGTCGGCAACGTCGCTTCGCCGGTCAACTCAAAGCTGGTGTGAGAGAGCGCCAGGGAATTCCAGACCTCTTGGAATTTGGGGTCATTGGCAATTGCGTCGATCTCCTTCTTTACTTCTGTCAGATCTTTTTCCGGGCACAACGCCGAACTGGCATCTGCCACTACCTTGTCTTGCAGGCAATTGACAAGCGAATTTAATGAAGATTGCACAGCCACCGAAGTCACCGCATTCTTACGTAGATCGCTTAACGTGGCGATGGCATTCTGGGACCAAATTTGCGAGAATTTCTGGGCTGTCTGAGGATCTGAATTACGCACCCGCAACACCCAGCGGGTATCTTGCCTGTCTGCCGAGAAATTGGCAGCGATCTCCTGCTTAGAAAGCGTCAGCCCCGCAGCGGAGGCATCGTTGCTGACTTGCTCCAATACAGATGAAGACAGGATCACATCTCCCACCGCTTGAAAGATCTGATCTTCCTCCCAATCATCCAAACGCGAGACAAAGGCATAATCGATCGCAGTTGAAATGCTTGCAGTAGATTCATAAACTGCCGGGCGCAAAGTGGTAAAGAATAAGCCAATCCCCCCACCCAGGATCATCAGCACAACCACCACCCACCAGTAATGCATTAGCCGGTTCATTGCTTGAATTGGAGCAAGATCGTTATCCATAAGTCTTCTTTCCCTGGTCCTTATCCAACAATTATACCCGCTGAAAATACAAAGAGATTCGCCTTACGGCGAATCTCTTTGTGATATTTTGCAGAAATTTACTTGGCGACGAAATTGAATATGGCCAGGTTTTTAGAGCAGAATGCCGATGTATTGATCAGATACTTATCGGAAACCGCTGTTCCGGATGCATCGAACAATTGAATGGAGAGCGTTCCTATAGACTGAATCACTTTGCTTCCAAACACGATCTCATAACCACCCGGACCGTAAGGATCTCCACTGACAGCGCCCGTTACCCCTAAAAGGCTAACAGATTTGCCGTTATATGTACCGGTAACTTTGATAATGTAGTCATTGAGAGGTTTTCCCGCAGCATTAAACACCTGGCCGGCATATCCTTGCCAGTTACAACCAGCAGATGGGTGGACGAAGTTTTTAACAAACTTCACAACACCCGCCTGCTGTTTGAACGTGTAACTGCTGACTGTTGCAGTTGGTGTAAATGTGGCAGTGGGTTTGGGTGTGGCTGTAACAACAGGGGTCGCCGTTTTTGTGGCAGTGGGGGCTACAGTCGGAGTATACGTAGTGATGTAAGGAATACACACCGCCGGAATCGTTCCTGTTGCGGTGGGCGTGATCGCCTTGCCGACCTCTTCTACTGTGGCAACGGGGGTTTCACCGGCATTCGATGAGACCAACCCTGTCTTCGCGAAGAAGATCGAGCACGTGGTAACCAACACGAGAATGACAGACCAGATTGTTTTCTTGACCATAGCAACCTCCACAAACTTAATATTCTATGTCTGTAAAGATGCATGTTTCATGCCAACCGGTCAAATTATTTCAATACTTGATAGATCCTTACATCTGCATTAGAAAAAACCAGTTGGTAGTTGGCAGAAGCGCTTGCCTGAGCTTCAATCACGGATGAATACTGAGGCGCCAGATAATCACTGCGGGTATTGCTGGAAAAATAAAGATAATCAAATTCTGTGTGGCTTTTAGCCTGCCATTTTTCAAAACAGGCCAGGCCTTCCAGCTTGCAATTGGTAGCTGCACTCAGCTGGGTAGAAACCTGGCTGGCGGACCCCGGCAGCCATTCCTGGGCCTGTACCGTCAGCAGGCTTTGCCGTTCTGCCAACGCCGGGAACCATTCTGCCACGCTGTCTGAAAACCAGCCATAAGGAAAATCAAGCACTACAAAGCGGGAGTCTGCCGGAGTATTCTCCTTCACCCAGGCCATCGCCTGACGGTTTTCCAGGTTTACCGTTTGCAGATAGCTTATTCCCGCGTAGAACAGGTACAGGTTCAAGAACAAAGCATAGATCAAGATGGCCAGGAGTGTTACGGCAACCGGTCGTTTGAGCAAAACGGTTTGATCAGAAACAGTCTCGTCTACCGCAGTTTTATTCTTGTCGATCCACTTGAGAAAAGCCCACAAAGAGACCGCAGCCAATAGAGCAATAGGAATAGCGGCAATTCGTTGACTGCTGCGCGGATCTAGAAACACAAGCACCAATAACCACAGGAACAAGAACCATTCCTTTTGGCGAGCCTGCAAAAAGATCCCCAGAATTGCCAACAAACTAATGAAGGCCAGGCTCATTTTGTCCACGCCGCCCATTGAAAGCAGGAAGGCGATCGGCGAGGTCAGCGTGAACCCACCTGTACTGAACGCTGCCTGAAAGGGCGATAGACCGTGCGTGCGGATGACGGCCACCAGCCATGGGGAAATGACAGCCAGAATTGCCATAGCAGTGACCCCCAGAGTCAAAAGGCTCTTCCAGGTACGGTCAAAATACAGGTAGACGGTCAGGTAGGTCAACGCCAGAAACCAGACCATTTCCAGGTGAGTGAGGGCAGTGAGTGCCGTAAATACGCCCATCCAAACCAGATGACTCACCCTCTTCATCTTGATGTATTTAAGGAAGAAGAAGAGCCCCAACACTGAGAAGAACCAGGCCGGTGAACGGGTTAATCCGCCGCCCATGATCTGCCAGGTATAAGCAGCCGGTGAAACGGCATAAAGGAAGGTGGCCAAAATTTGCTGGCCTTTTCCTGCCAGAATCTGAGTGGAGAGCAAATAAAAAGCCGGGATGGAAGCGATACAGAAGATCAAAGGCAAGTAACGGAAAAGCTGCAATAATTCGATGTGAAAAAATGAATTCAAAAAAGCAGTCAGGTAAAATGCCAGCGGCGGATAGGCAAATGGGATGGCGGAGTAGTTGTAAGTAGTTAAAGCCGGCAAAATAAAATGATTGCGCTGCAGATCCTGGACCATGGTATAGAACATGCCGCCGTCATTGAGCGGGAAATCAGCCTGAAATACGAAAAACCCGCAGATCAGGCCGCCCAGAACAGTTGCCAGTAAAACAAAGCCTGCGGTTTGGTCTGTATTGCCTGTTTGTGCGCCTTTTTTCATCAATGGTGCCATCTTTTTGTCCATCCTAATTTCTGAGTTGTCACTTTCTCTGTGCATTCGCTTCCACCCCTACTGTTGCAAGAATCAGGCAAATTGTACACACCCTTACTATTGTAGAATATAATCGAAAACAGGTGACCTATGAAACAATTATTACAGAATATGCGCGATGGGAAAACCACAGTAGTGGAGGTTCCCGTTCCCTCAGTACGAAGAAAATTCGCCCTCATTGAAACGAGTTTCTCGCTCGTTTCGGCCGGCACTGAACGCATGCTGGTGGAATTTGCCGAAAAAAGTCTTGTCGGTAAAGCCACTTCCCGCCCCGATCTGGTGAAGCAGGTGCTTTCCAAGGCCAAACGTGAAGGCGTGCTGCCCACCATCGAAGCTGCCTTCAATAAGCTGGACCAGCCCATGGCGCTTGGATATTGCTCGGCTGGCCGCATCATCGAAGTCGGCGAAGGGTTGGAAGGGTTTCAACCCGGTGAACGGGTAGCCTGCGGCGGCGGCGGTTTTGCCGTCCATGCTGAATACGGCATTGTGCCGCAAAACTTGCTCATCAAACTACCGGACAATGTGGATGACGAATCTGCTGCCTTCACGACCCTGGGCGCTGTTGCGATGCAGGGCTTCCGTCTGGCACAACCCCAACTGGGCGAGAACGTCTGCATCATCGGCCTTGGCTTATTGGGGCTCATGACGGTAGGTATCGCAAAAGCCGCCGGATGTGCAGTATTTGGCATTGATCTCTCGCCTGCCCGCGTGGAACTGGCCCGCAAGCTGGGCGCCAACGCAATGACCCGCGAGGGTTGTGAAGAGAGCGCCTCCGCCTTTACCCAGGGACGTGGCTTTGACAGCGTGCTCATCTGCGCGGACACATCTTCCAATGACCCCATAGAGCTGGCCGGCCTGCTGGCCCGCGACCACGGAACTGTGATCGCAGTAGGTGCTTTTGGGTTAAACATACCCCGCAAGATCTATTACGAAAAAGAGCTCACCTTCAAGGTCTCCCGCTCTTATGGCCCCGGCCGATACGACCCACGCTACGAAGAAGGTGGGGTAGATTACCCGTACGGCTACGTACGCTGGACCGAAGGCCGCAACATGCAGTCCTTCGTGGACCTGCTCGCGTCTGGCAAATTGGATGTGCATCCGCTCATCAGCCACCGCTTTGAGATCGACCAGGCGGACCAGGCGTACGAGTTGATCACCGGCAAGACCGGACAACCCTTCCTGGGTGTGTTGCTCACCTACCCTAAAAAATCCTCTGCCTTACCGCTAAAACGCCGCGTCGATTACCCTGAGCCCACAAATAGCGCCGCCCCTGTGAAAGTAGGTGTGCTCGGTTCCGGCAACTATGCGAATGCCGTTTTCCTGCCCGCCGTCAAAAAGAGTGGAAACGCTCAATTGGTGGGCATTTGTTCTGCCAGCGGCCTTTCTGCTCAGAATGCTGCCCGCAAGTTTGGTTACGGCTTTGCCAGCTCCACAGAGACCGATGTTCTGGAGAGCGCGGACATTAACACCGTCATTGTGCTGACCCGTCACAACCAGCATGCCCGCCAGATACTGGCAGCGCTGAGGAACGGCAAGAACGTCTACTGCGAAAAACCACTGGCATTGAATGAAGAAGAACTGGCGGCCATCGATGAACAATTGCAGCAGCCTGGCTGCCCCCTGCTGACCGTTGGCTTCAACCGGCGTTTCTCTCCCTTTGCAGTGGAGATGAAGAAGTTCTTCACGCCGCGCAGTGACGCCCTGCACATCCATTACCGCGTCAACGCTGGATTCCTACCGGCCAACCATTGGCTGCACGATCCTCAGGTCGGCGGTGGCCGCATCATTGGGGAAGGCTGCCATTTTATTGACTTCATCACCTACCTGGTGGGCGAAGCCCCTGTTGCGGTGAAAGCATTTGCTTTACCGGATGGCGGGCTTTACCATCAGGATAACGTCAGTCTGGTCTACACATTCAGTGATGGCTCTCTGGGTGTGATCGATTATCTGGCCAACGGCAACAAGAACTTCTCCAAGGAGCGCATTGAGGCGTTCAGCGCCGGCAAGATCGCCGTGCTGGATGACTTCCGCACCCTGGACCTGGTCAGCGAAAACGACCACAAACAGAAGAAGTCTATGCTGCGGCAAGATAAAGGTCACCAGGCTGCCTGGCAAGCCTTTGCCAATGCCATCACCCGGGGGCAGGCTCCCACCATCCCTTACGAACAGTTGATGGGCGTCACCCGGGCTAGTTTTGCGGCCATCCGCTCACTGGACCAGGGCAACGAAGTAAAGATCTGATCAGGAAACCTTGAATCGCCTCCAGCGTGCTTACCTTTCCCTTTTAGAACTGGGTCCAGGCCAACTACTGGATTATGCAGTCTATAAGGCACAGCTCATCTCAGGCAGATTTGAAGCGCTCACTCCCATCGGGCTGGCTGTACCCGCTCCCTTCTTGCCTGATCTTGGCGCTCTCAAGTTGTTCACCCCTCCCCCCTCTGACTCTTCCCGGGCACAGACTGTTTTGGCGGCTGCAGAGGAGATCGTGGCCGGACAATTCAGGCCGTTTGGCGGCGCACCCGCTCCGCTGACCTTTGACCTGCCAGAACCGGCGACCCGGCATTGGACACAAACTGGTGATACCCTCGCCGGCCAGGATATAAAGACCTTTTGGGAACCCGCCCGTTTTGTGTGGGCCTATCCTCTGCTCCAGGCTTACCTGTTGAACGGTGACGAGCGCTACGCACGAACCTTCTGGCAGTACCTGGAATCCTTTGTACGGGCCAACCCGGTGAACTGTGGACCCAATTGGGCTTCCGGGCAAGAAGTGGCCTTGCGGCTCATTCCCTGGCTGGCTGCCGCGCAGGTATTTGCAAATTCAGCAGAATCCACCCCGCAACGGAAACAACTCCTCGCAGATGCCATTTGGCAGCACACCCTGCGCATTCCCCCAACCCTGGCTTATGCCCGTTCTCAGAACAACAATCATTACTTAAGTGAAGCCCTGGGCTTGATGCTGGGAGGGTACGCCTTTACGCAACAAACATGGCTGCGGCAGGGGTTCAACGCCTTTCAAGAGGGCCTCATCCGTCAGATCTGCGCGGACGGCACCTACAGCCAACACAGCAACAACTATCACCGCATGATGCTGCACCTTTCGCTGCTCTTTTTGCGTGTTAGCCAGTTGAACAGCCTGCACCCATCAACACGAGTCAAGACCCGACTTGCCAGTGCCACCCAGTGGCTGGCCGCCCAGGCAGATGCCCCCACCGGGCAGGTGCCCAACCTGGGGCACAATGACGGTAGCAATCTTTTGCCATTGGGCTGCCATAATTATTCTGATTACCGCCCCACGCTGCAGGCTGCCAGCCTTGCCTTCTGCAAAGCTCCCCTGTTTTCCCATGGCGGTTGGGACAAATTGGCCAATTGGTTGGGCGTTGAACCTGTACAAGTTGAAAGCCTGCTTCAAGCCAATTGCGAAGCGATCCGCAGGGTCGGAGATACCGACACCTGGGGCACACTGCGCAGCGTACGCTTTCATTCTCGCCCCGCCCATGCCGATCTGTTGCACGTGGACCTATGGTGGCAGGGGCAAAATATTGCCCTGGATGCCGGCACTTACGCCTATAACCTGCCCGTTCCCTGGCAAAACAGTCTGAGCAAGACACACGTTCATAACACCGTCAGCGTGGCCGGCCAGGATCAGATGCTGCCAGCAGGCAAGTTCTTGTGGCTGCAGCAGGCAGAATCTCATCATTTTCCACCCCAACCTGAGGAAGAAATCGCCATCTTGTACTGCAATCTGTCTATTGCCTATACGCAATTACGCAGCCTGAGCTATCTTCCTGATCAAGGGTTCAGGGTACGCGACACCCTTGAACTGACACGAAAAAGCAAGGAATTCACACCGGTAACAATCCAATGGCTCCTGCCCGATTGGCACTGGGACTGGCAGGGCAACGAACTGCAATTGACCCATGAAGATCGCAGCATCCGCCTGATGGTTTCCGGCGCCGAACTAAAGACGCGTAAACCAGTTGCCATTCAAGCGGTTTCGCTCATCCGTGCCGGGGAAAGCCTGCTGGGCACGGAAACGGACCCTATCCGCGGCTGGGTCTCGCCCACTTATCTGCAAAAAAACCCTGCCCTCTCGCTGGCCGTCACTTTTGAAACAAAGAACACGCTCGAAATAATCTCCGACTGGACTCTTTCAAAAATAGAGTAAACTCACCCTATGCACATATTATTGATCCATCAGGCCTTTGCTTCATTAAACGAAGCGGGCGGTACCCGCCATTACGAGATCGCCCATCACCTGGCCCAACACGGCCACCGGGTGACCATTATCACCAGCCCGGTCAGCTACCTGACCGGTAAAGCCAAGACCGGCCGTATTCCGTGGGCAACCCATGAAACCCCTGAACCCGGCATTGAGATCATCCGTGCTTACGTTTACCCCTCCCTGCATAAGAGCTTTTTCCACAGGTTGGTCAACTTCTTCAGTTTTATGTTTTCCTCCTTCTGGATTGGACTGGGAGTGAAAAATGTAGAAGCTGTCTGGGGGACTTCCCCTCCCATCTTCCAGGGCTGGACGGCCTGGATGCTGGCCAGGCTCAAGGGCGTTCCCTTTGTCTTTGAAATTCGCGATCTTTGGCCAGAATTTGCTATTGCCATCGGTGTGCTCAAGAACAAAACGCTGATCAATATGTCTTACTGGCTGGAATCCTTTCTGTACCGCCATGCCGATAAGATCGTGGTCAACTCCCCAGGCTTTATCCCCTTTGTCAGCCAGCGCGGTGGCAAAGGCATAGAATTGATCCCCAACGGGGTGGAGCCGGGCATGTTTGACCCCTCCAATACCGGGCAGGCCTTCCGCCAGGCCAATGCCCTGGATAACGATTTTGTGGTGCTCTATGCCGGCGCACATGGAATTTCGAATGACCTGGATGTGATATTGGCGGCTGCTGAATTGACGGCGGACAAACCAGACATCCGCTACATTTTTGTAGGAGATGGCAAAGAAAAGGCAAATTTGCAGCGCATGGCCGCAGAGAAGCACCTGAGCAATGTGCTCTTCTTACCCGCAGTGGCTAAAAATGAGATGGATGAGGTGGTCGCCGCCGCAGATGTTTGCGTGGCCATCTTAAAACCGCTGGAGCTTTACAAGACCACCTATCCCAATAAGGTATTTGATTATCTGGCCGCTGGCCGCCCGATCGTACTTGCAATTGACGGCGTCATCCGTGAGGTGGTGGAAGCAGCCCACGGCGGTGTTTTTGTGCCCCCGGGTAACAGTACCGAAATGGCCAAAGTGATTGTAGAATTATATAAAGATCGCGCAGGTACCCGCAAAATGGGGGTGAACGGCCGCGAATATGTTTGTGCTCACTTTGACCGCAGCCAGATGGCCGCTCAATTTGAAGCGCTTTTTCAATCGATTACGGAGTAATTATGGCAGAAAAGATATTAGTAGTAGAAGACGAAAAGGCATTGCAAGAAACCCTCGCCTATAACCTGGTCCATGAAGGGTACGAAGTGACCGTGGCAGGTGATGGTGAGACTGCCATCGAAAAAGCACGCGCCATCCACCCTGACCTCTTGATCCTCGATATTATGCTGCCCGGCAAGGACGGTTTTGAGGTTTGCCGCATCCTGCGCCAGGAGATGAACACGCCCATTCTGATGCTGACTGCCCGCGATGACGAGATCGACCGGGTGGTGGGGCTTGAAGTGGGCGCAGATGATTACATGACCAAACCCTTCTCTATGCGCGAGCTGATGGCACGCGTCAAAGCCATGCTGCGCCGAGTCCGACTCATCCGCGAAGAAGTGCAGGTGGTGGAACCTCCCAGTGAACAACTCAAGTTTGGCAACCTCAATATCGATCTCAAACGTCGTGAAGCCAATTTAAATAACAAGCCACTTGATCTCAAACCAAAAGAATACGACCTGTTGCTTTACTTCTTAGAACACCCCAGCCGGGCGCTTTCTCGTGATACCTTGCTGGAACAGGTCTGGGGTTGGGATTTTTCGGGCGACAGCCGTACCGTAGACGTGCACATCCGCTGGTTGCGTGAGAAGATCGAAGAAGATCCCTCCGCTCCTAAAAGGTTGGTCACAGTCAGAGGTGCGGGTTACCGGTTCGAAGGATAGAGCATGCGTAAACGCACCTATGTTTGGAAGATATCGCTCCCCTATTTGATCTTGATGCTGATCACCCTGGTGGGATCGAGTATTGTTGTATCGGTATATTTTCAAAAATTCGTAGAGCAAAGCTGGCAAAAAGACCTGACCGATCAGGCCAGGTTGTATGCCCAATTGACCGAGCCCTTCATCAAATCCGGCCCGCCCTATGATTCCATCAACGATCTGGTAAATAGTGAAGCGCTGAATTCTGATACCCGGGTGACCATCATTCTGGCCAATGGCCAGGTGGTCGCGGAAAACCAGTACGACGTCAACTCCATGGAGAACCATCTTTACCGGCCAGAAGTGCAGACTGCCCTGGCAGGTGGAGTGGGCACGGATATCCGAACCAGCCAAACCATCGGTCAGCGCTTCATGTATGTCGCCTATCCCATCAAAGATCAGGGGCAGGTCATTGCCATTTCCCGGCTGGCCATCTCTTTGGAAAAACTGGATAGCTCTATTAACAAGGTGAGGTTATTCCTCAGCCTGCTCAGTGGGTCCATTCTGCTCATCGTTTTACTCATCACGTTGTACTACACCCTGCGCAAGAACAACCCGCTCACCCGCCTAACCCAGGCAGTGGAAGGTCTGACCGACGGCTCCCCTAAGGACATTGTGCTCATCTCCCGCCCTGATGAGATCGGTGCGCTGGCCAACGCATTCTATTCGCTCACCGACCGTCTCAACGACCAGATCGATGAACTGCGTAACGAGCAAGCCAAACTAAACGCCATCCTCTCCAACATGTCGGACGGCGCCATTTTAGTAGATGGAGACGGCACGGTCAGCCTCATCAACCCGGCTGCCAGACACCTCTTCAAATTCTTTGATTCTCTCAAATCCGGCCAGTTCACGCTCATCGAGATCTGCCGCCAACACGAAGTGATCGATCTCTGGGAAAACTGCCGGTCCAGTGGACAGCAAAAATCCATCACCATTGAGACGCCTTCTGACCGCGAGTACATCCAGGTGATCGGCACCGACCTGAGCCGTTTGCTGCCAGGCGCCACCTTGCTGCTCTTCCAGAACCTCACCACCATGCGCAAGTTGGAGACGGTACGTCGCGATTTTGTGAGCAATGTCTCACATGAACTGCGCACCCCGCTGGCCTCGCTCAAAGCTCTCACGGAGACGCTGCAAAGCGGTGCCCTGAACGACCCACCCGCAGCAGAACGGTTCCTTTCCCAGATGGATGAGGAGATCGACAACCTCACCCAGATGGTGCAGGAATTGCTGGAGCTCTCCAAGATCGAATCTGGCAAAGTACCGCTGCTGAAGAAGACCATCGCCCCCATTGAACTGGTCTACCCGGCCATCAAACGCATGGAATTACAGGCAGAACGAGCCAAGATTGAATTGATCAACCAGTGTGCAGAAGATTTGCCCCTCATCGAGGCCGACCCAGCCCGTATGCAACAGGTGCTGGTGAATCTGCTCCACAACGCCATTAAATTCACCCCGCCCAACGGTCAAATTACAGTAGCTGCCGAAGAGAAAGATAAGTATGTGATCTTCTCGGTCAAAGACACAGGCGTGGGCATTCCAGAAGAAGACCTGGACCGTATCTTTGAACGATTCTACAAAGCCGACCGTGCCCGCAGCAGCGGCGGGACAGGTCTTGGCCTTTCCATCAGCCGCCACCTGGTCGAAGCCCATCAGGGCAAGATCTGGGTGGAGAGTGTGCAGGGTAAAGGTAGCACCTTCTTCTTCTCTTTGCCCATCAAACGATAATTTCAACAATCGGATAGCACAGAATCCTGGTTTCTTATTTATAATAAGTTACCAGGATTTTTTACTTTTACTTTCAGGAATGATGATGGATAACCTTTCACTTGCCAACAGCCCTTACGCGATCGAAACCGAAAATCTGGATATTTTTTACACTCATTTTCGGGCGGTGAAGAACTGTAATTTAAAGGTTCAGCCGCGCAAGATCACCGCCATGATCGGTCCTTCTGGCTGCGGCAAAAGCACTGTTCTGCGCTCGTTTAACCGCATGAATGACTTCATCCCCGGCGCCCACGTAGAAGGCAGCATTCTCTTCCAGGGCAAGAACATCTACGACGACAGCATTGATCCGGTGCAGGTGCGCAAACACATTGGAATGGTATTTCAGAAACCGAATCCTTTCCCCAAGACCGTTTATGAAAACATCGCCTGGGGTGCCAAAGTAAACAACTACAAAGGCTCACTGGACGAGCTGGTAGAAACCACACTGCGCCAGGCCGCCCTGTGGGAAGAGGTCAAAGACGGGCTGCAAAAGCCTGCCCTGTCGCTTTCTGGTGGACAGCAACAACGGCTGTGCATTGCCCGCGTGCTGGCAGTAAAACCTGAGATCATCCTCATGGATGAACCCTGCTCCGCCCTTGACCCCATCGCCACGCTCAAGATCGAAGATCTGATGCGCGAGCTATCCAAAGAGTACACCATCATCATCGTCACCCACAATATGCAGCAGGCCGGCCGCGCCTCAGATTTCACCGCCTTCTTCACCATGGATACCGACCGTGCTGGCAAGATGGTGGAGTTTGAAGAGACAAGACAGATCTTCACCAACCCCAAACACAAAGAGACCGAGGATTACATTTCCGGACGTTTTGGCTAGACCCAGGAGGCAGCATGACCCGAGATAACTTAGACCTGCATACGCAAGAGATCAAGGATGAACTGCTCATCATGGGCAGCCTGGTAGAATCGGCCACCCAAAAAGCCATCGTTGCCCTGCGTCAGCGCGACCGTGTCGCCGCCCGTGAGATCTATCTGGCAGACCGCGTCATCAACGAAAAACGCTATGCGGTCGAGAAAGACGTTCTGGTGCTGATCGCCACTCAGCAGCCGCTGGCACACGATCTGCGCCTGCTGGCCGCCATGCTGGAGATCGCATCTGAACTGGAACGCATGGGCGATTACGCCAAAGGCATCTGCAAGGTGATCTTCAACCTGGAAGACACAGATATCCCCATTCCCATCCGTCAGTTTGAGCAGATGGGCGAATACACCATAGATATGCTCCATCAGGCCTTGACCGCCTTTTTGAGCGAAGACGCCGAGGCTGCCCGCCAGATCCCCAAGCTGGACAACCGGGTGGATGCCCTGTTTAGAGACGTGGAGAAATTCATCATCGATCTGATGGTCAGTCAACCGCAAATCATTGATCACGCCAATTTACTGATGTGGGTCGCCCATAATTTAGAAAGAATGGCGGACAGGGTCACCAACATTTGTGAACGCACTATCTTTGTAGCCACCGGTCAATTGGCCGAATTGGAAGAAAAGCCAAAGGACCTTGTTGATAATTAGTAATTGTATTTTCTAAAAGAGGAGAAACAAACCATGACCAACGCAACCAACCCGGCGGAAGAAGCGAGAAAGAACCTGGATCAGTTACGCTTTACGATCAGTAATTTACAAGATGATGCCTCGCTAAAATCGACGATCGATGAATTTACTGATCTCACCAGCAAGGTGGAAAATTTCGACAACCGAATCTCCGCATTACGTCAGCGCAAATATGCTTTTGATGGCCTGCTGGAAAAGAATGCAGAAGATATTCTTAACCGCTGGAAATTGAACACCAGTAGAGTGGATTCACAGATCCGTATGCAATCTGCGAGTTTGATGGCAAGTTTACGCTCCATTGAGACCCGTCTCGATTCGGGTGGCGCGATTCCTCCATTCGCCCAGGTGCAGATCCTTACCCGCGAAGCCGAAACTTTTGAAGACCATATTCGCAGCGTGCGAAATTCGATCGAAGAGATGTATGGTAATTTGGAACAAGAGATCAACGATTTCGATTCCCAGCTTTCTGAGCTTGAATTCACCATGGAAAAAAGTGAAGCAGCCAGCTTCGGATTCTTGCCCGGCGAATCAACAGTCAGAGCCGTGAAAGCCATTTGGTGCCGAAATGGCAAAGAACAAAAAGGCGATCCCGAAGGGCTACTTTTTTTGACCGATCAACGCCTGATATTTGAACAAAACGAAGAGGTCGCCACCAAAAAAGTATTGTTCGTTACCACTGAACGCCAAAAAGTTCAGCAGCTATTGTTTGAAGTCCCCGCGGTGTCTGTGACCAGCATAAAAGCCAGCAAGCAAGGGGTATTCAAGAACATAGACATGCTTGACCTGGTCTTGGAATCTGGTGCCTTTGCCCACGAAGTCACCCTGCACATCTATCAAGAGGGCGAGACCTGGCAAAAGTTGATCACACAGGTTAAGAATCACGACATTGATTCCATCCGGGTGATTGCGGTAGACAAGGCTGCGGTAGAAAAAGCCAAGGCAGCCCCCACTCAGTGTCCCTATTGTGGTGGTGCCATCACTAAACCTGTCTTACGTGGCATGGATACCATCACCTGCGATTACTGTGGTAAAGTGATCCGATTGTAAAATTGTTGTCACCTTTTTTCAAAACCTACATCTACATAAACAGATGTAGGTTTTGTCTTAAAAGGAGATAAAAATGAAAACTAACGAATCAAGTATGGATCGATACATCCGCGTGATTTTGGGTGTTGTGCTGGTAGTGTTGGGTTTGCTTGGTGTTGTGAGCGGAACACTCGCCATCGTCTTTTATGCCATCGGCGCCATCGCCATCATTACCGGCCTGGTGGGATTTTGCCCATTGTATGCCGTCTTTAAATTCCGTACCAACAAGTAAAGATATTAATCCCCCATTCCAAATCAACCTGGAGACCCCATGAACGTTGCCCTCTTTGAAAAAACCATCCAATCCAGTAAAAAGCCGCTCGTCATTGATCTTTGGGCTCCCTGGTGCGGACCCTGCAAAGCCATGAATCCACTACTGGAAGAGGTAAAAAAGACCTATGCCGGCAAAGTGGATGTGATGAAGATCAACTCAGATGAAAGCCAGGACCTTCTGGCCAAATTGAATGTGGTGGGTATACCCACACTGTTGGCTTACGTGGAGGGGAAACAGGTTTACCGCAAAACTGGCATGCATTCCTCAGCGGCGCTCAACGGATTATTCAGCCAATTGGCAGAGGGCAAGCAAGAGCTGCAGGTGAGCACCCTCACCCCATTTGCCCGCATCTTCAGGGCGTTGCTTGGGGTCGGCCTCGTCGTCGCCGGGTATTACACTTCGATCTCGTGGCTGTTTTACGCAGCCGGTGCGGTGGTGATCTTCAGCTCGTTCTATGATCGCTGCCCCATTTACAAAGCAGTCAAAGCAAAGCTCAGCACCTTGTTCAAAAAGTAAAAAATAGAGGAATCCATTTACCGGATTCCTCTTCTTTTTTAGTTAATTCCCTCAAACAGATCATGTGCAATCTTGCGCCCAGGTTTGGGGTATGCTTGCATGAACTGATCTTTGGAGCCAAAGAACCTGCGGATAGTGCCGATGATACCGCCGCCGCTGGTGATCTGGGTACCGCCCTGGCTGGCATGACAGGCAGCCGCCTGATTGCGGATTTCCGCCACCGGGTAATAGTTGATAACCGCATGCACCGGGAAGCTGACCTCTGCGATAGAGACCAGGTCAATATCTCCATTGCGGCCAAACTTGTGCGGGTCTTTACCCATGAACTTCATAAAGAAGATGCCCATTCGCAAAACAAATTTGGGCATGGTGTGGAAGAACAACTTCTGCGCCTGGTAAGGCTCCAGATCGTCCACATAACGGGTAGGATCACCCGCTTCATAAAAAGCTTTTTCTGTGGCCTGCTGAATAGCAATGTGGTCCGGGTGTCGGTAACCGCCAATGGGGTCGAAGGTGAGCACCACCTGCGGTCTGAGCAGCCGGATGTAATGGGCTACTTTTGCCGCTACTTCTTCCAGAGGGGCTGCTGCCAATGCCTGCGGATGGTGGTTATCTTCGCTGCCGGGCATTCCTGAATCGCGGTAACCCAGATAGATCACCTCTTTAATGCCCAATAAGCGGGCTGCTTCTGCCAATTCATGCTCACGCAGTTCAGCCACCGTCGCGTAACCTTCCATCATGCCATCGGGCACTTCGCCCACTTCACCTTTGGTGGCACAGATCAGGTAAACATCCACGCCCTCACGGGCATACAATGCCAACGTTCCGCCCATGCCAAATGTTTCATCATCTGGATGCGCCAGAACGGATAAGATAATTTTCTTTTCTTCCATTGCTTGCCTCAATTCCTTTAGTCTCGTCCTCAGACGAATTGGATTATTGTACTCCAATTCATTTCGCAGAGCAAAAAGCTGCGGCCTTCATGCTAAAATGAGAGCATGAAAGTGATCCTTACTCACGAACAGGCTGACTTTGACGCCCTCGCTTCTGCTTACGGCGCCTGGCTGCTGGATGAATCCGCCCAGGTGATCCTGCCGGCACGCATGAACCGCAACGTTAGGCGCTTTATCAACCTGTATGGTTCTGAACTGCCGTTCGTGGAATATCGCGATCTGGAAAACGGCAACCTGCAACAGGTCACCCTGGTGGATACCCAATCGCTGACCACACTCAAAGGCTTTACCAGGCAGACCACGGTCCAGGTCTTTGACCATCACACCCGTCGCGCTGACTTGCCGGAAACCTGGCAGGTCTCCATTGATGCCACAGGCGCCGCCACTACTTTTTTTGTGGAACACCTTCAAGACCATCTGCACACACTCAATAACATTCAAGCCACCCTTTTGCTGCTGGGTATCTATGAAGATACCGGCTCACTGGCCTATGCCTCCACCACGGTGAGGGATATGCGCGCCGCAGCCGCTTTAGTTGAAGCCGGCGCCAGCCTGCGCATTGCCGCAGATTTTCTCAACCCGGCTCTCTCAGAAGGGCAGATGAAACTCTACGATCTTCTGCTACCCGCGGTAGAGACCCATACCATAAAGGGTAAGTGTATTGTGCTGGCTTCAGCAGACGGCACTGATTTGAACGAAGAGATCTCCAGCATTGCCCATAAACTGCGTGACCTGCTTGACCCCGATGGGCTGTTCCTGCTGGTCAAGACCCAGGAAGGCATCCGCATTGTGGCACGCTCCACCTCCGACCAGGTGAACGTTGCCAGAGTGATGAACCTCTTTGGTGGCGGCGGCCATGAACGGGCTGCTTCTGCCCTCATCGAATCGCGCAGTCCGCTCTATCCGGCTGGAACAGACCCATTGGCTGAACTGCGTGTCTCTCTGCTTTCCCATTTACAAGAGCTGGTACAGCCTTCCATCACCGTGGGCAAGATCATGTCTAAAAAGCCGCTGCTGCTCAACCCGGAAACCAGCCTGGCAGAGGCCGCCCGGCTGATGCAGCGTTATGGCTATGAGGGCTTCCCGGTGGTGGAGGCGGGCAAGGTGATCGGCCTGCTCACCCGCCGTGCCGTTGACCGTGCCGTGGCGCATCACCTGAATCTGAACATCACCAGCCTCATGGAAGCGGGTGAGTTTTCGCTCAGCACGGATGACACCATTGATGATCTACAGGCGCTGATGGCCACTACCGGATGGGGACAGATCCCGGTTTTGGACCCCGCCTCACAAAAAGTGATCGGTATCGTCACTCGCACCGATCTGCTCAAGACGCTTTCAAAAGAGACCAGTTTTGTGCCGGGTAAATTAAATTATGCCAGCACGCTCAACAAAACCCTGCCGGCTCCGCGCCTGGCCCTGCTCAAAGCAGTGGCCGATGAAGCCGCCAGCGAACACCTGGCCATTTATATCGTGGGCGGGTTTGTCCGCGATCTGATCTTGAACCTGCCCTCCATCGATTTTGACATCGTTGTGGAAGGGGAAGCCATCACTCTGGCGAGACGACTAAGCGATAAGTACGGCGGCAAAGTAGTTTCGCATCAGCGCTTTGGCACTGCCAAATGGCAGTTTAAAGAAGTGAAAGCCGCCTTTGCCCAGGCCCTTGGGTTCTCAGCCGCAGACGCTCAATATCTGCCAGATTCGCTCGACCTCATCAGCGCTCGTACCGAATTTTATGACCGCCCCACGGCTTTGCCCACGGTGGAACGCTCCAGCATCAAACTGGACCTGCACCGCCGCGACTTTACCATCAACACCATGGCCCTGCGCCTGGATGGCCGCCATTTTGGGGAGCTCTACGACTACTGGGACGGGTTGACCGACCTGCACAAGAAACACGTCAAGGTGCTGCACTCTCTTTCCTTTGTAGACGACCCCACCCGTCTATTGCGCGCGGTACGTTTTGAACAGCGTTTCCACTTTCAGATCGAGGCGCGCACCCGCCAATTGATGGCAGAAGCCCGCCCGCTGGTCAAGCAGGTCAGCGGTGACCGTTTGCGCCATGAGCTAAATCTGATCCTGAAAGAGGAGAACCCCATTGCTATCTTTGAGCGGCTGGAAGAACTGGACCTGCTCACCAGTATTCACCCCTCTCTGCACTGGGACCCGGCTTTAGCCCCTGCCTTGTTAGCCTGCCTGCACGACCCCTTGCCGGAAGATTGGCAGATCCCCGCAACCCTTTCCCATACGTCCATCCGCTTTGCGCTGGCCTGTATGGTTCTACTTATCCCATTGGGTGAACCCGGCGCCGCCGAAGTTGCCAACCGCCTTCACCTTAACTCGCTCATCATGGAAGCCATCCAAAAAGCCAGTCCCATCTGGCGTGACCGTGAAATGTTGGAATCCTTGCCGGCCAGTCAGTTTTGCCGCCATTTGAACGGTCTGCCGGTTGCCGGCGGCTTTGCCCTTTATAGTCTGGCAAAAACGGGTATATTTAAAGAGAAACTGGATAAATTCTTTAGCAATTGGCGCTTTGTAAGCCCCTTCACAGATGGAAATCGCTTAAAAGAGATGGGGTTACAACCAGGACCAAAATATAGTGAGATTCTGGAACGATTACGCTCCGCCTGGATCGAAGGCGAAGTGAATTCTCAGGTTGAAGAAGAAAAATTGTTGACCCAATTATTGGATTAGAACGAGTATGGTTGAACAGAGTGTAAGTTCTTCTTTTGAGCTTGATTATTCAGATGTGGTCATCCGCCTGGCAACCCGTGCTGACCTTTTACCTATGGAATGGGACGGGGAATTCCAACATTTCCGTAACGTCTACGCCAACGCCTATGCGCGCATGCAGAAAGGTACCAACCTGATCTGGATCGCTGAGATCCTCGGTACCGGCCTGATCGGCCAGGTGTTCGTTCAACTGATCTGTGACCGCCCTGAGTTAGCCGATGGCTGGCAGCGAGCTTACCTGTATTCTTTTCGTATAAAACCTGATTTTCGCAACCATGGGCTGGGCTCGCTGATGGTAAATGTCATCGAAGAGTTCCTGCTCTCCCGCCAGTACACCCGCCTGACCCTCAACGTTGCCAGAGACAACCCGGATGCCATCCGCCTCTACAAACGGCTTGGCTTCCAGATTGTCGCCGAAGAACCAGGGGTATGGTCTTACCCGGATGAAAAGAACATCTGGCATACGCTCAGAGAACCCTCCTGGCGCATGGAAAAATTACTGACTAAAGAACCCCCTACGGCTGAATGACCGTCAGCCCACTTCCTTGAATTTCTTCCCAATTGAGCGCTTCCAGGATCTTCTGGCTGTCCTGCACAGAAGGCTCTATCAGGCTGCGGCCAACCCGATCCATGTAAACGGGGGTTGCCTGCACAGCCAGTAACTGTCCATTCTTGAAGGTAGCCGTCACCAATGCCGAGCGTTGCGTATCCTCGCGCATATATTGGTCAGAAAGTAGATTGCCCAGGCTGAATAGGACCAGGGTATCCCGGCCGGTCACGCTTGAGTGGATCACCTCCGCCTTTTGCAGCACATGCGGATGATGCCCCCACACCACATCCACCCCGGAATCAGCCAGGAGTTGTGCCAGCTCGTTGCGTACATCCTCCACCCCTGCCTGATATTCACTCCCCCAATGGATGGAGACCACCAGAATTTCCACATTGGGGCGCAACGCTTTTACCTGTTGGATTAAGACAGTCTGGTCCGGTGTTTGGGTTACCGCATCCACTGCGATCACCCCCACTCTCACGCCTTCTTCTTCATAGACAAGCGGATTATCTGCCCCACCCACCACCGTTATCTTTGCCGACTCAAGCAGTCTGGCATCTGTATCAGCACCACCCGGGCCGCAATCGCTTTTATGATTGTTCTCAGCGGTCACAAGATTGACCCCACCCTGGGCCAGCCATTTAGCTTGCTCAGCATCTGCACACAGGTTGTAGCCTAGAAGCTGCTCCGTAGTGGTTGAATCCGGGTCAGCCAGGGGAGATTCCAGATTCACAAAGAACATGTTGCCGACCATCGGCTCTTGGGCAAACTTTCCCCAGGGGTCCTGAAAGAATAGCGGCAGCCCGTTACGCGCCAGCATCACATCTCCCCCAAAGGTGATGGAAACCTCACGGGAGGGTGCGCAGGCAGAAAGCGCGAGGAGCGCCAGTATCAGCGCTCCTCGAAAGAATTGTTTTGTCCTCATGGAACGATGAACGATGAGGTCCATTCTGGTTGAGCAATGGGGTTCGTTTCCAACTGCTGCCGCCAGGCTTCATCCGTCATGCGGGCATCCGGCGAGACGGTGAACTCATAATAGGTATAAACCACGCCAACCGCCACCTGGTAAGGTGAATCGGGCATGACGACATACATCAAGGTGGGGTAGCCCAATCCTTCTTCCAGAACACGTCCCATTCCTGTGGCAACATCTGCCACCACCGGGGATTTCTGGTCGTTCAGATCGCCACCACTTTGATCTTCTGTATCTGCGGCAGCTACCGTCATGGATTCCAGCCAACCACCGTAGTACTGGATCTGCCAGAAATCATCCTGGCTGATGTCGCCGCTGTTTAGCTCTTTTTCGGCGATCCCCTGCAGGAAGGTCAACTTTTCGATCAAGTTATCCAGATTACCCCGCGAGGTGTCATCCAAAATGCCGCGGGAATCCAATCCTTTTTCTGTCATTTGCGCCAGTGCCAGCAGACGGGCATAGGCTTCGGGGTTGGGTTCCACATAGCCTTGTGGAGCTTCTTCTGGTGCGCCGCCACCCATCTCAGCCATTACCTGTTTGGAATACAAAATGGTGTCGTGCTTCAACTCGGTCCAGGAACTCAGCGCCGTTTGCAGGTCTTTCTTGTTCCAGGCATCCGTCTGCATAAAGGCCGGGTACTGCTTGCCCTTCTCTGCAAAGACGGGCTGGAGTGCATACAACCAGGACCAGTACAGGTTTTGCGTCCAGGAATCGGTGCCCAGTTTGGAGACCTCGTCCTTGACCTTGGTCATCTGTTTATCATAGTTCTCATATTTGGGTTCGCCCATATCTTTGAGGATCGAATAAGCGGTGTCTGAACCCTGAGCGGCGAAGAAATCCAATGCTTTGGGCAGATCACGCGGTTCATCCAGTGTACCCACATTGCGCCACATCAATTGACCAAATACATACTCATCCAGGGTGAAGCGCTGCCCCATGAAGCGGAAGCCCTGGGTCACTTCATCACGGTCCTGCCAGATCCACACCCACATGGAGTTCACCTGCGGGGCGGGCAACTGGCGGGCGGTGGCCACAAATTTGGCCAAGAGGTCCTGGTCGGCAAACTTGCCCAGATCGGGGTTCTCCCCGTAAACAAAATCGATGATCTTGCCGTATTCGGCCACACCTAGATCATCTGCCTTGCCCACAATGAACACGGTGGGCTCATAGATGTTCTGCCAAAGCGTGAGCGCAGATTGACCGTCTGCGGTGGTGGTGGTCCGTAACGCCTGGGTGATTAGCAGGGCGCGTTCCGTTTCAAGTGAGTCTTTGAGGCGGAAGGACAGCCTGCCGTACCACATCATGGCTTTGAAATAGGCTTTGAGATCCTCGCTGCGGGTGTAATGACCGCGCGGAATGTACTGTGAATAATCTTCGATCATCTGCATATCCGCAGCCGCATCTGAATTGGCCCACAACGGTGATGGATTGGTGCCAGCACCCGCATTGATGAGCGCCAGCTCGGCATCCACGTAGGTTTTTGCCTCGGGCAGTACGGCGTCACCCGTGCCCAAAAGCTGGGCGGCAATGGTGAAATAGGCCACGTTGCGCAACGCAGCGTCTTCCAATTTACTGCCTTTCAAGCTGTTGTACTGCTCCGTGGTGATCTTGACCAAAGCAGAGGTTAAGGTTTTCAAGGTGGGAATAAAGGAAGTGCGTTCCAGATCACGCAGCATTTTATCAAAGACCAGATGGTAGATATGGAACATAGAATCGGTGGTGACAAAAACGGGGGTGGTTTCGTATCGCAGCGATTCATAAGCCTGGTAAAACTCGGTGTAGATCTGGTTGGGGGCGCTGCTGGGTGGGGTCACCACAAAACCGTTCTGGCTGAGCGCTTTTTGCTGTGACTCGGTCAGGGCAAAATCGGCCAGGTTCTTCACCGAGGCAAGATCGAGAGGCAGGGTATAGCCCCCGCTGAAAGAATCTGGCAGGGAGACCGATGTCTCAGAATAATCGGCGAAGCGGCTGCTGTAAATATCTGCAGCATTTAAGGGTGATTGAACCGTCGCCTGGTCCTCGGTCTTGATCGGCGCCGGGGTGGCTGTTTGGGTGGTTTGGGTCAGTGGGAAATTACAGGCTGACAGAATGAACGTAAATATAATGAGCATACAAACAGAAACATAGAACGACTTCTTGAGCATAACATCCTCCTCTTACTGTGTAACGATCCAATTCTTTCCATTTTCCTGATCTACCGAAACAGTCTGATAGAACTTATTCATTTTATCTTCCAGAACAAAACCAAAACCTCGCCAGCGCCAAACGGTAAGTGAACCGCCTTTGAAAGGTGAATCATAATAGCCTTCCAACGCCACCAGTTCCTGCCAGCCGTCACCGTCTACATCCGCGATGCGGACCTGGGAAACCGGTCGCACCAACGCAGACCCGGCCCATAATTCATTATAGTTCCCCCTGACCCAGTGGATGAGGATGACGTGGCAGCTCTCATTGGCGCGGTTATGAAAATCTTTGATGCGTCCGCCGCTCGGATCATCCTGATCGATCGGCCAGGGTTTGAACGGTCGCCAAACCAACAGCATCACCTCCGGCTCGCCATCGTGGTTCAGGTCAGTGATCTGCGTTTGCTTCACCTGCCAGGTGGCAGGACTTTGCCAGAGCGTCTTGCCAGAACAATCTTGAATGCTTGCCACACCTGCCTGCAGTTGCAGGCACTCGTCTCGGCCATCCTGGTTCAGGTCTGCGCGCATCAGCGGAACGACTTCAGCACCTTTTTGACCGTCAAAATTGCCCGCCACTGAAAATAATTTCTGGTCTTGCACTTGCCAAACGGTGCGCTGGTTGGCAGGCAAAAGCAATATCAGTAATAACGATCCAAAAAACAAGCTCCACTTCATTCTCATAGACGATGGTCCAATCTTCAAGGTTCCCAAACACATTGTACCCGGCCAAATCCCTCCAAGAAAGCCCCTCTTCTTCGCTGATAGAGGTTTTTCTTTGACAATATTTCCTTATGCACTTAAAATTACAATCGGAACTCATCTCAGCGTAAGGAAAGGCCTTTTTCATGAAAGAGTACTCGACTGAAAAAATTCGCAATGTCGCGTTGGTCTCACATTCCAGCGCGGGAAAGACTATCCTGGGCGAGGCGCTCCTGCATTTTACCGGAGCGACGACGCGTATGGGTAAGATAGAGGACGGCACGACTGCCTCTGACTTTGACGATGAGGAAGTTCGTCGCACGATTTCGCTCTACACCTCAGTTCTACCGGTAGAATACCGTGACACCAAGATCAATTTTTTGGACACCCCGGGATACACCGATTTCGTTGGAGAAGTCATTTCAGCATTGCGGGTTGCTGATTCTGCCCTAGTATTGGTAGATTCGGTCAGCGGTCTCGAAGTGGGCACTGAACTTGCCTGGAGTTACTGCGATAAATTCAACCTGCCGCGTTTTGTCTTGATCAACAAGATGGACCGCGAGAACGCAAATTTTCAAAAAGCCCTTCAATCAGTTGAAGCATTTTCAAATATCCGCCTCATCCCGGTGCAATTGCCCTGGGGTGAAAAAGCAGCTTTTCAGGGCGTCATTGACTTGATCACCATGAAAGCCTATAAAGGTGATGGCAAGACTGCCGTGGAGATTCCGGCTGAATTCGCAGACGCCGCCGCTGATGCCCGCGCCAAGCTGGTAGAAGCCGCCGCTGAAGGCGACGATGCCCTGCTCGAAAAATACCTCGAAAGCGGAGAATTAAGCGAAGAAGAAGTGATCAAAGGCCTGACCGCCGTTGTTCGCTCCTGCGGTTACGTGCCCGTTCTTGTCAGCGCCGCCGGTATGGAGATCGGTGTCGGGCGCTTGCTGGACAACATCGTTGACCTGCTGCCCTCCCCCAAAGATCGCCCCGCTGTAGTTGCCAAAGGCAAAGCTGGCGAGGAGACCCTGGCCGCCAGCGATTCCGGACCTCTGGCAATCTACGTGTGGAAGACCACTGCAGATCCCTTCGTGGGCAAACAGACCTACTTCCGCATTTACTCTGGCACCATTGCTCCAGATGCCCATGTCTGGAATCAGACCAAGGGCATTGAAGAACGTTTAGGCAATGTCAACATTCCACGCGGCAAAGAATCCATCACCATGAAGACCATTCATGCTGGCGATATCTGCGTGGTTCCAAAGCTGACAGAAACCTCCACTTCCAACACACTTTGCGACAAGAACCACCCACTCACCCTGCCGATCCCCGAATATCCCAATGCGCTTTACCGCGTAGCTATCTTCCCCAAGACCCAGGCAGATTCCACCAAAATTTCCTCTACCCTGGCCCGCCTGTGCGAAGAGGATATGACCCTCTCTCACTATAATGACAACACCACTTTGCAAACCATCTTGCAGGGCATGGGTGACCAGCATATTGACGTAGCCATCCGCCGCGCCAATGCCAAGTTCCAGGTAGGCATCATCATGACCGAGCCCAAGGTTCCCTATCAGGAAACCATTACCAAACCTGCCTCTGCCATGTACCGCCACAAGAAACAGACGGGTGGTTCCGGCCAGTTCGGTGAAGTTCACCTCAAGGTCAGCCCCATCACCGATAAAGATTATGAGTTCACCTGGGATGTCTTCGGTGGCGCTGTTTCTCAGTCTTACGCCTCCTCCATCCAAAAAGGTATCCAGGCCGTTATGAAAGAAGGCGTCATCGCCGGTTATCCGGTCTCTGGCGTGCATGTGTCCGTATTTGACGGCAAAGAGCACCCGGTGGATTCAAAACCTGTAGCTTTTGAGGTTGCCGGACGCGAAGCCTTCAAACTGGCAGTCCATGACGCCAACCCCGTGCTGCGCGAGCCGATCATGATGGTCAAGATCACCGTCCCCGAAGACCATATGGGCGATGTGATGGGCGACCTCAACACTCGCCGCGCCCGCATCCAGGGTATGGAAACCGAACACGGCCGCAGTGTGGTCACCGCCACCGTTCCCCTGGCTGAAATGCTGCGCTACACCACCACCCTGCGCTCCATCACCGGTGGTCGCGGCATCTTCTCTATGGAATTCGATCACACGGATGTGGTACCACCGCAAATTGCCCAACCCATCGTTGACGCCCGCACTAAAGAAATGGAAGCGAAGAAAGAAGAGTAATTCCTTCCAGGAAAGAACAAGAGCTGGGAAGTCAACTTCCCAGCTCTTTAATTTTGGCTATTGTTTTTTGTTCAGAAATGATTTATAACAGTTAAAGGTAAGAATAATCCTTACCTTTAACTGTTATATTATGGAAAAAGGTTCTCTTCAAGACATTCTTCGTGCAAAACAGACGGTCTTTACATTCAAAGACCTGATCTTACTCTGGCAAGGGGTGGATTTTGATAACGCCAAATCGAGAGTAAATTATTACGTTAAGACCGGAGCTTTGTATCCCATCCGGCGAGGTATTTATGCCAAAGATAAAAACTATGACCGTCTAGAACTAGCTACGAAAATTTTTACCCCGGCTTATATTAGTTTTGAGACCGTACTTGGAAGTGCCGGAGTGACCTTTCAGTATTACAGTCAGATTTTTGTTGCGACATACCAATCACTTGAGAGAATTGTTGACGGACAAAAAATATCATATAGGCGATTGAAAAGCCCCCTCTTGACGAATTCAAACGGGATTGAGAATCTGGAAAACTACGCAATCGCATCCCCCGAAAGGGCTTTTCTGGACCTACTTTACCTGTCTGATGACTACCATTTTGACAATCTCGCCACACTTAATTGGCAAAAAGTTGAAGAAATTTTGCCGATATACGGTGAAAACAAACGTATGGCAAGGCAAGTAAATCAATTTCGCGAAGCATTGAAAGAAGACCATTAGAGATGTCACTTGATCCGGCGAAACATAAAACCATATTGGTGAGGATCCTTAAGGATATCTTTACCGACCCACAAGTCGGGCCGATCCTTGGGTTCAAAGGCGGAACTGCAGCTTACTTATTCTATGATTTGGATCGCTTTTCTGTTGACCTGGATTTTGATCTTCTGGACAATTTAAAAGTAGATAATGTTTTTGAAAAAGTAAAAGACCTTTTACAAAAATATGGCCGGATCAAGATCGCAGATAAAAAACGGTACAGCCTCATCTACATCCTTGTGTATGACGATAAAGAACCTGAAGCACAAAATGTAAAAATCGAGATCAACTTACGCGATTTTGGGTCCAGATACAATATAAAAACTTATCTGGGAATTTCAATGAAAGTGATGATTCCAGAAGACATGGCTGCGAATAAACTGGTCGCTTTTTATGAACGGATTGGCAAAACGAATCGAGATGTGTATGACACCTGGTTTTTCTTCAACCACGGCTGGAAAGTAAACCAAGAGTTGGTAGAACGAAGAACTGGAATGCCATATAAAGAGTTTCTTGAAACCTGTTGCACGGTTCTTGAAAAATTAAATAACCGGCAGATCCTTTCGGGAATGGGAGAAGTCTTGAATGAAAAGCAGAAAAACTGGGTAAAGTCCCATTTAAAAGACGAATTACTTTTCCTTTTGAAGCTTTCGCTGGAAAATCAACGGTAATCCCGCTTTCCAGGATTACAATCAAGCCTTATTGTTTTGATTATTTGCTTATGCTTTCTTGACTGGACCCTGTGACTCTGGTAATCTTTAACCATCTTTCGACCTGGTAAAACAATGAGCAATCTTGAAGCATTCTTAGAAAAAACATGGAACGGACTTCTCTCTCGTGAAACGGAGTTGATCCAATCTACCTATCTGAGCCTGGATGCCAACAACCAGCGGGTAGTGTTGGAACATTTAAAGAAGATGACCAGTGAAACCGGCTGGCATGTTGAGCAGATCGCTTCCGCTCAAGCCGCTTTGGATGCCATCCGCGCACTGACGAAAGAATGAGCATGGACCTCAAAGAGCTGACCGCAGAAATGCACCGCTTCGTGGCTGCCAAGGGTTGGTATGAACCTTCCAGCCCACGCCAACAAACCAGCCGCAACCTGGCTATTTCGCTCAGCCTGGAAGCATCTGAAGTGCTGGAGCATTTCCAGTGGTCGGAACAATTAAAAGACCCACAAGCCCTAGGTGAAGAATTGGCCGATGTGGCCCTGTACCTTCTGCAATTGGCCAGCGTCAACCACATTGACCTGGAGCAGGCCATTTTGGAGAAACTGAAGAAAAATTACACCCGTGAATGGGATAAGCCCGACTCCAGCGGAGGGGAAAATGATCATTAGTGTATTTGGTGGTTCTGCTCCCAAACCCGGCAGCCCTGCCTATGAAGAAGCCAGACAGCTGGGCTATCAGCTTGGCAAAGCCGGACACACCCTGCTTACCGGTGGGTATGTGGGTGTGATGGAAGCCGTCTCTCTGGGCGGACATGAAGCAGGCGTCCATGTCATCGGCGCTACCTGTGTGCAGATCGAAAAAAGCCATCTGGACCGCAAGCCCAACCCATATTTGAAGGAAGAGTGGCGCTTTAATACGTTGCAAGAACGCCTCTTTGCACTCATTCAGCGTTGTGATGCCGCCATTGCAATGCCTGGTGGTGTTGGCACTCTGGCAGAGATCACTACCATGTGGAACGAGATGATCATTGAATCGATCCCTCAACGGCCTCTCATTTTATTTGGTAAAGGCTGGCAAGCCACCATGGACCAATTTGTGGCTGAATTTGACGGGTACATCAAAGCACGTGACCGTCAATTTTTGGTCTACTCACCCTCAATTAAAAGTACAATCGAGATCCTCGATTCTTTCAAACAATAAAACTGAAATTCAGGACAGATAAAATGAGCAACGATAAACTCCCGACCAGAAGTGAAAATTATTCAGAATGGTATAACCAGTTGATCCAGCGCGCCGAGCTGGCCGATTATGCCCCCGTACGCGGGTGCATGGTGGTACGGCCTTATGGCTGGGCACTCTGGGAAAATATCCAACAGGCATTGGATGGCCGTTTTAAAGCCACCGGGCATCAGAATGCTGCTTTTCCGCTGCTCATCCCCAAATCCTTCCTGGAAAAAGAAAAAGAACACGTAGAAGGTTTTTCTCCTGAGTTGGCCGTGGTCACCATTGGCGGCGGCGAACAATTGGAAGAACCCTTGATCGTCCGTCCAACCTCAGAGACCATCATCGGCTATATGTATTCCAAATGGATCAAGAGCTACCGCGACCTGCCTGTGCTCATCAATCAGTGGGGCAACGTGGTACGCTGGGAAATGCGTACCCGTCTCTTCTTACGCACCCTTGAGTTTTACTGGCAGGAAGGCCACACCGCCCATGCCACCTATGAAGAAGCTGAAGAAGAGACCCTGCGCATGTTGAACATCTACACCGATTTCGCCAAAAACGAAGCCGCTGTACCTGTAATGCCAGGCCGCAAAAGCGCCACAGAAAAGTTTGCTGGTGCGGTGCATTCCTATTCCATTGAAGCCATGATGGGCGATACCAAAGCCCTGCAAGCCGGTACCTCTCACCTGCTCGGACAGAACTTCGCCAAGGCCTTTAATATTCAATATTCTGACGTCAACAACGAACTGCAATACTGCTACACCACCTCCTGGGGTGTCTCCACACGGTTTATCGGCGCCATCATCATGACCCACGGTGACGACCAGGGGCTCATTATGCCGCCCCGACTTGCCCCCATCCAGGTGGTTATTGTGCCTATCTACAAGAATGACGAGGAACGCGCCAAAGTGATGCCTATGGTGGAATCTGTCCGCCAGCAATTGAGCACTCTGCGCATCAAAGTGGATGATCGCACCGAAGTAACCCCTGGGTTCAAGTTCAACGACTGGGAATTGCGCGGCGTGCCTGTGCGCATCGAAATCGGTCCCAAAGATGTAGAAAAGGGCAGCGTCATGGTCTCGCGCCGAGACATCCCCGGCCGTGATGGTAAAACCATCTTGCCGCAGGAAAACCTGGCCGCAGCCATCAGTGAGCTGCTCAAGACCATCCACAATGCCCTGTTGGAACGCGCCACCAAATTCCGTGACGATCACATCTTTGAGCCCAAAGATTACGAAGAGCTTAAACAGGTCGTCGAAAACGGTTGGGCCTTTGCCTGGTGGTGCGGTGACCCCGCTTGCGAAGCCAAGGTCAAAGAAGATACTCGTGCCACCACCCGCTGCATCCCCTTCGATCAGCCCGAGGGCCACGGCCATTGTATTGTGTGTGGAAAAGAAGCTAAAGAGAAGGTTTACTTCTCCAAGGCCTACTAAGATCAAAGGATGGGGCGGGAGAAGTCCCGCCCCTTTTTAAAGATGCCCGCTGTTGATCGTACCCGCCTGCAAACACAGATCCGTCTGGTCACCCAGTATTTTGCTTCGGCCGATGAATTTGTCAAACGCCTGTCAGAATTATTTGATTACTACTCTGACCGGTCTTTCACGCAGCCGGGGCAGAACCAGCTCTCGACCTCCAGAGAGACTTACAATGTGACCCCTCTGGTGATGCGCCAATTCGAGTTTGCATTCAGTCAGCTCAGCCGAGAGAATCCGCTCAGCAGCCTGGATGTGATCGACCGCCTCTGGAAAGAACGCAAACAGGAACCGCGTCGGCTGGCCGCATATCTGCTGGGCAAAATGCCCACCGATTACTCCCAGCAAGTCATTGAGCGGCTGCAAAATTGGTCAAAACCCACAGAAGACCGTGAACTGATCCAGTATCTGCACAATGCCGGCTCAGAAGGGTTGCGCCATGAAGCCATTGAACTTTGGCTCAGCCAGATCGCTCTGTGGTTGGAAAGCAAACAGGCACACGACCAGATCTTTGGGCTGCAAAGCCTCCTCCCACTGATCGAAGACGAAGACTTTCACAACCTGCCCCGTGTGTTTAACCTTATCCAACCGCTTGTCAGGCAGCCGGGTTCACGTGTTCTTTTCACCCTACAAAACGTTCTGGAAGCCCTGGCCAGGCGCAGCCCTGTAGAAACCGTGTTCAACCTCAAATTGATCTTGCAATCAAATTATGCCCCAGACGTACCGCGTCTCTTCCGGCGCTTGTCGGCGGCTTTCCCGGAAGAACAAGCGCAATCATTGCGGCTCGCCATTAAAGACGCTCAAAACTAAGAAATGATGGCAATTCATATATATATCGGACCTTCAGTTTTCAATTGAATTCAGATCAATCCCCAAATTAATATACGGTATCGACAATTGATATGGTTTGGCCTTTCCGATTCTCAGTTCTCCCTTCCCAGCTCTCCTGACCCACAACATTGACCATTCCCACCGCTTAAGGTAAAATTTTCAGGCTATGCGTTGTACCCTTCGCATGGCTCAAATTCTTTTCGAAAGGGCTTGAAAAATGAAAGTTCTATTGATCAAAGATGTTTATAAGCTGGGTCACTCCGGCGACGTGAAGAAGGTGGCAGATGGTTTCGGCCGCAACTTCCTTCTTCCCCAGGGTTTGGCCGTGCTGGCCACCCCCGGCGCTTTGAAATCTGTTGAGAAGATCCGTGCCAAAGCAGCCGTCACCCGTGCTGTCCTTAACAAGGAAATGGGTGGTTTGGCTGAACAGGTTGAAGGTCTCGAACTCGTCTTCACCAGCAAAGCTGGCGAAACCGGAAAATTGTACGGCTCCATCACCGGCCAGATGATCGTTGAAGCCATCAACAAGAAACTCGGCACTCAGATCGACCGCCATCAGATCGAAGTCGAACCCGTTCGCGTTCTGGGCGAGCACACTGCCCACGTTCGCCTGACCATTGACCTCACCCCGAAAGTGAAAGTTATGGTCTATCGTGAAGGTGAAGCACCTGTGGTGAAAGAACCCGTCAAAGCCGCACCCGTTGTTGAAGCCCCTGTCGCTGAAGCACCCGTTGCCGAAGTTGCCGCAGAAGAAGTTGCACCCGCTGCAGAATCTGAAGAAAAAGCAGAGTAGTTCTTTTTCAAATTTGAATAAAAACCGGCCAATTCAGCCTGGGGGCTGGCTGGCCGGTTTTTTGGTATAAAATAAAGACCATGATGGAACAAACAACCGGTACCACCTTACGCTTGCGACGCGAAGAAAAAAAGCTCACTTTAGAGCAGGTTTCTGCTGAAACCAAAATTCGCGTCAATTATTTGCAGGCCATTGAAAACGATCAATTCTCCGCTCTGCCCTCTCTGGCACAAGCGCGCGGATTCCTCCGGCTGTATGCCAGCTTTTTGGGTCTTGATCCTTACGCCTTACTGGACGCCCAGCAAACAGCGACGCCTGAACCCGTTGTAACCGAAACTCCGCAACCAAGCCCAACTAATAAAGTCATCGAGATCGACCTCAAAGAGAAATTGGATGAGGTGGTCAAGAGCGGTAGTGAACGGCTCAACGATGGGTTGGCCGATCTCAAAGAGAACTTCAAGAACCGCTTCCAGAAGCTGACGGATAAGATCCCCTACCAGGTGGTCAAAAAAGACGATCTGGTAGATGGCAAAATTCCTGCCCCGCAACCAACCAAAAGCACGGAATCGCCTTCCGTCGTCAAAGCCAACCCCACCTATCTTGCTATGTACCGCAGCATTGGTGCCGACCTGCGCAAGCAGCGTGAGGCTCTTGGGCTGTCCCTGCAAGATGTGGAACGCCAGACCAAGATCCGCGAGATCTACCTGTATACTATTGAAGAAGGCAACCTGGATGACCTGCCCTCCACCGTGCAAGGTCGCGGTATGGTGGGTAACTATGCGTCCTTCATGAACCTCAACCCTGAAAGATACCTCTCGCGCTTTGCAGAAGCTTTACAGCAAAAACGTCTTGAATCTCTGCCTGAATCTCAGACCGGTATTCCTTTGCCAGTGACTGAGAACAAACAACCCATCACCGGCTGGCGGCGATTGTTAACACCGCAAATGGTGTTCACGGTCAGCATGTTTTTGGTTTTCTTTGTGATGATCATCTGGGGATCCTTTCAGCTCATGAGCCTGGGCAGTTCAAAAAATAATCAAGCCACGGCCATCCCCATTTCTGATATTCTCTTGTCCAGCGGTACCCCCAGCGGTGATGATGTGACCGTGATCCCGGCCAACACTAATGGCATTGGTGTTGTCGCCTTCACCCCTGATCTGAACCTGCAAGGCACCCTGGCCGCTCCCAGTGATGGCACTATTCAAGTAGTTATTTCTGTACGCCGCCGCGCTTTTATGCAGGTGACGGTAGATGGCAAAGAGCAATTCCTGGGCAGAGGTGTACCCGGTAACGTTTATTCTTATAGCGGCAATAGCAAGATCACACTGGTAGCCGGCGATGCAGCTGCATTGCAGGTCTATTACAATCAGACCGATCTGGGCGTGCTGGGAAATTTTGGTCAACTGGTGAATATGGAATTTACCGCCACCGGTTCAAACGACCTGACCACCGCATATACCCCCACCCCCACTGTGACCATGCAAGCCACGCTCACCCCACAACCCACAGCAATTCCCACGGCTACACCGGAATTGCCCACTCAGACAATCACACCTTTTGCTCCTACAACAAATCCATGAGAGAAAAAACCTTTTATCTGGTATCACTTGGCTGTGCCAAGAACACCGTCGATTCTGAATCGATGGGATCACTATTAACTGAGCAGGGCTATCAACCTGTAGAAAAAGCCTCACAGGCAGAAGTGATGATCGTCAACACCTGCGGCTTTATTTCGGCTGCCCGCCAGGAATCTTACGACACCTTAAAAGAATTGGCCGCCAAAAAGCGACCCGGCCAATTCCTCATTGCTGCCGGTTGTCTCACCGAACGCAGCCGCCAACTTTTGAGCGAACAGGTCGCCGGGGTGGATGGCTTCATTGGCACGCGGCGCTGGATGGACATTCTGGATGTCATCTCAGAGGTTCGCCAGACACCACAAGAACCCCGCTACCATTTGCCAGATGCTCCCTCCCTTGGCACTGATGAAAAAGGCACCAACCGCGTGGCGGTTCAGGGCGCCAGCGCCTATTTGAAGATCGCCGATGGTTGCCGCCGACCCTGCGCCTTTTGCTCCATTCCGCTCATCAAAGGCACCCTGGTCAGCCGTGCACCAGAGCTGGTGATCCGCGATGCCGTGCAGCTTCAAAGCTGGGGCGTCAAAGAAATCAACCTTATCGCCCAGGACACCACCGATTATGGTCACGACCTGGGCATGAAAGATGGGCTTGCCACCCTGCTTGAAACCATGCTGCCCAAGATCCCGCAGATCCCCTGGGTACGCCTGCTCTATGCCTACCCCGGTTATGTGACCGATCATCTCATTGAGGTCATGGCCAGCCAGCCACAGATCGTCCATTACCTGGATATTCCCCTGCAGCACGCTGACCCGGAACTCCTCAAGAGCATGAAGCGTCCCTCAGACGTGGATTGGGTCTTGAAAACGGTCGACAAAATGCGTACCGCCATGCCCGATCTCAGCCTGCGTACCACATTCATTGTGGGCTATCCGGGTGAGACCGAAGAGAAATTCCAGACTCTGCTCAATTTCCTAGACGTCATCCAGTTTGACCATGTGGGCGCTTTTACCTTCTCCTTTGAGCCAGGGACTGCCAGTGAACCGCTGGGAGACCCGGTGCCAGAAGAAGTGAAGTTGGACCGGCTGGAACGCCTGATGAAACATCAGGAGAAGATCTCGCTCAACCACAATCAAAAGTGGATTGGCAAGCAACTGGACGTCCTCATTGAAGGTCAGGGCGACGGCATCTCGGTGGGTCGCTCCTTCAGGGATGCGCCAGAAATTGATGGACTGGTCATCATTGAAGATGAGCTGGAAGAAGGAAAATTCTTCCCCATCCAGATCACCGGCTCTATGACGCACGATCTGACCGGCCAATTAGCAGAATAGATATGAAAATCGCCTGATCTCTCAGGCGATTTTTTTGTTTAAGGGGTCGGGGTACTTTCCGGAGTGGGTGTAGCCGGTGGATTGGCACATTTTTCGCGGGCGTCCGGCAAAATATCGATCACCCGCTGCAGGGTCATAATGCCCTGGCTGGCTTCATACTTTGTCACTGCACCGCACCAATCGTAAGTGGATTGCAGGAAATCTCCATAACCAGCCAAAGAACGGGCGTAATACTCACGAACAGTGATACCGTTGAAATCGATCATGTTCGGTACCATATTGTAAAGGGTAGAGAAACCATCCACGGCACGGCTCCAGACAACTTCATAACCGGCAGCCGAATTCAGGAACATGCGCGCCCAGGAACGATATGATTCTGCATCAGCATCTAGAGGACCGATCTTTTCTGCCACAGAGAAGTTATACAGACCTTTTTCCATGTTGCCATTGCTGATGTTAAGGATGCCCATATTGCGCATGGCCAGATAATATAAACCATCTACCTGCACGGCTTCATAAGTGGGATCCAGGTCACGTAAAGAGTTGACGGTCGTGTAAAGGCTGCGCCAATCTTGAGAAGCCCATTGCAATTTAGCTGTTGTCAAAATTGCTGCCGCACCGCGCGTATCTTTGGTGGCTTCTACGGTGGCAATTGCCACAGGCTGAGTATTTGTGTTCCCTGCCTGTGCCATCTGCACCATCACCTCCGCCAGTTTATCGGCAGCACCCGGGTAAGAGGGATAGATCTGGATCACGTATTCCAGGCGACGTTTGGCCATGGCCAAATTGTTATCTTTGACATCCTGTAAACTCAGCTCATATTGGGTGGTGGCGGCGATCTGAGTTCTGGTCAAATCGGCGGCTTTCCTGGCCTGGATGGCCAGTAAATAACCGGATCCAACCCCGAGGGCAGCAATGATGAGCATGGCCAGGATACCCAACCAGACCCAACCGGCGCGTTTGACCTTTACAGGAGCTTGCTCTTCAGCCACAACTTCTGGCTCCACTACAACAGACGCCTCAACCGGATCAGCTTTTTTAGTGGTCTTGCGGGTTTTTGCGGCTGCTTTGACTGGAACGGTCACTTCCGGAACGGAATTCTCGGAAGAGGGTTTAATCTCTTCAGAAGATGATTTCTTATTCATTGGCAAAGTCTCTTCAATTTTCTTTTTTGGCATAGCCAATATTATACCGTAAATAAAATCGCTTTCGGTAACAGCGATTTGCATTTAAAATGGAGAAATCACCTCATCCCATACCAGCGCGAGGAAACAATGGATAATTTCTTTGGCAAAGATTTTTCTGGTCCTCCCTTCCAATTATTCTCATTGCAGCATCTGGCAGCCATCGCGATTTTGTTTTTGTTGATCGCATACTTTTTTTGGTTGCGCAATCATCCTGACGAAAAAGCCCAAAAGATCACCCGCTGGAGCATGGCTATAATTTTGTTGGTCAATGAGAGCGGTTGGCATTTATGGAATTATGTCAATGGGACCTGGGACATCCAGACCATGCTGCCGCTGCATCTGTGCAGCGTCTTCGTCTTCCTCAGTGCCATTATGCTAATGACGCGCAGCTATGCCATCTTTGAGTTCGCGTTTTTCCTGGGCATTGCCGGGGCCATGCAAGCTTTCTTGACGCCGGACCTGGGCATCTACAGCTTTCCACATTTCCGTTATTTTCAGGTGTTCGTCTCACACGGGCTGATCATTGCCTCGGCATTGTACATGCTCATCGTAGAACATCAACGCCCCACCTGGAAGTCGTTGCTCAAGGTGGTCATTGTGGGCAACCTCTATTTTGTGGTTCTCTTCTTTATTAACCGCGCCATCGGCAGCAATTATATGTTCACCTCCCACAAACCTGAGACGGCCAGCCTGTTGGATGTGCTTGGACCCTGGCCATGGTACCTTTTGGCAGAAGAAGCCCTGGCAGCAGTGGTATTTACCCTGTTTTACCTGCCTTTTGCCATTAGCGATGGTATAAAGAAGAAAAAAGCCGCCTCTTGATGAGTTGACAAAACGCCAAGTCATGATAGAATATTTAAGGTAAGTGAAATCGCAAATGTCGTCACCGAAAAGTGGGCAACCCCCACTTTTCTTATTATGTAACCTGTTACAAAAAGAATCAGGTGGAGATTAAGGAACATGAAGAACGAATTTACCCTGGCATTCAATGAAGTCCTTGAAGAAAAAGGACTCCCACGAGAGATCATCATCAAAGCTCTCGAGTCGGCGATCATTTCAGCCTATAACCGTTCGGTTAAGACTGATGTAACCCGCCGTGTGGAGGCCTCCATTGATCTCGAAACCGGTAAGATCACCATCTTCGCAGAGAAAGAAGTCGTCGAAGAAGTGGAGAATCCGGTTACCGAAGTCAGTCTGGCTGAGGCACAAAAATATAACGCCGACGCCGAACTTGGCAGCCTGGTTTTAGTAGACGCTACCCCGGCCGATTTTGGCCGTGTGGCCGCTCAAACCGCACGCCAGGTCATTCAACAGCGTATCCGCGACGCCGAGCGCCAGGCTCAACTCGTCCACTATGAAAAACAACTGGGCGAGATCGTTAGCGGTGTTGTTCAGGCGGTCAGCGCCACCGGCCTGACCATTGGTCTTGAACTCAAGACCGAAGCCGGCATGCCTCGCAAAGAAATGATCCCGGGCGAGCGCTTCCATATCCATGAGCGTGTTCGCGCTCTGGTTTCGGAAGTAAAAGATAACCAACGCGGCCCGCAGATCATCCTCTCTCGCACCCACCGCAACTTCTTGCGCCGTTTGCTGGAGAACGAAGTTCCTGAAATTTTCCACGGTATCGTTGAGATCCGTTCCATTGCCCGTGAACCGGGTGAACGCGCCAAAGTGGCCGTTTCTGCCACCCAACAAGGCATCGACCCGGTTGGAGCATGCGTGGGTATCCGCGGCGTGCGCATCCAGGCCATCGTCAAAGAGTTGCACGATGAAAAGATCGACGTCATCGAATGGAATCCGGACCCGGCCGTCTTTATCGCCAAAGCCATCTCCCCCGCCCGTGTCAACGGTGTGTACCTGAACGAACAAAAGGGTTCTGGCGGCAAGACTGCCACCGTAGTTGTACCTGAAGATCAGCTCTCCCTGGCCATTGGCCGCGACGGACAGAATGCCCGCCTGGCTGCCAAGCTCACCAGTTGGCGCATTGATATCAAGAGCCTGCCGGAAGCTGCCAGTGATTCGCTCAGCAAACTCAAGACGGACAACACCCTCACAGCTCTTCTGTCTGCCGAGACCGAAAACGTCACCCGCATGGAAGAATTGCTCTCCCGCAAAGCGGATGGCCGTCCCTTGACCCCAGAAGAATACGAGTTCATGGCCAAGTTCGTCGACCGTGTGGAGCGCAAAGCTACCACCAAGACCGCCGAACAGAAGAAAGCAGAAGAAGACCGCTTTGCCGAACTTAAGAAAGGCATCCCTACGGCTGCCTTCTCCACCAATATTCTCGACAGCGGTTTGCCGGAACATGTGGCTTACATTTTACAAGAAGCTGGCTATGCCACCTCTGGTGAGCTGGCCATTCAGATGAAAGTGGATGCAGATAACATCCTGCGCTTGCAGGGTCTCGGCCCGCGCGCCATGGACAGTATCAACGCTTTGATGACCACCCTTGATACTCAGCTTGAAGAAGAAAAAGCTGCTATAGAGAAGGCCGCCACCCTTAAGGTGGAAGCCCCTGTGGTTGAAGTTGCTCCTGAGGCAGCTCCTGTGGTTGAAGAGACCGCCGTTGAACTGCCGGAAGTTGAAGTTGAACCTGCTGCCATGCAGGAAGGTGAAGCCGAACCTGAGCCTTCACTTGAAGAACTCTTCACCATGCGTCCTGAAGTTTTGGACCGTGTCGTTGACGAAGAAGAAACTGATGAATCGGGCGACAAGAAGAAGGGTAACAAAAAGAAGAGCAAGCACGTTGAAGTTACCTATGACCCCGACCGTGATCTGACCATTGCCCGCAAGAAGCACAAACGTGGCGACGATGGTTGGGATTGGGAAAGCTAGATTAACGAGAAGGATCGGTGACAAAGCAGCAGCCTAAACGGACGAAACACATTCCCCAGCGCACCTGTATTGGATGCCGCACGGTTCTGGCCAAAAAAGGCCTGGTACGCGTCGTGCGCAGCCCGGAAGGCGTTATGGTGGATCTAACCGGAAAAGCCCCCGGACGGGGTGCCTACATTCACGGCGTTCGTTCTTGCTGGCAATCTGCTTTAAAAGGACCAATCGCTCATGCCTTGAAAACTGAGCTTACTGCTGAAGACAGGCAACGTTTGACAGAGTACATGCAGACGTTGCCCGTCGAAACAGTACCCGAAGTAACCAAAAATGGAACATCCCCTGAGGAACCTGCAATGAACCTCTAAACCTGTCTCATTTTTGCTCAAGACACCGACTGGTCAAATCGATCTCAAAAAAGATTATTGTCTATCCGGATGGATAGCTTACCAGGGGGCACATTTTATGGAGGTGGATTATGGGCGAAAATGGACAGAAGCGTATTGAACTCCCTGCCAGTATTACCGTTAGAGACTTAGCCAAATCAATGGAAGCCAGCCCGATTCAGGTCATCAAGATATTGATGTCCAATGGGGTCATGGCCAATATTAATCAAATTGTTGATTTCGACACTGCAGCAATCGTTGGTTCTGAATTAGGTTTTGAAGCTGTGCAAGAACAGGTTGCAGAAGATGTTCCGACCGAAGAAGAGGGAGAAATTCCTCTGTGGCGCCGGACCATTATGGAAGAAGACCCCAAACATCTCATCAAACGACCCGCAGTCGTGACCATTTTAGGCCACGTTGACCATGGCAAGACTACCCTGCTGGATGCCATCCGCCACACCAATGTAGCAAGCGGCGAAGCAGGCGGTATTACCCAGCACATCGGTGCTTACCAGGTGGTCCAAAAAGACCGTCTGATCACCTTCTTGGATACTCCAGGCCATGCAGCATTTACTGCAATGCGCGCTCGCGGTGCCCAGGGTGCTGATATAGTAATTCTGGTCGTGGCTGCCACTGACGGCGTCATGCCGCAGACCCGCGAAGCCATTGCACATGCCAAGGCTGCCCGCGTTCCCATCATCGTTGCACTCAACAAGATCGACCGCCCAGATGCCAACCCCGATTTCACCAAACATCAACTGGCAGAAGCCGGTCTGGTGCCAGATGAATGGGATGGCAACACACTGGTGGTACCGGTATCTGCCAAACAAAAAATGGGTCTGGATGATCTGCTGGAAGCTGTTTTGCTCGTCAGCGACAGCATGGACATTCATGCCAACCCCAACGGCAAGACCATTGGTACCATCATTGAAGCCTCGCTCGATAAAGCCAAAGGCGTCATTGCCACCCTGCTGGTGCAGAACGGCACGCTCAAGATGGGTGATACCATCCTGGCCGGTGATACCTATGGCAAATTGCGCGCCATGTTTGACTTCCACGGCAAACCCATTCGCAGCGCAGGGCCTTCTACCCCTGTGCAGATCATGGGCCTGGGCGATGTTCCTTCTGCCGGTGAAGTCTTCCAGGTGGTCCCTTCCGAACAGGAAGCCCGCGCCATGATCGACGCCCGAAACACAGCCAAACAACAAGATTCAGTAGCTGCACCCAAAGCCACTTTGGAACAGCTCTTTGAAAAATTCCAGGCTGGCGAGATCCGCGAGCTTGCCCTCATCCTCAAAGCGGATGTGCAGGGCTCCCTGGACCCCATCGTCACCTCCCTCAAAGATTTGAGCAAGGGCGACATCAAGATTAATATTTTGCAGGCCGAGACCGGCAATATCAGCGAAAACGATATCATGCTGGCAGCCGCTTCCAAGGCCATTGTGCTAGGCTTCAACGTGCAGGCAGACAATGCCGCCCGTAACCTGGCCGAAAGCGAAGGCGTGTCCGTCCGCCTCTACGATATCATCTACCGCATGACCGAAGACATTGAAAAAGCGCTCAAAGGTATGCTGGAACCTGAATTCAAAGAGACCAAAGTGGGACAGGCCACCGTGCGCGCCGTCTTCAAGATCAATAAAGTGGGCAATATTGCCGGTTGCCGTGTCACCACTGGCGAACTGCGCCGTAATGCCAAGATCCGCCTCATCCGCAACGGCAACACTATCTTTGAAGGCGAGATCTCCTCTCTGAAACATGAGAAGGATGATGTAAAAGAGGTCCGCCAGGGTTTTGATTGTGGCGTTTCCTTAAAAGGGTATAATGAAATCGTCGAAGGCGATGTACTCGAGTGTTATACCGTTGAAAAAACTGCAAAGTAGAGCAGTTTTGACAGGATTGGATTAATATATGCCTTCACCTATGAGGTTAAAACGAATTGGCGATCGTATTCGCCAGGAACTATCTGAAATGCTTGCCAAGGGTGAGATCCATGATCCACGCTTGGAAGGAATTTCCATCACAGAGGTAAAAGTAGACCGCGAGCTTTCTTACGCAGAGATCTATGTCTCTGCCGTTGAAGGAGTTGTGCGCTCCAAGGAAGTGATCTCTTCCCTCGAGAATGCATCGGGGTTTTTAAGAAAAGCTTTGGCAGAACGTATCGTATTGCGTGCATTTCCTCGCTTACGCTTTCACTGGGATGTAACCCCAGAAAAAGCAGACCGAATCGAACGCATCATCGCCTCCCTACATTCTGATCAAAAGAAGTAACCGTCGGAAACAAGTAATGACTGAAAATCTGATCAAACAGAGAATAGACCAGGCGCAGATCATTGGCGTGACCGCCCACATCCGCCCCGATGGCGATGCCATCGGCTCGGTGCTTGGGTTGGGACTGTCTTTGCTGGCTGCCGGTAAACAGGTGGAAATGGTCTTGAAGGATGGAGTTTCCAATTCCTTCCGTCACCTTTCAGGCACAGATCAGATCAAACGCAGCTTCAGCACGGATTGCGACCTGTATATCGTGGTCGATTGCTCCGATCTGAAGCGCACCGGCGGGGTTCTGCAAGACAAGCCTGTGGGGATCGTCATTGATCATCACATTACCAATGAACAGTTTGCCGAACTTAACCTGATCGAGCCCTCTTCGGTGGCCACCTGTGCCATCCTGGCTCAAAAGCTGCCCGTCTGGGGCTACCCCATTACCCCGGATGTAGCCAGAGCGTTAATGACCGGCATCCTCAGCGATTCCATCGGATTTCGTACCTCCAACACCACCTCAACTTCTTTACGCATCGCTGCCGATCTTATGGATCTGGGTGCGAACATCTCTGACCTGTACAACAAGGCCCTCATCAATCGCAGTTTTGCGGCCACCAATTACTGGGGCTATGCCCTCACCCGGTTGCAACATGAAGATAACCTGGTCTGGACATCCCTTACGCTTCAGGATCGAGCTAATTCAGGTTATTCAGGAAATGATGATGCTGACCTCACCAATATCATTTCAAGTATTGACCCCCTGGATATTGCCGTGCTCTTTGTAGAACAAAAAGCGAATCTCACCAAGGTAAGCTGGCGTGCCCGATCCGGTTTGGATATTTCCGGATTGGCCACCTCTTTTGGTGGCGGGGGTCACCCCGCTGCCGCCGGCGCAGAGATTGCTGGGAGCCTGGACGTTGTACAAAAACTTGTTTTAGAAGCAACCAGGAATTATCTTGATACGACCAAAGTTATTGATAACAACGAAGGTAATTCATAACTGGGTGGTAAAGAAAATCTTAATGGAGTGTATATGATCTCAGAAGACAATTTTGACATGAAGAACGCAATTTCGGGTGTGCTGGTCATCGACAAGCCGGTCGGAATGACTTCTCACGATGTAGTTCAGGTTGTCCGTAAAGGTACAAATATCCGTCGTGCCGGGCACACCGGTACGCTTGACCCGCGCGCCTCAGGCGTTTTGATCGTGCTGGTTGGCCCTGCCGTTCGCCTTAGCGAATACGTTTCAGCCTCAGATAAACGTTACCAGGCCGTCATCACCCTTGGTAAAACCACCGACACCTACGATGAAGATGGCATGCAGACCTCCAGTGCGCCCGTCAACATTACCGAAGAACAATTTGAAAAAGAATTAATGACCTTTGTGGGCGATATTGAACAAACCCCTCCGCCGTATTCTGCAGTGAAGGTGAATGGTCGCAAAGCCTATGAGATGGCCCGTCATGGCGAAGAAGTAGACCTGGCACCCCGCATCATCAGCGTTTACTCGCTCGAGCTGTTGGAGTGGGCTCCCCCTGAAGTGGTCATCGATATCTTCTGCTCATCTGGCACATATGTTCGCTCTCTGGCCAACGATCTGGGCGACCGCCTGGGCTGTGGGGCCACCCTCACCGGCCTGCGCCGCACCAAGAGTGGCCGCTTCACCCTGCGTGACGCTGTGCCGCTGCGCAAGCTCAATGAAGCCTTCACCAATGGCACCTGGTACCAATACCTCATCCCCGCTGCCGAAGCCCTCTCAGATTGGCCGGCTGTGGAATTGAGCGTTGAGAATATGGATACCATCCGCCACGGCAACCGTATTGCCGCTGACGCCACAGTGGGTAAAAAAGCCCGTGGCATTAGCGAGCAGGGCGAGTTGGTTGCCTTACTGGAATTGGACGAGGCCACCAACGAGTGGCAGCCCAAAAAAGTGTTCTTTTCCTGATAAATTTCCCCCTCGCCAATGCGAGGGGGCTTGGTTTCAAAACAAAATAATCAATATAATTAATCAATGGATTTTTCTACTGACCTCAACGAATTGAAGATCGTCCGCTCCTGGTGCACCGTCGGCTCCTTTGATGGCGTACACCTGGGGCATCAGGCGTTGATCCGCCAACTGATTCAGGGAGCACACGCCGAAAACAGCGAAGCCATTGTGCTCACCTTCTCCCCTCATCCGGCCGTCTTTTTTGGCCGTTCCATGCCGGGCTACAGCCTGTCTACGCCTGAGGAACGTGAGCGCCTTTTGAAGGAACTCGGCGTCGACCGGGTCGTCACCATAAAATTTGACCAGACCATTGCCAACCTGAGCGCCGCAGATTTTATGCGCGGCCTCAAAGATCACCTTGGCCTCATTCACTTTTTGGCCGGCTATGATTTCGCCCTTGGCCGCGACCGCGAAGGTAATTTTGAATCGCTGCAAGCCATTGGTAAACAAATGGGCTTTGCAGTAGAAGCCTTTGCCCCTGTTACCAGCGCTTTGGGCATCATCTCTTCCAGCCGCATCCGCGATCTGCTACACCGAGGCAAACTCAGTGAAGCCAACCAACTGTTGGGTCGTCCCTACTCTCTGGAGGGGGCCGTCATCAATGGCGAACACCGCGGCCGCAAGTTGGGCTTCCCTACCGCCAACCTGGATATTGCCGCTGATCGGCTGGTTCCTGCCAAGGGGGTTTACGCTTGCCGTGCCCTGGTGAACAACCAGGAATATACCGCCGTCACTAACATTGGTGTGCGTCCTACCTTTGAAAATCCCCTGCCCGTGCCGCGAGTGGAGCCTCACCTGTTGGACCTGCAGGAAGACCTGTATGGTCATATTCTCAAATTGGAACTCATCGAATACCTGCGGCCAGAAAAGGTGTTTAATACACCAGAAGAATTGATCGCGCAGGTCAAGCGAGATATTGAAAAGACAAGAGAGGTGATCCCCCATGGCGAATGAACGACAGATCTATTTACTTGATCCGCAAAAACTACCGCCCGAAACCATTGCCGTCACCTTTGCCAAAACATCCCGCTCACCTGAATCTTTCCGCCAGATCGCCGCTGAACTGAGCGAAAGTAAGAGCGCTGAATTCAACGAAAAATGGGTAGTCGGATACGGCCACTCCTCCGTTGCTGAACATGCTGTGCTGCACATCGCCGTTGAGAATGTCTCACGGCTAGCCATTGAATGCCTGCAATCCAACCGGCTGGCCTCTTACACAGAAAAATCGACCCGCTATCAAACCTGGCAGGGAGACGCCTTCTACATTCCCGAAGAGCTGACAAATTCCTCCTTGCTGGATGTCTACAAGACCACCTGTCTGCGCCTGTTCCAAACCTACCAAAACATTATCCCCGCGGTGGAATCTGCCATCCGCGCCGATTGCCCGCAGCAGGAGCAGGAATCCACCCCCGCCTGGGAACGCCGCACGCATTCACAGGCCATTGATGTTTGCCGTTTCCTGCTGCCGGCAGCCTCCCTTGCCAACGTGGGCATCACCATCAATGCACGTACACTGGAACATGCGCTCACCAAAATGCTCTCGCACCCCCTGGCAGAAGTCCGCCAGATCGGTACTGAGATCAAAGCCTGCGCCGCCCAATCGGTACCCACCCTGCTGAAGTACGCCAACGCAGATGAATATTTAGGCCAGGTCAGCCAGGTATTTTCCGGTATAGCAGTGAAACGAGCAGAAGGTTTTGGCGATTGGTGTCAATTGGTGGATGCACAAACTGACCTGGAAGACCGCATCTTCGCCGCTGCCCTGTACAAAGAGCAGAACATTGCCTATGCGCAAGCATTGGACTGGGCTCAAGCGCTCAACCCGGCTGAAAAAATTGAGTTGGCCGGGGCTTTACTGGATCCGTCCAGGAAACATTCCATTCCCTCCCGCGAGCTGGAACACAGTATATTTACCTTTGATGTCCTCCTGGACCAGGGTGCTTTTTATGAGGTCAAACGCCACCGTATGATGACGCTGACCCCGCAAGCTCTGACGGCAGCCCTGGGCTATGCCACCCCAAAAGCCATTGAAAGAGCCGGCATGCTGGCCGCTTATAATGAGGCCATGCAGGCTGCTCAAACCGCTTATACTCAAATTGCCCGCCAAGATGCGCAAGCCGCCGGTTACGTGGTGCCCAACGGATTTAACCGCCGCTTTCTCATCACCACCAACCTGCGCAGCCTGCTCCACTTTATCCAGTTGCGCTCTGCTGCCAACGCCCATTTTTCAGTACGGCGGTTGGCGCAACGCATGAGCGAACAAACATCCGCTTGCCTGCCGTCATTCGCCGCACTGCTGCCCCGCAACCCGGATGAAACAGCGAAAAGTATCGAAACTTCTTTCTTTCACGCAACAGCCTGAAAGGTCATTATGATCCCTGATCTTGAGATCGTCCTTCGTTTAGGTCTGGCCGCTCTTTTGGGTATGGTCGTAGGCTACGAACGTGAGCGGCAGAATCAGCCTGCCGGTCTGCGTACCCATACCATTCTGGCCATCGGCTCCTGCCTGGCCATGACCATTTCTATAAACATCTCCACACAATTTGCCAATTCAGGTGACCCGGCGCGGCTGGCCGCCCAGGTGGTTTCTGGCATCGGTTTTCTGGGGGCTGGCGCAATTTTGCGTTACGGTACCAACGTCAAAGGGCTGACCACTGCTACCTCTTTATGGACCATTGCCATCGTCGGTCTGGCCGTCGGTGCTGGGCATTATTTTGCCTCCATCGCCACCACCGTTGCCCTGCTCATCGTGCTGGTTCTGCTCAACATCCTGGAAAAGAAACTGATCCGCGTCTACACCACCGTCAACGTTGTGGTCACTGCAATTGGAGTGCCCGATCTGGCAGAACAACTTCAACAGGCGCTCAAGCTGCTCAAGAAGAAAATCATCTCCACCGGCATAGATCGCGACCTGCTGCATAACTCCATCACCGTTTCATTGGTCGTTAAAGCCATTGAGGATGAAACTTTTGAGGACATTCAATCTGTTATCGCCGAAATGCCGGGCGTATCCCATTTCAAACTATATTAAGGATTGGTGGTTGACAGCGCCTGCTGAGCGTGTATAATAGTTGAAATTGAATATGAAAAGCTTTGACGAGGACGAGTAAGTATCTCCAGGGCGTTCCAGAGAGCAAGAGTTTGGTGAAATCTTGCACGCACAGCGATACTGAATGGACCTCCGAGCTGCCAGGTGAACACACCAGTAAGTAACCCGGGCCGGGAGCGCCGCCGTTATGAGGGCAACGAGTATAAGCAGTTTGACTGCCGTACTCTAACGAGTGAAGCTGGCCATCCAACCCCCGGGAGCATTCTCCTGGAGGTTTTTTCGTTAAAAGTCAGCTTAACCGGGGTGGCACCGCGGATCGTACGTCCGTCCCCAGATGGGACGGACGTTGTTGTTTTAAACTCGTCCGTTCCAAACCAATCCAATTTCATTATTTTCAAGGAGCTGACGATGGAAGAACAAACGAAATACCTGCTGAACGAAAGTGACATCCCGCATTTTTGGTACAACATCAACGGTGATTCACCCGTTGCCCCCGAACCGGTGTTCAACCCGGCCACTAAACAGCCCATTACCCCCAATGATCTTTCTGTGCTGTTCCCCATGGGACTCATCGAGCAGGAAGTTAGCACTGAACGCTTTATCCCCATCCCAGATGAAGTACGCGAAGCCTACAAACTTTGGAGACCTACCCCGCTGATCCGCGCCCGCCGCCTGGAAAAAGCTCTGGGGACCCCGGCGCATATTTACTATAAATATGAAGGCGTCTCCCCTTCTGGCAGCCACAAATCCAACACAGCCATTCCGCAGGCTTTTTACAACAAGATCGCCGGTACCAAAGCCATGACCACCGAGACAGGCGCCGGTCAATGGGGGTCTGCTCTCTCCATGGCTTGCCAGTTCTACGGTTTGGACCTGGAAGTGTACATGGTACGCGTCTCTTATGACCAGAAACCCTACCGCCGCTATCTGATGGAAACCTACGGTGCCAAAGTCTTTGCCAGCCCGTCCAACGAGACCCAGTACGGCCGCAACCTGCTGGCCAATGATCCAACCAACCCCGGCTCGCTTGGCATTGCCATCTCCGAAGCAGTAGAAATGGCTGCCATCTCTGGCGGTACCAAGAAATACGGCCTTGGCTCGGTGCTGCATCATGTGCTCATCCATCAATCCATCATTGGTGAAGAATCCCTCAAGCAGATGGACATGGCCGGCGAATACCCGGACGTGGTCATCGGTTGCGTGGGCGGCGGCTCCAACTTCTCTGGCATTGCCTTCCCCTTCTTGCGCGAAAACCTCAAGAACGGGCAGCGCACCCGTCTGCTGGCAGTTGAACCGGAAGCCACCCCCTCACTCACCAAAGGCGTCTACACCTTTGATTACGGCGATACCGCCGGTATGACCCCCATCATCAAAATGCACACGCTGGGACACAACTTCATGCCGCCCTCCATCCATGCGGGTGGATTACGCTATCACGGCATGGCCCCCACCCTCTCAGCCATGGTCAATGCCGGGCTGGTCGAGGCTGTCTCTGTAGCCCAGACCAAGGTCTTTGAAGCGGCCATCCTCTTTGCCCGCAGCGAGGGCATCTTGCCTGCGCCAGAATCCTCTCATGCCATCCGCACCGCCATTGATGAAGCACTCAAAGCCAAAGAAACCGGCGAGAAGAAAGTGATCCTCTTCAACCTGTCCGGCCATGGACATTTTGACCTGGTTTCCTACAACAAATATATGACCGGTCAACTGGAAGACTACAGTTATTCTCCTGAGGAAAACCAGCAGGTCAGCGCTGACCTGCCCCGGGTAGAGATGCCTGTGATGTAGCCTCGAGTCTCAGCTTACTGGGCGCTGATCGATCAGCGCCCAGTATTCATTTAATTACCTGTTTTCTTAAATAATTTGCTATCATTGTTACATGGTTGCATCAATCGCAACACCCTACTTGCCTGCCAATGCGCTCAGCCGTCCAATCCCGATCGAGCGCTTTCTGCCGCCCTGCCCGGCCGGGGTGATGAGCCAGGTGGCAGAAGCAAGTGCTGCTCAAGAAGACCTGCTGCTGGATCCATTCGGGTCCAACCCGCTACTGCCGCTTGAATTAGCCCAGCAAGGCCGCAAGGTACTGGTCGCCTGCAACAACCCCATCCTGGCCTTTTGCCTGAAACAATTGGCAGTCCCCTCAGAAAAAGACCGCTATCTTTCCGTCATTGCCGATCTGGCCTCGCAGAAGCGCGGGGAGGAACGGCTGGAAACACACATCAAGGCGCTTTATCAGACCCGCTGTACTATTTGCCATCAGGAGATCCAGGCCAGCGCCTTTCTGTGGCGCCGCGCGGATGCCACCCCGTATGCCAGGGTGTACCGCTGCCCCCATTGCGGCGATGAAGGGGAACGTGCCATCACCGATGAAGACCTGGCCCGCCTGCAGCCTATCATCCGCGGCGAGAAGGTCCATCGGGCCAGAGCCATCAGCAAAGTGTTGAAGGACGACCAGGAAGACCGCGCTGCTGTAGAAGAAGCGCTCAAAGTCTATAACCCCAGAGCCATCTATGTGCTCTTTACCCTGCTGAACAAGATTGAAGGCATGTATCTGCCCAACGCTGACCGTGACCGCCTGCAGGCGTTGATGATCAGCCTGCTGGACGCAGGGACCAGTTTGTGGCCCTGGCCGCCCAACCTGGATACTACCCACCAGCTTACAGTGCCGCAGGAGTACGCAGAAAAGAACCTGTGGAGGGAACTGGAAGCTGCTGTAAATTTATGGGCGCAGCCTGCCGCGTTGGTTGAATGCACCCTTTGGCCCAAACTCCCCGCTGCGGGAGGCGTTTCTCTCTACGAAGGACCCATCCGCTCCATCAAAGAGCTCCCGGAGGGCATGAAGATTGGCCAGGTGCTCTGTATGCCGCCGCGACCCAACCAGGCGTTTTGGACCCTCTCAGCCCTTTGGTCAGCCTGGCTGTGGGGCGGCAAAAGCGGCGTAGCCTTCCGCTCGGTCCTTGGCCGGCGCCGCTTTGACTGGCACTGGCATACCCAGGCCATGCAGCAGGCTCTGGGAAAAGCAGTGACCCTGGCGGATGCCCATGGGTCCACCTTCATCCAGGTCGGTGAACCTTCAGCCGGCATGATGCTGGCCACGTTGATGGCTGCCCGCACCAGCGGCCTTGAATTGACGGGGGCAGCTTATCGCTCGGCCGCAGATGGAATTCAATTTCACTTCAAAACAGCGCCTAAGACCCCTCATCAGAAAAGCGCTAATTTGCAGGCAGTATGTAGATCAGCCGTGCGTACCCTGCTTAACGAGCTGGGCGAACCCTGTGAATACCTGCGCCTTTATACTGCGGCTGTCAGCGAAGCTATCCGCAGCGGGGGGCTGCCTGCCACAATTGAAGAGTTTTCTTCAGAGAAAAGCACTGAGTTTCAGGGTATGATCGCTCGTCTTTTCAGCGACCGGGCTTTCCTGCGCCGCTTTGATGTTTCCAGCCAGGAGTTTGAATCTGGTAAATGGTGGCTGGTAAAGCCAGATCCTGCCCCCTCCCCACTGGCAGACCGGGTGGAGGTGGCCATTGTTACCCTGCTGCAAAAACAAAGATCGGTACCGGCGTTGGAGATCAACCGCGTCACACATCAGGCCTTCCCTGGCTTCCTAACCCCGGCAGGCGAACTGACGGAATACTGTCTGAACGCCTATGCAGATTGGGACCCTGGCCATTTGACCTGGAACCTGCGTGAAAACGAATTGGCTTCTGCCCGTCGCAAAGACATTGAGCAAGCCATCCATTACATTCACACGCTTGGCATCCAGCTTGGCTACGAGGTGAGCTCCGCCCCTACGCTGACCTGGAGTCTCAAAGGCCAGGGGCATTATGCTTTTTACTTTTCGGCGGCCGCCCTGCTGGCCAAATACGTGCCCACCGAGAGTGAAGAAGCGCTTGAGCATGTTTTCGTGTTCCCAGGCAGTCGGGCTGGACTTTTAAAATACAAATTAATTCGTGACCCATCTTTGCATGAACGAACCCTGAATGGCTGGCATTTCCTCAAATTACGCACCCTGGCTGCCCTCAGCGCGCGCTCTGATCTAACCCCCGCCCTGTGGACCATGCTGCTGGACAGCGACCCCATCAGCCTGGAAGAAAGCCAACAATTGCGAATGTTCGGTTAAACAAAAAAAGCCACCGGCTGCCCGGTGGCTCGATCTTTTAAGTGCTACTTGACCTGCTGAAAATTGATGAGAATCAAGTTCTTGGAACAATCTGAGTACATGTTGAAAACGATCTTGTCAGAAATTGCCACATAGGCAGTATCTGTAAGCTGTACGGAAAGCTGAGCCGTTGAATCAATGGGGGTCTCCGTGCTCAGCACAAACTCATACCCTGATTTCCCGTACCATTCCTGAGCGCCACCGGAAAGCGTGGTCTGGTCAATGCGTTTGCCATTGTAATACCCGGAAAGATGGATCATCAAGCCCAGGACGGGGCGGCCCTGAATATCTACCACCTGTCCTGCCACACCCTGCCAGTTGCATGTGCCGTCGGTGTGGAACACGGTATTGGCCATGGCAACCGGGTCACTCTTGGGCGCAAAGGCGAATTCCGCGTTGGGGTCTGTTGCATAAGGGGTTGGGGTCTCTCCCTGCGGCAAGGCAGCCGTGGCTTCTTCCACGGTCGGTTTGGGCGTCACGGTGGAGGTGATTGTGGGGGTCCAGGTAGGAGGCAACATCACCTGCGTGGGCGTTGAAGTGGGTAATTGCACCAAAACCGGTAAGGTAGGAGGCGGGAAGGGATTCATGGCAGAAGCCGGGTTCGAGAACAGCAGCAAAAAGTAAAGAACTGCGCCTACAGTGGCCAGTACAAAAATGGCCGTCAGTGAGTTCCACACCACGTCGTTGCGACGTTTTTTGCTTCTGCGTCTTTGCCGTTCTGCTATTTCTTCTTGATCGATGAAATTCATTCTTGCTCTCCAGCCTTGGGAACCTATTTAACCAGGATCTCGATCTTTGATGTACCTTTGGCGGCGGTGAGCCACTCATCCAACCGTTGTTGCTGTAACGTCCGGCGCGCGTCCACCGATAAGGGGTGAGCTGCGTCGCGTTCGATCAGATAAAGTATGTGATAGCCCAGGTCGCTCTGGATGATCTCGCTGTACTTGCCTACTTCCAGGGCGAAGGCAGCGTCTTCAACCGCACTCTGGGTCAGGTAACCCTGGGGAAACCAGCCCAAATCACCACCGGTGGTAGGATCCAGCTTATAAGCTAGAGTTGCAAAATCCGCGCCATTCTGTAATTGGGTATACAAACTTTGCGCATTGGCCTCATCCTGAACCAGCAACTGGCGCACATGCACCTGGTCTGCTGTTTCTGGCACTGTATTAATGATCTGGTCACGCTGCCAGGCAACGGCGATCGAGCGGCGTAAGGCTACCCTGAAGGAAGCATCGGTGTAGGCATTAGCAGACAGCCAGGCGCTCAATTTATCCGCCCCGCCCATATCAGAAGCAAGGGAATCAATGCGGGATTGCAATGTGGCATCATCAACACTGTAGCCGTTTTGCGCCGCAGCCTGCGCCAACAACAGTTGGTCGGTGAGGTCTTCAATGACACGGTCACGTTGCTCTTCAGGAGTGGCAGTAGTAGAAAGGGTGGTCTGGGCTTGCTGCAAACGGGTCAGTTCAGCCTGGTACTCTTCCAGGGTGATGCCTTCTCCATTGACCTTGAGTGCCATCGGCACTTCAGTGGGGGTGGGTTCAGCCAGGGTTGCGGTAGGTTCAAGGGTTGGGGTTTCACGCGGACCACAACTGGATAGAAGAAATGCGAAAATTGAGATCAATAGGATTTTTTGAATGTATTTCATTCGTTCGATTATACCCGAAATCAAATATCAAAAAACCTGACAGGCTTTTGACCTGTCAGGTTTGCGATCACTTTTTTGGATTAGTAATCCATGGGAGGAGTTGCAGGAGCCGGAGCGTTCTTCTCAGGAAGATCGGTGATCAGGGCTTCGGTGGTCAGGATCATGGCTGCGATGGAAGCAGCATTCTCGAGAGCGCCGCGGGTCACTTTGGCGGGATCGCCCAGGCCACCCTTGATCATATCGATGTATTCATCGCGGACTACATCGTAACCAATGTTGATGCTCTTCTTGGCTTTCTGCTCGGCGCGCACGTTTTCAATGATGACGGCGCCGTCTTTGCCAGCGTTTTCAGCGATCTTGCGCATGGGCATTTCAAGGGCTTTGCGGACGATCTTGACGCCGATATTTTCGTCTTCGGTGTCGAATTTCAAATCATCGAGCACGCCCATGGCATTAATGAGGGCAACACCACCACCGGGAACGATACCTTCTTCAACTGCCGCACGGGTAGCTGAGAGGGCGTCTTCCACACGATGTTTCTTTTCTTTGAGTTCGGTCTCGGTTGCAGCGCCGACACGGACGATGGCAACACCACCGGAGAGCTTGGCCAGGCGTTCCTGGAGTTTCTCACGGTCATAATCGCTGGTGGTCTTGTCGATCTCGATGCGGATCTGCTCGATGCGGGCTTTGATCTCAGCGTCGTTGCCTTTGCCACCGATGATAGTGGTGTTGTCTTTATCGGCACTGACCTTCTCAGCATGGCCGAGGTCAGCCAGAACAACAGATTCCAGTTTGCGACCGGTCTCTTCAGAGATGACCTGGGCGCCGGTGAGGAAGGCACTATCCTGCATCATGGCCTTGCGGCGATCACCAAAACCAGGGGCTTTGATGGCGAGGACGTTGAGCATGCCACGCAGTTTGTTCAGCACCAGGGTGGCCAGTGCTTCGCTGTCGATATCTTCAGCGATGATGACCAGGTCGCGTTTGCCTGTCTGGACAAGTTTCTCGAGCACAGGCACGATATCCTGGGCAGCGGAGATCTTCTTGTCGTAGATCAAGATGTAAGGATCGGGGATGATCGATTCCATCTTGTCGGTATCGGTGATGAAGTAAGAAGAAATATAACCGCGGTCGAACTGCATACCTTCCACGTATTCCTTCTCGAATTCCAAACCTTTGGACTCTTCCACGGTGATGACGCCGTCTTTGCCAACCTTGTCCATGACCTCAGCGATCAATTGACCGATGGAAGCGTCCTGGGCGGAGGTGGTGGCAACATTGGCGATGTCTTCGCGAGTGGAGATGGCAATGGCCTGTTTCTTGATGGCTTCAGAAACCTTCTGGGCAGCGCTTTCAATACCGTGCTTAATGAGCATGGGGTTGCCGCCAGCGGCGAGGGTCTTCAAACCTTCATTGACAATGGAGTGAGCCAAAAGTGTAGAGGTGGTGGTACCATCGCCAGCGATGTCGTTGGTCTTGGTGGCAGCCTCTTTGATCAACTGGGCGCCCATGTTTTCAAACGGGTCTTCCAATTCGATCTCTTTGGCAACGGTCACGCCATCGTGAGTGATGGTGGGGGAACCAAATTTGCGGTCGATGGCCACGTTGCGGCCTTTGGGGCCAAGGGTGGTGACGACAGCGTTTGCAACAATATCAATACCGTTCTTGAGCTTTCGGCGAGCATCTTCGCCAAAGACGAGTTGTTTAGCAGACATAGAATCAATCTCCTTTTAAGAATGATGACAAATTACTTGGTGACGATAGCCAGCAGATCGCTCTCGCGAAGAATGAGAAGTTTCTTACCGTCAACTTTGATCTCCGTGCCGCCATACTTGGCGAACAAAACAGTGTCGTTGACTGCTACATCCATGGCAATGCGATTGCCTTTTTCGTCGCGGTCGCCGGGACCAACGGAAAGAACTACACCCTTCTGGGGTTTCTCTTTGGCGGTCTCGGGTAAAACGATGCCACCCGCGGTGACGTCATTCTCTTCGATCGGTTCAACTACAACCCGACTGCCTAATGGTTTCATATTGAATGCCATACTGTCCTCCTGCATAGTGATTAGTTATTTTTTTGTATTTTTAGCACTCGCGCCTTTTGAGTGCTAAAGCTATAAAATAATAATCGGCTTTCAAATCCAAGTCAAGAGGATTTTTCAAGTTCTTATATGATTCTGATATTTGGGGTTAGTTATAGCCGTAGCTGTTGCAAATGGCTACGCCATCATTTACGATCGACATGATGGTGGGGTCTTCGCCAAAGCCGGCAGAGATCTCTTTGAAGACGGTCATTGCTTCTTTACAATAACCGTTGGAGGGCTGATGCAGACCCGCTAGCACAGAGCCGTACGTAAAGTAATACGCCACTGTATTCGACGAGAGCGGTTGTGCAGCGATAGTAATACTGCCCACATTATCGGATGCACATTCTTCGCCGCCGTTGCGCACCAGGCAGCTCTCAGCGGCATCACAGCCACGCACATAACACTTCAGCGGCGCAATTGACCCTTCATAGTTACGGGCTTTATAGTAAACAATCCCTAATTGTCCATAAACTGTGGGGTTTGACGGACTGTATTGTACGGCCTTGATCATATTACGTGCTGCCGAGAAGAACTCACCCATCTGCACATAAGTGTTGGCAATTGAGATGAGCGGGATGGGGTCTTTCACACCGGACTGCTCATTGATCTGTACCGCCTGGGCAAAAGCCTCCAGAGCCAGCTCGTAATTGGTATTCTGTTGGGCGGTATTGGCGCTGAGATCGGCCAGCTTACGGTAATTGGCACCAATGGAAATATACAAGGAGTTCATGTTGGGGGTAATGGTCGTGGCTTTTTTGTAATAATCAATGGCCTCGGTGTAATTACCCAGCGATTCCTGCACATAGCCGGCCACACGGTAAATATCCAGCTCCTCGCCGCCTTTTTCCAGCGCCTGGGCAATATACTGGTCCGCCTGGGTCCACTTTTGCTGATCCACCAACACCTCGGCATAGTATGCCTTGGCAAGATTGTTCTGACTGTCGTATTGAATGGCCAGCACGGCTTCTTGCTCGCTCTGATTTAAATATTTCTGCCAATCTTCACCGGCAATGGAAGAAGTGCCATACCAATCGCTGGCAAAAGCTTTGACCGCGTGCAATTGGCTGTCTTCCGGGGCAACTGCCAGCCCTTTGGCAATGGAATCAAATGCCTCGTTGAGGCGGTCTCGTTTACCAGTATCTGTAGTAATCTGGGTGGTGGAATAGACCTGAATACGGGCCAATTCTGCCCAAAGGGAAGGATCATTAGGGTCCACTTTGACGGCGTTCTGGTAGGCTGCAATGGCTTTTTCCAGGTTGCCGGTCTTAAAGTTGGTCTCCCCTTCCATAGCGTATGAGTTGTAGGTACGGGTAGGGGTTGGGGTGGGCTCCAACAACGGCGTGATCTTGCCGGTATTGATGGCTCTTAAAACGAACAAACAGCCCAGTATGATGGTGAGGCCAAGGAAAATGCGCAATCCGCTCGTTCTCTTGCGCTGCTGGCTGAAAATGTGTTTTTTGTTGTTGTAATCGATCATTTTCTTCGTCTAGTTGTTGACCGGTCCTACGGTGTAGGCGTCTCTGTAGGCAACTCAACCGACGGGGTCGATAGATCAGGAGTAGCAGTGGGTTGAATGAGGTAAGCGCCTGAAGTGGGTGTAGGCATTTCAGTGGCTCCCTGTGCGGCTAAGAGTTCACAAGTATTGATGATCTCCTGAGCGTTGTAAACAGCAACCTCATCGTTACGCATGCCGCTGGCAACTGCCTGAGCGATCTGCAAGGCCAGACTGCATTGCCCAACATTCGCCAGAGCCAGACCGTAGGTGTAATAGAATGTGCCTGCTTTACTGTAATCCATGCTCAAGCCGGTGATCGTGCGGCCATCCGAGGTGCTGCCACCCTGAACGGCGATCTTCAACACATCCACGGCATCCTGGTAGAAAGACTCACGCCAGTAAATTAACCCCAGGTTCCCGTAAAGGTAGGGATCCACCGGGTTGTCCTGCAAAGCTGCCTCTGCGTATTGGGCGGCTTTGGTGTAATCACCATTGATCAGGTATACATTGGCAATCAACGACTCAGGGGTGGAATCTTTGGGGTTCAAAGCGTTGGCTTTGGTGTATTCTGTGATGGCCGAATCGTATTCCAGTAAATAATAGTAGTTTCTTCCCAGGGCAATATGTAAATCTGCAATGTTGGGATTGATGGCAATGGCAGCTTCAAATTCGGTGACAGCTTCTTCATAGTTGCCGGTGTATTCCAAGACCAGGCCGCGGGCGCGGTGGGTTTCAATGGCACCAGGCGCCATTTCAACTGCTTGCTTGGAGAGGGCAATAGCCTTTTCGCTGGTATCCAATTGACCCTGGCCGTCCTGCACCATATCAATGTAGACCTCAGAGAGGTACGCTACCGCAGCGGCGTTCTGTGCATTGGTGGAGATGGCATCATTGAGCGCTGCTTCTGCACGGATGTAGTCACCTTCAAAGCTCAACGCCCAGCCGCGTAAAGCCATGGCCGTATCGTTATTTGGATTGAGCAACAAAGCATTCTCAGCCTGGATGACAGCATCTGAATAGCTACCGGTATAGATGTACAGACGAGCCAACGCCAGATAGTTGGCGGGGTTCTTGGGATCCACTTCAACCGCCTGTTTGTATGCATTTATCGCCAACGTGAGACGGCCTTCATTTTCCAGCTTTTGGGCGTCGGTGATGTAAGACTCCGGCGGCCGCGTTGCTGTGGAGGTGGGCATAAAGAGGTTTGGAACGGTTGGCACAATGAAGCGATCTGCTGCGAACAACCCCGCGATGACCAATACCAACAAGATCACCCGAAACGGGTTGGAGCGCTGCCGACGGCGCGACATGTTCCATTTACTACCTTTGATATACATAGAAATTCATCATACCAATGGTGAGAAAGCGCGTCAAGGTGAGGTAAATGAGAGAGAGTTGAGAGTAGAGAGGTGAGAATAGAGATTGAGTAACAGTGAACAGTGATAAGTAATCAGAGATCAGGAAAACAAAGACCTAGTGATCAGTGATCAGAAACCAGTGACGAGTAACCAGAGATCAGAGACCTGTGACGAGTAATCAGAGATCAGAGACCAGGAAAACCTTTTAATCATCGTAAAACGGGAGAATCGCTTTCGCCCCTATTTTGAAAAATGGTCTTATAGAAAAGCTCTTCTTCGCGTACTTCGCGCATTCGCGTGAGACGCACTTATCTTCATATCTGCGTAAGATGCTCTTCTTCGCGCCCTTAGCGTCTTCGCGTGAGATGCCATTTTAGGCTTGTCAGTTCGCTACCTTTTCGCTAGAATGACAGTATGCAATTTGATATCTTTACCCTCCTGCCAGAAGTCATTGATCCCTATTTACAGGCCAGCATCCTGCAAAAGGCCCGCCAGAATGGGCTCATTGAAGTCGCCACGCATAACATCCGCGATTGGGCCCCTGACAAACATCACACCACCGATGACACCCCATACGGTGGTGGCGGCGGCATGGTGATGAAGCCTCAGCCCATCTTTGATGCCGTAGAAAGCGTACTGGGTGACCCGCTTCCTTGCCCGCTGATCTTGATGACGCCTCAGGGAAGACCTTTTTCATCTAATATAGCCAGAGAGTTGTCTGGACTACCACGGGTGGCTATTCTATGCGGCCGCTATGAAGGCATTGATGAGCGGGTCCGCCAGCACCTGATCACGGACCAGATCTCGATTGGCGATTATGTGCTTACCGGCGGCGAACTGCCTGCCCTCATCCTCATTGATGCCATTTCGCGCTTCCTGCCTGGCGTGCTGGGTGACCCCACCGGCGCCGAAGATGACTCGTTCGCCTCAGGACTGCTGGAGTACCCGCATTACACCAAACCCGAAGAATACCGCGGCTGGCACGTGCCAGATGTATTGCTCTCTGGCAACCACGCCCAGATCAACCGCTGGCGGCGCGAACAATCGCTGCTGCGCACCCTGGCAAAACGTCCCGATCTGCTGGAGAACTTTCCACTCACCGAGGCAGATAAAAAATTCCTCAAAAAGCTGGCCCAGGAGATAGATCAAGAAAAAGAGAGCGAAGACTAAAATCGCTGTCTTTTTTTAATTATGTGCTTTAATCAACTTGCCATCCTACGAAAGATCGAAAGGAATCAAAGATGAAATTTAGTTACGGCAAAACCTTCCTGCTCGGTTTTGGTTTCTTTGGGGTAAGCGTTATCTGGAGCGTTTACAACGCCTACGTGCCCATCTTCTTGCAAGATCGTTTTTCTCTGGCGGCCGGATTCATCGGCATGTTCATGACCCTGGATAATATCGCAGCCCTTTTCATTCAGCCGGCCGTAGGGTCCTGGTCTGATAACCTGCGCACCCGCATTGGCCGCCGTCTGCCCTTCATCCTCATCGGTGCCCCCATTGCAGCCGCTTCTTTCATCTTGCTGCCTGCTGCCAAGAGCCTGTTCCTCTTCTTCCTGGCTGCCGTAATGTTATTGCTCAGCATGGCCGTGTGGCGCACGCCTGTAGTAGCCCTCATGCCAGATATCACCCCCTCTGAGCATCGCTCTGTTGCCAACGGCATCATCAACCTGATGGGCGGTCTGGGCGCCATCATCGCCTTCATCGGCGGCGCCAAATTGTACGACATGAACCCGGAATACCCCTTCCTGTTGGGCGCCGGACTCACCGTTATTGCCGCTCTGCTGGTGTTCATCTTCATCCGCGAGCCAAAGGTATACCCGAAGACGGATGAAGAAAAACCTGACCTGTGGAAAGCCGTTAAAGAACTTTTCACCGCGGAAGAGAAAAGCCCGCTGCTAATGCTGCTGGCCATCCTCTTCTGGTTCGTCGCCTACGCCGGGATTGAAGCTCTCTTCACCCTTTATGCAGTTAATTACCTCAAATTGGGCGTCTCTGATGGCTCCCGTTTGCTCGGCCAGTTATCCCTGTTGTTCGTGCTCTTTGCTCTGCCGGCTGGCTACATTGGCAAAGCCTTTGGACGCCGCCGCACCATCATGCTGGGTATCATTTTTATGGCAGCCTGCGTCTCACTGCTCTTCCTGCTTCCCGCTGACTCCCTCACCATTGTTCTCACCAAACTGCCCGTTCTGGGAACCGTACCCGTGATCGGCGTCATCCTCATGGTAGTGGGAATCGCCTGGGCGCTCATCAACATCAATAGTTTGCCCATGGTGGTAGACATGACCGATGATCTGCACATCGGCACCTTCACCGGCCTGTACTACCTCTTCTCCACCCTGGCCGCCATCATCGGCCCCACCATGTACGGCTGGATCGTCGACTTCAGTGGGGGTAAATACAACCTGGTCATGCTTGTAAGCCCACTCTTCCTCCTTTTCGCTCTGGTTTGCATGGCCTTCGTCAAACGCGGCGAGATCAGAAAAGAAGCATAAGCAACCTTCACCCAACTCAAGCACCGGCCTCTTTCAAGGCCGGTTTTTGTTATATGAGAGTTTTATTAAAATATGGTTAACTTCCCCCGTACCTTCTCTTGCATGGCGAAATAAAAGACGTTATACTCAAAGCATGGTGGGGAAAAACCCACAATCCTTTTTATTCTCTGTAGGAGGAGAACCAATGTCCAAGAAGTTGTTTACCATTGTAGCAATTTTGCTCGTGGCCACTATGGTCTTGACCGCTTGCACCAAAGCTGCCACAACTGGCGAGACCAAATTCAAGGTCTGCCAGGTCACCGATACCGGTGGTATTGATGACAAATCCTTCAACGCAACCGCATGGAAGGGTGTTACCGATGCACAGACCCAGTTGGGTGTCGAAGGTCAATACCTCGAGTCTAAAGAAGTTGCCGATTTCGAGAAGAACATCAATGCTTTCATTGAACAGAAATGCGATTTGATCGTGACCGTCGGTTTCTTGCTTGCTGATGCAACCAAGGCTGCTGCTGAAGCCAACCCCGATGTCAAATTCTCCATCGTCGATAACACCTACGATCCCGCCATCACCAACGTTGTTGGTCAGGCCTTCCAGACCGATGAAGCCGCCTTCCTGGCTGGCTACCTCGCCGCTGGTGTGACCAAGACCGGTGCTGTTGGTACCTTCGGTGGCATGCAGATCCCCACCGTCACCATCTTCATGGATGGTTTCGCTAATGGCGTTGCATATTACAACACCGTTCACAGTACCTCTGTCAAAGTCCTCGGTTATGACGCCGCTGCTGGAACTGGCCTCTTCACCAATGACTTCTCTGATCAGCAAAAGGGTAATGACATGGCCGTCTCTCTGATGGACGAAGGCGCCGACATCATCCTCCCCGTAGCCGGACCTGTTGGTCTGGGTGCTGCTGCCGCAGTCAAAGCCCGCGGTAATGCCTACATCATCGGTGTTGATTCCGACTGGTACCTGACCGCCCCCGATTACAAAGACATCGAATTGACCTCCGTCATGAAATTGATGGACGTCACCACTGTCAACGTGATCAAATCTGCCATGGATGGCACCTTCAAGGGTGGCAACACCATCGGTAACCTCGCCAATGGCGGCGTTGCTCTCGCTCCTTTCCACGATCTCGACAGCGTTGTCTCCGCTGACCTCAAGGCCGAACTCGACCAGGTCAAGGCTGACATCCTCTCTGGCAAGATCACCATGAACCCCGCTTTCCTTCAGAAATAACTTGTAATAGAACTTCTAGAGGCTGGAGCAATGCTCCAGCCTCTTTCTTTTTAAGTTGTCTGACAACCTGTCTTCTCTAAACTCGCTATGTTATAATAATTTAATTAAATCTTAGCTCATGGAGTAATTATGGCTCCTATCCTCCAACTCAAAGGAATCACAAAACAATTCCCCGGAGTTCTGGCCAACGATCATATTGATCTGACTCTGAACAAGGGGGAGATTCTCGCGCTATTGGGCGAGAACGGCGCCGGCAAGTCCACACTGATGAACATTCTGTATGGGCTTTATCAGCCGGACGAAGGCGAAATTTGGGTGAATGGCGAGAAAGTTTCCATTCATTCTCCGACCGACGCAATTAAAACTGGAATTGGCATGGTTCATCAACACTTCATGCTCATTCCAGTTTTTACTGTCACCGAGAATGTCATGCTCGGCTCAGAACCGGTCAAATTCGGCGACACGTTGGATCGTGCTGCTACTGCCAGGAAGATCCACGAGATCTCCTCTCAGTATATGCTCGAAGTCAACCCCGATGACTACGTGAAAGACTTACCAGTAGGCGTCCAGCAGCGCGTTGAGATCATCAAATTGCTTTATCGTGAAGCAGAGATCCTCATCTTTGATGAACCGACCGCTGTTTTGACCCCCCAAGAAGCTGACGAGCTGGTAGCCATCATGCGCTCTCTGGTCAAGCAGGGTAAATCCATCATCTTCATTACCCACAAACTGCGTGAGGTGATCGAAGTGGCTGACCGCATTCTGGTCATTCGCCGTGGCGCTGTGGTGGGTGCCGCTGATCCCAAAACTGCCAACGCCCGTGAACTGGCCGAATTGATGGTGGGTCGTGCTGTGAACCTGGTAGTAGAAAAGAAGATCAAACAGGCCGGCGAGAAAGTGCTGACGATTGATGATCTGGTTGTAACCGATCAGTTCAAACAGGTGGTAGTCGACCACGTTAGCCTGGATGTGCATACCGGCCAGGTGTTGGGAATTGCTGGAGTTCAGGGCAATGGCCAAACCGAGCTTGTTGAGACCCTCACCGGGTTACGCAAATCCAGCGGCGGCAAGATCACCTTTGATGGTCAAGATATCACCAACGCATCGCCGCGCCGTATTACCGAGCTTGGCTCTGCACATGTGCCGGAAGATCGCCAGGCCGATGGTCTGGTGCTTAAATTCCCGGTTTCTGAGAACCTTGTGCTGTGCTCCTATTACAAACCTCCGTTTGCCAAGGGGGTCATCTTGCAGGAAGATGTCATTGAGAAGAATGCCGAAAAACTGATCAAAGATTTTGACATCCGCACCCCCAGTGCTACCACAGAAGTGGGCAACCTCTCTGGTGGGAACCAGCAAAAAGTGATCATCGCGCGCGAACTTTCCCGACCTATTAAATTGCTCATTGCCTCCCAGCCGACCCGTGGTCTGGATGTGGGTTCGATCGAATACATCCACAAACGCATCATTCAGAAACGCGATGAAGGGTGTGCTGTTCTGATGGTTTCTCCAGAACTGGATGAGATCATTGAGCTCTCCGATCGCATCGCCGTAATGTACCGCGGTAAAGTGATCGCCGTGGTGAATGCCAAAGATGTGACCAAAGAAACCCTCGGCCTCTTGATGGCTGGCGTGATCCCCGAAAAGATCGAACGCGCCGCCGGTGAAGAGCAAGTAGTGGAAACCACTTTCTAGAGAGGTGCTCCATTGAAGAAGATTAACGAAAAAGAAAATGAAATTCGTACCGTGTTGATCGAAGAGATCACCGGTCAGGGTCCCAGCGCCAAAAAGAAACGCAATTTCTGGCAGGTCATTCAGATCCCGTTATTGGCCATCGTATCCGGTTTGATCCTGGGTGCCATCCTCATTGCCGTTACCTCTGAAACGGTCTACGCTGCGTTCAAAGATGGCTTCTTCTACGGCATTGGTCAGGCCTTCTATGAGGTCGGTACAGCCTATCTGGCTTTACTCACCGGCTCTTTGGGCGACCCCATCAGGATATTTACAGCACTTCAATCTGGAGATGCTGCGTCCATTCGTTCCGCCATCAACCCCATTTTGGAAAGTCTGGTCCAGACCACCCCTTACATCTTCGCAGGGTTAGCCTGTGCATTGGGTTTCCGCGCCGGCCTGTTCAACATTGGTGTTGAAGGACAGTTGTTTATGGGCGCCATTGCTGCCACCTACGTGGGTTATTCCATCACAGGGCTTCCTGCTTACATCCACATGCCACTGGCTTTCTTAGCAGGCGCTCTGGGTGGCGCTATTTGGGGCATCATCCCCGGCATCCTCAAGGCCACTACAGGCGGTAATGAGGTCATCAACTGCATCATGATGAACTATATTTCTTACCGTCTGGTCTCGTGGCTTTTGACCGGTCCGATGACCCGTCCTGATACCGGCGGCATGCCCCTCAGCCCGGTGATCCAGGTTTCTGCTGAGATCCCACAATTCTTTGAATCCCCCATCCGCTTCCATCTGGGCTTCTTCATTGCCTTGTTGTTCGCCTTCATTGTCTGGTGGGTACTCTTCAAGACCACCTGGGGTCTCAACCTGCGTACCGTCGGCGCCAATCCTCGCGCGGCTAAATACGCCGGTTTGAATATCGCCAAGGTCACTGTCATTGGTATGGCCATGTCCGGTGCTTTGGCCGGTATGGCAGGCGCCAACGAAGTACTGGCAGTCAATCACTTCATGGCTCCCAGCCTCTCTTCTGGGTACGGTTTCAACAGTATTGCCCTGGCCTTACTGGGAAATTCCCACCCGGTTGGTGTCATCCTCTCCTCTCTTCTTTTTGGCATCCTGCAAAACGGCGCCACCCGCATGGAAGTTATGACCAAGATACCCTCTGATATTGTGGTGATCCTGCAGGCTCTCATTTTGATTTTCGTGGCCGCTCCGGCCATTATCCGCTCTGTGTATCGTTTACGTGATCCAAAGAACTCTGCGGTTGAAGCAACTACTGCCGCAGCAGAAGGGAGTAAATAATGGCAACCTCTTCTACTGCAATTACTCATGTTCGCCTGAATGAGATCTCTCCAAACCGCCGCATCACCATGGGCTTGGTGGAGATCCTGACAGCAGTTTTGATCTTCTTTGTGTTCTTTAGCAAAACTGCCACAGATGCCCTGACAACATTTGTTATGACCCCTGGTGGCATCACCGTGGGAACCATGCCCAACTGGGTAGTGCCTTCCCATACCGCCCTGCTCATCACAATGATCCTCAGCCTGGGCATTGGCCTCTTCCAGACCATTAAAGGGTTTGGCAAAGCCACCAACGGTATGGTGGGCGTGGTGTTCCTGCTGCTCATCTTTAGCTTCCTCACCTGGCAGGCTTCTGGAAAATCACTCAACCTGGGTGGTATGCTCTCCAGTGCCGTTTCCATGGCGGTTCCTATCACCCTGGGTGCCTTTTCTGGCATCATGAGCGAACGCGCCGGTGTTGTCAACATTGCAATTGAAGGGATGATGTTGATGGGCTCCATGGTTGGCGCTCTGGTGGGCAGTGTGACCCAAAACGTTTGGATGGGCTTGTTCGCCGGTATTTCTGCAGCCGTTTTACTGGCTGCTCTGCATGCAGTCCTTTCCATCAAGTACAAGATCGATCAGATCATCTCCGGTACGGTCATCAACATTTTCTCCACCGGTATGACCTCCTTCCTTTCCCAAAAATTCCTGCAGGTTCACCAAAACTTGAACAACCCGGCCATGTTCCCGCGTGTTGAGATCCCCGGTCTGGCCAGCATTCCGCTCATCGGACCGATCCTCTTCAACACCAACTTCTTCGTTTACGTGATGTTCATTCTGGTCTTTGTGTTGCAGTGGGCACTCTTCTCCACCCGCTGGGGTCTGCGTCACCGGGCTGTGGGTGAACACCCCAAGGCTGCAGATACCCTTGGCATTGACGTCATCAAGACGCGCTATATCGCCGTGCTATTGGGTGGTGTGATCGCCGGGTTGGCTGGAACCTTCCTGACTCTGGGTTCCGTTGGCCGCTTTGATGAAGGCATGACCGCTGGTAAAGGTTTCATTGGTCTGGCCGCCATGATCTTTGGCAACTACAACCCCTTCGGCGCTCTGGGTGCCGGCATGCTTTTCGGTTTTGCTGACTCTCTGGGATCAAAATTATCCCTGTTGGGCAGCGTCATTCCCTCTCAGTTCATGTCCATGGCGCCTTACCTCATCACTATGATCGTGCTGGCTGGATTCGTTGGCAAGGGGCACGTCCCCGCCGCCGACGGCACAGCATACGACAAAGAATAAATTCTTCTGCTTAAAACCTTTCAACCCTTTTCTACGTATAGAAAAGGGTTGAATTTATTTTGCTATAATTCAGACAAATGAGATTTAGAAGGATAGAAAATGTCATCGATCAATGTACAGGGAATCAGCAAAAAATTTGGAGAACAACTTGCCGTCAACAACGTCAGCTTTGACGTAGAGGCAGGTGAGATCTTTGGCCTGCTCGGGCCAAACGGCGCAGGGAAAACCACCACCATCCGCATAATTCTCGACCTCTTCAAGTCGGATACCGGAAAAGTGGACATACTTGGTGGATCCATGGATGAATCTAAAAAGAACCGCATTGGCTATCTGCCGGAAGAACGCGGCCTTTACCAGGACTTGCAACTGGAACGCTGCCTGGTCTACCTGGCCACGCTCAAAGGCATGACCCAGACCGATGCGCAACGCGGCGTTGCTAAAATGATCGACGAGTTCGATCTTGGCGAGGCTCGTAAGAAAAAAATGAAGGAATTAAGCAAGGGTATGCAGCAAAAAGCCCAGCTCATTACCACCCTGGTCCACAACCCGGATGTGGTCATCATCGACGAGCCCTTCAGTGCTCTCGATCCTGTCAACACCCAGATGGTCAAAGATCTGCTACGCAACCAACGTGCCCTTGGCAAAACCATTGTGATGTGCACCCATCAGATGAACCAGGTGGAAGAATTGTGTGACCGTCTGGTGCTCATAGATAAAGGCAGCGCCATGCTGTATGGCACTCTGGATGAAGTCCGCCGCAAATTTGCCAAGCCTGCCCTCGAGCTGGCCACCCCAGACCCGTTACCAGCGCAGATTGCTGGCGTGGCCGAAGTGGAACGCCAGAACGGCAGCTACATTTTGCATATTGCCAACGGCGAAACCCCGCAGAACATCCTCAAAGCGCTGATGGCCGCCAATATTCAGATCGATAAATTCGAGATCGCCCTGCCTACCCTGGACGAGATCTTTATTGAAGTTGTGAAAAAACAGGGATCTGAAGCATGAACAAGACCTGGTTGATCTTTGTCAACGAATATCTCAAGCATATTCGCACCAAACGTTTTATATTTGCGGTGCTGAGCATGCCGTTTTTCATCGGTTTTCTGGTGCTTGTGGGCTTTGTGGCCGTCTGGCTGCAATTCAATTCCAACCCGGTGGGCTATGTGGATGCCAAGAACATTCTGCCTTCCCACCAGGCTGAACCGGTGAAAGGACACCCCACCTTCCCCACTGTGGAATTTATCCGCTATACGGATGAGGCCGCCGCACGGTCCGCTCTGGAGGGCGGAAAAGTACAGGCGTATTTTGTGATCACGGATAACTACCTCTCCAACGGAGCAGTAGATCTGGTAAAGGGCAAAAAGACCGGCTCCAATATCAATGACGATATTTCCGATTTTCTGCGCTACAACCTGCTACTGGGCAAACCCCAGGCTACCATAGACCGACTCACCAGCGGGACTGCCCTCATTATCCGCTCCGCTGATGGCTCCCGAGAACTGGCCGCCGATAACTGGTTGACCATCTTGCTGCCATTTCTGGCCGGCGTGCTCTTCATTATCGCCGTTAACATCAGCGGCGGGTATCTGCTGCAAGCGGTGGTAGAAGAGAAGGAAAACCGCACCATGGAGATTCTCATTACGTCAGTCTCGCCCAACCAATTAATGACCGGCAAAGTAATTGGTAATCTTCTGGTGGGGCTTACAGAATTGTTCCTGTGGATGCTCATGGCCATTTTGGCCTTGCAGTTTGTGCCACAGTTTTTACCCATCGGCCAGTCCATCCAGATTGAGCCGTCCCTTGTGCTCATCATGATCGGCACCTTCCTGCCGGCCTTTATTATGATCGCTGCGGCCATGGGTGCCATCGGCGCAACCGCCTCTGAGGTGCGTGAAGCCCAGCAGATCGCTGGCCTATTCACCCTGCCCATTGTGGTGCCGTTCTGGTTTGTTACCCCCATCATGTTCAACCCCAACGGCGCGCTTGCAGTGGGGATGAGCATGTTCCCGCTTACTGCGCCCATCGCATTACCGCTACGGGCTGTCTTTACCACCGTTCCCTTCTGGCAGATCGGCCTCACCATTGGTCTGTTGTGGGCACTGGCTATCTTTTCGGTCTGGTGTGCAGGTCGGTTCTTCCACCTGGGTATGCTGCGTTATGGCAAGAAGATCGCATTCAAAGAAATCTTTCAAAAGAAATCCATTCAGGCAGGCAAAGCATGAACAAGACCTGGCTCGTTTTTCGTAATGAATTTATCAGCGTGGTCACCCGCAAGTCCTTCCTGGTTACCCTGTTTCTCTTCCCACTCATCGGGCTGGTAGTCACGCTGGTCATCGGCGGACTGCAAAAATCCACCGGCAGTGACGCCGGCAACATGCTCAATGAGTTGATGATGCCGTCCGTCAAGAACACCCTGGAAGGCTACGTGGATGAAAGCGGGATCGTCAAAGCCATCCCGGCAGGCTATGAGAATCGTCTTGCCAGCTATCCTTCTGAGGATGCTGCCAGGGCTGATTTGAGCGCTGAGAAGATTGCCGCCTATTACATCATCACCCCCGATTACATGAACACCGGCGAGGTGATCTATGTGCGCCCCGATTTCAATCCGTTGGGCGGCAGTATCCAATCTACCTCTCTGGATGCCCTGTTGGCCTACAACCTGACCGGCGGTGACCTGAACCTGTACTACAGGGTGCAGAATCCGCTCAACGCCAACACCACCACCATTGATACCACAGCGCCTGAACGGGATGAGAACAATCCGCTTACCTTTATTTTGCCGTACATCATCGCCTTCCTGTTCTACATCGTCATTCTCACCTCCGCCTCACTGCTGTTGAACAGTATCTCCAGCGAGAAGAAGAACCGCGTCATGGAAGTGCTAATGACCTCCGTCACCCCCATCCAGATGTTGACCGGCAAAATCCTTGCCCTGGGTGTGGTGGGTCTGCTGCAAACAGTGGTCTGGTTCGGCTCTACTTTTGCCATTCTGCGTTTTTCAGGCAAGAATTACGCCCTGGCGGATGCTTTTCAATTACCCACCAGCATTTTGTTCTGGGGAGTGCTGTTCTTCATTTTTGGGTACGCCATTTACGCCAGCCTGATGGCCGGGGTAGGCGCGCTTGTTCCAGGCATGCGTGAGGCTTCCCAGCTCACCACCATCGTCATTCTGCCCATGATCGTGCCGCTGATGTTCATCACCACTCTCATCCAGACTCCCAATGCCACCCTATCGGTTGTCTTGAGCCTCTTCCCACTCACCTCACCCGTGGCCATGATGTGCCGTCTGGCCGCCACTGAGGTGCCCATCTGGCAGATCCTGGCCGCTTTGGCCTTGCTAGTGCTGACGGCCCTTTACTTCATCCGCGTGGCTGCAAGCCTGTTTAGAGAAAAGAACCTGCTGGCGGGCAATACCGTCAAAGCCAAAGATTTTCTACGCGCTTTTGTTGGCAAAGCCTAGATTCAATCACAAAGTCCCCATTGCTGGGGACTTTGAATTTTAAATCTCAAATTGGTTGCATATTCCACCATTTTCCGCTAAACTCAACCCGTATGGAGATCAAAGGCGACATTTTTGCAGGGATCGAACTTGTCGGGCAGCGGACTGGCTTTACCTGCGCCATTCTGGACAGTTCTTTGCGCATCCTTTTTACGGGAACAATGGCGCCGTTGGATTGGCAAGGCATTCTGGAATCTGCCAGCAAGATCACCGCAGCCATCAACTCTCCGCTCACACTCAACCACGGCTACATGGCCGACGCCGAATACAGGCAGCAGCTTGTCAGTGTTCCGCCTCGCAACCGCTATATGGATATGCGTGTCTGCGAGTACGAACTCATCAGCCGCGGACTGAGCCCCAGCCGCACCCCTCACAGCGTGGCAAAATTCAACACCAGCCTGCAAAAGGCTCTAAAATTCTCATCAGAGATGGGCATGAACGGCTTCCAATACTGGCCCTTCCCCAACACCAGCCGCCAAATGCTGGAAACCAATGCAGACGCCTCATACTGGTCCATGCTGGGTATCAAACCCTTCAATGCCACCAGTCTGGAAGGGCGCATTCAACGCCAGCTTGCCCTTCAGGTGCGCCGCGTACCCGTCAAAGACACCATGATCTTTTTTGAAGAGGTCACCCGTCACCGCCTGCTGACAGGTAAATTGCCAGATGAAATGATCCTCTCCACGCCCATCCTCAACGCGCTTGCCGCTGCTTACACCGCCTGGGTGGTGGTCAACCGTCCCGGTGAATCAGGTCAACTGGGCGAAGCGGACGAGGGCTATATTTACCTGCCCTGCAAACCCGCTGTACAGGGGAATTCGGACTAATTAGTAGCTTTTCTTTATTTTCTGTGTTAATATGAGCAATAAGATAATATTTCTTTGAAAAAGGTGATCTACATGAATTTTCAAATGTGGCTCAAAGCCCTAAAAGTGATTCCGCGTATCAGCAAAGAAGAGTGGGAGCAGCTTGATGTGGTCTCCCGCTGGCTCATCCTCACCCGCGCTGCCGTGTTGGTAATGACCCTTACTTCAGCCGTCATCGGCGGCCTGCTCACAATCATCGCCGGTAAAGGCTTGTTCAACGGATGGCGCTTCGCCCTGGTCATTCTCGGTCTGGTTTTTGCCCATGCCACCAACAACCTGGTCAACGATTACACCGATTACAAAAAAGGTGTGGACAAGAACAATTACTTCCGTACCCAGTACGGCCCCCAGGCGCTGGATAGCAACTTGCTCAGCGAAAAACAGTTCATGGGCTATGCTGCCTTCACCGGCGGCATTGCAGCCCTGGCTGGTCTGATCCTCATCCTCACGCAGGCTTCCACCACACCCGGTTCCCCGTGGGTTACCCTGGGGCTGATGGCCGCTGGAGCGATCTTTGTGCTCTTTTACACCTGGCCGCTCAAATACATCGGCCTGGGCGAACTGACCGTTTTCCTGGTCTGGGGCCCGCTGATGATCGCTGGCGGCTTTTATGCCATCAGCGGCGTGTGGAGTTGGGGGGCCGTGGCGGCCAGTATTCCGTACTCCCTGGCCACAGTAACGGTTATCTTCGGCAAACATATTGATAAACGCATCGAAGACAAAGCCAAACACATCTACACGGTTCCCGTGATTTTAGGCGAGACCATCAGCCGGGCCATCATCCTCATTTTGATGGCGCTGCAGTACATTCTGCCGGTGGTTTTCATCTTCCTGGTACCGCGCTACTTCTCCTGGATCATGCTTTTGGTCTTCATTACCCCGCTGCTGATCAAGAAACAGGAGCGTAAGATGATCTGGAGCATCCTCACCCATCCCCGCCCCACAGAACCCCCTGCTGATGCCAAAGACATGTGGCCGCTGTGGAATGTAGCCGCCGCCATGATGCACACGCGCATCTACGGAGGTGTCTTTGCCCTTGCCATGATCTTGCAGACCATTTTCTGGCCGCTGATCCACTAAATTGAATCCCCTGGGAGTTGAGCGAACGCTCAACTCCCTTTTTTGTCCCCCACCATCCTGGTCTGATTTTGGTATAATTGGGACAATCAAAGCCAACCCGCAGAACAATTTTTAGATGTTTTTTCAGAGAGCCGGTGGTCGGTGCGAACCGGTAAAAGATCTGGGAACTTCCACTGCGGTCGCCCCATTGAGGGCGGGCTGCCTTCGCAGAGACGGAAACGTCATAAGAAGGCCGGTGAGCCCGTTACAGCCAAAAGAAGGCCCTTTTTAACAAGGGCGAAAGCAGGTGGCACCACGAGCGCGCCCCTCGTCCTGCGCAGGATCGGGGGCGTTAATATTTTAGAATCGAGGTGCAACCATGTTCGATCTCCAATTGATCCGAGATAACCCAGAATTAGTTAAGAAATCGCTGCAGGACCGCCAGATGGACCCCGCTCCGGTAGAGGAAGTGCTTTCGCTGGATAGCGAACGGCGCTCTCTGCTGACCCGCGTGGAATCACTAAAAGCGGAACGCAACACCGTCTCCAAGGCCATCAGCCAGACCAAAGATGCCACTGAACGCCAGCAAAAGATCGAAGCCATGCGGCAGGTGGGCGAAGATATCACGAAACTGGATGAAGACGTGCGCAAAGTGGAAGAACGGCTCAACTACCTGGTTTCTTCCATGCCCAACCTGCCCGACCCCACCACCCCCTATGGCAAGGATGACAGCGAGAATATCGTTCTGCGTGTGGAAGGCAAGCAAAAAGAATTTGACTTTAAACCCCTGCCCCATTGGGAATTGGGCACCAAGTTGGGCATCATTGATTTTGACCGCGGCGTCAAGCTGACCGGTTCCCGCTTCTATATCCTCAACGGTGCCGGCGCCCGTCTGGAACGTGCCCTCATCTCTTTTATGCTGGACCTGCACAACCGCCAGGGCTATGAAGAACGTTACACCCCCTTCATGGTCAAAGCCGAAACCCTGTACTCTTCCGGCCAATTGCCCAAGTTCGTAGACAACTTGTATCACGACATTGAAGAAGATCTGTGGATGGTTCCCACCGCTGAAGTTCCCCTCACCGGTATGTACCGTGATGAAGTGCTGGAAGAGACCACCCTGCCGCAGCGCTTTACCGCCTATACCCCCTGCTTCCGCCGTGAGAAGATGTCGGCCGGCCGCGACGTGCGCGGCATTAAACGCGGGCATCAGTTCGACAAAGTGGAAATGTACACCTACTGCAAGCCAGAAGATTCGGCTGCCGAGTTGGAAAAGATGCTCAAAGACGCCGAGGATACCTGTAAAGGTCTTGGCCTCACCTACCGCATCAAACGGCTGTGTTCTGGTGATCTGGGTTTTAATGCCCGCATCACTTACGATGTTGAAGTCTGGGCGCCTGGCTGCGATGAGTGGCTGGAAGTCTCTTCCGTCTCCAATGTGGGTGATTTCCAGGCCCGCCGTGCCAACATCAAATACAAGCCCGCCGATGGCAGCAAAACCCGCCTGGTGCACACCCTCAACGGTTCCGGTTTAGGCCTGCCGCGGACATACATCGCCGTGCTGGAAAACTACCAGCAAGCCGATGGCTCCATTGTGGTGCCAGAGGCACTGCGGCCGTGGATGGGCGGCATTGAAGTCATTAAGTAATAATTCCTGATACAGCGAAGCCCCCACTGACATCTCAGTGGGGGCTATTTTTTTCTTAGCTGTAATCTCAATACTCTCCGGGTTTGCTCTGTCACCAGGGCCTGATTGGAGCGCTTCAAGCCCGGCACCCACAGGATCTGCTGCCCGGCCCGCAAGACCGGCCAGGTGGAACGTACCGCTGAAAATACCTTTTTATCGGTTAAGAGATCCCCCAGTTTTATGCGATGTTCCTGCTTGCTTAAATAAGTGATGCGTTCTGCCGTATCGCCAGTAGTGAACCGCAAAGCTTCGGTTTTCTCAGCCACATCCAGATAAGCTGTCCAGTCATCCTGGCTCAGATCCATTTGCGAAGGCTCGATCCAGTCTGCGAGAAATTCCCAATGCGGATTGAGCCGCGTCGTGCCCGGAATGGCAAAGGAGAGCTGCTCACCCGGGGAAATCAGCGGGAACTCCCGCTCGAAAGTGGCATCTGAACGGTAGATCACCCGGGTATTCCCTGTAAAGCGGCTCAGCCAGACGCCATCCAGCACCTGACAGGTGGCGGTTGGGTTTTGGCGGGATAGAAAATCAAACGCGCGCTGCACGGCCTCCGCGCCAATATCGCGTATATTTTCCTGCAATTCTGCCAGCCAACCACGCAGCAAACGGCGTTGCAAGGCCAGGTGTAAATTGTTAAAGTCATCCATCTCAAAGAGGATATACCCTTCCCCGGATCGGGCATTCACCTGTTCAGAGGCGCGGCGGGTTTGTTCCAGCAGGTAAGCGTCTTCCGCCCCCACGAGGCTGGCGAGCTGCCAGAGATGCCGGGGCGCCTGGTCGTTGTAGGTTTTGAGCAGCGGCACCAGCTCGGTGCGGATGCGGTTGCGAAAGTAACGGGTGTCCTCATTGGAAGCGTCGTAACAGGGACTGATCTCGTTCTGCTGGCAATATTCGATGATCTCTTCACGCCAGACGCCCATTAGAGGCCGCACAATGGACAGGCTGGTAGAAAAGACCGGTAACGTTCCACGGTAAGGCATCCCCTTGAGGCCGGAAAGTCCCGATCCGCGTAACAGGTGCATGAGCACAGTTTCGATCTGGTCATCTGCCTGGTGGGCTACTGCCACTGCCTGCGCGTGCTGTTCCTGCGCGGTCGCAAACAAAAAGCGGTAGCGTAGAATGCGAGCACTTTCTTCTGTGGAGAGCTTATGCACGTCAGCAAATCCCCTTACATCCACACGGGTCTGGATGAAAGGAATCTTCAGCCCCTCGGCGAATTGCTTCACCGCCGTGGCTTCTAGGTCAGCTTCTGGGCGTAGTTGGTGGTTCACATGCACGGCCACAATAGCATACCCCAAAGAATACAGCGCATGCAGCAGGCAAAGACTATCTGGCCCGCCAGAAACACCCACCACCAGCGGCGCCTCTTTTTGAAGGCCGCATTCATAAGCTAGAACAGGTTCCAGGGAACGTAAATCCATATGCCGATTATAGCATTTTCACTCTCTCCCCTCCTTTATTTATCCCCGTTTTACTTGCACAGGGGTTTTATTTATGCTAGACTTTGATTATTACGAATGGGTGAGTAAATGGCAGAAAAAATCTTGATTGTTGATGATGATGTTGAAACTTTACGTCTGGTAGGTCTGATGTTACAGCGCCAGGGCTATGAAATTGCCTCGGCATCCAACGGAACCCAGGCTATCTCAATGGCACAGCGTGAGATCCCGGACCTGATCGTATTGGACGTGATGATGCCCGATATGGACGGCTACCAGGTCACTGCCACCTTGCGCCAGATGCCCGCCACTGCCCTCACCCCCATTTTGATGTTTACTGCCAAAAGCCAGGTGGATGACAAAGTTGCCGGTTATGATGCCGGCGTGGATGATTACCTGACCAAGCCAGTGCATCCGGCAGAGTTGGTAGCGCATATCAAAGCTCTACTCGGCCGCTCACGCGCCCGTAATTCTGCGGCGGCTGCCCAGGCACCCGTGCAAAAAAGCCATATGGTGGGCGTAGTTGCCTGCCGCGGTGGTTTGGGCGTCTCATCTTGCGTTCTTAACCTGGCCACAAGTTACGCCCAAACATATAAAACCCCCGTTTATGCGGTTGAATTACGACCCGGTCAGGGAACCTGGGCATTGGAATTGGGATTCAACAATCAGGAGGGTCTTTCCAACCTGCTGCAAAAACAGGTCAGTGAGATTACACCAGCCACAGTGGAATCCAGTTTTGTAGCCACCAATTATGGAATCAAGTTGCTGCTTGCTCCCTCTGATGTAGCTAACCTGGATTTCGGTGGCATGGCAGCCAAACTGGTGGCAATAGTTAAAGCACTTTCAAATGTTCAAGGCATCGCCTTACTGGATATTGGCACCAATTTCATTCCTGGTTTTGAGAATATCTGTCAAAACCTGCAGGAGATGATCCTTCTTACCGAGCCGCAGCTGATAACGGTACGTCGCACCAAGAACTTTATTCAAAACTTGAACAAAGCCAATCTATTGGCCGGAAAGTCGATCGACCTGGTCATTTACAACCGCATCCGTGCCGATGTGCAGATGAGCTCCATGCAGGTGACAGAAGAGTTGGATGGAATGCCGGTGAGTTTGTTGATCCCGCCTGCCCCAGAAATGGCCAACCAGGCCACCCAACGCCACATGCCGCTCATCAACCTGCAGCCAGAAAGTCTGGTCAGCCAACAGTTCGCCCGCCTCGCCGATATCATTCACGACCACGTGAATTCCTGATAAAACATAAAGACCTCCAGAATTCTGGAGGTTTTTTTACATTGAACGCGCCCCGCGTCTACCAAACTGACGTTCCAGCAAATCCACAGAGAGATGGATCATAGTCGGCCGACCGTGTGGGCAAGTACGCGGGCTCTGACAGGTTTCCAGGTCCTGGATCAATTTTCTTTGTTCCTCTACCGAAAGCACCTGCCCGCCTTTGACGGCCATGCGTTTGCAGATGCGTGCCGCCAGACGGTTTTCTTTTTCGTTAGCCAGTGGGGTTTCGTCTTCTTCAAAGTCTTCCACCACACAACGCACCGCAGCTAACGGATCGCTGTTCTTGAAGAAAGCCGGAATGGAAAGGATCCTGAAAGCGGCAGCACCAAACTCTTCAACTTTGAAGCCGAGCTTTTCCAGCACCGGCAGGCTCTCGCTCATCAGCTGGGCGGTCTGAGGAGGTAATTGGAAAAGGATGGGTTGTAACAAGGCCTGGGCATCCGGTGCCACCCCCTGGGTAACATAACGTTCAAATAAAATGCGTTCGTGGGCGGCGTGTTGATCGATCAGGTAAAGGCCGTCCGGCCCTTCGGCGATCAGATATGTAGCGCCGATCTGTCCAATCCAGCGCAACAGCGGGATGGCTCCTGAGGGTAAAATGGATCCCTGCTGCATGGTCAGAGGGGCAGCTTCTTCTGTTTCCACCGGTAATTCCAACTCTGGTTGAGGATCAGAAGATTCTGTCAGAGTGTCCCAGGTCAGGCCAGAACCGGGCTGCTGGGCGAAATTGGGATCAAGCCGCCAGGTGTTTACGCTCACCTGCGGTACTGGCGAATAGGCCAGCAAGGCACGCCGTACGGCTCGTTGCATGGAGGTAAAGATCTGATCCGGCTTGCGGAAGCGTACTTCAGCTTTGGCCGGATGCACATTAACGTCCACCTCTTCGGGTTCAAGCTCAATAAAAAGAATGCTAACCGGGTAGCGCCCTACCATGATGAAGGTCTGGTAGGCATGCATCACAGCAGAAGAAAGTGAGTTCTCCTGCACCCAGCGACCGTTCACAAAAAAGGTCATTTCTTTACGGTTGGAGCGCGTCAATGCAATAGGGCTGATGTAGCCGCTGATTTTGATGCCATCGTCTAGAAAATCCACTTCCAATAATTGCCGTGCCAGCTCCACCCCGTAGATCTGCGTCAACACTTCACGGCGATCCCCATTGCCGCTGGTCTGCAAGATCACCCTGTCTTCCTGAGTCAACTTAAAGGCACGGTCCGGATAAGCCAGTGCATAGCGCGTTACCAGGCCATCAATTTGCTGGCGTTCGGTCTGTTCTCGCTTAAGGAACTTCAAGCGGGCGGGCGTATTGTAAAACAAGTCGCGCACGCTCACCACCGTACCCACTGGTACACCCATCACCTCTAGCGGCAATGCTTTCCCGCCATCCACCTGGATGCGCGAGCCGCTGGGCTGATCTTCTGCCCTGGAGGTGATAGAAAAATGCGAAACCGAGGCAATGGAAGCCAGCGCTTCACCGCGAAAGCCCAGTGTGCGGATATGGAAAAGGTCTTCTGCATTGCGCAATTTGCTGGTGGCGTGGCGGGCAATAGCCAATTCCACTTCTTCTGGGATGATGCCTACCCCATCATCACTGATCTCAATGAGTCGCTGACCAGCGCCTTCTATGCGAATAGAAATACGTTTGGCACCGGCATCAATGGCGTTTTCCAGCAACTCCTTTACAACAGAAGCTGGCCGTTCCACCACTTCACCGGCTGCGATCTGTGAGGCTACTTCATCGGGCAGGAGATGTATCTTCATAGACTGAAATTATATCTCAGGCACGATCATTTTGTTTTGAAAAATCCGCCAAAAAAGGTATACTTCACGCATGTGTTTTGAAACCCTGTTCTTTGACCTGGATGATACCCTGTACCCACCCACCTCTGGCCTTTGGGATGCCATCGGGGAGCGCATTGAAACCTTCATGCGTGAGTATGTTCACATTCCTGCCGCAGAAGTGCACGATCTGCGCACGGAGCTCTTTTTGCAATATGGCTCCACCATGAAAGGTCTGGTCAAGCTGTACGGTATCAAAGAGCAGGACTTTTTGGATTATGTGCATGATGTACCGCTGACCCGGTTCATCTTCCCCAACCCCGACCTGCGCCAAACGCTGATGAAGTATCCGCAGCGCAAAGTGATCTTCACCAATGCTGACACCAACCACGCCAACAGAGTTTTGAACGCCATTGGTTTGCAAGGCATCTTTGAACAGATCATTGATATCCGCGCCATCCATCCCTTCTGTAAACCCCAGGTAGAGGCGTTTACGGCTGCCATGCAGTTGGCCGGCATTCAAGACCCACAAAATTGTGTCATGATCGATGATTCCGCCAATAACCTGCGCGCTGCCCGCCAGGCAGGCTTGTTCACCATCCAAACCGGTGTCGAGTCTTGCCCTGAAGGCATTGATGCTGCTGTATTGACTGTTCTCGACTTGCCAGACGTGATCCCCACCCCAGAGTAAAGAGGCATAATGATCCAATCCATCACCCCCATTGGCTGGCTCATCATCAGCTTGTTTGTCCTTTTTATCATTGGCGTGAATGTCAGTCTGTTCTTGAGCTTCCGCAAAAAATCTGGCAGCGATCACTGGACGGACCGCATGCGCCGGGCAGGCGAGGTGCTGCGTGATCCCTGGAAGAACGAAAACGCCAAGATCTCAGAACTCTCTGAAAAAGTAAATCAGTTAAGACAAAAAAGCAGCGATAAAGAAAATTCATAATCGCTTAATCCAAGGGTAGTATTGTTAGGCAATATTTGCGGCGCTCGCAACCGCAGGAGAAAAATCAAATGAACAAGACCGGTCGTAACATTCTTATTGTCTTTTTGGCATTATTCCTTCTGGCAGGCACCTTTTCTGGCGGCCTGATCCTGGGTTGGTTGCTCCCCCAAAAGGGAACACTAGACGCAGCTTTACAGACCAACGTACTGGCCACCCCGGATCCCACAGAAACTGCTTCATCCGATACCACGGCTCTCTTTGAGCCTTTTTGGCAAGCCTGGCAGCTCGTCCATGATGAATACGTAGACCAGCCGGTGGATGACACCAAGCTGATGGAAGGCGCCATCCGCGGGATGATGGATTCTCTCGGAGACAAGCACACCTCTTACATGAGCCCCGATGAATACAAACAGGCCACCATGCCCCTTGACGGCAGTTACGAAGGCATCGGCGCCTATGTTGATGCTTCCGGCGATTATCTGACCATTATCACCCCCATGGCAGGCTCACCCGCTGAAACCGCAGGTCTGAAATCTGGCGATGAGATTACCGCTATCGACGGCAATGATATGAGCGGTATTGACCCCAATATTGTGCTTCAATCCGTGCTCGGCCCTGCCGGCTCTTCGGTAGTCCTCACCATTCACCGCCCCGATCCGGATTCCACCTTTGATGTAACCATCAAGCGCGCCAAAATCGTTGTGCCCACCATTGAAAGTAAAATGCTGGATAATCAGATCGGGTACATTGCCCTGGCCACTTTTGGCGATACCACCACTGAAGACCTCAAGAAAGCCATCACCGAACTTATGGCTCAGAACCCCAAGGGGCTTATTCTGGACCTACGCAATAACGGCGGTGGTTACCTGAACACGGCTATCGAAGTAGTCTCACAATTTGTCGGAGACGGCGTGGTAATGTACGAAGAGGAAGCCAGCGGCACCATGAACGAATACAACGCCATTCCTGGCGGTCTTGCCACCAAGATTCCCCTGGTGGTGTTGGTGAACGCCGGAACCGCCTCAGCATCTGAGATCACTGCCGGCGCCATTCAAGACTACGGCCGCGGCGTATTGGTGGGAACCACCACTTACGGCAAGGGATCCGTGCAGAATTGGATCACCCTGGATAATGATCAGGGTGCCGTTCGCATCACCGTTGCCCACTGGCTGACCCCCAAACAACGCCAGATCAACGGTGTTGGGCTCACCCCCGATTACGTGGTTGAGTTGACAGAAGAGGACATCACCAACAAGAATGATGCCCAATTAAAAAAAGCGATAGAGATTCTTTTGAATAATCAATAACCTGTGTTATTATTGACACGGATATTTCTATTAAGTAGTTTTAATTGACAGTATTTCTGGCAAAGGGTATAATCCACCTTCGCTGATATTTGAACCTGGGAGAGGCACGTTATGGAATCGAATATTGTTGCGGATACAGACCGCGCAATGGAATTACGACCAAAAATGCAATTTACTGGCACGGTTTCAAAAATTCGTCTGGCGGGAGCTGTGATCGATCTAGGCACGGGTAAACCGGCCGTCCTTCATATCTCGCAGATTGTTACAACGGATAACCAACCGATCAAAAGGGTTGAAGATGTACTGAAGGAAGGGCAACAGATCGAAGTTTGGATCAAGAAGGTCGTTCGCAAAGACGATGACGAACGCATCGAATTGACCATGATCAAACCCCTCGACATGGAATGGCGCGACATTAAAGTCGGCAACCAGGTCAAGGGTAAAGTTGTTCGCCTCGAAAAATTTGGTGCCTTTGTTGAGATCGGTGCAGAACGCCCCGGTTTGATCCATATCAGCGAAATGGCACACGGTTACGTCAAACAGCCGTCCGATGTCGTCAAAGAAGGCGATGAAGTGGATGTGCAGATCATTGATGTCAACCGCCGCAAGAAACAGATCAAGTTGAGCATGAAGGCTTTGCAGCCCGAACCGGTAGAAGAAGTAAAAGAAAAACCGGCCCGTTCTGCCTCTTCTCCCCGCTCCTCTGAATCTGGCCCCAAACGCGAGAAGAAACCCTCCAACGCCGCCCCGCGCAAACCGCGTCGCAACGGTGATGAAGACAACACCGCCCTCATTGACTCTTTCAACGCTGAATCCGTCGATGTAAATGAGCCGACCGTCATGGAATTAGCCATGCGCGAAGCCATGGAAAAAGCCAAGGACCGCAAGAAGAAACAAGACGGTAAAAAGGCAGTTTCCAAAGAGCAGGAAGACCTTCTCTCTCGTACGCTCGAAAACAAAGTTCAGATCAACTAATAAGATAAAAACCATCCTCAAAAGGGATGGTTTTTCTTTGCCACATCGGCTTTTTTATGCTAAACTTGGTAGATGTGTGAGCCAATATGCGACATCTATTACGAGTCATGACCTATCCAGTTATTAATCATTTCGCCATCTAGTGAGGAGGCGCCGATAAAACGGCCCTCCTCACTTCTTTTAAACCAAATCGTTCAGGAGCTTCCTATGGCAACAAAATATATCTTTTTCACCGGTGGTGTGGTCAGTTCAGTCGGCAAGGGTGTGACTGCGGCTGCCGTGGGACGCTTGTTAAAAGAACGCGGCTTCAAAGTGGCTGTACAGAAGCTGGACCCTTATATTAATGTGGATCCCGGCACCATGAGCCCCTACCAGCACGGAGAAGTTTTTGTATTGGATGATGGCGCCGAGACTGACCTGGATCTGGGGCATTACGAACGTTTTATTGATATCCGCCTCAACCGCGTCTGCAACATCACCACAGGCCAGGTTTACGCTGAGGTCATCTCGGCCGAACGCCGCGGCGACTTTTTGGGCGGCACCATTCAAGTAATCCCGCACATCACCAATGAGATCAAACGCCGCATCAACTTGGTGGCCAAGACCACCGGCGCTGAGATCGTGCTGGTGGAAGTGGGTGGTACTGTAGGCGATATCGAAAGCCTGCCCTTCATTGAAGCCCTGCGCCAATTGCGCTCCGATTTTGGCCGTGATAATACGGTCTTTGTGCACGTCACCTGGCTGCCCATGATCGGCGCCACTGAAGAACTAAAAACCAAACCCACCCAGCATTCCGTGCGCGAACTGCGCTCTTACGGTATCTCGCCAGATGTCATCGTGGCCCGCTCTGATACCCCGGTAGATGACAGCATCTGTGAAAAGATCGCCCAGTTCTGCGATGTGGAAAAACGGGCCGTGGTTCCCATGGTCACCGCCCCCATCCTTTACGAGATCCCGCTCTTGCTTGAAAAAGCCAGAGTGGCCGATTTCCTGATGGAACGATTGCACCTCAAACAATCCAAGACGCCCAACTGGACCGGCTGGGAACGCCTGGTTTCTGAGACCAAACGTGAAAAACCAGTAGTGACCATTGCCCTGGTGGGCAAATACGTTGAGCTGCACGACGCCTATATCAGCGTGCGCGAAAGTCTGAAGCATGCCGCTCTCTCTCTGGGCGTAGATCTGAACCTGGAATGGGTCCACTCTGCCGACCTGGAAAAAGGCCGCTGCCAGGACGTGTTGGAGCGTGCCGATGGCATTATTGTGCCAGGCGGATTTGGCAGCCGCGGTATTGAAGGCAAGATCCTGGCCGCCAGGTATGCCCGCAGCCACAACGTGCCCTACTTTGGGCTGTGCCTGGGCATGCAGATGATGGTCATCGAATTCGGGCGCTACATTCTGGGCACTGATGATGTCAACTCATCAGAATTTGACCGCGCCACCGCCAACCCCGTCATTGACCTGATGCCGGACCAGCAGGGCATTACCGAAAAAGGCGGCACCATGCGCCTGGGTCTCTACCCCTGTGTGTTACAATCGGGCACCATTGCCCGCAAAGCTTATAATAAAAAGCAGGTGGACGAGCGTCACCGCCACCGCTTTGAATTCAACAACAACTATCGTGATCTCTTCACTGATAAAGGCATGCGATTCTCAGGGTTATCTCCTGATGGCCGGTTGGTGGAGATCGTGGAAATTGCCGATCATCCATTCATGCTGGGAACGCAATTCCACCCTGAATTTCTCTCCCGCCCCACTCGTCCGCACCCCTTGTTCATTGCTTTTGTGCGGGCAGCCTGTGTCAAAGCCGGCATCCCATTTAAAGACCCGCCGGAAATCCTCGAACCGTAATAGTGTTTTAAGGAATTCGTATTATACTTGCAGGAAATGATCTGAAAACAAGGCATGATCGGTTCATGCCTGTATCTCTACCCTAAGGATAGGTGAAAATGGACACAATTATTGAATCTGTATCAGCGCAAGAAATTCTGGACTCTCGTGGCAACCCGACCGTTGAAGTGGAAGTCGTCTTAGGTGATGGCTCCTGGGGCCGCGCTGCAGTACCCTCTGGCGCCTCTACAGGCATCCATGAAGCCCTTGAAATGCGCGATGGCGATAAAGCCCGCTACAATGGCAAGGGTGTTCTCAAGGCCGTAGAAAACGTCAACACCGAGATCGCTGAGAACCTCCTCGATTGGGATGCAACTGAACAACGCGCCATCGATACCATGCTTATCGACCTGGATGGCACCCCCAACAAATCTCGTTTGGGCGCCAATGCCATTTTGGGCGTCAGCCTGGCCGTTGCCAAAGCAGCCGCCAACTCCATCGGCCTGCCCCTGTACCGCTATTTGGGCGGCGTCTATGCCCATGTTTTGCCCGTCCCCATGATGAACATCCTCAATGGTGGCGCCCACACTTCCTGGCAGTCTACCGACGCTCAGGAATTCATGGTCATGCCCTTCGGCGCCAGTTCCTTTGCTGAGGGTCTGCGCTGGGGTGCTGAGATCTACCACTCCCTCAAGACCGTCCTCAAAGCCCGCGGCTATACCACCCTTGTGGGTGATGAAGGTGGCTATGCCCCTGCCCTGAAAGCCAATAACGAGGCCGTTGAGGTCATTCTCGAAGCCATCGAAAAAGCCGGTTACAAAGCTGGCGAACAGGTTGCCATCGCTCTTGATCCGGCCGCCTCTGAACTGTACGAAGAAGACACCAAACTCTACAATCTGCGCAAGGAAGGCAAGAAACTCACCGGCGAACAGATGGTAGATTTCTGGAAGAACTGGGTCCGCCAGTACCCCATCGTCTCAATTGAAGACGGTTTGGCTCAGGACGATTGGGAATCCTGGAAGTTGTTGACCAAAGAAATTGGCGACAAGATCCAGATCGTTGGCGATGACCTGCTGGTCACCAACCCCGAACGTGTACGCCGCGCCATCAAAGAGAACGCCTGCAACGCTTTGCTCGTCAAAGTCAACCAGATCGGTTCCCTCACTGAGACCATTGAAGCTGTTGAAACCTGCCAGCGCAACGGATGGCGTGCCGTCACCTCTCACCGCTCCGGTGAGACCGAAGATGCCACCATCGCTGATATCGCCGTGGCTTTCAACACCGGCCAGATCAAGACCGGTGCCCCCGCCCGCTCTGACCGTGTGGCCAAGTACAACCAGCTCCTGCGCATCGAAGCCGAACTCGGCGACGCTGCCCAATACGCTGGCTGGGCTGCCCTCAAAGCTCGTTCCTAGTTTTCACAGATTCGTAATTTTGAGAGGCAATCGCGTGCTCGCGGTTGCCTCTCTTTATATTTACTGGCCAGAAGAAGAGGTCAGGGTCAAGCGAATTGTGATACATTAATGGTGGTGGGACAGTAATATTCAAATCTCAGACCAGGAACCTATCCATGAGCGAAAATGAACTTTGCAAAGTTTTACAGGGAATTACAGC